>WRLH01000019.1 GCA_009777715.1 Lachnospiraceae bacterium
GTTTAACGACTTCTTCACAAGTTAAACCAAATTTATCAACGATATCAGAGTCGATACTGCTTAAGCATAGCCTAAAAACATTGTCTTCGTTCATGCTAACTAAGGATTGGTCTTTTGCGCCTAGCAATTTTAAGTAGCCATCAAGTGATAGTTTTTCGGCCATATAAATTCCCAAAGTAACGTCCACAGTTTGAAAGGTGTTGACTTTAGTGGGGGAAATGGGTGTAAGTAAGTATTGGAAGCGGTAAAAAAATGGTGCAAAAATGAAAGAAATGGGTTGTAAACGCGATGTTAGTGCATGGCGAACAGACCTTCAGGGCCCGTTTCTCACGGTAAGGTCTGCTTAAAAAGACGTTAGTGTGGGAAATTATACTTGGCTAACCTTATACATTTAGTTGTTGATGTATGTCATTCAATAAGTAGGCTTGGCGATTGTATAACGTCGGCTGCGGGGATTTTCCGGATTCCCAAAGCCCCGGCGTATTTTTCGCCGTAAGTAAACACGAATAGCTCAAACGGCGTTTTTCCGTTATAAATCTTTCTTTTCACGCTGTTGATGTGGGAAAAGATTGTGTTTACGGTTTGCTGTGTAAAGCCATCAAACGATTCACCCTTTGGCACGATGTCCCGGAAAAGCGTATGGTTTTTCTCAACCCTTGGTTTTTGGCAGGACTTGTAGGGGTCACAGAAAAACAAACGGGTTTCTTTTTCAGAATCGGCATCGTTTTCGATGGCAAACACGTTAGCAAATTCTCCGCCGTTATCGGTCAATAAAAGCGGGAATATATCACCGAACCGCAAATTTTGGGCAAGAAGCGCGGATTTTAGCGCTGTGATTTTTTCTGCAACCTCGGCGGAAGTTTTATTATCCAATAAAATCCCTGCCATGAAATTGCAAAAAGTAAAATCAAGCGTCAAAATGGCCTTGCCGCCCGTCCGTCCGGTGATTGTGTCCATTTCAACCCAAGAGCTGCTCCCGTTTTCGGCGATGTGGGCAAGAAAATCTTCATATGCCCTGCCGGCTTTCAATGCCTTTGGGACATACGCGGCAGGCTTAGGCTTTCTCGGCTTGAACTTTACGACCCGCGGAAAGTCAATCGCACTCACCGACAGATATCCTTTCTGCAAGTGCCGGTATACGGTTGATTGGGCAATGCCAAGCTGGTGGGTTTGTAAAATGTGGTAAAGATGCTGCCCGTTCTTGATTCCTTTCGCCACGATCCGGTCAACTTCGTAAAATTCCTCTTTGCCAAGCGGAATCCCGCTCCGGGCCTCAACAAGCAGCTCCTCGTATTCAGCTTGGGCCCTTTTTGCCGCATACAATCGCTTCGGCAAACGGCAAATCCTGCTTTGCTGGCATGGATTGCAAACAAACGGTGCCCTAAGCAGCTTCGGGCAAACAGCTTCCTTGTCTTGGCAATGCGCCGTTATGTGGCTCTGCATATGCTTCTTTACTTCCTTTGATACCGTGGTTTGGTCTTTGCCAATCAGCTTCCCGATTGCCTTAAACGTCATGCCCTTGTACAAACAGTCCTGTATTTCAGTCCTGTCATTAAGCGTTAAATGCTTTTTTGCGGCAGAATTATTTTCAGTCATGGCTTGCTCCTTTCGCAAGTAAATTTCCCAGACTTAATTCTACCGCAAAAATCCTTCCCACACTAAATTCCACCCGCCTTTCCACTATGGACGTTACTTTGAGAATTTACAAGCGCAAAAAATGCATTGCAATGTCATGGGAGTTTATTGTTAATATTGAATAAGTGTGGTATAATAGAGGGAAGGTTCTTGCTTTGCTCGAGAAGTTGTTGAATTTACAGCGACTTGTGACGGCGGTGAGAGCCGAGAAGTTACCCGGGGAGCGGGCGAGTTTGAAGGGGAGATTAAGAGGGTTTAGAGGGATTGAAAAGTTATGTTTAATTCATTATCTGCGAATGAAGAAAAAGTATTGCAGTACGTAATCGACAATGAAGAATCGAGAGGTGTCAAAATAGATGTTCAAGTTGGTGGGTTAGACGAAAATGAATGTCGTGAAATAGTTGAAAATCTTGTCCGCAAAGATTATGTGAGTAATTCAGCTTATGCAAAAGGTGATGGGAATCATAAGAGGTGGACTTTAGCTGTAACTCTAAAACACCCTGGCAGAGATTATTTTAACCGGAAAAAGCTATATAAGAAAGAACAAAAGAAATTAACGCACCGTGAATGGAAAATCGCTATAACAAGCGCACTTGTTGGCGCAATTATCGGATTGATACCTTGAGTTCATTCATTAATTACCGGACGATGTTAATGGAGAAATTAAGAAAGTTTTGGAGGGGTTGATATGAATCAGAAATATATATCTATTTCAAGAGGTTTTTTTCTCTCGTTTTTATTCATTGCAATTTTCTCGTTTTTCAAGAAGGATATTATCTTTGACGGAATGGCACAAGTTGCTACAGTAGCTGTTTTACCTTTTGCAATTGTTAATATAATCTATTCAAAATATGAGAGTGTTTTCGGTAAATGCGAAAATAAAATTGAAATACTTAATGAGCAAGTGGGACGTATAGACCATATCATTAACGCTCAAGAACGATATTTAAATTGGATTGAAGATTTTAAAGAAGATATGACTATTAATGACGATGGTACGACTCGCGCTGAATTCTATAACAAGCAAAAGAAAATTTTGGAAGATTATTCGACAACATACGAGAAATTGAATCTTGAACGTATTTTTTATACTAATATTAAGTCAAATATTTTAAAAAACAAATTGTTATCTTGGAATTATAGCATATTTTTTGCAATTTTAATCGTAGGTTTGCTTTTGTCGAGTATATTAGCACCATGTTTGAGTGTAATTCCACTGCCAACCTTATCTTTTCTTGCGCTAACAATTTCAATGTTTGACATACTATTTAGAGAACATTTTGCCGAAAAAAAGTTACACAATTTTTTTAAACTTGAACAAAAAAAAGAAGAAGAGAAAGAAGAAACGTACAACGAAAAAGAGCAAGAAAAAGAAATTATAAAACAGGAGAACCCCACCCATGAATAAACTACCTAAAGAAATCTTCAGCTCTCCCGCAAACTACCACGCCAAACTATTGCCGTCTGCCGTCAAGGGCGATGTTAATAGAGAGATAAAGGAAATTTTGGAGGAGTTGAAGTGAATATCGATAAGATTGTAGATTTAATAAAAATATTTTTAGAGAAGCATCTTACAACAACTATCGTTTCTGTGGCGATTGCAATTTTGGTTGTAGCGCTTTTCCCAGCTGAATATTTGATTGAGCGAATTGAGAATATAGCTATTGGCATCTTGTTCTTCTGCGTTTCTTTCGTAATGATAAAATTATTAAATTATGCAATCAGATTAATAGGGAACAAACGTAGACAAAACCGTTCGTTAGAAAAACTCACCGATAAGGAGAAAATATTTTTAACCAAATTCATTTCAAGGGGCGAACAAGCTGTGTACTGCTATGAAGGAAATTATGAAAGTTACAAAGAAATGCTATTGTTAAAAGAAAAGAATATCGTAAGAATGACAGACGATGAAAGTGTTAATAAATATGGATTTATCCAACAATGGGCATTTGATGAGTTGATTAAAAAACCCCAATTGTTAGAAATTAAAAACGGAGTAAATAACGGAAATTCTGAAAATACGTCGGAGGAAAAATAAATGTCTAACCACAATAAACTACCACAAGAAATCTTCAACGCCCCCGCAGACTCCCTCGCCAAACTCGCAGCCTTATTCCCGTCTGCCGTCAAGGACGGGCAACTCGACATCGCCGCCTCCGCGAGGAACTCGGCGAATTCGAGGAAGTCGGCACAGAACGCTACGAACTCACATGGGCAGCAGTAAAACAATAACGAATCACGGAGATGTCGTGTAAGTAATAATCACTAAAATTAAGAAAAGGAGCTATAAAATGCAAAGCATATTTATAACCAAAATTGATATTAAAAAGGTACGACATTTAGAGAATGTCAAAATTGCCCTGTCGGAAAATGCCCGTAAGCATCTCATTCTTACGGGCAAAAACGGAAGCGGTAAAACGAGTGTATTAGAGTCTTTAAAGAAGTTAACGCAAGTTTATTGGCGAACATTTAAAGACGAACACATATCCATATCCCTTTCCAAAAACACAGGAAATTCTCCGGAAATCATGTTCGCATATATTTCTTCGGTTCGCAATAAATTAATTGTACCAAAATCCATTGAACTATTTGAATTAGAGGATAAAAGCGGAATAAACCAAAATGCAAGCAAGGATTTCCTTAGATATATACTAAGCTTGGATTATCAGCTTTATGGTGCTAAGACCGACAATAATTCTAAACTTGAAGCGAATCTTAAAAAGTGGTTTGGAAATTTTGAAACCTCTCTGAAAGAGATATATGATTGCAATGAATTGAAATTAAAACGCGACACGAAGAACCTCACTTTCAAGATTGACTTGCCAGGGCGTGAGCCTTTTGGTTTACACGAAATGGCAGACGGTTATGCTGCTTTTCTTGATATATATATGGAATTATTAATGCGTTTTGAAGATGCTGATGCTGTAGTAAACTATGAACAATCAGCTATAGTAATGATTGACGAACTCGAAACACATCTTCATGTAGAATTGCAAAAGAGAGCATTGCCATTCCTGACAAGATTGTTCCCGAATGTGCAGTTTATCATTGCCACACACTCACCGTTCGTGATGACTTCATTAGAAAACGCAGTTGTTTATGATTTGGAGAAACATGAGTATCTTGAAAAACCAAGTTTCTATTCATACGAAACTGTAGTTGAATCTTTTCTTGATACGAGTATGTACTCTAATGAGTTGAAAAATTACTTCGCTCGATACAAAGAGCTGTGCCTAAAAGAGCGTACTCCAAAAGAAAACGATGAGTTTTTAAGAGCCAAAGCGGAGTTGG
This sequence comes from Lachnospiraceae bacterium, assembly GCA_009777715.1. Taxonomy (GTDB): domain Bacteria; phylum Bacillota; class Clostridia; order Lachnospirales; family Lachnospiraceae; genus UBA935. The sequence continues at coordinate 4,927 of WRLH01000019.1, forward strand.
AAATCCGTTCCATTCCCTCAACAGAGCTGTATATTGCATTTCATAATCTCGAAAAGCAAAGAAAGGCGGCTAAGAATGGTTAGTTTGTGCAAAAGCCCTTTACCTGAGGGTACGGTCATAAAATCTGAATCCGATTATCGCACGGGGGAAATTCTAAAGATTTTAACCACCGACTGTCACGATAAATGCTATATTTGCGAAGACAAGACTACTTCCATAAACGTGGAACACATAGTTCCTCATCGTAGCGACCCTGTCTTAAAATTCGATTGGAACAATCTTTTTATAGCTTGCGGTCATTGCAACAACATAAAACATGAGAAATATGATGCTATTTTAGATCCTACCAAATGCGAACCGGAGGAACATATCGCTTTGTCGATAGATGTCGGTGATGAAATGATAGACCGTGTAAAAGTTGAATCCCTCAAAACCGATGAAGATACATTACTAACGGCAAAACTGCTCGATATTGTTTATAACGGCGGTTCAACTGACATAAAAGAAATCGAGTGCGCAAATCTACGCAATTCTCACTTGGTGCCTAATATTCGCCTTTTCAAGCAGTACATAAAGAATCATCTTGAAGAACCTGACTTGGGCTATGACGATATAATAAGAGTTGAAATTAAGCGCTCGTCTGCTTTTGCGGCGTTTAAGAGAAAAATTGTGCGTGATGACCCAGAATTGTCGGTGGCTTTTGCGAGTGCTTTGATGTAAGACAAAAATCTACAGAGTGTCCAAAATGAACACTCTGTAAAACCCGATATTTCAAAGAAAACAAAACCGCCGATATAATCGGCGGCAGTATAGGAACAATACAAGCGTTATAAAAAGTTTATTTGCTTATATTTTAGCGACTGTTTAGCGACTATTCATATTAAAAGTCGCTGAATTATACCGAAATACAGAAAAGATAAATAATGCGCTTTAACAAAGATTACATGAAAATTTAAATTATAATAAAAAATGCGTTACAGCAGTTTCACTGTCGATTGGAAAGGCATGGTTAATTAGAATGGCATGGTTAATTAGAATGGAAAGACCAACGAAATCTTATGAGGAAGTCCGTTTAATGCTTGGGGCTGCAAGTCCTGCATGGGAAAGGCTGCTAGGGCATATCCGATATTATTATGTCATGGACGAAAAATGGGCGGAAGGCAAGCCAACACACAAACACTACAATAATTTATTTATACGCCGCAGCGGTAAATCATTTATTGGTTTGAGTCTCCGTGATGGTTATTTTATGGCAACGGTCACACTCGGTAAAGACGAACAAGAAAAGTTTGGCGAACAGCGGGATATTTTTTCCGAAGCAGTAGTTAAGCAATTCGATGAGGCCGAAGCCTTGCATGACGGTAAGTGGCTTGGTTTTACGGTTCGTGACGAATTGTTTATAGAAGATATTATCAACTTGCTTAGAATTAAACGCAAACCCAATCGCAAGATTTTGCCAGAAAATTCAGTAAAATGCGGCTGCCTTGATATAGGGCTGTCACATGAAGAGATTACGAATCGCCTTTGCGGCACAAGCGTTTAACGACTTCTTCACAAGTTAAACCAAATTTATCAACGATATCAGAGTCGATACTGCTTAAGCATAGCCTAAAAACATTGTCTTCGTTCATGCTAACTAAGGATTGGTCTTTTGCGCCTAGCAAATTTAAGTAACCTTCAAGTGATAGTTTTTCGGCCATATATGTACCAGTTTTTCCATAATTAGATATTAATAGTTTCGTAAAAGCGTTAGTAGCCATAAAATCAATGCTTGTTAAATGCAGAATCCCTCTTTTATTTTTCTCAATGCAATACGATATTGCATTTGCTACATTTACAGCCGTATTAAAGCCCATGACAATATTGGAATAAATTTTATTGCTTTCTGCATTTTTTATTTCGCTTAAGATATCCTTTGGTGAAAGAACTTTTGATAAGCGTATTATTAACAGCCTGTCAGCCAAAAGGCTTTTAAGCAACTGCTCACATGAATATTATATCCTCGCTACTTTCCTTACCAATTAAGCCTGGTTAACTCCCCATTAAGTTTCATTTCGGCAAAATTGTTTTGCCGCATTGCTTCGTAAATAATAATGGCTGCGGAATTAGACAAATTTAATGAACGCGAATCAGGCAGCATCGGAATGCGGATGCAAGTATCTTTATGGTCAACGAGAATTTCTTCGGGAATCCCGGCGCTTTCTTTGCCAAACATGATAAAATCATCAGGGCAAAATTTTACATCAGTATAAACAAACCGGGCTTTTGTTGTTGCCATCCAGATTTTTGCATGGGGGTTTTTTTTCTTAAAGTCAGCGAAGTTTTCATATGTTGAAACAGAAATATCATGCCAATAGTCCATTCCGGCCCGGCGCAGTTCCTTTTCGCCCAACCGGAAACCAAGCGGCTCAATCAGATGTAAGCTAGTTCCGGTTGCCATGCAGGTCCGCCCGATATTTCCCGTGTTTGCCGGAATTTCCGGCTCGTGAAGAACAATCTTCATTATTTCACCTTGCTCATGTCATTGCGGGCCCTGCCCGCAATCCTCACCCTTTCCAAACAACGCCTTCAAATTCAGCGAAGCGTCATAAAAATCCCTCTTCGTTATCGTCCCCTTATGCGTTTTAGCTAAAGCACCGACGGCTTCTTTCAGGGAGCTATCATTTTTTATGATATAGTCTACTAACATTGATTCAGGGGATTGACTGACTGAGTCGGTCAACAAGCCCATCTTTTGGCTTTCATTCAAACCAAATTCTAAAATCAAAGTATATTCCCCCTTTTCCGCCGCCGGGTTTACGCTAAGCTCCGTGAGAATTTCTTCCGGCTTGCCGCGGTAAATTCGTTCAAACATTTTCGTCAAGTCATTGCATAGGCAAAGCTCGGCTTCCGGAGTTTCCGCCGCCAAAATCGTCAAGGTTTTCTTAATCCGTTTCGGTGATTCAAAAAAAACAAAAACTGAAATTCCGCTTTTTCTGGCGGCTTCAATTTTTTTCTTGATTTCTTTTCCCTCTTTGGGTAAAAAGCCGGAAAAGGCAAAACTATCAAAGGTCATTCCGCAGACTGATAGGGCGGTTATGACACTTGAAGCACCGGGAATGCTTTCAATTTTGATTCCATGGGCGGCCGCGGCTTTGACAATTACTCCGCCGGGGTCGGATATGCAAGGAGTTCCGGCATCAGAAACGATGGCGACATTTTTCCCCTCGGTTAAAGCTAAAATTAAAGAATCGGCTTTTAGTTTTTCATTAAATTTGTGATTGGAAACCGTTTTATTGTGGATGCCTAAAATATTAAATAATTTTTGCGTCACGCGGGTATCTTCGGAAGCAACAATATCAACTTCACTTAAAATCCGTTTGGCACGGCCAGTCATATCTTCGGTATTTCCAATGGGCGTTGCGACAACATAAAGTATTCCGTTCATCTTGCTACCATTCATGGTCATCAGGATGGGGTTCAACGTGCGGCGGCTGATATGACTGCTCTTGCAAAATAGTGGCAACGTGCCTGATGTGGTCAATATTGTTCGTGTCAATAGCGGCAAGGATATGGGCTAAAGCGGCCCCATCATTGGTAAAAGTGCCGACTGTTGCGGTACGCGGAACAGCAATATAATTACTGCTGTTAATTTGCTCGCGGCTTACTACAGCACCGTCCTCTTTGATTATTTTCCATAACCGTGACCGATATCCAATATATGCTGACTGGACAGAAACATAACCAACCGGGAAGCCGGAATCTTGGTATACCCTTTCACCCTCCGGCACTCTCGTTTCCAAAATTTCACTTTCAAATTCGATTGTCCGGCTGGCTGGGCGGAACTCTTTGCCATAAACCGTAAAAATAACCCTTCTGTCTGATGTCGTCCGTCCCTCAATAAAAATCGGCGCATCAGTATTATTGAGGAATTTAAGATTCTTGCCCGATGATTCAGCTATCGCGGAATCCATTGATGGCTCAACATAAGATACAATCATTGAATGGTTATGCCGTTCCGTGATTTCCATCTCGGCATACAAAAGAGCAATATATAAAGTCGTCGTAACTTGGCAGATACCGCCGCCTAAGCTGTCAACTAACTGCCCCTGCAAAAAAGAACCTGCCAGCTCATAACCGTTGGCTTCCGTAAATGGCGTAACTGCCTTTAAAACATCAAACTCATCGCCGGGATAAAGAAGTACGCCGCTACATAATCTCGTGCCATTAGCGATATTCGCAATCCGGTTGGCGTTTGAACCGGGAAAACCGGTGCTGAAAGAACCAAGCACATCTGTAATGCCGCTTAGCTCTTCATATGAACCTCGCGGTTCGGTTACGACTACTATTAAATCAATCGTAGCATTATCTTTGTCCCAATCATTTTCCAGATAATCAATAATCAAATCCACAGAACCACGGATATCAATTTCAAAGCCAGTCTGCCCCTCGGTAATAATCCGCTCGCCAGCGACTAAATCCATTGTTGCGTCAATGGCAAGTTGATTGTAATCCGCGCATTGCTCCGTGATGACGTCAAAAATCATTGCTGAATCAAAGGAATACTTAAGCTCGTAAACCTTGTTGGAGTTTTCCAAGTCTTTGATCGCCTTATAACGGGCGATGATATTTCCTTTTTGGCCTAAAGCAGCAGCTTCGGCAATGATTTCGGGGTTACTCCATGCAAAGCCAAAATCCAGCGGAGTAATTGTCAATGAAAAATCGTCAATAATATTTAAAGTAATTTCCTTTTGGGCAAGTAAAGCAACGTAATCCTTGGCTAATTCCATTGCTTCATCAGCTGTTTTGCCGCCAAGGTCAATATCGTCAATGTATATTCCGCCCAAGATGGTATCTTTAGATTTTGCTTCCAGCGGATAGGCCGTTAGCAAAGCGGTAAATAATGCCGTTATGATAAGAAGCAAGCAAGCCTTGCTCACTTTGGCAATCCTTTTCATCATCAATTTCCTCCTGGTCTTTACTTAACCGATAAAATATGCTAAAGTGGGAATGATTAAAGCTAAAATCAAAGCGATGATAATAATGGTTGACATAACTTTACGGGATTTTTTGCTATAAAAATTAAACATCGATTTTGCCTTTCCAATCATAAATGGTTTGCGTTAATATTTTATATAGGGTAATTATATATGAATTTTTTTCTTTTTGCAAGTTCAATAATCTTTTTTTTGTGGCTGGCGTTTAAACTAAAAAATGACAGGAAAATTGAAGATGCCCAGCAAAAAAGCTTTTGGGACTTAGAAAACAAAGCTAATAGCACCAGGCGCAAACCTCTTGATGATCTTGATTACATCAACATTCCTTTTGCCAGCCTGCCCCTTGATATCCTCGCCGATGATGAGCAAATCGCCGACTATATAGATACTTTGCGGATTCTCTCGGAAAATCCGATTGTCAATCTTTCCTGCATTTCCAATACCGATTTAAAGCTTCGCTATGGCGCGCCGAACATTACTATTTTGTCGCGTTATGATTCAGCTTATACCATTCTGGCAAGAACTTTACAGCAATGGGCGATGAAATTAAGTGAAGCGGGATTTTTGAGCGAAGCCCGTGATGTGCTTGAATTTGCCATCAGCACGAAAACGGACGTGAGCGGGACATATCTAAAGCTTGCGGAAATTTACATTGGAATGGGGCAAATTGAAAAAATTGATGAGCTGATTTTGGCGGCGGAAGGAATCAGCTCTTCGTTTGGCAAGGGCATTAAGCAAAAACTGATTGAGATGAAGTGATGTCAGCGCGTTAAAAGCTGTTGATAATAGTCACAAACTTCCTGCAAAAAACATTCTTCACATCTTGGGGTGGGGGCTTTGCAAATAGTCCGGCCATGCGTGATAATTTGAAAATTATAACGAATCCAATTTTCTTTCGGCAGTATTTTCATCAAAGCAAACTCTATTTTGACCGGATCACTTTCTTTTGTTAACCCTAACCGCCGCGAAACCCTTTTGACATGAGTATCAACAGTGATTCCAGGCTCACAGAAAATATGACATCTGATCACATTGGCGGTTTTCCTGCCAACGCCCGGCAAAGCGGTTAATTCTTCGATGTTTTTCGGGACTTCCCCGCCATAGATATCGCGGATTATCCGGCAGCTTGCGATGATATTTTTGGCTTTGGTGCGGTAAAATCCAGTCGTCCGGATAACATCCTCAAGCTCTGAAAGATTCGCATTGGCAAGCTCATTAAGGCTTTTATAGTGGCCAAAAAGAAAAGGGGTCACCAAATTTACCCGGGCATCGGTGCATTGCGCGCTTAATATCGTGGCGCAAAGAAGCTGCCAAGGGGTTTCATAATCAAGGAAGCGATGGACTAAAGTTCCATAATGCCCATCTAGCTGGTTAAGGAGTTTTGCGATTTTTATTTTTTTCATTTATATCCTATGCAAAAAATACCCAAAAGCTTTAGCTTCAAAAGCTTTAGCTTCAAAAGCTTTAGCTTCAAAAGCTTTAGCTTCAAAAGCTTTAGCTTTTTATTATCTGCGCGTTATTTGTCAAGGCATCCCGGTTTTGGTAATCATATAAAATAAAACGCGGTTCATCATCACGCCTTAACTTATCTTTTGCCGATTCGGCTTCAATATGATAATAAAAAACCTCAATCGTTGACATACGGATTTTTTCTTTTTCTTCCTTGGCATAAAAATTGTTTATTTCCTGACGGTATGGTGACAAATCATGGGCAAAATCCGGCCGGGTCTTGGTCTTTTCCCGCAAATACATATCGTGGGTTAAAAGCTCGCGATAGCAATCTTCATTTTGTGAATCAAACTTGACCGCAAAATCAAGCAACGCCTGATAACGGAATACCCGCGCCGGAGCTTGGCGGAAATAATTTTTTTCGGTGAAAAAAGCTGCCAATTTTTCATACATCTTAAAAGGCGATTCAAAAGCCATCTCCAAAACCGCAATTGTATTCATGAACTGGTTAGTATTATAAAAAATATCAACCATCTCTTCAATCCGGGTAAGCCGCCTGATTTCAGCATAATTAAGCCATTTTGTAAATAGTACTTGATAGGGCGGCCCATCTTCATAAACAATCCCAAGCCCCGCTGCTTCCTGCCTTAACGGAGTCCCGGGCAAAACCTTTAAAAAGCCTAATTGCAGATTGTGCGGGCCCAAGGCATAAACATCATTAAAAGAGTTGGCAAAGGTTTCATAATCCTCATTCGGCAAGCCGGCAATAAGATCAAGGTGGAGATGGATATTTTGCTTTTGCCTTAACGCTTTGATCACTTTTTTGACCCGGTCAAAATCCATCTTGCGGTTAATGCTTTCAAGAGTTGCCTGATGGGTTGTCTGGACACCGATTTCCAGTTGGATAAGCCCAGGGCGGAAATCATTAAGAAGCATAATTTCCGCGTCAGTTAATAAATCGGCGGCGATTTCGAAGTGGAAGTTAGTGACACCATTGTCATTATCGCGAATAAATTGCCATATCGCTAAGGCATTTTCATGATTTAAGTTAAATGTCCGGTCAACGAATTTCACTTGCTTTACTCCATCGGCAAGAATCGCCTGAAGCTCAGATTTTACTTTCCTTAAATCTTTATAACGAACTGTTTTATCAACCGCCGATAGGCAATAAGAACAGCGAAAAGGGCAGCCGCGTGATGATTCATAGTAAATAATCCGGTTCTTGATATCTTCACCAGCCAAATAAGCATATGAAAAAGATAAATCGTCAATGTTAAGCAAATCACGCGGCGGATTTTTAACTATTTCATTTGTTTGGCCACGAAAAATAATGCCTTTAATGTGGCCAAGCTCTGTTTTCACAGTCTCGTCTTGCAACCCGGCATAATACGCATATATTTCCTTTAAGGTCTGCTCCCCCTCGCCGATTACGATTCCCTTAATCGCCGGATTAGCTTTCATGATTTTTTCACTGTTATATGAGACTTCTGGCCCGCCTAGCCAAATTGGAGTTGACGGCAAAATCTTTGGCAGTTCAACAGTTAAGCGTTCAACCACCTGCCAATTCCAGATATAGCAAGAAAAAGCCATTACATCTGGCTTAAGCGCATAAATATCCGCCATGATGTCCGAAAGCGGATTATTAATGGTGAACTCGGCAATTTGGGCTTCATATCCGCTCGCAGAGCAATAGCTTCTGATGCTTAATAAAGCCGGGTTGGTATGGATGTATTTTGCATTGATTGCGATTAAGAGGAAGTTCATGAGTCTATTGTAGCATAAATTTATTTCTAATACCAATCACTTTTAATTGGCCACATAGAGCCATTTAACATCATTCAGCACACTTTGTCTGAAAATGGCATCGCTTTTGCGCATTAATCCATTATAAGTCACATAATCGATCTTAGCAGTTATATTTTGCTCAATAGCTTCCATAAAATCACTTAAATCGTCCATATATTCATCGGATGAATTGTCGTATTCCAATAATATATCAAGGTCACTTGCAGGGTTTTCTTCTCCACGTGAATATGAACCGAACACGCCTACGCGCTTTATGTGCGGATATTTTACTGCGATATTGAATGTGCTTTTAATCGTTTCTAAGTTCATTTATCACACTCTCCAATTCTGCGATTGTTTCAGCTTTGGTTAAGCTGTACACCAGCTTATATCATAATAGATTATAGCACACTAAACTTTTTAATCAAGATGAGGTTCAATGCCAGTTAGGGTTTCTGCTCACTATCAAAATACTTCCAATATATTCGCTTTTCGTCCTCGGTTGCTATGCCATCATCAACCTTATTTTTCAGTTTCTTCACAACTATTAATTTTTTGCCATCTTGCATTAGTAGTTTTTGTCGTTGCTCATTATCATCAAATATCATAATCCACAACTTATCTGAGGTATCTATGCACTCAACGTCAAAATTCTCAAAATCGACGATGTATCTCAAATAATCCGAGTGATTAGACAAATTCTTCAAACTATCAGCGGTGATATGTTTATTAAAAAATAGACATAAAGCAATCAAATTCGCATTCTCTTTTTGGAAAGGTTCAGACCAAGAACTCATCCCATTTGCTAAATCTGTCAATACGCCCTCCAATAGTTTGATTTTGATATCTTCATTCATCTTGATGATATTCCGCACATATAAGTGAAACAAATCGTTGCATTTGATGGTTGCACTATTTTCTGAACAAAAAGCTGCGATATCGCCCTTTAGGCGTTCATTGTTTTGCTTGCTAAAAACATAACCTGCAATGCGATAATAGAATTTTGTCGGCTTCAATTCTTCTAAGAAATTAAAGAGTACGTCTATGTTTTCATCGGTTACGAAATTAATCAATAGTGAAGCGATGGCATCTCGTAGTCTGTTATATTCCGGGTAGTTTTTGGAAAGACAATGGATAAGGTAATTTTTGAAGCTGCTGTAACTTTGATCGCTTTTCAGCATTTTCCCAATAATAGTGACAATATTTGCTTTTGTATCGCAGGAAATGTCACTAAATCTTAACAGAATACAATAATTTTCAAGAAACTCATGGGTATCTCTGTTACTTGCCAACCACATAAACGATTTGCATAGATTGTCAAACTTGATAGAGATATTATTATCGCTGGAAAAGGTGAAGCCTGAGAGCTTGTTTTTATCGATGAAGCTTAATAACTCCTTAGGCTTTGAATATTTGGTGATGATATCCAAAGTAAAAGAGTCAACCCGGCATTTCGGGAACTCGCCTTCAAGTAAGTGGTGAGTTTTGTTTGCCTTACGCTCCTTGTAAGAGTACAATACCGCGCGGGTGAACGCCCAAAACAAGTCCATTGTTTCCTTAAACTCATCTACCATAACATAATTGAATTTGATAAATTTATAAAAGCAAAACACTCTTTGAAAAATTCGCTTCAATTTATCCCATGGGTCAGTTTTACTAATGTTGGGATTGTCGTAATCCGCTTGGTGCTCCTCTAGCAGTTTCATACATAATTGCGTCAAAAAGCTGTTTTTATGATTCACAACTATTTCGTATAAGTAGCTAACAGCATTTCTTTGGGTTTCGTTGAGTTTTTCATAGAAATTTTTAAGTTCAGCTAAAGAAATCTTATGCTTTTCAACATTTCCGTAAGTGAGTGTTTTTACTGATAGCAACCAGTTTGCTTTGTCAATTACTTGCCAAATAATAGATTTTTCATCAGCATAGGTTTGACTAATTATTTCTTCGTAAAACGAAAAGATTTTGTTACCATCGGTTAAGCCCTTATCATTCATTATTTTGCCGCGAAAAGTAGTGCCACATAACCAGTACGCTTTTAACCTTTGGTTCGTGGTGGATTCTGCCGCTTGGTACAGAGCGTAATAATCATTGTTTAGGTACAAATCAAATAGCTCTGCTTGGTCACTGTCTAATAAGGGTTCAGCCGTTTTGGGGAAGGTTATTACTTCCTTATCAAAGCTATTATGATTTACAGTAGCCACAATACCTGCTTTGAAGAAGTATTTGCATATTTTGGGGTTGGCAGAGACAGTTTTTAGCTGTTCGAAAATCTTATTTTTGTCATCATTAAAATCAATTACTCTCAACAGGGTGTGAGAAAAATCGGTATCTTTTATATTATGTATTATCGCTCCCTCACTAACAATTTTCTCCCAATCATATACTCGCAATAAGTCTTCATAAGGAATGAAATTAACACCATCAAATACGCTGTACCTTTTCAGAAGCATTAACTCAAAGTCTCCTAAAAGGTACACATCGCTTTTGTCGTCAGTAATAGCCTTTAGCATTGCATACAACCGGTTGCCATGCAGATTAGAAAAATCCGACTCTTTCGCGCAATTATCTTTCCATTCTGTGGCCAAGTCCTCATGTGAAATTACTGATATGTGTTTTTTTTCGAGATATTTCTTATTATTATCAGTCATTTTGTCGCCAGTTTCTACGACATAATGAGTCGTTATCTTATCCTCATCAACTTCTGAACGTTCCGCTAAATATTCAATCCAATCAATGATTTGTTTGAAATTGTAATCATTAAGACCGTACCCCACAAAAAGAAAGGTATGGCTTACCAGCAAAGATTTTATGAATGTCGATAAAAGGAGATGAGTACGCTCATATCTTAAATAATCATCCTCTTTTAGTACAATCTTGTCCAATTCTTTGTGGTCACCATGCATTTTAATTAAGTACTTTGAACCCTCACTTCCGTTTTCAAGCATTTCGCTATCACTTCTGATAACAGTATAATTGATGACCTTTGAGTTCTTTGATGATTCAAGTAAAGGGTCATAGTTGGTTGTAATAATATGGGCAGGTAACAACTCAAAAATTATGTCATGTATTTTATTCGGTGTAATTAATGATAAAGCTGACACTCCAAACTTGCTTTCGAGAAAATGTGTATATGCTATTTCATCTTTATTATATAAATACTGAGGTATTTTCAAATACTCGTCAGAGCAAAAATGTGTTCTTGGCTTCGACATAGTTTTAGTGTAATTGCCCGTCTTATAGTCTATTTCGGTGGCAAGTTCTTTTATGAGTTCTTCCCATGATGGCAGATCTGAGTTTTTTGACACCCCCGCGCCCACGAAGATAACAAGCTTATTTTTGTCTTTGGCAATACGCAGTTTTTTGATTTGATCATATATACTCATTTGTGATTCTCCTACTTGTCAAAACCTTTATCCGATGCTATTATACCAAGCATTTTTATAAGTCGATACGTCATATCGACATTATACCATTTATTTTGCCATAAATAAATAAGCAATTGAAATTTTGCAAGCAATGATTTCATGCGAAAATTCATTTAATCGTTGTACCGCCGCCGTTATTATGGGGGCGAATATCGGTTCAGCACCCTTTGTCTGAAAAGAGCATCGCTTTTGCGCATTAATCTTTATTTCTACGATTGTGCTACTTTACATATCCGCAATTTTGGTGCATAATAGATTCGTAACATACAAGGGAGAGAATAATTATGGCAAGCCATCCGATTTATCAGTTTTATGCAGAGTTAGACGATTATAAGCCGAAGATATGGCGCCGTTTTCAAGTGAGTGAAAATATAACCGTTGCTAGGCTCGGTTATATCTTGCAGGTGCTGTTTGAAATGACAGCCAATCATCTCATGTCGATTGAAGTGCCAAAAGGGGAGAATTTTGTTGAATACTCAAAAACAAAATACCCCAATATGCCGAGAGAAATAGCAAACGAGTGTTACGATAATCTGATTTGGCGGTATGAAATGCCCGACGATTTTGAACCGTATGACGACCTAAATGGAAATGTTCGAGTTGACGACGCAACCACATCCAAACTTCGTTATGCCGTAAGCGAACCCGGCGAAAAGCTGAATTTCAACTATGACTTCGGCGATGATTGGTGGGTATCCTTGACCCTTGAAAAAGTGTTTGAGGACAAAGATTTGCCGGGACGCGAGTTGCCGCGTGTGATTGACGGCGAGGGATTTGGCATCGTTGAGGATGTTGGCGGTGTCGGCGGTCTTGAGGATTTATCGAAAGCATTCAAGAAGAAAAAAGGCGCGGATTACAAACGGTTCAGCGAATGGCTTGGAGTTGAGGATTTGGACATGGCGACATTTGATTTGGACGACATGAATTATCGTTTGAAAAAGATACCGCGAATCTACAAGCAATGCTACGAAAACGAGCTTACACCTACACAACAGTCGATAGATTTGATTGAGCGTGAGTACCTGCGGAAGAAGCCACGACGCGGCGAGAATTGATTGATGAAGGTGGTGGATATATAAATGACTCAATACTACATGAGCGTCATATTATTTGTTTTGTTTGTGGCTCTTGTCGTGGGGCGGGCGATGATGCTTAGACGCAAAGGGATAAAAGCAATTGTGTTCGGGGCTACGGATAAATCAGATTTTCTGCTCGTGCCGTTCGTTCTTGCGATAGTCTATGCTGTCTGCTCAGGCGCGTTTGGCCTGCCCATGTGGAAGCCGCTTATTGCGCCGTTTTGGGAGACGCATATACCCGGAATCGCCGGAATTATTTTGTGCGGCGCGGCGGTTATTGGCATGGCGGCTTCGCTTATCAGCTTCGGCAATTCATTCCGCGTTGGAATCGACGAGCAAAAGCCTGATAAACTTGTTACCAAGGGAGTGTTCGCCCTTTCGCGCAATCCGATTTATCTTTGTTTTGATACGTTTTTCATAGGGCAATTTTTGATTCACCGCAACATTATGATTGCAGTCGCTGTCGTCTCCTTTGCGTTGGCTATACACAGGCAAATACTGAGGGAAGAAAAATTTCTTTCATCGCATTATGGCGGGGAATATGAGGCTTACCGTAAAAAAGTGAGAAGATATTAATAATCACCATAAAAATCACCATAAAAATCACCATTTCTTTCGCATTATCCAGATACTTTCAACGATAATACTATCTGCCAGTTATTGGGTCTATCATAACACGCTTTCCAAGACATTTTATTAAAAAGCCTTGACAAACACACGTTTGGTGCATATAATGTATTTTAAAGATGTACTATACTATATGTAGTATAACATGGAGGAAGTACTAATGGCAACTATAATTAATGAAGAAGAACTAAAGCAATTCGTCCAAGAAGGAAATATTATCCAAAATGGTGACGAAAGTTGCGCTGAAGGATTAAAATATGATCTTCGGTTAGGTAATCGCTTTTTAAAAGCAGGTAATAAAAGCGGTGAAAGGACATTTGAGCAATTATATGCCAAAGACCAAGCATTTGTTGATACTGGAGAAGTAGTATTTGTCATGACAAAGGAACGGCTTGATATTCCGCTAGATGTAAAAGTAAGTTTATTTGATAAGCGGAAATTGAGCCACGATGGTATTAATCTCTTGGGTGGAAGATTTATCGATCCCGGATATAAAGGATATTTGATTTTTGGCATTCATAATGTTGCAGGAAAAGCATTTCCATTAAAGCCAGGAAGAAAATTAATTGGTGCGGAATTTACGCGATTGACAGGAAGTGAAGTAGTAAAAAAGGAAACTAGAATACCAAGGCCAATAGAGAATTTTCCTGAAGATATTGAAAAGCTAATTGATTTATACAAACCCATTAACCCAAATACGATAAATCAAAAGCTCGAAGAGCTTCAAACTAATTTTTCTAAAGAGCAAACGAGTTTCATTTTACGATTCGATAATGTTGATAAAAGCTTGCTAAAATTAGATAGAGTAGCGTCAGATTTAAGAGTAATAAAGATATTTGGTGTCATTCTCTCTGGCATATTCATTGCCCTAATTGCCGGATTGCTTGTCCAACTAATAATAAATATGTTATCCTAATAATAAAAAGGGCTAAGCAAATATTATATTGCTTCAGTTCTTTTTTGGTAAAATTTTCCATATCACCTTAGTTGATATTTACCAAGATTTATTGATATTGGAGCCTTAATGTTCTGGATTGAAATTATTTTGCCTTTGATTGGCGGGCTGGCCCTATTTCTATATGGCATGACGATGATGAGTGACGGCCTTAAGCGGACCGCCGGGAATCGACTGCGCCGTTTGCTGGAAGCCCTGACGAAAAATCGCTTTTTTGCCGTTGTTGCTGGTACTTTAGTTACCGCGGCAATTCAAAGCTCGACCGCAACGACCGTCATGGTGGTTGGGTTTGTTAATGCTGGACTAATGCGCCTTTCACAGGCCGCCGCCGTTATTATGGGGGCGAATATCGGTTCAACTTTTACCGGGATGATGATTGCGTTCCGGATTTCGCTTATTGCCCCAATTGCCGCTTTTGCCGGGATTATCATGATTCTTGCGGCAAAAAAGAAAAAGATAAAGAATATCGGGACGATTATTGCCGGAATCGGAATCCTCTTTGTCGGAATGAATATGATGAGTGAAGCAATGCAGCCGCTTGGCACAAATGAGCAGTTCATGGGTCTTATTAGGCAGGCGCAGATTCCTTTTATCGGGCTGCTGGCCGGGACGCTGCTTACCGCCATTCTCCAAAGCTCCGCGGCAATGATGGGAATCCTAATCGCCTTGGCCGGGGCTTTGGTAATTGATTTGCAGACCGGGATTTTTATCCTCTTCGGGGCAAATATCGGGACTTGCGTCACCGCAATAATCGCCGCGCTTGGGGCGACAAAAACGGCAAAACGCGCCGCTATTGTTCATCTGCTCTTTAATGTCATTGGGGCTATGATATTTTCAGTCATTGTTTTGCTGCCGTTTGGTTTTATCAGCATGATTGAACGGATTTTTGGAAGTAAAGCTTCAATACAGCTGGCTGGGACGCATATTATCTTTAGCACGGTGACCGCATTAATCCTATTGCCATTCATTAAGCAACTTATTTGGCTTGCCACGCTGATTATCAGGGGCGAGGACAAACCGCGTGAAGAATTGCGGCTTTTGCATATTGAGCCGCAAGCCTTTGGCACACCCTCTAATGCCGCCTTCCAAGTGCGGAAAGAGGTGGAGCGGATGGCGCAGATTGCCCTCAAAAATTATAACCTTTCCACGAAGGTCTTTTTAGAAAAAAGGACGGATTTAATCGAAGAAGTGATGGCAAACGAGGAAGTTATTGATTTTCTTGATAATGAAATCACGCGCTATTTGGTTTTAGTCAGCGTAATGGACTTAGAAGATAGTGACCGGGAACGGATTAACTCGCTTTATCAGGTGATTAACCATCTTGAGCGGATTGGTGACCATGCCGAAAATATTGTCGAGTTTGCTTCGGCTTACATCAGCAAAGGCAGGGTTTTTTCTGATGAAGCGATGAATGAGATAATCGCTATCGAAAACAAGGCGCAGAAAATATTATCGCTGGCTATTTCGGTTTTTATTTCCGGCATTTATGATGAGGAAGCCGTTGATACGATCCATAACTTAGAGCGGAATATGTACAGCGAAGTCCAGCAGTACAAAGCAAACCATTTTGAACGGTCAAAAACAAGCGTTGGGGAACGGAATATTGGCTTGATATTTAATAATACTCTTGAAAATTCGCGCCGGGTAGTCCATCATTGCGGCGGCCTGGTGCGTTCGTTGGGTTATCAAAATTACCAAAAATAATGTTACTTCTTAACCGTTTCGTCCAGTTCCCAATTTAGCTGTTCATACAGGTCTTTGCGGTTATCTTTGTCTGAATCAAGGACATCCCCGGCATATTTCGCCACGTCCCAAGCAACTTTGCGGGGAACGGCAATAACACCGTCACCGTCAGCAACAATAATGTCACCGGGGGTAATCGTCACCCCGCCGATATTGATGGGGACATTTTTTTGGTCAAACTGAATCTTGCATTGCACCATTGACTGGGCGACGAAGTGTGACCAGACCGGGATTTTTTGGAGAATCACTTCATCAGTATCACGGATGCCAGAGCCATTAATGACAAAGCCGCGGGCTCCGCTAAGCAAGCATTTTAGTGAATTTTCCGAGCCGATTAAGCCAACGTTCATTCCGCTGACATCAATTGCGATAAAGTCACCCTCTTCAATCTCATCAACCCAAGGATATGTACAGACATTGCCATAATACCAGCCTTGCCAATTGGAATATTCATCACCAGTCACGCACGGATAAGGGCCAACATAAGGGAGATATCTGGCCGTCCGGGCAATGCCGACAGCCTTGGTCCTAAAGAGCGGCCTTACCTTGGGGCTGACCGAGCCAAAATTGTGGTAGCCAATCCAGTCAAGTCCATCTCGGACATCAGCAACGCGGAAATTTTCATATGCCGCGAGCAATTGTTTGTTTTCTTCTTTTGCGTAACTCATTTTCGTACCTCTTTCCGCTCCTTGCGGATATTAATCGACATTATACCATAATCCACACGCACGAGCCAATTAAATCCATCCCAAAGTCGATACGTCAGTATCGACATTATTATATAAGAATTACAAGGGCTTGTAAATGCTGTTTTATGTCCCCTACCCCTTAACTGCCCCGGCACTTACCCCTTCGACCAAAAGCCTGATTAAACAGAAATAAAGCAGGACAATGGGGACGGCGATAAAGACGCTCCCGGCGGCAAAGCGGGCAAACTCCGTTTCGCCAAGCGACATTAGGCCTACCGCAACAGTATATGAATCCCTTTGTTTTAGCAGAAGTTTTGGCAAGATGAAATCACTCCATGCCCAAGTAAAAGAAGTAAGGGCGGTGTAAACAATCATCGGCAGGGACAGGGGGAGTGAAATTTTTAAAAAGATCATTAAGCTGGTCGCCCCGTCAATCCGGGCCGCTTCATCAACCGAAATCGGAATCGTATCAAAGAATCCTTTTTGCACCAGATATCCCATCGGGGCCCCGGCACTATAAATGAGGATCAAACCCCAGTGATTATTAATCAAGTTAAACTGGGTCATCAAAATATATACGGCAATCATGCTCATAAAAGAGGGGAACATTCCTAAGACAAGGGTCGTTTTCATGATTGCTTTCCGGCTTTTAAACCTGTAACGCGACATTACGTAAGCGGTCAGGATAACTAAGATTGTCCCAATTATCATGCTGAACGAGGCAATGAATAAGGTATTGGCGAACCACTTAGGATAGTTATACATCACCGTATCATTAAACAGCAGGGCGAAGCTGTTAAAACCAAGCTGGCTGGGGAAAAATCCGTCAAAAGAATAAATCGATCCTCCAGCGGAAAAGCTTGCCATGATAAGCCACAAGCACGGAAAGGCAAAAATGAAACCTGCCAAGCAAAGCAAAAAATAAGTCCAGGCGATATCAAATAAATTTTTGGTTTTCCTCATTTAAATTGGTCCTCCTGTCGGTAAGATGGTGAAAGCACATACACAGTTAATGAGATAATTGATGTAATAATGAAAATCACGACTGATACCGCAGCCCCAATCGAATAATAATTATTATCAATTGTCAAATTGTAAAGCCAGTTAATCAAAAGATCGGTATCTGATGCCAAGAAGTAGCCATCAATATAAAGACCACCCCGCAGAAAAAAGAAAATGCCAAAGTTATTAAAGTTCATAATGAATTGGGAAATCAAAACCGGGACTGTCGCAAACAGGACAAAGGGAAGAGTTATCGCCCGGAATATTTGAAAAGCACTTGCGCCGTCTATCTTCGCAGCTTCACTAAAATCCTTGCTCATATTTGACAAAATTCCCGCAGCAAGCAGCATGGAAGAGGGAATTGCGAGCCATGCGTTAATTAAAAGCCCGATTATCCGCGCCATCCATTTTGCGTCAAGGTCAAGGAATCCGATTGGCGAATATCCGGCGTTAATAATCATTTGATTAAGCGGCCCGCCATATGAAAACATGAACTTAAAGGCAAGCAAATTGATAAAGCCGGGAATTGCAAAAGCAAGAATCGGAAAAGCCCGCCAAATAAGCTTTCCCTTGACACATTTTTTATTAAGCAATAACGCCAGCCCTAAACCGCCGAAATAATTAAGCGCGGTCGCGCAGACCGCCCAAATCACATTCCAGTTAAGAATCATGAAAAAGGTTGGGGCAAATTGCTGGAGAGTCAGAATCCTAAAAAAGCTGTCCATTCCTGTCCATGAAACCAGTTCGGGCGGAACGGTATTTCCGCCGAAATCAGTAAATGCAACCAGAATCATAAAGACAATCGGGATGACGCTAAAAACGCAGACTCCAAGAATCGGGAGGAAAAGCGCCGAGCGGTAAAAATTTTTGTCCGCCAGGCTTTTTAGTTCAGCGCTAAACCTAAGCGGCTTTTTGCCAGCGGCAATCAGGGTTTGGGTATTGTAGGCATCTTTGATATTCGCGGCATATAAAAGCAAATAACCGATGAGGACTATTATCGCGAAAAGTCCCATAATCAGCATTACAACGGAATTATCACCCTCGATATTTAAGGTTGGGTTGGCCCGCCTTTCGCCTAGCGTTATGAATCCGCGGAGCATTACCGCGCCGTACCTTAAGAAGAACCATAACGCCGAAATATGCAAAAATAGATAGGTTAATCCCTTGCCGACCTGCCTTTGGCATAATTGGCCTAGCCCCATAAAAAGGGCTGACAAAGCAACTTGGATTCCGCCTTTTTTGATTGCCTCAAGCATATTTTACTCCTCACGAAGCTCTGCTTCCAACACTATTAAAGGTCGCCGACGGCGACGTTTTTCCTATTGCAATGTCCAGATTGCATCATAAACCTGCGTACTTGCCCTTAATAATCCCTCGATTAGCTGTTCATCACTAATAAACTTTTGCTCTGCCAGAGAGCGGAACGGGTCTTTTACGACATCGGCAAATAAAGTGCCAACCGGAGTCCATATTTGGGCTACGGCGCGGATAGATGGCATGATATAAATGTTGCCCTCACTCAGGTTAGCATTGACTATATCAGTCAATCCCCCGGCATCGGAAGCGTTATCCATCCTGGCCGGGACAATTCCAAGCAGCTCATGCCGCCTTTTAATCATTTCATAGCTTGTCGCAAAATCCGCAAAAGCCAGCGCGGCGTTAGGGGCTTTCGTATAGGCTGAAATAGCATATCCGTTTACCCCGCCCATCATTATTGTTGGGATTGTTTCGCTATTTTGGTCCGTCAAATCACCGGAAGCGGGCAGATAAGGGACAGGGGCAGTAATTAAATTCTCATAGGCTGCTTCCATTGCTTCCCCCGCGCTAAGCCCCTCGGCTTGATAGGAGAGGACGAGTTCATTTATATAAAGGGTATAAACGTCTGGTGTTGTCATCGAAGCAAAAAACTCACCGCTTGCCAGTTTTGCATATTGGATTTTCGTAATTGTATCATCAATGCAATCCTCATTCATGATTGAGGCTAACTGCCTAAGGACATGAAGGCCTTTATAGCTTTCGCCAGCTGCAAAGCCAATATCCTGCGCGTCATTTCCATTATCACCGAAAACATAACCACCATAAGAAAATAAATATCCGGAAGCAAAATAAACATCCCATAGTGATTTCATATAACCGTAGCGGCTTCCTAAGCTTTCTTCCCTGATTTGCATACTGTAGGCATACATATCGGTCCAATTTTCAATCATATCAGGAATGCCGTTATTATTTTTGTCCCATTCCGTTTCCCAATTGGCTGGCAGCAGGTCTTTGCGGTAATATAAAACCGGGGCTTGAATATTGACCGGAATACCATAAATCTGCCCATCTGTCCCGGTGTATGCCTGCCAAGCATTTTCATCAAGATAAGGATAACAGTTAAGCTCCCTAATCGGCAAAGGCTGGATATGCTGGCCATCTGTATATTTCATAATCTGGTCATTGGCTTGGTATAAAACATCAGGGCCAAAACCGTAAGGCCCGTCATTTTCCAAATCAAGATACTGGTCCATGTTTGCGTCAACCGCTACAATGCCGTATTCGGCATATTCCTCATTAAAGGCCTGTAACAGTTCTTCGAAAAAACCTTGTTTGATGGCGGTATCATTTTCAAGTACCCGGAGGGTAACATTTGCTTCAAGCTCCCCGGTGAATTTCGTTAAAATCGGTTCAAAGCCAAAGTCTTCCTGCGCAGTCTGGGCCGGCTTGCCGAACCAGTAAAGCAGCAGGATAAGGGCTAACAGGTGGACAGTTATGGCACTAATAATTTTAACCATTGATAATCACTCCGTTTTCAAAATGGCGGATTTCCCAAGCGAGACCTTTTAACGTGAAAATAATTTTCTCCCCTTGATATTCACGCTCAAGGGCAAATAAACCGTCTTTAAAAAATACCCTTGTCGTTCCGGACTTCATGACATGATTCTTTTTTAGCTTTGCCAGCCGCTTAATAAGGGCAAAGGTTTCGCCAGCCGGCTTAAGCCAATCAAAACAACGGCGGCAATCCGGGTCGTAACCGCCAGTCATATCGATTTCAGTCCCATAGTAAATGCAAAAGCTGCCCGGAAGCATAAAACCCAAAGCAACCGCCGCCCGGAGTTTTAAGGCATCTTCCCCGACAATTCTAAGAAAGCGGTGCGTATCATGGTTATCAACCAGATTAAAAAGCATATTGTTGACAATATCCGTATTCCGCGCCAGCATTGAATTTATCCGCTCTGAAAGGCTTTTTTCGGTTAAAGTGCCTTTGGCAAAATAATCAATCGCTGCTTTCGTAAAAGCATAATTCATGGTGCTGTCAAATTGGTCACCACGAAGAAATGGCTCGGCATCATGCCAATTTTCGCCGATAATGGCGCAGTCGGCTTTGATTTCCTTAACCCTATTTCTGAACTTGCGCCAAAAAACATGAGGCACTTCATCGGAAACATCAATCCGCCAGCCGTCAATATCAAATTCCTTAAGCCAGTATTCTGCCACTTTAAGCAAGTATTCCGCGCATTCATCATTTTCTGTATTTAGCTTGGGCATATGCTTGCTAATGCCAAAATACTCAAACTCCTTGCCATTTACATAAAACCAAGGGTAATAACGCGACTTACTGCCATTTTTTACAACGTCTTTCCAAGGCATAAAGCCCTCGCCGCAATGGTTAAAAACTGCGTCAAGGACAACGCGGATGCCTTTGTCGTGGGCTGTTTTGACTAATTCTTTAAAATCTTCCTTTGTCCCAAACATCGGGTCAATTTCGAAATAGTCCCAAGTATCATATTTATGATTCGACGGGGCGGAGAAAATAGGGTTAAGATAAAGGGCTGTTACGCCAAGCGAAAGAAGATAATCAAGTTTTTCGCATATCCCCTTTAGGTCGCCGCCAGCAAAGCTCTTTGGTCCGGGCTTCTTACCCCACTTAAGATTGATATACGCGGTCTCTTTGTTTGTTCCCTCAGCTTGATAAAAGCGGTCAATAAAAATTTGGTAAAAAATGGCATTATTTAGCCATTCGACTGGAGAAAGGGTATCGGCTTTATTCACATATGGAAGCTGGAAAGCGTTAAAATGGCAGTTTTCAAAGTCATACTGCTCACTTAAGCCTTCTTCGGTAAAATAAAAATCGCGCCCATTTTCGCTTAACCGGAAAATGTAAACAAAGCGAAGGTCAGTTAACTTAATCGTCACGGAATAATAAGCAAAAAGCTCATCGGCCATTATTTTTTCCATCGGCAGTTCTTTTTGGGAAAGGCGGAAATCATATTTGCCATTGTAAAGAACGGTGATTAAAAGCTCATCGTTTACGGCGGTGCGGAAGCGCAGCGTCACTTCCTCCGGGCCAGATGAAAAACTATATGTACTTTCAGCTTTATGAAATAAGGCTTCTCGAATCATAAAAGCTCCTTTCTAAGGTTTGACTTTTTATATCCTATACCGTAAATTAATGATATGTCAAGGAAGGTTACAATCAAAGATGTCGCAAAAGAAGCGGAAGTAAGCATCGCCACGGTATCATATGTGTTAAACGGCAGGGAAGACCAAAAAATATCCGAAAAAACGCGGAAAAAGGTCTTGCAGGTTGTTGCGCTGATGAATTATTATCCTAACGGCAATGCAAAGCTTATGCGTTCAGCCCGGACGGGAAATATCGCCGTAATTGCGATCTGCCCGAATGCCCTTTACCGTGCCGAAGTGGTTCTCGTTCTTGACGCATTGTCAGCCAAAGCAAAAGAGCGTGGCCGCCGCTTGATTTACCATCGTTATAGTGGGGCGGAGGCGATTGCCAATGCTGATGCGGCTGTTTGCATTAATT
Source organism: Lachnospiraceae bacterium (assembly GCA_009777715.1). Taxonomy (GTDB): domain Bacteria; phylum Bacillota; class Clostridia; order Lachnospirales; family Lachnospiraceae; genus UBA935. Next base: position 27,455 of record WRLH01000019.1, read on the forward strand.
TTTCTTTAGAAGCCTTTAAAAAATTGGGGGCGGAAAATACAATCCCGCTTATCTTGGCGGACGGTTTTACTGATGAACCTTGGTGCTTCCAAGTAAATCCTGATTTTTCGCGGATTCAAGGCCCTGGCAGGCTGGCTGTCTTTTTTCCCGAAAACGAAAATCTTCGCAACCAGATCCTTGCCGCCCACCCCGATGCGGTTTTTATTTCTCACCTTAACGACTTACATAATGCGCCATCTTTATTGTTCACCCATCAAAGGACATTGCATGAGCTTCTTAAATCTTCTGGCAAAGAGACGGCTTTTATTGACGACTTTGCCGAAAAAAGATTAAATATGCTGTTTGATTGCATTGACAAAGCTTTGTCCCATGATGAATTTGAACAGCATTCATTTACCATTTAGTCAATTGTCGCCGTCAAAATTTGCGCTGCCGCGTCATAGACAAAAGTATAAGTGCCAGCAGCTAAGGCGACCAGATTTGAGTCATCCGGGTTTGCCGCATTCTGGGGTGCAAATAAATTTTGCCCGGCTTCATCTAAAAAGTGGAATTTCAAATATTCAGACCCAACCGCTTCGCTATCGCCTGACTTTACCATTGAGGTAAAAAGGAACGGCTCGCCCTCAAGCAGGTTAACTGTCAGGATATGTTTTCCGTTTTCATTTTGCATTCTGGTGGAATCATCATAGACATCATCCCAGCCAGTAATAGTTTCGCCCTTAATATAGTAGGTAGTTTCGGTTTCAACAACGACCTCTACATCGCCATTGCGGACCCATGTAATGGTGTCAAAAGTACCTTGGTTGTAATTTTCTTTTGTCTCTTCGCTAAACCCTTCGCGTCCCTCATCATAGGAATCATCAGCGGGAAATGTTGTTAATGTCAAAGTGTAATTCCCATCAAGCTCAACCGTGATGTTTTTGTTTTTGGCGGAAGCGTCACCAAAGCCGCCGTCACCGCTAAATGCCGCTGTGCCATCGGGCAGGTCTTTTTCCGTCAGATAACCAAAACCGCGCTGGTTTTCCCATTTTCCATTAATGGCAAATTGGAATTGGTCACCTTTTAGCAAGTCGGTTGTAATCGTGTATTCGTTTTTCCCCTCGGCCTTAGTTAATTTCATCTCGTCAGTAACCGTAGCACCCCAGCCGCTTTGGACTAAGAGAGAACTCTTGCCGCTGCCAACGATGAAAAATTCCCTTGTGTCCTCTTCAAAAAACGAAAATCCGGCAAAAACTGATGTGTCCTCGGTGATTAGGTTTTCAAAATTGAAATAGTGATTTTTCGAAGGCGTTGAGAACCAGCCAACAAAATTGCTGCCATCTTTTTCGGGCAAGAACTCTGTAACAAGCTCCCCGCTTCCTACTTCTTCCGTAGCAAGGACTGCGTCTCCATCATAAAATGTGACGGTGAAGCTGCTTTCTACCTGCTGTTCGGCCTGGACGGCACTTGCTTCATTAACTGGCGCAGTAGTTCCAGCTGTTTCAGATGTTCCATTTGCCGCCTGGCAAGCCCCAAAAAGACTGGTAAATAGGATTAGGCATAAAGATATGGCGATTTTATTTTTCATTATTAATTCTCCTTTACTTAAATGTTTAAGTAAAGTTTATCATAAGCTTTCTTGCTTGTCAAATAGAACTTGAAAAAAATAGTTGTTTTTACCATTGATTTATGTTTCTACAATGTGTATACTATAATTAAAGGAAGGAGTTGATTATATGTATTCTACAATTCAAAAATGGGGCAATAGTGGGGCGATTCGACTGCCTAAAGTGATTTTGGATATTGCACAGCTTCGGGAAAATGAAGAAGTGCAAATTTTAGCCGAACTGGACAGGATTATTATTAATAAAGCCGATAAAGCTAGGCACAAAACCCTTAAAGAAAGGCTTGCCAATTTTGATGGCGAGTATGCCTTTGAGGAATGGAATACAGGCGGGCCTGTCGGAAATGAGGTATTTTAATGCCATATAAAGCAAGGCAAGGAGATATTATTTGGCTGAATCTTGACCCACAAGCAGGACATGAGCAAAAGGGACGCAGACCTGCTTTAGTGATTAGCAATAATACTTTTAATGATTTTACAAAGTCTGCGGCAATGGTCTGCCCTATTACTAATACGGATAGAGATATGCCTATCCAGCCAAAACTTGATGACCGGACTAAAACAAGCGGTGTCATTATGTGTGACCAAGCGAAAATTCTTGATATAAATGTCCGTAAAGCTGAATTTATTGAAAAAGTACCGAACGATATTATTTTTAGTGTTGCTGATATCATGAGAAGTTTTGTTGAAGTTGAATAGAATAAGTCGCAACGAAATTCGCAGGAATTGAAATGTGCGTCCTAGATTCGAAATCTAAGACGCACATTATGGGAGGTTTTGTATCATTATCCTTGCTCCTTTCAAAGCAGTTGAAAGTATTTAATTCTTTCAACTTATATTTCGGCTTTTTGCGGAAAAAGTTTAGGGTTTCTAGTGAAAATTAAAACTTTTCTATTAAAAACTAAAGTTTTTTGGATTTAACGGATATATGCGTTCATTGCTTGAAGCATTTGCGCAAAACTGATTGGTTTTGCGACGTGGTCATTCATTCCGGCCTCTTTGGTTTTTTGGATATCTTCGATGAAAGCGTTGGCGGTAACAGCAATTATCGGCAAACTTTCGCTGTCGCCCCTAGCTAGCTTGCGGATATTTTGCGCCGCTTCATAACCATTCATGACCGGCATTTGGACATCCATAAAAATAAGGTCATAATAATTAAGGGTCGATTCTTCAATCATTTTGAGGGCTATAAGGCCATTTTCAGCGGTTTCAACCGTAACCCCTGTCATTTCTAATAAGTCAACGGCAATTTCCATGTTTAACTCATTGTCTTCAACCATCAAAATCCGTTTTCCGGTAAAGTCCGTTATCATTTCACCATCTTCTTTTGTATCATTGTTTGTCTGTTCGAGACGCTTAAGCGTAAGCGTCACGGTGAACTTCGAGCCTGAACCAACCTTGCTTTCAACATGGATATTCCCATTCATTAAATGAATCAGGTTCTTAACGATTGCCATTCCCAAGCCAGTTCCCTCTATTTTGCTGGTCCGTGAATCATCAACCCGGCTAAAGGGTTCATAAAGCTCGGCAATAAACTCCGGCGTCATTCCGACCCCATTATCCTCAATTATGAAACTGTATGAGCTAAAGTTTCCTTCCTCAACCTGTTCCTTGGCCGTAAAAGATATTTTTCCGCCATTGGGGGTGTATTTTACCGCATTTGACAAAAGATTCATTAAGACCTGCTGGATGCGGGACGGATCGCCAAGGACAAGCGGATTCTTAAGCTCGCCTGCTTCAAAAACGAGGGAATGTTTACGCTGTTCCGCCAGATTTTCAACAATCGAGTGAATATTTTTTATCATTTCGTCCAACTTGATTTCTTCTGTGATAATTGTCACCCGGCCGCTTTCAATCCTGCTCATGTCAAGAACTTCATTAACCAGATCCAAAAGATGCTTGCTGGCGGTATCAATTTTCTTTAGGCAGTCCCTAAGCCGCAAGGCATCGTTTAAATTCTTGCTGGCAATTCCTGACATTCCAATAATCGCGTTTAACGGGGTCCTAATATCATGGGACATTCGTGAGAGGAAATCACTCTTGGCATTATTGGCTTGGTTCGCCGCCAGCATTGCGTCTTGGATAATCTGGCGATTCCTGATTTCTTCTCTTTTCTGCTCGGTAATGTCATTAATGCAAAGCATTGCCATTGTCGCATTAACGCCTTCCTCGGCGACTTCAACAACAGTCAGCCGCTCCCAGCGTTCTTCCATATTTTTTTCAAGGTTTCTTTTGTATTCTATTTCCATAACCGGAGTTGACGGTGAAAGATGGGCGACAATATTTTCAATTGTCAGCTGTTCAATCAACGAATATCTGCCATCAGCTGAAACCCTTGTGCCAAAAAAAATCCGGTTCAGCCTGTCATATTCGCCTTTTTCCGGAATCCGCTGCTCAAGGCCTCTTTCATCTTTGATGACCCCATAGCTATTTTTGACCAGATCAACAATAATCAAAGTATTATATTGGTTGCTTAAACTTTGGATAATATTGCCATGTTCGGTGATTTTCCTTTTCTGCTCGTTGATGTCATAAAAAGTGCAAACCACCCTTTCAACCCCATCACTTGATTTTAGGGTAGAATAAAAACATTCCGTCCAGATATAATCATCTTCGCCGACCTTAAGCCTAAGCTCTTCCCGGATTTCGGTGAGATTATTCTTAATCCGGTCAGCCATTTTGCCATAATTGATAATATGCTTGATAAAATCAGAGGGATGGATTAATTTGAGGAATGCTTCCTTTTCCATCAAGCCGGGGCTTAAGCCAAAGCGGGCGGCAATATTTCCCTCGATCCGGACTTGGTTTGTTTCATCAAAATTTTCTACTAACAGGCCGGGAGCAGTTGAAATGAGGAGCTTCATTCTTGCGCTTTGGTCATTTAAATCAACGATTTGCTCATATAAGACTTTATTTTGGTTATCGAGAATCCGGTTCTGGTTTTCCAAATCAAGCTGTTTTCGCAAATAAATAATAAAGGCGGCAACAAGAAAAACTAAGCCGGCCGTAAGCAAAGCAATCCGGGAAAAGCCTTGAAGATTAAGGGATATAACAAATATCACCAAGAAAAAAAACGCGGCCAAGGCTATCATCAGATAAGATTTGGTTTTTGGTAATTTAAAGGGGCTCATACAAATACTATAGCTTTGTTTAGGTAAATTGTCAAACGCGCTAGTTTTGCCTTTCTCCAGCGTAAAATACTTTTTTAGCCCGGCCTTTTTCCGGCTTTTCTTCTTGCTGGTAACGAAAAATTGCCGCCGAAAATGCGGGCATGACAACGGTCACTTTTCCGGACATCACATGATAGTCAATGCTTTCAAGATTAAAGCCAGCTTCATCGGTAAGGATTAACCGCTTCATGATTGCCTGCCGGGGTACGCCAAGATGCCAAACGGTGACTTCTTTCCCGGCTTCATAATTATTATTATTGATAATTATGACAGAAACGTCATTTAAGTTAAAGCGGGCATAAGCCAGAAGATTGTTATTTCCCTCCAGCGGCTTAAGCGAGCCAGTCAAAAACTCCTTGTTTTCTTTGTGAATGCGGATCATTTCCCGGTGGAAAGCAATCATAACATGGTCTTCCCTGCCCCACGGATATGCCCGGCGGTTATCAGGGTCAGTAAAACCGCATAGGCCAGCCTCATCACCGTAATAAATCGTCGGCGCGCCGGGCCAGGTCATTTGCATGACGACCGCTTCACGCATGATTGCTTTATTTATGCCTTCGTTAGCCGCCTCCGGGCCAAGATTGTTCGTCCGGCCGACTTTTTTGTTTGTCCGGGTAAGAAAACGTGAATGGTCATGGTTTGAAAGCTCATTCATGGAAACAAGCAAAGATGGCATCGAAAAAATTGCCATATGGTTACGCATTGCATCCCAGAAAAAATCCGCATTTCCAAACAGGTCTTCCCGGTAGTCGTCACTATGTTTTTGCATTCCGGTGAGAAACCAAGTAATTGGTTCCATAAAGGCATCGTAATTCATCACGGTGTCCCATTCATCACCGTTAAGCCACTCTGCCGCGCAGCCATAATGCTCGGCTAGGATAATCGCGTCGGGATTGGCACGTTTTACAGTTTTACGGAATTCTTTCCAGAAATTGTGGTTGTACTGCGGCGAATGCCCCAAATCAGCAGCGACATCTAACCGCCAGCCATCGGCATTATAAGGCGGAGACATCCACTTGGCAGCGACATTCATAATATAATGGAACAGTTCTTGTGAACCCTCATAATTAAGCTTGGGCAAAGTGTCAAAACCCCACCAGCCGTCATAAGTTCCGTTATAAGGCCAGTTATTGCTGCCTTTAAAATCAAAATAATTGCGGTAAGGGCTATTTGCATCGATATAAGCCCCCTTTTCATAACCGGAGGCCAGTTCATAAATCCGCTCGCGGTCCAGCCATTTGTTAAAAGAGCCGCAATGGTTAAAGACACCGTCAAGGATTACTTTCATTCCTCTTTTATGCGCTTCCTCGACCACTTTGGCAAAAAGCAAGTTGCTGGCATCCAAATTGGCTTTGTTCGTAACCCGGTTGATATAGCGGGAAGCAAAGCGATTTTCCTTTTCGCCCTCCGGCAAAAGCTCGCCCTCATCATAGACTATTTTGCCAAAATGAGGGTCAATGCTGTCATAATCTTGGATGTCGTATTTGTGGTTGGACGGCGAAACAAACAGCGGATTAAAATAAATAACATCAATGCCCAAATCTTCCAGATAATCAAGCTTATCAAGGACACCCTGCAAATCGCCGCCATAAAACTCACGGACTCCGGCAGCCCCTGTTGTTGCGGGGTATTTGTGCCAGTCCGTGATTTGCGTAACCCGCCCGCCAACATATTCATACTCGCCGCTAAGGACATCATTTGCGGGATCGCCGTTATAAAAACGGTCAACATAAAGCTGGTACATCACCGCCCCTTTTGCCCAATCCGGAGTTTTGTACCCGGGGATAATCCGCATCATAAAATGGGGCTTAAGCTCTAAAGCCACGCCCCTGCGATCATAAAAGCAAGTTATTTTCCCGGCATGAATTTCAAAATAATAAGTAAATGGGGTATCTTCTAACTGAACTTCAATTTCATAATAATCAAATAAATCATTGGTTAATGATTTGGCCATTAATAATTTATCTGAATCAGTACATAGATAAACACTGTCCACATTGTCTTTTTCGGTCCGGAATTTAATCGTGACCTGGGCAAATTTGTTCGGCTCCATCGGCGAAACAAAATCTTCGGTCAAGTCGCTAAAAAGCGCACGGCGATTAAAAAGCGGGCGCATTGTTGATATATAATGATTGCTTTGCTCGGCACGAAAGCTTTTACTGAAATCCATACCTAGTTCCTAACTCCCTATACCGGATCATATAATGCTTCAAATTCTTCACGGGAAATCCGCTCTTTTTCCATCAGCATTTCAACACAGCTGTCAAGGATGTCACGGCGTTTACTGATGATTTCGCGGGCTTTTTCATAACAATTGCTAATAATGTTCTTGACCTCTTTGTCAATTTCATAAGCCATGTCATCAGAATGGCTTTTCGCATGGGCAAGGTCGCGGCCAATGAAAACCTCGTTATCTTCATCGGAGTAATTTATCATCCCGATTGTTTCTGACATACCAAACTTCGTGACCATATTCCGGGCAAAAGCAGTCGCCCGTTTGATGTCGCCAACTGCTCCGGAAGTAATTTCATTAAAAACCAGTTCTTCGGCAATCCGGCCGCCTAAGCTGACCATGATTTCCTGTTCCATTTTTCCTTTGGTCAGATGGACATCGTCCCGCTCAGGCAGCGGCATTGTATAACCCGCCGCACTAGGCCCGGTCGGAATGACGGAGATGATATGCACCGGACCGACATCAGGAAGCTCATGGAAAAGAATCGCGTGCCCGGCTTCATGATAGGCCGTGATCCGTTTTTCTTTTTCGCTGATGACCCGGCTTTTCTTTTCACTTCCAACGCCGACCTTAATAAACGATTGCTTGATATCTTCTTGGATGACAAAGGCGCGGTTTTGCTTGGCGGCTTTAATCGCCGCTTCATTGAGCAGGTTTTCCAAATCTGCCCCGGTGAATCCGGCGGTCGTCTGCGCAACCTGCTTTAGGTCCACATCTTCGGCAAGAGGTTTATTCCGCGCGTGGATTTTGAGGATATCCTCACGTCCGCCAATATCAGGGCGGTTGACGCTGATTTTCCGGTCAAAACGGCCGGGACGCAAAATAGCCGGGTCAAGGATATCAACACGGTTAGTGGCCGCAAGAACAATAATTCCTTCATTAACCCCAAAACCGTCCATCTCAACCAAAAGCTGGTTAAGAGTCTGCTCTCTTTCATCATGGCCGCCGCCAAGGCCTGTGCCGCGCCGTCTGGCAACGGCATCTATTTCATCAATAAAAATAATGCAGGGGGCATTTTTCTTTGCTTCATCAAATAAATCACGGACGCGGGAAGCACCAACGCCAACGAACATTTCCACAAAGTCCGATCCGGAAATGGTAAAAAATGGAACTCCGGCTTCTCCGGCAATTGCTTTAGCCAGCAGGGTCTTGCCAGTTCCCGGGGCTCCTTCAAGCAAAATTCCTTTCGGTATTCTTGCGCCAAGGGCGGCAAATTTCTTTGGCTCTTTTAAAAATTCAACGATTTCTTCCAGATCTTCTTTTTCTTCCTTAAGCCCGGCGACATCTTCCAAGGTAATTTTTCCATCGCTGTCCGCAAGACGGGCCCGGCTTTTGCCAAAGTTCATCATCCGGTTGCCGCTATTCCCGGCATTTTGGTTGTTCATCATGACAAAGAAAAAGGCAATGATGATGACGGCAAGCAAAATCGGCAGAATACTGTTAAGAAACCAGCTGTCTGACGGGACTTTAAGGATATCGGGGTTCATGTCATAGCTGATAATGAACTGCTCAATTTCTTGGACATCAGTCACATACAAAATTTTGCGCTGGCCGCCGCGCAGAAGAATCCGCACTTCCCCGGTCGGGGTCTGCTGGTACGGCTGGATCTGGACACTGACGACCTCGCCGCTATTTAGGGCCTGCCTAAGCTCGCCGCGGGTGAAATCACCTTCGGTGCTATTTTGCGAACCAATCCAGGTGGCGAGAAAAACCAGCCCGATAACAATGAAAAAATATACACTATAATTCTTACCGCTATTATTAGTCAAAATTTACTCCTTCTATCTGCAAATTTGTGCTTGCAGACTTATATATTATAGAAATTAAGTATCGTTTTTGTCATTCAAATTCAACAACGCCGATGTAAGGCAAATTACGATATTTCTGGTCGAAGTCAAGGCCATAACCAACCACGAATTTATCCGGGATCGGGAATCCGGTATAGTCAACCTGAACCGCTTCGACCCGCCGCGTTGGTTTGTCAAGCAAAGTGCAAAGCCTTAAGCTGGCTGGCTTCCGCTCTTTTAAAAGGGACAGCAGATAATTCAAGGTCCGGCCGGAATCAACAATATCCTCAACAACAATTACGTCTTTTCCATCGATTGATTCATCAAGGTCTTTGACAATCCGTACTATCCCGCTGGAACTGGTCGCGCCGCCGTAGCTTGAAACCGACATAAAGTCAAGTGAAACCGGAATCGAGATTCGTTTCGCCAGCTCGCACATAAAAAATGCGCCGCCTTTTAAAACACAAACAAGATGTACTTGCTTCCCGGCATAATCCCGGCTGATTTCCTCGCCAATTGCGTGGATTCGCTGATCGACTTCCGCTTCTGATAACAGTATCTTAATTTTTTCTGGCATTTAATTTTCCTCTTTTGCTAATGATAATTTGACCTCTAAAATCGTCTTTGTTTCATTGGTGACCTTGTAAAACTCGCTAATGCGAAAACCCGGCACCCAAATAATGTGGGATTCATCGGCAAGGACGAGCATTTTATCCCGCTTTGCTTTCGGAATTTTTTCATTAATCAGGTAATCCTTTAATTTTTTGTGCTGCCCTTTCCGGTTAATGATAAGGTAATCACCCGCCAGTCTTTGCCGGAAGAGGGCATACGATGTTATTTTATCATAGTCGAACCATTTCGTATATATTTTTTGGGGAAAAATTTTTGCCAGCTCATCAACGCTTAGTTTTCCGGCACATAAATCAGGAAGCCCAAGCGTGTCCGCTTCAAAAATCCGGCACGATATTGCCCCTAAATCCGGGATTTTCTGCTTTGGCTCGCCTAAATTTATTTTGTAGGAAAGGACAGGAGCATTTTTATGCTTAAACTCAATTAACTCCTTTTCTTCTATTTTTATGACAAGAGTGTCATATTCTTTTAGGGCGATTAATCCGCCGGGCAAACTGATTCTTTGGCTTCCGCCGGAAATCTTAAGCCCAATTAAGCTGTCGATGTGGCTTGCTGATATATTCACGCGCCTTTTGGGAAGAGAAAGCAAAAGCTTTTCAACCGCCATTAGCAAAATCCGCTTTTTTATAATTATATCCTGTTCATCTAGTTTGATAAGATTTATTTTTATTTGGCCGGGGAAAAAATCAACACATTCCAAAAAAGCCTTTTCGGTATGCTTAATAAGGAAGCTTTCAGCTTCCCAGACCAATTCAGCGGTTTTTGCCATATGCTTGACGGCCTTTTTATTCACCCCGGCGGCAAAAGGCATGATGTGCTGGCGGATATGGTTGCGGGTATAAATATCATCGGCGTTGGTTTTGTCGGTCTGGCAGGTGATGTTATTTATTTCCAAATACTGCTCGATTTCTTTCCGGTTAAGGCAAAGGAGCGGGCGGATAATATTGTTCCTGACCGGGCGGATTCCGCTAAGGCCCCTTAAGCCGCTGCCGCGGAACAGGTTAAAAATAATCGTTTCGGCATGGTCATCCTGATGGTGGGCGACAGCGATTTTCCCCGCCCCGGCTTCATCTAGCATTTCCCGGAAACATTGGTAGCGGTATTCCCGCCCTGCCTCCTCAAGTGAATATCCCTGCTCATGGGCATATTTTTTTATGTCCTTGGCAAAAATTCGGTACTCAATCCCGTGCTTAAGGCATAAATCAATGACAAAAGCTTCATCTCCACTTGCTTCCTGACGCAACATATGATTGATATGGGCGACACGCATTGTAAAAGGAATTTCTTTTTTGAGGGCAAGCAGCATAAAAAAAAGGCAGACGGAATCCGCCCCCCCCGATACTCCGGCAATGACGTGGTCACCCGGAGTTATCATCTGGTTTTGCCCGATGTAGGTTTTGACGCGGTTATACATAATCTATAATATAGCGGAAGCTTGGGGAAAATGCAACATCAGGAGTTTACATTGACATATTTACGATATGATAAACATTAGATATAATATGACCTGTAAATAGCCAAAAGCAGCAACCCTCAAAAATATCTTTGTTATTAAGATAAGCCTTATATCCTCTTCGCCAAATATTTTTGAAATCTCATAAATATATCTTATATTTCCGAATGGATTGTGGTATAATTTACTATACATAATATGCATAAATTTAGCTGAAGTCGAGATGATTGATATGGGAGTTTGCTATACAAGCTATTCAAATTACTGGAGATAAAAAACTTGATCATATTATGGAATTATCTTGCGAAGATTGAAATCATTCTTAGCAGAAAGTTAGGTGTACATAATGGCTATTGCTAATAGGGCAACTCAAAATGCGAACATTAATATTGACCAGATGAAGATTGATTTTTCCGTGACGATGGCTACTATGCCGCCTTTGCGTGAACGTACAACCGTAAACGGTATAGAAAACCTTTTGAATCGCGTAATTGAAGCTGACTGTCTTGAAAAAATGAAAGACATACCCGACAAATCCATTGATATGGTGCTTTGTGATTTGCCATATGGCATGACACAAAATGCGTGGGATAGCTATGTTCCCCTTGACAGGCTATGGATGCAGTATCTCCGTATTATTAAACCGAATGGTGTAATTGCGCTAACTTCACATGGAATATTTACAGCAAAATTAATCCTTAGCCAAGAAAGGTTGTTTAAGTATAAATGGGTCTGGGAAAAGTCAAAGCCCACAAATTTTTTGAACGCAAAAAAGCAACCTCTTCGCAAGCACGAAGATGTTTGCATTTTTTATCAAAAACAGCCAACCTATAATCCACAAATGACACAAGGAGTAGCTTACGATAAGGGCGTTAGGAAAAATCAGTTAAGTGGTTGTTATGGCGATTTCGAGCCTGTGCGTGTCCAAAGCAACGGCGAACGCTACCCTACCGATATTATCTATGTCAAAACGGCGGAATCCGAGGGCGAAGTCCTTCATCCAACACAAAAACCTATAGAACTTGGACGATATTTAATTCGCACATATTCAAAAGTGGGCGATGTCATTCTTGACAACACTTGTGGGAGTGGTTCGTTTTTGGTTTCGGCTTTGTTGGAGGGTAGAAATTTTATTGGTATCGAAAAAAATGAAGATGTTGCCTTATTCAAGCGTGGCGAGATAGACTACATAGATGTAGCCAAGAAACGCTTGCGTAATGCGTGGTTTTCAATTTCTGAAAGCACAAAGGAACATATATTTATTAGCCCTTTAATTGATGGGTTTGGAGTGTGATTGTATGCCACATTTTGCGAAAGTAAATAACGAGCGAAGTGAAACTATTGAACTCATCAAATTGATGGATTCAATTGTCAAGCGAAACACTTGGAAAATAAAATCAATCGGTGGCGAAAGCACGCTTAACACAGGGAAAAAGAGAATGTTCCCTGATGTTTTTGTGTACGGCGATACCGCCCGAACTCAAGTATTACAAGGTTGGGAAGTGAAAATGCCTGATGTTCCAATTACTGATTCAGCTTTTATCGCCGACGCTTGGCGTAAAGCTGATGTTCTTGGTGTGAATAGCTGTGTTATTTGGAATTTCTCTGACTGTGTTTTGTATATCAAAACAGATGAGGGTTGGGAGAAAATGCAGAACTTTAATCCTCATACACCATTATCGCCGATTAAAAATCGGGACGATGTTTCTCTTTTTAGGAGTACATGGGAAGATATGCTTTACAAGGTGCTGTTCTTCCTTAATGGATATTTTACCGATGGTTTATTGCGTCCTGCAAGAATAGGTGACATTATTACAGATACTGTTTTGACAGAAATTATAGGACGGAATAAGGATATAACTGCCGAACATATTCAAGCGGAAAGCGTTAAAAATACTGTGATTGTATCACATATTTCGCACTGGTGGCGGAGGGTTGAAAAAGAATATAGATTTGACGGTACGGATAAATTTTCGGTATATGCAAAATTTATACTCTTAAACTGGATTAACAAAATAACTTTTGCTCATATGATTAAAGGCAACCATAATCCAGCTATAGCTGTTGAGAGAATTTCCGAGCTTACTCTTCCTATAGATGCTCTGAAAATATTTGAAGAAATTACTGACAAGTGTGACTTTTTCAATATTTTTGAATCTGTGCCTTTCGGTGAACTTCTACCAACATCAACATGGATAGATTTAACAGATTACAATGCGTTTCTGTCTGAAAATGGATTGGCTCAAATTTCGCAAACTGCTTTGCAGTCCGTGCTTGAAAACAGCGTAACCCAATTCAAGCGGAATGTTTCAGGCGTATTTACAACTCCCCCAAAATTGGCTGAAATACTTGTCAAATCGGGGATTTTGGATTTAACTGCTCCTGCAATAGACCCATGTTGTGGTACAGGCACTATTGCCAAAACAATACTTGATACAAAAGAAGCTGCTATTGGAATCGAAAAAGCATTTGCAACCACTTATGCTGCCGATAAACATTCATTCCCTTTGCAGGTATCGAATATCGCTATGACAAGAGCAACTGCAATAAACTTGCCCAGCTTGCTGTTCCGCTCAAATGCCTTTGATATTCAAGAGAATAAAAAAGTAGAAATTACCGACCCTGCTAACGGCGAAAAGGTAATCTATAATCTTCCTAAATGGGGTAGCGTTATTTCTAATTTGCCGTTCGTTGCTTTCGACCAAGAGGGGCGTGAAGAAAGCAATTATATTGCAAAAATAATTGAGAATGTTCGAGCAGAAATTGGCACAAGCCTTTCGGGGAGAGCTGACCTATATCAGGCTATATTGCTTCATCTTCATAAATCGCTTGTCGATAATGCAAGCGTAGCCGTTATAACATCAAACTCTTGGCTTGGCACATTAGCAGGGCGGGAATTTTTTCATGTCTTAAATTATTATTATGACGTTGAGTGTATTGTCGCAAGCGGAAGTGGGAAGTGGTTTGACAACGCTGATGTTGTCACTCTTATGTTATTTATGAGGAAGAAATCCACCGTTCAAGCACCCAAAACAAATCAAAAAATTTGCTTTGGGTTAATCCATAAACCATTGGCAGAAATTTCAGAAAACGACACAGCTATAATTGTTGATTCTATAAAATTACAAACTGCCATTGAGCCAAGCCTGTTATCTTTTAGACATTACACGCTTGGAAAAATAGATGGTTTGCTTGAAATGAATATCGCCTTAAATTCTTTTTTCTATGATGTTGATTGGCTTTCGGATTTTAAGGATATTCTTTGTCCCGTTACAGAGTTATTTGATGTTTTCCGTGGAATGAAAACAGGGCAAGACGAAATTTACTATCTGCGAAATATAGATGATGTTGACAGCGAATATATCGGACGCATTTTTAAGAGTGCTAAAGATTGCGAATATCTGTCTGCAGCAGCGGATGTTCCTGCCTTTGTCTGTGGCAAAACAATTGAGGAACTTTCTGCTCTTGGACACAAGAAAACCCTAGATTGGATAAATCGCTACAAAGGGCAGATAAATCAATCTGTACCCAACAAGGAAGTATTTTGGCAAAATCTTAGTGGAGAAAAGTTGTCGGGAAGTCAAGATATTAGGCTGTTCACAGGAATGAACCCAGAACGCCGAATTTTTTACGGGTTGCTCGATAAGCCAGCAAAAATTAATCAACGAGCTATTGGTTTTAATCCGCTGGCGGAAGATGTAGACATTGCTCTGTGTCATGCGCTTTTTAATTCTATTATTAGCATATTTTATGCAGAAGCAACAGGGTTTCCAAAAGGGCTTGGTGCATTAGATAATAGGGCAGAAAACACGAAGAAAAATTTAGTGCTTGACCCACGTCGCTTATCAAAAACCGAAGCTACACAAATCCTCAAAGCATTTAAGCCATTGCTTGGACGTAAAATTATGACAACAGTACAGGAATATCAACAAGAGGATAGACTAAGTTTTGAACGTACCGTTGCGGATTGCTTTGGCTATACCGACAAATTTGAGAGAATTAGAAATTGTATTCTTGAAATGCAAAAAGTACGATTGAGCGTTCGTTGAAAATTAAAGTTAGGAATATACCAACGTGTAAGATGATGACAAGCTAAACTAAAGATTCATGGCAAGTAATGTAGTTATGCTTGCAAAGGAGGCTCATAATGATATTTACTTCTATGGCAATTAAAAATTTTAGGAACTTTGAAGATATTTCTGTTGATTTGCAAAACAAAAATGTATTTTTCGGTATGAATGATATTGGTAAAACCAATTTGTTATGTGCCATCAGATACTTGTTCGACCGTGATATGCGTAGAAATGACCTTGTTGATTCGGATTATTTTAAGCGCAGAATTTCTACACCTATTGAAATTACAGCTACTATTGATATAGGTGATAAACACATTGATACAGATAAATTACGCGCAAAATTGAAAGGCAATATAGGTAGTGGGGATACTACCGTATTCATAAAACTGACTGCGGAGTATGATGAACAGGAAAGCCGTGGCGACATTATTCTTAAATGGGGTTGCGATGAAAATAAGTTGGTTGAAATGAAGTCAACTAGCGGTGGTTTTGTAGAGCTTGATTCAATTTTCCAAGTCTACTATATCAATTCTTATATAGACCTAAATAACCTTTTTAAGAAAAATATAAGCACTCTTGTAAAAAAAGATGAAGCTCATATTGATGAGGATAGGGAAGCAGAATTGGCAATCGAAAAGAAAGTTGAAGAAATTAATGCTGAAATATCCAAACTATCAGGAGTTAAAAGTTTTGAAGGCAAATTGACACCCTCATATAAGAAAATGCGAAAGGAGGATATATCTATCTCTATAAAATCAGACTTTGCAATAAGCTCTCTTTACTCCAATATTGTTCCTTATATTCACAAGGACGGCGAAACAGGAGAATATCCAACTCAGGGTGAAGGGCGAAAGAAACTTGTAGCATACTCTGTTTATAATATCCTTGCTGAAAATACAGCCGATAAAAAAATTAATTTATTTTTAATAGAAGAACCCGAAACGCATTTACACAAATCAATGCAATCTGCATTATCATATTTTCTTTTCAATGCAGATGCTAACAATAATATGCTCAATTACCTTTTTATCTCCACGCATTCGCCATTCATTCTTAATGATATGGACGATGTTAATTTAGTGCGGATTTATAATAGTGATAAAATTATTAGCGGAAGCGAGTTTTATCATGTTCCTGATGAATGGAGTAAGGTGAAAAAGAAACTCAATCGCTCTTTATCTGAGGCTATTTTTGCCGATAAGGTTCTTTTGGTTGAGGGAGAATCTGAGTGTATTTTGTTTGAGAGGGTTTTATCTGAAAAAGATCCATATTATGAATCTAAAGGCGTGTGCTTAGTTTCTGTTGAAGGTATTGGATTTAAGATATACGCAGATATATTGTGCAAATTGGGAATAAAATGCGTTGTGAAGACTGATAATGACATCTTCAAAATCCCAAAATCAAATCCAGTTGCTTATCAAACGGCAGGATTTTCAAGAGTGAATGGGTTAGTAGAATTATTCACTGTTGAAAGTGATAAAAGTAATCGTATCCTATTGAATGTTGAAAAAACTCTTTCCGAAAATACAAATGATGTAAAGAAAAGTCAATATACGCAAAACAAAAATATTCTTGATAAAATTCGCACAAACTACGAGATTCACCTTTCTTGTGTTGGTTTGGAAGAAGATTTGTATGAGTGTTTGGGTGAGAGGCTTGTTGAGTTGACCAAAGCTAACCCAGTCGAGCATCTTCAAAAATCAAAACAACATAACATGGTTGAATTGGTGAGCAAGCTCGAAAAGGAAGATTGTGACAAAATCTATAGCGATTATAATTTTGCTTGCCTAAAGGCGGTGCAAGAATGAGAACAACACAAGTCAACTGTGGCGAGCTAGTAATTAACGGAATCTCACTATCTAAACAACAAACAGAAATTGTAAAGCATGATGGCAATATTGTGGTTAGCGCAAGCGCCGGAACAGGAAAAACACGCACTATGGTTTCAAAAATAGTCTATGATTTGGAGCGGAATAAAACTCACAAAGTTATTGCAGCAATTACGTTTACTATTAAAGCGGCGCAAGAAATTCGCGACCGCCTTGTTGTTGATGTTTCGCAAAACTTCATAGGGACAAATAACAGTTTTGCTATCGAGGAAATTATTAAGCCGTTTATGAAAGATGTATACGGAAAAGAGTTTGATAAGGACTTGGACACAGACTATGAAGGAAAAAGAGATTTTTGTCTTAATAGTGGAATTGAAAATATACAATCCAAAGGCATACTCGGCAAGTGTCGTAAAGAAAATCCTTGTAACAATCATATGAAAAGTCCAAAAAACTTTATTTTTGAATTAGCATTGGATATTGTAAAAAAATCAGAGGCTTGCAGATTATTTTTACAGGCAAAGTATTTTGGTATATACATTGATGAATATCAAGATTGTGATGGTGAAATGCACAACTTGTTTATGTATATATGTAATAATTTAGGCATACGAACTTTTTTAGTTGGTGATGATAAGCAGTCGATATACAGATGGCGTGGTGCAAAGCCAGATTTATTTGTTAGTATAACTAAAGATAGTACTTTTAAGCATTTTATGCTGACCGAAAACCACCGTTCATGTAAGAGTATTCAAAACTACTCTAATTTGTTGTTCGCCAATACCGCTGACCTTTATGAAAAGTCCGCAAATAGGAAGGAAATTTTTATAGTTGACAGGAATACCGATAATTGGGCTGATGTAGTAGTTAGTTTGCTCGACAAAAACAAATCCTCTGCCTTATTGCGAAATTATGATAAGAAATCGTACTTTGCAAAAGAATCTTCTCTTTGTGGTTCAAGAATATTGAAGCAAGCAGGTATTGATTTTATTTACATACCGACTGCTCCTATAGAAGACATCACAACAAAGACGGCTTGGCTATATATGGCTATTGCAAGATTCATCTTGTTAAATGACTTTACAGTTTTTGACTTTATCAATGAAGTTCCCGCCGAGGGCGATGTAGAAAACAAGACTGCAAATATGATTAAAAAACATTTAATAGGCATTGCAAAAGTTCATGATGATGAGCAGAATTTCCGCGAGAAGTTTAAGTTAATATCTCAGTTATTTGGCTATGTGTCAGCAGATACTTCTGACGAAAATGTTAGCAAACTGTTTGAAACTATAAATGATGAGAAGTATATCGTTTCGGTAAGTATGGATTTACCGTTGCATTGTACAATGACTATCCACAAATCAAAAGGACTTGAGTTTGACCAAGCAGTTATATTTTTAGAGGATTATGCACATTACGGCAAGGTTGAACCATCTCATATCAATAACCATTATGTGGCTTGTACTAGGGCAAAATCAAAATTAATTATTGTTGACACAACACATAGTGATGCAGAAGCTGTGCGTAGCAAACTCAAAGAGTTATTCGCTAATGTAAACCTTAACGATTTTCTTTC
The DNA here is from genome assembly GCA_009777715.1 of Lachnospiraceae bacterium. Lineage (GTDB taxonomy): Bacteria > Bacillota > Clostridia > Lachnospirales > Lachnospiraceae > UBA935. Next base: position 45,812 of record WRLH01000019.1, read on the forward strand.
AAAAGCACCTGTTAGCGCAAAGTTATGAGAGTTTTGCCGATTATATCAGAAATCACAAATTACTTAATGAACGAGTAATGACTTTACATTGACATATTTACGATATGCTCTTTCTTGACTTTTTTTGCTATTATCATGCAGACTAAAAAAACTGCGAGGGAAAGAAGCGCAAGCAATAAAATCATCGCAGCGTTAATTGATTTATTATTTTCGATAAGGTAAACATTAAGATATAGTATGCCCATGTAAGAAACCAAAGGCAGCAAACCCGCAAAAAACATACCTTGTTTGCTATACCACATTATTGTCCCAATAATGCTAAAGAAAGTGATAGAAATAACAGGCACAACAAATAACAGCATTAAAATAGACTCCAAATCTAAGTTTATCAAAATGCCATGTGATACCCTGATAAATAAGATTGATATTATTAATGAACAAAGGGATATTCCATATGCGATGGTTATGCTTGCGGCCATCTTGCTTACCCAAATCGTATTAGGCTTAACCCCATCTGCCAGCAATATGTTTAAGATTCTATTCTTCCGCTCTTCATTCAATGATGTTTGAAATACCGCTGTCCCAATTAGCGGAATTAACATCGCTGGCAAAAAGATGAGGCTTGACCGAAGCAGATTGTTAATGACACTGGTGTCATTTATAGAATTGACTTCCGCCATCGATAAAAGCAGCATCGGAATACCGCCGAATAAAGCCAAAAAGAGAACTATGCCGATCGTTCTAAAACATAACCTAAATTCATTCTTTATCAAAACTTTCATGTTGTTAACGCTGCTCCTTTAAAATAATCGCGAATCATGATTCAATTCTTTAACATCTTTATGTATATGTCTTCTAAGTTCGTACATTCTTTAATTACTTCACAAATCTCAAAGTGTTCTTTGCAAAGCTTGCTAATAATATCAGATACTGATTTTTCATTGCAATATATAAATATTTCATTTTCCATATTTCCGGATTCAATTTTCATCTTTAATGCTTTTTCTAAATCGTCTTTATTATATGGATGCAATAATCGGATTTTCAAAAATTGAAAACCTTCTTTTTTTAAATCAGTTATTTGCTTTTCTATCACAATATTTCCTTGATTTATCATCACAAATTTTGTGCAAGCCTCCTCAATATCCGACATATTATGTGATGAAACCAAAATACATCGATTTGCTTCCGTCACCCATTTCTTGAGATACTGAATAACAAAGCGGTGGCTTTCAATGTCTAATCCATCAAAGGGTTCGTCCATAATCAATATGTCCGGGTTCGTAATTGTCGCCCTGACAATGGTCAATTTCCGGAGCATACCTTTTGAATATTCTTTGACTCGTTTGTTTTTCCACTCTGCCAACTGCATATCATTTAAGGCAATATCAACTTCCGATTCAATATTTTTAATATCCGGGTTTTTCAATCCTACAAAAAGCAAGATATTTTCATAAGCAGTCAATTGGGGATAAAGGCCATTAAAATCAAAAATAGTGCTTATTTGAAAATTTGAGCTGTCGGCCTTATCAGTTTGAAAAGTAACTTTACCTAATGTAGGTTCATTTATTCCGCTTAAAATCCTAATGAGGGTAGACTTACCTGCCCCATTAGGCCCAACCAATCCGACAATCTGATTTTTCTCGATTGAAAAATTAACATTGTACAATGCTTGTTTTCTTTTATATTTTTTTGACACATTTTTTATTGTCACCATTGTTATTTACTCTTTCTGTCGCATATGTAATTTGCTTTTATTTTATCTGAGTTTTTGCATTTGCACCTATCATAATTCTTAAATTGCATATATACAATGTTTTATTGAAAGAAAGAATCAAATATAGACATCACGCCTACGCCCTACTTAACGACAATCACTATGCAAACATCGTCTTGGATATCGCAAATAAGCCTGTACTTGCCTACTTCATACCGCCAATACCCTTGTAGGTTTGCGGTTAAAGCCTTGCCTATTGCCCTTGGGTTTTTGCACCCGTCAATGTTATTGGCAACCCAATTATATATTAACTTAGCCTGATATTTATCTAGCTTTTGCAATTCTTTTTCTGCTTTCTTGCTGAATCCGGCAGCATAAGCCATGTTAAAGCCCTAGTCTTTCTTTTGCTTCTTGCATTGTGTATGTTACAAGAGTTCCGTTTTCTTTTGCTTTTTCGTATTCTTCGATGTCTTTCAAATCTTCCCAGTAATCTATTTGCTCTCTGACCGCATCAAGCATTAAAGCCGATATTGTTTTTCCGCTAAAATCGGCAAAACGCTTTATATTGTCGTACTCATCTTCGTTTATTCTGATATTCATATTTTTAGTTTTAGCTAACATGGTTTTTCTCCTCAGTTACGCAATGACATTGTAATGACAGTATATCACAAAGATATCTAAATATTCAAGTGTTTTTTCTTATGTGGGCAATCGGCAAGAGAAAATAAAAAAAGAGAGCATATGTTGACATTAATCGTTAAATTATATATTATACATTTATATAGCTTAACAGGGAGATAAAAATGCCTAAATCAAATTTCACTTTGAAAAAAGGATCAATTACTGCATTATTAATAGCCTTATTTATTTTTCATGGCTGTGGGCAAAATGAAAGCAACGAGACTAGCGACGAGTTTGCACCTGACATATTTGAAAATAATATTGCAGAAAAAAATGAAATGAATTATCCAGAAATCGAAGATCAGGTCAAAGATAATTATGAAGATTCATTAAAACGGCTCTCAATTCCTTTAAATACTAATGCAGAAGAATTTCATTTAAATAAAGAGGATTATTTACCGCTTTCCACTTCATATTGCAAAACGGATGGGAAAAAGATATATTTAGAAACAGCACTCGGATTTTATGTAATGCCGATTGGCACAGATGAGCTAAATCCGATTAATATAGAAATTCCGGAAGGAATGGTGGTATGCAATTATACTTTTGACGTTTATGGAAGAATGCATCTCATCGTTGCGGAACGAAGCAAGGAAGATTATTTTATCTGGCGGCTTGATGAAAATTATCAGATTGAAAAAACAATTGAAATTTCGGAGTATTATACAGATTCTGCATATTATTCTCCCTACTGGTTTTTGATTCTTGATGATGGGACTTATTATATCCAATGGCCACTGGAGCAGGACGGAATAATTGTTTCAAGTGATGGAATGCTTTTACATGAGTTTACGCTGGAATCGCTAGGCATTGGCGGAGTAAGAGCGGTAGCAGTTGGAAAAGATGGCCATATTTACATTATGCATAGCCGACGAGATGAAAATCTGGAAATAGTTAAGCTTGATTTAACTAATTACTTGATTGAAGATGCAAATCCAGCTCTTTTTCTCCCATACGGAGAAGTTTTGTATACAATGTCCAGCGGTACTGATACGGATCTTTTGTTGGCTAGCCCCTATAGCGGGGTTTGGGCTATAGATATAGAAAAAGGAATCATGGAAAATCGTGTGCCATTGGCAGATCTCCGTTTAGGAATGGATAAAAATTCAGAATTAGCGATTAGATTGTTTTTGCCCGATGGGCGGTTTTTTTTGATGGCCGACTCCACGGTTGAGGGCCATTTGCTTATTAAGTATGTTCCGGTAGGGAAATAGAATATTATTGAGGTAAGGAAATTAAAATCATTAGATTTAGCAACAGGCGTTTTTAAACAGCATTATCATAACATTTACAAGTAACACTAAAACTACAAATTATTAAGGAGAGAACGACATGAAAAACCACATCATTCTAATTCTACTGCTGTTATCATTTGCTTTTGCCGGATGCGCGCGGCCGTCCGAGGCAGAGGTAAAAGTCTTGGAGCTTGCGGTCTATTATACTGGCTCACAGTTATCAGGATCGGAGCTGATCCAGGCGGTAAATACATATAATGAGAATAATTCTGTGGTAAAAATTGAAGTCATAAATTACTCTGATAATTATCCGGACGCATGGGAAGCCCTTAACCAAATTAAAATTGAGATTATTGCCGGAAAAGGGCCGGATATGATTGATTTTGGCTCTGCTTGGGGTTATTCGCCGCTGGTATCGGGAATGATGGCCGATTTATACCCCTTAATGCAAAATGATGCTTTGTTTGATAGGCAGGATTTTTATTTTAATATTATTGAATCTTTTGCGGTGGGTGAAAGCCTTTACGTGCTTGTTCCCAGCTTCCGGATAACTTCGTTCGCCACGAATAACAGTGAGCTTTCAAATCTTGAGAGAATGAATATTAATCAGTTGGTGGACGCTTACAACAAGCTTGATGATGAAAGCATTCTTTTTCCGGGGGAAACCAAGAAAAGTGTTCTGGCGATGATTTGCTTTGGGGGCATGGAAAACTATATTGATTGGGGCCAAGGGATAGCCTATTTTGACGGCAGCAGTTTTAAGGAAATCCTTAATTTTGCCAATCAGTTCTCGCTGACACTTAACATATCAGATGATTACTCGGCGAAAGCTTTTTTTACTGAGGGGCGTGCCCTCTTGTACCCGGTTTCCATCGATAGCGTTTATGGGACTGCCCGGGTAAGGATGCTATATGGGGAAACCCCGGCTTACATCGGTTATCCATTTGATTCGGGAAATGGTAACATTGCGGATTTTGCAAATATCGCAATTGGCATTAGCGGGGTCAGCAAAAACAAAGAGGAAGCATGGGGGTTTATTAAGACCCTGCTTGATAATGAGTTCCAAGACAATTTAAAGCGCGGATTGCCTGTCCGGATTAGTTCGTTGGAGCAAAAGCTTCTTGGCGCAATGGAGATTGAATATGACATAAACGGCGGGAGAGTAGTGAAAGAGCGTCTCATCTGGGACGGGGAAGAACCTGCCGACATCTATCAGATCTCGGCAGAAGATGCCGAAACGCTGAAATCAATCATTAAAAAAATTGAGTTCAATGCAACGGTTGATTCAGCCGTTTACAATATCATGCTTGAAGAGGCAGATTATTTGTTTAATGATGACAGCCGGAATGTGGATGACGTTGCGGATATCATTCAAAACCGGGCAAGCATTTATTTGAAAGAGATTAATTAAGTTAACCTTATGACTGCCAAATCCCCAGCACAACGATGGTCATGTCGTCACGGACTTTGCCTTTGCTTTGGCGGATGCAGAATTTCAGCATAGCATTGGCGATTTCCTTGGGATTTTTTAGTTCCGTCCCGCTAATCAGCTCTGACATCATATCCTCGCCAATGCCCTGCGATAACGCATCAAGCACGCCGTCAGAAAGCATGATGAGATAATCACCGTCTTGTAAGCGGCGTTTGTTTATTTCCATGTCCGGTTGGTTAAAAATGCCAAGCGGAAGATTTCCGGCTGAAATCCGCTCAACCAAATGCTCACGCTTAATATAAGTCGGGGCAGAGCCAATCTTTAACAATTCGCAAAACCCTGTGTATAAATCAACCGAGCAAAAATCAAGCGTTGACATATTTCCCGCTTCCGGCCCGGCTAATAAAACGGTATTTATCATCTGAATCGCCATTTCTTTTTTGTAGCCTGCTTCCATGAATTTTTGCATTAACTCAACAATCATCTGGCTGTCGTTTGAAGCTTTTTCCCCCGAACCCATGCCGTCAGAAATAATCATTGAATGAGTCCCCGGTTCTGTTTCAAAAATGGCATAGTTATCACCGGAAATTTTTTCATTTTCTTTTACTGCCAAAGCAACGCCATTAAGCACATGGAAGCGGGGAGCCTCAACAAAATAAAAAGTCTTCCACTCAAGGTCAATGAAAAAGGGATTATTGACCGATGCAGTCAATTTCTTGTTCAGCACAACCGAGATGACATCACCAATTTCTTCGGCGGTAATCGATTCATTTGGTTTGGTGCTTCGGATTTGCAATGACATTTCCGTAAACCCGCTTTCGTTTTCCATCGTGTAAACATCTTTAAGCTGGAGATTTATCCCCTTTAGAGCCTGGGCTACCTGCTTATAGCTTTTCTCATTAACCGGCGAAAAGCGGCGGGCTTCTTCCGCCACATGGGACATGATTCCGGCAATCTCTGTCAGATGGTTTGCCATCAAAATTTTGTTTTCCTGCATCCGCCTTTGCCACAGGATATCGCTGCGGTCTTCATTATTTTCCTCTGCGGCATTTTCTTGGGGCTTGTCCAGCCCGCTAAATGATGTTGCCAGCTCCCTGATTGAATCAGCGAACATCAATAAACGGCGGCGGCCATATTCCGGTAAGATATTTATGAATGTTTCTTTTTCCCGCATAATATTATTACTCCCTAACAAAAATTTTCTTTACTATTAAACTGTATCATATTATACCGGAAAATTTTTCATTCATATGTCAGAATTAGGCAAGATAAACAAAGATTTTTACGACAAAAAATGCAGAGACGCTAATTACATGAGGCCCGCCAAAAATATACTGGCAAAAATGCTGGCAAAGGTTGATATCAAAGCCCCGGCTAAGGTATAGCGGGTTTTGGTGACTTTGGCCGCGATAAAATAAACCGACATCGTATAAAAAATAGTCTCGGTACAGCTCATCATGATTGAGGTGATTAAGCCAATATAAGAATCCGGCCCATAGGTTTTGAAGATATCAAGGACCAAGCCAGTCGCAGCTGACGCTGAAAACATTTTTACCAAGGTCATCGGGACTAGCGCGGCCGGAAAGCCGATTTTATCAGCCAGCGGGCCAATCAATTCGCCGAGAAAATTAAGAAATCCCGATGTCCTAAGCACGCCAACTGCCACCATTAGCGCAATCAGGGTCGGCACAATCCCAAATACGGTTTTTAAGCCGTCTTTTGCCCCCACGATAAAAACTTCATAAACATTGCATTTATTCATTAATCCATAAGCAATGATATAAAAAATAATCGCTGGGATAATTATGCTTGAAAGGTTAGCTAAGGCATCTAACATGATATTCTCCGGTCCTTTAATTTGCAATAAATTATTGCGATTATTGTGCTGAACAGGGTCACGATTATGGCGGGCATAATAATTGCCGTCCCATCAGCACTCCCATATTGGGTACGGTAAACAATCATATTGACGGGAATCAATTGCAATGAGGATATATTGAGAATGAGAAAAGTACACATTTCATTGCTGGCAACTGTTTGATGGCGGCCGGTCCGTTCTTTTTCCAGTTGGGAAAGTTCTTCCATTGCTTTTAGCCCGGCTGGCGTACAGGCCCAGCCAAGGCCTAAGATATTGGCAATGATATTGGTGGATATATAGTCACGGGCCTTGTGTTCCCGGGGGATGCGGGGGAACATAAAGCTGATGAAAGGGGAAAGCCCGGAAGTGAGACGCGCAATCAAGCCGGAGACGCGGGCGATTTCCATCAGCCCCGACCACAACGCCATTACTCCCAGCATTGTTATGCAAAGGGTGACAGCTTCTCCGGCAGAGTTTAACGCGCCATCAGTAATGGCTTTCATCTGGCCAGTAAAAGCACCAAAAATAATCCCAACAATCAACATAAAAGCCCAGATGAAATTAAGCATACCATACTCCTTGGAACAAGGTATTGATTAATTGTATGAATCTGGGCTTTTATATATGACCTATTGCGCCTCCGGGTAAAATCGGCGGGGCAATTCCTTAAATCTACATCTTTTTCTTCATCAGAGCGATTACGTCACCGACGGTCGTAATGCTCTCCAGATCTTCCGGCGGGATTTCGACCTCATATTCTTCCTCAAAAGCCATTACTAATTCAAATAAATCAAGTGAATCAGCACCAAGGTCATCTTTAAAGGAAGTTTCCAAAGTAATTTCAACGCCCTCAATATTTAGGTGTTCACCGATTATTTCTTTAACTTTTGCTAGCATTTTTCTCTCCTTTTTAAGCTGTTACAGCCTTAAGCTGTTTGCGTACTTACGAAAATTATAGTATTATGATATGAAATTGTCAACTATTGGTTTTCTTAAGGACTTTTCAGCCCTCTTTTTCCAATTTCTCTAGTTCAGCCAATTCCCCGGCGGTGACGTGGTCTTTTTTATTTTTCCTCCGGCTTTTAAACTGGAGCTGGTCTACCTTAAATTCCTGGATTTCTCTTTCATCGCCGATTTCAACAATTACTTTGACTAATTGCCGCAGCACGTTTACGCTTGCAACCTCGCCTTTAGTGCCTTGGTCGGTCGTGACACGGTCGCCAACGTAGGGAAGACGGCGGTTCAAATATTCGTATGTCTCTTCTTCGTGTTTTAGGCAGCACATTAAGCGTCCGCAGACACCGGATATTTTGGTCGGATTAAGGGAAAGGTTTTGCTCCTTGGCCATCTTGATTGAGACAGGGATAAATTCGGATAAATGGGTATGGCAGCATAATGACCGCCCGCAAATGCCGATTCCGCCAGTGATTTTTGTCTCGTCGCGGACGCCGATTTGCCTAAGCTCAATCCGGGTCTTAAAAATGGCCGCTAAATCTTTGACCAGTTCGCGAAAATCAATCCGTCCGTCAGCCGTAAAATAAAACAGGACTTTATTATTATCAAAAGTATATTCGGCATCAATTAATTTCATTTCCAGATTGTGTTTTTTGATTTTTTCGATGCAAATCCGATATGCTTCTTTTTCTTTTAGCCGATTATTTTTTTCTTGTTCATCATCTTTTTCCGTTGCGATTCTCAACACGGGCTTAAGCGGCTGCGGTACTTTCGCATTATCCATTTCGCGGATATCGCTGACCACCGTGCCGTATTCTACGCCCCGCGCCGTCTCAACAATGACATGGTCGCCCCACTTAACATCGAATCTGACCGGGTCAAAAAAGTATACTTTCCCGGCAGTCCTAAACCTTACTCCTATTACTTTAGCCATTTCCTTGCTCCTTTCAAAAGCCCGGAGACTTTGAGCTTTGCTCAAATCTCCTCGAATCAAAGATTCGATTTGAATCAAAGATTCGATTTGAATCAAAGATTCGATTTGAATCAAAGATTCGATTTGAATCAAAGATTCGATTTCATTTCTCACTTTCTTTTATCGTTAAGAGCAATAACTCAAGAGTCAGCTCAAAATTAACGTTTGCCTTAAGCCTTATTTTGGCTTTTTCCAATGCTTCTATCACTTCCTCAATGCCCTCATAAGCGCAGGTATCAGCGACACGTTTAATATAATGATATTCTTCTTTAAAAATCAAGTGGCTCAAATCGCGGGTTGCTTTAAATAAAAGCACATCTCTGTACCAGATTGACAAAATATCAAGATAATCGCCAACATCAAACTTGTATTCGTTAATCATTTTAATCGCGGCAATAATTTCATTTATTTCCATTCCGCCGATATTTTTTAACAGCGATAAAGCCTGGTCTTTTACCTTTTCAAATTCTTCACTTACGGCAAGCAGCCTGGCTTTCCCAATATTGCCGCGGGCAAAAGCCACGCAGATATCAGCCTTATAATCCGGTATCTCCATTACTTTCATTAAATATTCCTTTACCATATCGTCAGGCACTGGTTTCATGTTTAGGATAATCGCCCGGCTTAAAATGGTCGGAAGCAATGCTTCGGCGTTTGCTGTCAGCAAGATAATGATGGCATAAGCCGGCGGTTCTTCAAAGGTTTTTAGCAGGGCATTCTGGGCTTGCGGCGTCATTTTTTCCGCTTCGCTGATGACGTATATTTTTTTCTCACTTTGATAAGGCTTAATGCCAATGTCGGAGTTTATTTGGCTGCGGATATCATCAACGCTGATTATGCCCGGCTTTTCATGGGTCAAAAAAATAATATCGGGATGGTTGTCCGTCACGGCTTGACAGCATGAATGGCATTGGTTGCAGGGCTGGGCTTCAACCGGGTTTTCGCATTGAATGGACGTTGCAAATATCTTGGCAATAAATTCTTTGCCCATGCTCCGCTCACCGCTGATGATATAGGCATGGGAAATATTGCTTGTCAAAATAGCGGAAATAAGATGTTCTTTTAACTTTTCCTGCCCAATGATATCATTAAAATTTGCCATAAAGATACTCCTGTCGTCTTTCTTTTCATTAGCACGTCTGGATCAAGTAAAAATATCAAGCAATATTCCGCGGATTTCGCCGATTTTATTTAAAATGCTAAGATGGTCATGCTCGTCCTTTACTAATTCCCTAGCCAGTTCGTCAAGCGTTTCATCAACCAGGCGGACAATGCCGTAAACGCGATGTCTTCCGCGGCGGTCAAGATAGTTTTCGCGGGTAAATTCGTGGGAGCGGCTTATGATTTCATTCATAAATTCTTTTATCAAACCACGGTAACGCTTCATATCCCTAATATCGCGCTTTTTTGCAAGAAGCTGGCCTTGCCCGGTTATTTGCTCCATCAAGCTGGTTAATTTAAAAGCAAGCTCACTTTCACTGACGTGGCTTGCAAGAGTGAACTTAAACGAGCCGTCTGTTGCTTGAGTTTGCGCCTTATAATCGACTTGCGCAGGCTGGCTAACTTGGTTTACCTTAATATCCAAAAGCTGTCTCCTTGTTCTTTAACCATTTTAATGATATCGCGGTTAAGCTTTTCACCAGGCACGATTAACGGAATGCCGGGGGGATAAAGAAAAGCAAATTCGCTGGCAACCTTACCTAAAGCATCAGCAAGCAAAACTTCGGCCGCTTCCCCATCATATGCTTCTTTTATCGTTGTAACTATTTCCGGTGCAGGTGGCGGTGCAAATGGCTGCGCATATGGCACACTAAATTTATCGCGCTTTTCTTCCCTTGCTAAAGGGAGCTTGGCTTCAATCTCAATCAGCGCGTCGGATAAGCGCATAATTCCCTCTAAGCTATCTGCCATCGTAATGATTGCTATAACATAATTATCGGCAGCCATTTCCATTTCCAAAAGGTAATCTTCCCGTAAAATTGCCGCCAATTTTTTCCCGCTGATGGTTTTGGTGACAATGATGATTTTGCAAGGGTCGATTAGGTTCACCTTGAAATTGCGGTCAGCATTATTGCAGCAATCATTATTTTCGGGTTTCATGCTTTCTTGACTGCTAAATGAAATAAAATTCTGGGACGAGCTGGGCAGGATATAAAATTGGCTCAATTGACTGACCCGGTCGGTCAGTCCTTCCCGCAGTTCCAGCATTTTTCCAAGCGCAGCTTCACCTTTATCCTTGACAAAATCAAGGCAAGCCTCGATCCCAGCCATTAGCGGGTATGATGGGCTGCTTGATTGATAAATCCGTAAAAATCTTTTAAGCTTGCGGCGGTTGACGCGGTTTCCGCTTACATGAAGCAAAGCCGTCTGGGTCAAGGCGGGCAAGGTTTTGTGCAAGCTGTGAATGACAATGTCAGCCCCTTGTTTGACCGCGCTTTCAGGAAAAGCCGGGTGGAAGCCAAAATGCGCCCCATGGGCCTGGTCAACAATTAACAACGCTCCATGCTCATGGACGGTATTGGCAATTCCGTAGACATCGCTTATTGCTCCCTCATAGGTAGGCGATGTAATCAAAACTGTGCCGATGTCCGGTTCTTCTTTTAGTTTTTTCGCGACTTGGTCTGCTGTAATCCCCCGGATTAAGCCAGTTTCTTTGTCGTATTCTGGATAAATATATACTGGCTGGATATCATTTAGATAAGCCGCGTGGTAAACCGAAAAATGGCTATGGCGGGATATTAATAATTTTCTTGTCTTATCAATCGCGGAAACAGCACTCAAAATCCCGGCGGTGCTTCCATTAATAAGATAAAATGTTTCGTCAGCATGATAAATCGCGGCCGCTTTTTCCTGCGCGTCCTTTAAGATATCTTGGGGAAAATGCAGATTATCGAAGCCGGAAATTTCACTTACATCAAAAGAATAAAATCCTCTAGGGTATAATTCATGTTCCTTGGGACTCCAGAGCCGCTTATGCCCTGGCATATGAAAAGAATATAAATCGCTTTCGCTTAACTTAAGCAAACGGCCATATAAACTGTCTGACATCTATCAACCTCACATGAGCCGCCTAAATACCCAGCTCACCTATATCTAATTTATAGCATTGGCCAATATATGTCAAGCAATTGCACCATAAATACACACGCACGAGCCAATTTAACCCTTTCAAGGGAAAATGCGAAGCATTTTTATAAGTCGATACGTCAGTATCGACATTGCACCATAATCATATAGCAGATGGTGCTGGCGGCTACGGTCAGCAAAATATTTTTCTTCCATGAATGCAGGATTATCACAAGGGCGGACGCGATTATTTCCGGTATGCCAAAGCTGCCTTTAAGAAATTCAATGTTGCGCAAGCAATAAAACACTAGCGTCATCATAATGGCCGGGGGCAGGAATTTCCCCAAGTAACCAATAAAGGGCGGTATTTTTTTCCGGCTGCCAAATATCAAAAATGGCGTTGCCCGCAGCAAAATAGTGCAGATGGCAACAACAGCGATAATTAAAAGTGAGTGTCCTACATTAATCATTTTATACCCCCTCACTTAAAATGCGGTATTTTTTCATAAATAAAATGGCACAAACAGATAATAAAAGCGCGGGCATGATAAAGCGGTCAGGCCCTAATGCCAGTAAGAATATCAGCGAGGAAACCGCTCCGGCACAGGCAGGTAAACGGTTGCTTTTTTCTTTCCATTGCTCAACAACAATCGCGATAAAAAGCGCCGTCATTGAAAATTCGATTCCCTTGGTGTTAAAATTAATCATCTGCCCGGCCAATCCGCCAAGCAAAGAGCCAAGCACCCAATAGCTATGGTGCAAAAAACTGATGTACAGCATGATTTTCTTTTCATTAAAGCCGTTGGGTATCTTTGTCCGGCACAAAAGCGAATATGTTTCATCAGTTAAAGAAAAAATCATATAGGGATAGCTTTTACCCATGTGCCGGAATTTTTCAACCAAAGAAAGTCCGTAAAAGATATGGCGGCCATTGACAAACAAGGTCATCAGCGCAGTATAAATAAGGCCAGCACCCCCGGCAAGGAGTGTCACCATCACAAACTGCATACTTCCGGCATAAACAACAATGCTGATTAGCAAAGCCCAAAGAAAATGATAACCGGCATCGTTTAATAATAGGCCAAAAGCTGTGCCTAAAAATATGTACCCCAGCATGACCGGGATTGTCTGATGGAATGCAAAGTAAAAATTTGTCGTATTTTTCATGCTCCATCTAAAATACTATAGATGGAAGAAAAAAGCAACCTATGCAAGCTCAAAAGTGAAAAACCGCCCGCCGTCTTTTGTATGTTCATAAATCATGGGGTCTGGGCCGGAAAACATAGTTGCGATAAAGCCGCTTGGGCCTTCAATGCCCCGTTTGCCGCAATCACGGACAGTTTCTTTGAATCCGTCTGACAAGCGGATTCTTACTTCTTCCATTAATTCATGTTCGACCGGGTTCATGCTGTAAACATAACATAACCCTAATAAGCTGTAAATTTTGTAGATTTTCATATGTAACTCCCTCCAAATTGATAGCTTTATTTTGACAATTTCGGAGGGTAAAATCAATAGGGGGTTACTGGAAAATAATCTTCTGGCCAACATAAATAAGATCGGGATTCTTTATCTGATTAAGCCTTTGAAGCTCGCGCCAAGTCGTTCCATACATATCGGCAATCTTTGATAAGTTATCATGTGGTTTGACAATGTAAAAATTTACCTCTTGCCCAGTAGGTTTAACCCGGCTTTCTGCTTCGGCATTTATAGAGGGGCTTGTCCCAAGGTAAGCAATAAAAGCTTCCGCATCACCGCCGTAATATATTGGCATACCATTAAGGAACATCGTATAACCGTCGCCGCCAACTGCCAAGAACTCAAGCATTGCCACGGTGTAAACCTCATTCATGGCCAAGGCATTGCCGTTCGGCAGATTTACGCTTAAAATCCTGCTTCCGGCAGGGTAACTCGCGTCAAACTCAACCAATAATCCCGATACTTGTAAATATAGCCCTTCCGGTTCGGGATATCGGCTAACGCCGTGTTCCAATGCTTCAAGGATTAATGCACCGCTTAATTCCATCGTTACCAGCGGGTTGGAAAAAGGCAGGGTGGTCAGCACAGAACCCATCGTAATGTCCCCGGCTGGGATGCTAGCGCGGATGCTTCCCCCGCCAATAAGGGCAATGTCAGCGTTGGTTGCCCAGCGCATCGAGTCAGTAATCAGGTTGGCAAGATTGGTGTCGCGCTTCCTTATATCATCCCTTTCGCCCTCAAGCAAAAATGGCGTATGGCCAACTATTTGGCTGGTAATATTTTCCAATGATTTTTCTATTCCGGTAATAACATTTAAAATCGCTTCATCAGCGATTAATCCATCATTTACATTAGTTAAATATGCCTTTTTGGTAATAACGCTCCCATTAATGCTGATTTCAACCACGCCAATATTTTGCGCGTATTCGCCAGCCTGGGCGATTAAGGCATTGCCCGCCATGTGGCCGGAAGAAAGCTTCTCATGGCTGTGGCCGCCGATAATAACATCAATGCCGGGAAGCGAAAGCAGAGAGCTTTCATTTGTGCCAAGATGTGCTAACGCAATGACTAAGTCACAGCCAGCTGATTTTAGCGTTTCGGCCATTAAAACGGCAGTTTTGGCTGGGTCTTCAAATTGAATGCCCCTAACTATCCTTGGGTCTGTTGCCGTTAGCGTTTCCGGCGTAGCAATGCCAAATACGCCAACTTTAAAGCCGCCCATCTCAAATATCTCATACGATTTAAATAAATTAACTCCATTTTTGGTTACATTAGCAGCAAGCAGCGGGAAATCCATCATCTCAGCCAGTAAAAGCAGCCTGTCAACACCGTAGGCAAAATCATGGTTTCCGGCAACCATTGCATGATAACCCACTTCGTTCATCAGCTTGGCCATCGATTCACCTTTTGTCAAGTTCGCCGTAACCAGCCCATGCAATGTATCGCCGCCATCTAACAGCAAAACGTGTTTGCCGTCTCTTTGCAAATCTTTCATCATCTGTGATATGTATGGGTCTAAATCCATTCTGCCGTGGCGGTCATTAACATGGATAATCGTGAGTGTAAAAGATTCTGCGGATTCTGCCGCGGCTATTGCCATGGCTATTGCCATGGATTCTGCCACGGATTTTTCCTCGGAAGAATCCGTTGCGGACGCGAAAGTTTGCGAAAAGGCTAAAAATGCTAAGAGCATTGTCATTAAGAAAGCCGATAGGTGAAGGCGTGCTTTAGGTTTTGACATATTTATCTCCTGATTCTATACAGTATTCCCCCTTAAATAATACCAATGCTCCGCTTCCATTCCTCAATTTGATTTTTGATGGCGTTAAAGCTTTGTTCGCTCATAGTATGCTCGATTCTGCAAGCATCTTGTACGGCGGTTTTTTTATCAACACCTAAATATATAAGCCAATCGGAAATAAGGACGTGGCGTTCGTACATAGATTTTGCGATTGCCAAACCTTCATCGGTTAAGGTTATATATCCGCTTGGGTCTACTTCAATGAAGCCTTCTTTCCGCAAACCTTTAATCGCCCTGCTTACACTTGGCTTGCTAAATTCAAGCTCATTCACTATGTCGATGGAGCGGATTTGCTTTTTGTCTTGGCTTAAAACAAAAATCGTCTCCAGGTAATTTTCCCTTGATTCGCTCACAACCATCTTTTAGCCTCTCTTGCGGTTGCCAAAGGCTAACCGATATTGATCCACACGCACGAGCAAAGTAAATCCATTCAAAAGCCGATCGTCAGTATACCATAACAGCAACTCTTGACCTGCGGTCAATCGTTGAATAAAACACCATAAAGAACATGGTGGGTAAAAACAAATGCCGCTCGACTGCTTGCAGTCGTTTTTTGCAGGTCGCTTGTTTTCCTGCTGATTAGTCATTATACCATAAGGCTGTATGGGTAATCAACCATAAGTCAGCATATAGTAAAAATATAAATATTTTCAAAAATTATGAATTACCTCTTGACATTTGAGTTAGCCTGTGCTAACCTTATATGCAGTTAGCCACGGCTAACCGATCGAATAAACTGCAATTAAGGAGGCAATCTTAAATGACCTTAAAAGATTTGAGGGTCGGGAAAAGCGGCCGCGTCATATCCGTAGGTGGGGAAAAAGCGCTTAGACGGCGTTTACTGGAAATGGGAATCACGCCCAGAACTTTTATTACCGTAAAAAAAGCCGCGCCATTGGGTGACCCGATTGAGTTATTGCTACGGGGATACATTCTTTCTCTGCGCTTAGAGGACGCAGAAAAAATCGAAGTAGAGGAGGCAAACGAATGATATTCGCTCTTGTCGGAAACCAAAACAGCGGCAAAACCACGCTTTTTAATCAGCTTACAGGCTCTAATCAGCGTGTGGGTAACTTCCCCGGCGTAACAGTCGAGCAAAAAGTCGGGAGTATTACAGGACGTGCGGATTTATCCATTGTTGATTTGCCGGGGATATACTCGCTTTCTCCCTATTCAAGCGAGGAAATTGTTACCCGCGATTTTCTGCTTAAACAAAAGCCCGATGGCATAATCAACATTGTTGACGCTACAAATATCGAACGCAATTTGTATTTAACGCTACAGCTTATCGAGCTGCAAATTCCGATGGTGCTTGCGCTGAACATGATGGACGAAGTGCAAGCCAACAATGGAAGCATTGACATTATCGGCTTGAGAGAGATTCTCGGCATACCGATTGTACCCATATCGGCAACTAAAAAGCACGGCCTTACGGAGCTTGTGGAACAAGCCGTTGAAACTGCCCAAAACAGGAAAAAGCCTGAACATAATGATTTTTGTACAGGTGCGGTACATAGAGCCATTCACGCTATAACGCATCTTATCGAAGACCACGCAGGGCGGCAGGGTATTCCTGCACGGTTCGCCGCTTCTAAACTGGTTGAGGGCGATGACCCGATGTTGGAATGTTTACAGCTTTCCGCACATGAAGCGGAATCAATCGAACACGCCGTAAAAGAGATGGAATCCGAATTAACAACCGACAGAGAAGCGGCTTTGGCGGACATGAGGTATCAGTTTATCGAAGATGCCTGCGGAAAATGCGTTGTTAAGGTAAAAGAAAGCCGCGAGTATCGGCGAAGCGTTAAATTGGATTCAATTTTAACCCATAAGTTTTTGGCTTTCCCTGCATTTTTAGGGATTATGTTTGGGGTGTTTTGGCTAACCTTTGGCGTTATCGGAACGCCGCTTAGTGAATTAACTGAATGGGGAATAGAAGAGTTAAGCGGTGTGATTGAAGGATTGTTTGAATCTTTCGGGCTTAACGATATTTTACAGGCGTTGATTATTGACGGCATTTTTGCGGGTGTCGGTGCGGTTATTAGCTTTATACCGATTATTATAACGCTTTTCTTCTTTCTGTCTATGCTTGAGGATAGCGGGTATATGGCGAGGGTAGCTTATGTCATGGATAAGCCTTTGCGTAAAATCGGATTGTCCGGGCGTAGCTTTGTGCCTATGCTGATGGGTTTTGGCTGTACCGTTCCCGCGGTTATGGCTACCCGGACATTAGCAAGCGAACGGGATAGAAAGCTGACCATTTTTCTAACGCCGTTTATGAGTTGCAGTGCAAAAATTCCCATATACGCATTGATAACCGCCGCATTTTTCCCAAGGCATCAGGCATTGGTTATGATAAGCCTTTATATGATAGGCATACTGTTAGGTGTTTTATCGGGGCTTCTTATGAAAAAGAATGTTTATAAAGGTGTGCCTGTTCCCTTTGTAATGGAATTGCCAAACTACCGCTTTCCCTCTATAAAAACCGTGTTGTTGCTCTTGTGGGATAAGGCAAAGGATTTTATCCAGAGGGCTTGCACCATAATTTTTATTGCAACCGTTGCGATTTGGTTTTTGCAATCCTTTGACATTCGCTTTAACTATGTAACCGATAGTGCTGAGAGTATGTTAGCCATTATCGGGCAGGGGCTTGGCGTTATATTCTCGCCGCTCGGCTTTTCGGACTGGCGTGTATCAACAGGGCTTATTACTGGCTTTTTGGCAAAAGAAGCGGTCATCAGCACGTTAGCGGTTTTAACGGGCGCAAGCATTACGGAGTTAGGCGATATACTGCATACATTATTTTCGCCCCTTGCCGCTTTTAGCTTCCTTATATTTACATTGCTGTATACGCCTTGCGTGGCGGCTGTGGCGGCAGTACGGCGTGAAATTGGCAGTCTTAGGGGTATGCTTTTTATCGTGATTTACCAAACAGCGTTTGCATGGCTTGTTGCGTTCCTTGTATATCAAATTGGGAGTTTACTGGGGTGAAGATATGGGAGTTATAGATTTTGTTGTAGTTGGCGTTATAGCCATTGCGGTTTTGTCAGCGGTTATATGGATTGTCCGTAAAAAGAAGAAAGGGGGAAGTAGTTGCTGTGGTTGCCCATATGCCGGTGAATGCACGGATAATATTCGGGCAAAAAAATATGCCCAGAGCCGGAATCGAACCAGCGACACACGGATTTTCAGTCCGTTGCTCTACCAACTGAGCTATCTGGGCATGGTATTGGGCCATTCATCATCCCATAGGGTAATAGCCCTTCATAAAGTGTCTTCTCCTAGATAACGAGATGGACACGGAGGGCTTTTCGCCCTAATGCGAGTCAAAATAGCGGGGGTAGGATTTGAACCTACGACCTTTGGGTTATGAGCCCAACGAGCTTCCAGACTGCTCCACCCCGCGATATTTGAGGAAGATTAAGTTAATGCTTCCTCAGCAAGAATATTGTATTCTTGTGATTGAGAAATGTTCCGTTCTTCTCTGGATGGAGAAGGATTCGAACCTTCGAAGACGTTGTCAACAGATTTACAGTCTGCCCCCTTTGGCCGCTCGGGAATCCATCCATAATTCATCAAATTCTTTAGTTTTTACGACCCAGATGGGACTCGAACCCACGACCTCCGCCGTGACAGGGCGGCGCTCTAACCAACTGAGCCACTGGGCCAATCATCTTGTAGTTCATACCCTCAAAACCGAAAACGAAAACCTTCCCCACCCGCCAAATTATGCCGGAGGACGCTTGCGTCCTCCTAGCCGGGATTTAGCTGCCCTTGGCGCCGGCGCATTTTGCGCCAAGCTTTAGGGCTGCTTCCCGGGTTTTAGATAAGCATTCGGCCTATTAGTGCCGGTCAGCTGAGCGCATTGCTGCGCTTGCACCCCCGGCCTATCCACCTCGTCGTCTGCAAGGGGCCTT
>WRLH01000020.1 GCA_009777715.1 Lachnospiraceae bacterium
TGGCAGAGATTGCCGTGGCAGCGCAGCTGCGCTAAAGCGGTGTCCGGCCTAAATCCTGCCGGACTACCAGGGGAACTAAACGTTCCCGATGGTTTCATTATAATTGTGCGGTTTTTAATTGTCAAGTGGAATTGCACTTCACTATTCAATATCTTTCCCCTATACTATAAGTACTAAAAAAATACTTCATCCTCATTTTTCCCTATCAATAATTTTAACGAAACAGTTCCCGAAAATACAGGCCTCAAGCGAAGTTGGCAGTTAAGGACGATTACAATTTTGATTTTATAGAGATGGGGCTTGAACATAGCGAGCTTCTTCCCTCTCCTGATGAGATTGCGGCGATTATAGGGGAGTTAAGGAGGAGAATTTAATTCAAATATTTTCGTCAATCTGCATCCTTGACGAAAAGAGGGTAAAAGGATAAATTCGCCCTAAAACTTCTTTCAATATACACAATCTGATTTTAAATGTCAATATAATATTGCAAATTTTCCAAAATTTTACGACAAATTCACAATCCATGTCGAAATGCAGGCAAATATTTATCTGCCACCCCTCATGATTTTAGCTCCCGCAAAGCTTCCTCAACGTCCGAATAACGCTTAAAATTCGGCTCATATGCAATGCGTTCCGCTTCAAGCAAGGCGGCGACTGTCTCGGCATTTGGGGTGTTGACGGTGACGTTAAAGGGAATGGAGCCCTCACGAATTGACTGGCGAAGAAAGATATTAAACGCCGTGGTCATGTTAAGTCCAAGCTGGGAAAAAAGTTTGTCTGCTTGAGTTTTAACCTCTGTATCAATACGGAAGCTGACATTTGATGTGTTGTTGGCCATATGATTCACTCCTTCAAAGTTTAGTGTACGTAATCAGCATAGCAAATATTCTTTTGTTTGTCAAGCCATAGAACGCTGATTGCATTTCAATTGATCACAATTGCAGTTAAATAGCATGACAAGAGCTGTTTGAATACCCAAAGACCAAAAAAGAAATTTGGCAGTTTCATTTTATTGCCGTCTGATTTATGGTTAACCAGAATGATGGCAATGCCTTAATTTTAATTAGGAGGCAACACAAAATAGGAGGAAATGAATCATGCCAAAAGCAGGAAGAAATATCTACAAAAGAAAAGATGGCCGTTGGGAGGGGCGTTATGCAATAACGAAAATTTGCCTTGTTTTCTTTGAAAAATATGCTATACTGTTGTATATGAGATTCGATACTAGCGATATGGAACATCAAATTGTAGACTGGAAATCCAAGTGGGACGATGAGTATCTTAAGTGGATATGCGGCTTCGCCAACGCACAAGGCGGGCGATTGGAAATCGGTAAGGATGACAAAGGCAAGGTTGTCGGGCTTTCTAACACGCAAAAATTGTTAGATGACCTGCCCAATAAAATCAAATCCACGATGGGCGTTATCCCGGACGTGAATCTTTATTATGAAGATAATATGCCGTATATAGTAATAGAGACGATGCCGTATCCCAATCCTATCAGTTATCGCGGCAAGTATTATATCCGCTCCGGCAGTACGACACAGGAATTGACCGGTGTAGCATTGGATGAGTTTGTCCTGCGTAAATACGGCAGAACATGGGACTCCGCTCCTATTCCCCATGTAAGCGTGGATGATTTGGATATTGTGTCATTCAGATATTTTCGTAAAAAATCGATCGTGCGTGGGCGTCTCAGCAAGGGTGACTTAGAAATCACCGATGGACAGCTTTTGGAGAACCTGAAACTTATCGCCGACGGAGGTTATCTGAAGCGTGCTGCGATTTTGACCTTCCATGAAGACCCTGAAAAATGGGTGACGGGCGCATATGTAAAAATCGGATATTTCAGGAGTGCTGATGATTTGGTGTTTCAAGACGAGATTCACGGTGCGTTGATTACCATGCCGGACAAGGTCGTGGAAATTTTGTTCGATAAATACTTCAAGGGCATAATAAGCTATGAGGGACTTCAACGTGTGGAAGACTATCCCGTTAATGGTGACTCTCTTCGTGAAGCGATTCTCAACGCTATCGTTCATAAAGATTACGCAACCGGGACACCGATTCAAATCCGGGTATATGATGATAAAATAACCATTTTCAATACCGGCGCGTTGCCGCCCAATTGGACGGTGGATGATTTGCTGGCGTTCCATACTTCCATTCCGCATAACCCGGACATCGCCAATGCTTTTTTTAAAAGTGGTTTAACAGAGGCATGGGGACGCGGAATCGAAAAAATCATTTCTTCAAATGTTGAAGCCGGAAAACCTGCGCCGCAATTTGACGTTATCGGCAATGGTCTGCGTGTGACTTTTTATTCAGAGGCTAAAAACGATAAAAACATCGGAATAAACATCGGAATAAACATCGGAATAAAAATAAATAAAACGCAAAGAGCAATTTTAGATTCGATGGTTCAAAAACCAACGATTACCACCGAAGAACTCGCAAATATCATCGGAATTGCACCTCGCAATATTGAATCAAACATCAGTAAGCTAAAAAAAGTCGGTTGTATTGAACGTGACGGCTCGCGCAAATCCGGGACTTGGGTCGTCAAACGGACAATGTGATTTTATGCCGAGCCATTACCAAAATGACGAATATCAAAACTCGCACCGGAGGTGCGAGTTTTTTAATGCTTTTATTCACAGTCAACAAGAACGACTTTAATTACATGAACTCGGCAATATACTGGATAAACAGATTATACCATGCTTCTAGCATGGTTTTTAAGTGCCAATAATATTGCAAATTTCACAAAATTTTACGACAAATTCACAATCCATGTCGAAATGCAAGCAAAAATCGGCAATTGCTGGCTTTTTTATTTGGCAGTTTCATTTTATTGCCGTCTGATTTATGGTTAACCAGAATGATGGCAATGCCTTAATTTTAATTGGGAGGCAACACAAAATAGGAGGAAATGAATCATGCCAAAAGCAGGAAGAAATATCTACAAAAGAAAAGATGGCCGTTGGGAGGGGCGTTATGCCAAAGGGCGTGACAGCAATGGCAAAATCCTTTACCGCTCCGTATATGGAAAAACCTGCACAGAGGTCAAAAAGCGGCTTGCGGAATCTATTTTGACCAACTCCGGATCTGCGCTTCCCGCAATTTTGCCCGATAAACGCAACTTAACTTTTACCGATGTGGCAAACCAATGGCTGTCGATAAACTCATTGCGCGTAAAATATTCTACATACGCAAACTATACCGCAATGCTTAACTTACATATCCTGCCTTTGCTAGGTGAATACATAATGCAAGGCCTTACAGCGGCTGAAATTAACCGTTTTACGGAAGAAAAATTAAATAATGGGCGGGCAGACAGAAAAAGCGGACTTTCTGCAAAAACTGTTCGCGATATGTTATCAATTATCAAGGCAGTCATTGATTTTGCCAGCATGGAGAACATCATCAATAAAGATTTTCCAATAACCTATCCCAAGCAACAGCAACACGCCATCCGGGTTCTGTCACGGCAGGAGCAGACAGCACTTGAAGCGGTTTTGACAGCCGGGCTTGATATTCACAAATTAGGGATTTTGCTTTGTTTATATACTGGAATAAGGATTGGGGAAGTCTGTGCCTTGCGCTGGAAGGACATATCGCCAGATTTTGATTCCCTGTCGATTAATAGGACGCTCCAACGAGTAAAGAACTTGGGTGAGGGGGAGCAAAGAACAAAAATCCTTATCGACACGCCTAAAAGCCAACGCTCAATAAGGGAAATTCCGATTCCCAAGTTTCTTTCTGCACATCTTAAGCATTTTGCGCGTGATAGCGGCACTTTCGTCTTGGCGACAGGTGATATTGATTTTATTGAACCACGGACAATGCAGAATCATTTCGCAAGGAGCATAAAAGCCGCAAACGTCAATAATGCAAACTATCACTCTCTCAGGCATACGTTCGCCACCCGCTGTATCGAAGCTGGCGTTGATGTTAAGTCGCTAAGTGAAATGCTCGGCCATTCCAGCGTTACCTTTACGCTTAGATGTTATGTCCACTCCTCTTTCGAGCAGAAGCGTGAGGGAATGAACAAGCTGGAAAAGTACAGCGGTAAATAATTTTAACATGGTCAAATAAGCCGTCATGGGGTCAGATAATCTTGTTTTTCCGAGGGCGTTTACCCCCTTTTCGTCAAGGATGCAGATTGACGAAAGCAAAACCCACCAGCGAGGAGCAATCTACTTATGGGGTTATTACAAATGGTCAGGGGGAGGAATATCACCGCTGACGGCGGCAATTATTATTATGCCCGCTTAACCGATGACCAGAAGAAAATCTACGCAATTATTCACTCTGGCCTTAGCGGTTGCGCCAAGCGAATCAAGCTGCCAATGCGTCCGGCGAATGAGCTTTCGCAGATCTACCGCGCAGTGCTTTTGGATAATCCGCTGTTTTTTTATGCAACTGGATTCAAGTACCAGACTGATACTTACAAGCAAAAGAATATCATTCTGCCTAGCTACGAATATAAACGCGCCGAAATTAACGAATATAAAAATGCCATATCCGAACATCTGCACGTATATGACGTAGTTAAAGACAAGAGCGATAGAGAAAAAGAGCAATTTGTCCATGATTACTGCGCGGATAATTTCGCTTATGGTGACGTGGGCAATGAAAGCCACACAATTCTTGGCTTGATATGCAAAAAGACTGCTGTTTGTGACGGCATCGCCAACTATGTAAAGGTTGCCTTGGATTATCTGGGCATTAGCAGCCTGGTGGTTTCCGGCAAAGCCCAAAGCCCCCTGTATTATGACAAAATGGAAGCCCATGCTTGGAATATAGCCGAGATTGACGGGCAAAACTACCACTTGGACGTTACCTTTGACATGACAGTCAGGAACAAGCTGATCCGCCATGATTATTTTAACCTCTGCGACGATGACATCAAAAAAGACCATCTTATTTTAGGCAACGTGCCAAAATGCCTTACGGACGGCAAGGATTATTACACTTTTAATGATATGGCAGTTAAAGGGAAAAAAGGTCTTGTGAACTATCTGACCCGCAAGCTTAAGGATGGCGAAAAAACAATAATCGTAAAATTGGCTGGAATGACACAAACGGACGACATTTACAATAAAGTGCTTGAAGTTTGTGGGCAAGCCTACATGAATGTTCGAAATTCCGGCGTTTCAGTAGAAGTTAGCGGCAATCTTAGCCAGCTGGTTTTTGAAATTGATTTTAAATAAAGGATGATATTATGAAATGCACAAACCCAAGCTGTGGCGGTGAATGGATGCCGCCTCGCGGCAAAAGCCTGACGGTCTGCCCGTTTTGCCAAGAACCGATTGCGGAAGAAAAAAAAGCGTCTAAGTCTTTGGACAATGTCGCGGACACACTTGTCTATATAAAAGAACAGCTTGGCGTAGACACGCTTCTTGGCGGCAAGGCCTATACATATTTTGCCGACTTGACGCGCAACCAGCTCCGTGATGAAACTGACCTCATAAAGCAGCTTTGCGACAAAGGAGCGTTAGACTGCCTTAAAGCAGCGATTGGAAAGCCTGACACCGAGCATGAGAATGCAATTAAGCGAGCTCTTTCCAAGCTGCCAAAATACTTGCAGGACTCGCAGTTAGTTGCGGATATGCTAAACGATTTCGCGGCGGCACTAGGCTGGCAGCTTAAAAAACCGCAGCCAGCAAAAACACCGCAACCAATCGCCCATGCGCAGGTTTCAGCCAGCCAAACTGAAATAGTAAGAGCCGCCATCGTCAAGCCAGCCATCGGAAGCACTCACAAATTTGCTGGCATTGATTGGCGTGTGCTTGATGTTAAAAACGATCAGGCATTGCTCATCAGCGAAAAAATTCTTGAAACACGCGCTTACAATGAAAAGTACGAAGGTATCACATGGGAAAAATGCACCCTGCGCGAATATCTTAACGGTGAGTTCTTGGGCAAGCTGGGGGCGGTGCAATCGGCAATCGCCGAAACGCCAAACGAAAACAAAAGCAACCCTTGGTACGGCACGGCGGGTGGCAATGCAACTGTTGACAAGGTGTTTCTGCTAAGCCTTGATGAGGTCTGCCGTTACTTTGGTGACAGCACGGCAAACCTCAACAAGAAAGGCAGTACAGGCTCAGAGAACTTTATTGATGACGAAAACAACAAAGCAAGAATCGCAAAATACGAAAATGTGAATAGGTATTGGTGGCTGCGGTCGCCCGGCGGCTGTACTTCTTCAGCCGCCAATGTCCAAAGTGGCGGCGCTGTCCGTGTCCTTGGCTATGTCGAGTCTTGCCATGCGGGTGGCCTTGATGTTAGCCTTGGCTATGGTGGTGTTCGCCCCGCTTTGTGGCTGAATCTGTAGTTTGGGGAATCACAAAAACTAAGCAGGAAAGGCAGGTGAAAAAGTATGTCTGATAACAGCGGCAATAGTGGCAACAGCAACAACGGTAACAGCGGTGGCGGTGGCGGATTATGGCTGGTTGATTTTGCTTTCGACATGGTCAACAAACGCCGGATAAAAAAACACAATCAGCAGTCGCGCGGGCTTGAGCAATACAAAAGCATTACAACGGACGTGCTTTTTCCAATTGAATCATATAATGAAAGCATTTTAATCTCCGGCGGAAGCGTTGACGAGCGGATGCGTTTCAGCGAGCAGATTTTAAGCAACTGTGTCACCAATAATCAGCCAATGATTATCCTGCACGTTGGCAATTCCGGATTAGAGCAGATGGTTGGGCAAAGAGGATATGGCATGACTGCAAGCAAGTATAACAAACAATTTGATGTATTTACTTCATTCAGCTTGCCGGAAATGTTCCAAATAATGATGGATACTTGCAAATCCAAATACGATATTAAGCCAGCCGGGCGGTATATCTTGCAGATTGTCCATGAATTGCTGACGGCGAAGAAACAGCGTCCCTATTTTGCCAATTGCGTAAATGTGCCGCTCCATCAGCTTTCGGCAGAAATCAATAACGCTCTTGCGGGCAGCCTCATTACCCAAGACGCTGCGGACAATCTTAACTCCCTCTTAATGATGGGGCAAGCCGAAATCCCGAAGATTGATTCATTTTTTTATGACATAAAGGCGCAATGCGGCCACGTCCAAACGGACAAGCCCGGCGGGACAAGCATATTGTCGGCAATCAAAAACAGCAAAATCCTGTGCATTGACCTTAACTCGTCCGGCAACACCCTGTTGGTCGAATTGATTGTGAACTCCCTTACTATCGCCATGAACCGGGGCTTCGGGTTTACTTTCTTTTTGGATGATGTTGCCGCCGCAAATAATGAATTGCTGAAAAATGCGCTATGCCAGCGGTCGGGGCATAACAGCGTGATTTGCTCCAAAGATTTTTATGCTTTGATGAACGGCAATGACAACGCTTTTAACACCCTTGTCGGCGAAGCGGAAAAGACGGTGCTTCTTTCGCACGGCTCACATATCAGCTGCGAGAAATGGTCAAAATTCATCGGCGAGTACGACAAGATTGATGTCCAAAAGAACACAACCGGCGGCTGGAGCCACCAGCACGGTGGTTATAACTACGGAAACAATTACGGGCAGACAACAATGGATAAGCGTGAGTTCAAAATTAAGCCGGAAGAAATAAACCGCTTGTCCGCTAGTGAGGTCATCGTGTACGACAACCAGACCGGAAGCCTTTTTAAAACGCAGGTAGTATAGATGAAATAAAAACCGAAAGGACCAGCAAAATGCCAAACCAAACCGATTGCAACGACCATTGGTGCGAGAATTACGGAAAAGATAGCGGTGAATGCGACCGTTGCGAGAAGCAGTCCCGCCATCGCGATGCGCCGGAGCTTAGGGTTTACCTGCGAAAAAGGGCGGAGGAACGGATGGGAAGCGGCCAATCAAGCGGGCAAGAACGATAAAACAAAGTAAGAATCAAACAAATAGAACTGGAGGGTTAAAAATGGCTCTAAAAGAAGGTCAGGTCATCAACACAATCAACTTTAAGACGGTAAAAGTGCTTCGTGCGTCAAAAGACAAGATTGAGTTGGGCAAAGGCGGTCAAGGCACCGTCTACAAGGTGGAGTATGACGGAAAGACAATGGCTCTTAAGTGGTACTTAAAAAGCAAAATGAAAAATCCGCAAAAATTCTATGACAACATCAAGAATAACATTGCGGTCGGGGCGCCAACCGATGCTTTCCTTTGGCCGCTCGACTTAACCGAGGAAGTAGACGGCACATTCGGTTATGTCATGCCGCTAAGGCCGGGCGAGTATTCCGACTTTTCCAAATACCTGCTGGCAAAAGTAAATTTCAAGACCGACATGGCGCTTATTAATGCCGCGCTTAACATTATAGACGGCTTTATGAAACTCCATTGGAAAGGCTTCAACTACCAAGACTTAAACGATGGCAACTTTTTTGTCAATTTTGAAAACGGCGATGTCCTAATCTGTGACAATGACAACGTCATGGGGCAAGGCTTTTATTCCGGCATTGCCGGGAAGTGCCGCTATATGGCCCCTGAAATCGTCCGCGGCGATAAAATGCCGGACCGGCAGACGGACAGATTTTCTTTATCGGTGGTGCTGTTTTTGCTATTTTTTTCCAATCATCCACTTGAGGGCAGGCTTACCGTCAAGGGTGACGACATCACAACTGAAGCGGACGAAAAGCGTTTTTATGGAACAGAACCGTTGTTCATTTTTGACCCCAAGGACACCCGTAACGCCCCCAACAAGCTAACGAGTGCCAATGCCATCAAATTGTGGGGCCTTGTCCCGCAACACATTCGCGAGTTATTTATTGAAGCGTTTGACAACGAAAAACTGCACGGCAAAAAACAGCAGCTTTTGGAAAGTGCTTGGCTGAAAGCTCTTGTCCGCTGGCGAAGCGAGATTATCAAATGCGGTTGCGGCAGTGAAAATTATGCCGAGCCGACAGGCGGTTTTTTATGCTCATGCGGCAAAAAAAGGCGTATTCCAGCTCACTTAAAATTCAAAAAAGCCGATATCCCGCTTTATCCGGGTTCAAAACTATACGCTTGCCAGACAATTTTGGATAATGAGGATTTCCGCACTGAAACAGCTGAAATTATTGTAAATCCAAAGGACGCGAAAGTTCTTGGCATCAAAAACCTGGCGGATTCGGTGTGGATGGTGACAAGCCAAGACGGCACAACCACCCCGAAAAAGAAAGGCGAAGTTGCCCGAATCGCCAATGGAACAATTATTGATTTTGGACGTAACCACACCGCTGAAATTTTGGCGAACAAAAAGGAGGATTAACCAAATGGCTATGACAAACGTTGAAAGAGAAAGTGTTCCCCGCAAAACGACGATGTTATTTTTCCTGATTGATACATCAGGGAGCATGGCAGGAACACGTATCGGCTCAGTTAATACCGCAATAGAAGAAACACTTGTAAAATTGCGGGAAATGAATGACGACAGTGCCGACGCTGAAATCGAAATTGCCTTGCTTGAATTTTCAAGCGGCGCAAGGTGGCTGACCCCCAATGGGCCGGTAAAAGTAGAAAACTATTATTGGAGTGATTTAGAGGCTGACGGGCTGACCGCAATGGGCGAAGCTTTCCGGATGCTTGAAGAAAAGCTTCACAAAAGCAGCGGTTTTATGCAAAGGGCAGCCGGGTCTTACGCCCCGGTTCTCTTCCTCATGTCTGATGGCGAACCAAACGATGACTACCGGACACATCTGGCAAGATTGCAAAAAAATGGCTGGTTCAAAGCATCAACCAAAGTTGCGCTTGCGATAGGTGATGAAGCGAACGATTTTGTCTTGATGGAGTTCACCGGAAGCAAGGAAGCAGTTGTCAGAGTGCCGGACGGAAGAAACGCCGGGGAAAAATTGGCGAAAATGGTTCAGTTCATCGCCGTAACTTCTTCGCAGGTTGCCAGCAACCCAACTGACGCAAGCGACAAATCAAAGCAGGAGCAGTTAGAAGAAGCCCTTCAATCGGTGGATGATGATGACGATTGGGATGTTGGCGATCAAGCGGG
Organism: Lachnospiraceae bacterium; assembly: GCA_009777715.1. Taxonomy (GTDB): domain Bacteria; phylum Bacillota; class Clostridia; order Lachnospirales; family Lachnospiraceae; genus UBA935. The sequence goes on from WRLH01000020.1 coordinate 9,981, forward strand.
AGGAGATGATGGCTGGTAAAGAATACCGCTCGTTTGGGGTAACGCATAAAGGCGCAAAGCATGAGGAAGATGTGCCTTGCCAAGACGCATCGGCCCACCTTACCTCCCGGGACGCTGCAATCGCGATTGTGGCTGACGGGCATGGCAGTTCACGGTGCTTTAGAAGCGACATCGGCTCGGAAAAGGCTGTTGAAATTGCCCAAAATGCAATTTCGGCCTTTGTCAGCAATACGCCTAAGCTGCCAAGTGAAATGACACCCCAGTTTATTGACCGCCGCGAAACTTTAGTATCTGAAAGCAAAATTATCTTAGGCGGCGTGGTCAGGGAAATCATCGATAAATGGTTTGCCGCGGTTACGAAAGACGAAAAAGAACACCCCTTAAAAGACGACCAGCGGCTTGAGGGGATTGTCCAGAAATATAAAGACCGCTATTTAAACGATGAGGATTACCGTTGCCACGTTTACGGCACAACCCTGATGGCAGCCGTGATGGGTGAAAACTATTGGTTTGGTTTTCAAGTCGGTGATGGCAAATGTGTTGTGCTTTACGAGGACGGCTCATGGGAGCTGCCGATTCCGTGGGACGACAAATGCACATTCAATACGACCACGTCAATATGTGACGATGATTCTTTGTCGCGCTTCCGTTATTGGTTCGGATTTAACAATGAAAAAGGCACATACACCGAATACGGTTATGGCGTACACGGTGAAGGAAAAGATTACGTTCGCGAAATCAAATCACGCCCCCTTGCCATTTTCGTGGGCTCGGATGGGGTCGAGGATTCATATCCGCGCATTGACAACGACAAATACGTTATTAATTTTTACCGTAATCGGGTCGTGAGCCTTGTTGAAAGCGGCTATGATACTTTTAATGAAGAAATTGACGGCCTTGCGAAACGTTTTGCCGACCGTGAAAGCACGGACGATGTCTCGATTGCCGGAATCATCGGTGACTTTACAGGCAAGGAAGCGATGATTAAAGCGATGAAACATGATTCCGAAAAGCACGAAGCAGAAATAATCTATTCCGAAAAACGCCGCGATGCCGACGAAAAAAAGGATGCCTATGAGACCGTCAGGAAAAGGACAGAGGCGGTTACGGCGAATCAGCGTCAATTGGAAAGCAGAATAGCGTCCATAGAAGGCGAAATAACCGCCTTAAATGCCAAAAAAGCGTCTTTTGATTCTGCTCTTATAAAAGGGAAAAGTGATGTTGAAGCCAGCGACTGTGAAATGAGCAAATTGCAAAGCAAGCTTCACGAGTTTGAAAGCGAAAAGGTGAAATCCGAGCAAGAAAAAAGAACCGCAGATGCGCGAGTCATTATCGCAGATGATGAGGCAAAAAAAGCAAAAAAAGTTTCCGAGAACGCAGAAAAGGACTCTTCTAAAAAGAGTAACACTCTCCGAACAAAAAAGGAGGCCTACAGTAAACTTTTTAATGAGTTGTCTAAGACGAATTCTTCTGTACAACCGAATGCCAATCAAACGGTGTCGATTCAAGTCGTTAAAACATTTCTCGGAAGTTCTCCAGAGGAAAGAATTGTAAAACTGCGAAATGAAATCAAACGATTGGAAACAGAACTCCCAAATCTGCAAGCACAAGTGGTGGCGACGCAACAAAACGCCGAAGCAAAGAAACGCGAGTTTTCAACGCTTCGTCAGCAGTCTGTTGATGCTCAACAACGCACACGACAAGTTGATGCTGAAATCAAGCGTATAGAGCAAGAACTACGCACGGTTAAAATACAGAATCGAAATCAACGCGATGTTGTAATCCAACTTCAAGATGAAATTGCCGCAACCGACCGCAATATAAGCTCAAAACAAGCGGAAGTAAGCAAGCTACAGGCTGAATATGAAACGCTTAAAGAGCAGACCAAAAAACAAACGGACACCCTTGCCCAAATAAAAGCAGCCTGGGAAAAAGCTGAGGCGGAAGCCGTGGCCCTGAATGCAACCATCCAGAACAGCCATTGCGAGGGAGATACAATGTGAAAGACAAATATTTGCACATCTTAGAAAGGCATGGTTATTATTATGAAATGTAACAAATGCAACGCCGAATGGAAAGTTGACGCAAGCCGCTCCGCTTCGCTGACTCTTTGCCCTTTTTGCCAAGAGAAAATCGAAAAGGCAAGTGATTGGCAATATTTTGACAACACAAAAGAACTATTGGCATATGTTGCGGCAGAATACGGCAATGACGCGCTGTTTGGGCGAAAATACTTTTCCGACCACTCATCGCCGACAATGCCGCAAGGGCAAAAGAACCTTGTCAAACAAGCGTTTGAATGCGGCGCGGTGAAAATCCTTAAGGACAATGAAAACTCTGACCAGGCCCATCGGGAAACCGCAGTTAAGCAAGCAGTTGGCAAAATAATTGATACATACGCAAGCGCAAAAGAAGCGGCGGAGCGTGTTATCTGGGAGCTTACGAGTGCGATCGGCTGGGGCATGGAAGAGCCGGACCTTAGTACGAAAGATAAGCAAGCGGGTACTGGCGGGGGTAAACCCACTCCCCCACCCCAGCTCTCGCCCCAGCCCCCGGTAGGCAAAATCGCAATTCTGATGAAACGCGGCTGGCAATCCGCTGAAGATAGCGAATGGGATAAGGCTTACAATTTCTTTGACGAAGTCCTAAACGACCACGACCCCGATTATGCCCCTGCTTTCCTAGGACAGCTTTGCGCTGACTTAAAATGCTCCCAAGAGGGCAAACTGGCAAAATTAAAAGACCCCAATAGCATAACCAGCCACAAATACTACAAACGTGCTATTACTGACCCGGCCATAAAAGCCCAACTGGGTGGCTACATTCAGACAATAAACGACCGGATTAATGCCGAGATAAAAGCAGCCGCCGCCGAAGCGGAACGCAAACGCAAAGTTGCCGAAGAAGCCGCCCGGAAAAAGCTTGTCCAGGATACCTTTGACAAAGCCGTCAAGATAATGACAGCCGCAAAAACCCCCGATGAGTACCGTAAAGCAATTACCGCTTTTGGCAACATTGATTCCAATTATCAAGATATTAATGGGAAGATTAAGGGTAAAATCACCGAGTGCGAGCAGAAAATCATCGAGTGGGAGCAGGAAAAGGCCGCCGCTGAAGCCGAGTTTCAAAAGAAATACGACCCCTTAATAGACCGCTTCAGCAAAGAGGGCAGAGCCCAAACCGAGCAAAAACGCCAAAAAGCACAGGAATGGAAAGCCGAGGGTTTATGCCCGCATTGCGGCGGAACGCTGAAAGGCCTGCTTGGCAAAAAATGTGTTGGGTGTGGCAAAGCACCAAATGAACCAGAGTTCCTATCTGACGCTGATGTAACTTTTAAGGGAGACATTGCTTTCCTAAAGATTGGCGATATCAGCTGGCGCGTTCTTGATGTGCAAAACAACAAGGCCTTACTCATCAGCGAAAAAATCCTTGAAGAACGCCGTTACAATGTTAAATACAAAAGTATTACATGGGAAGAATGCACTCTGCGCAAATATCTTAACGGAGAGTTTCTAAGTAAGCTTGGGGCGGTACAATCGGCAATCGCCGAAACGCGAAACGAAAATCCCAGCAATCCATGGTACAGCACGGCGGGCGGCAATGCAACAACCGACAAGGTGTTTCTGCTGAGCTTAGATGAGGTGGTCAAATATTTTGGTGACAGCGGTGACTTGAAAAACCGGAAAGACTGGAAATGGGAAAATGAAAAATACGTACAAGCACATGGAAGCGGATATTATATTAACGACCAATACAACAGCGCAAGAATTGCAGAATACAAAAATGGGGCTAGTTGGTGGTGGCTGCGGTCGCCCGGCTACAATACTACTCTTGCCGCCCGTGTCGACGGCGACGGCACTGTCCCTGTGTATGGCTACGTTGTCTACTTTGTCTATGGTGGTGTTCGCCCCGCTTTGTGGCTGAATCTGTAATCGGTAATCTTTTAATCGCAAGGCCGCTTGCGGGCTTGCTAATCCCGCCGCCGTAGGCGGCGAATCGCCCCGCCGGGGCGGAAATCGCGCGGCCGAGATATTTATTTTGAATAGGGGGTGCATTTTATCCAGAATGAGAAAAAAAGCGAGCTGACAGTTGTGACCAAGGCTAAGGAACTATGTACCTACATTATGGAGATTACGCAAAAGTCCCCCAAGCAGTTCCGGTTTACCTTTGTTGCGAGATTGCAGAACCTCTCGCTTGACGTGATTGGGAATATATACTATGCCAACGAGATTTTCATTAAGAAAGGCGATGTGAAAAGTGCAGAAAAGCGGCTTGTTTTACAGCATAAGGCAATTGCAACCGTAAAACTGATTGCTTATTTCGCCGAAATGGCGATGAAGCAGAACTGCATTTTGCCGAAACAATTTGAGCAAATCGCAAATTTAACAACCGATTGCTTGCGCTTGCTCGGCGGCTGGATTAACAGCGACAAAAAGCGATTATCGTCCTAAGGCCGAATGGCCATGGCGTTTTCGGGGGTTTTGGTTGCATGGGCTAGTTGGTGGTGGCTGCGGTCGCCCGGCAACAATACTAATAATGCCGCCAATGTCAACAACGACGGCAATGTCAATGTGAATGGCAACAATGTCAACAATGACAATGGTGGTGTTCGCCCCGCTTTGCCCCGACCCCATTTAGCCCGAAACCTTGCCGTATGGACGGCGGGTCTGTGTAATGGGGCAAAGGAATCAAATCCCCTCTTGGCCGAAAGGCCGGGAAAACAAATTCCGGCAGAAAAGGAGACGCAGGACATTGCTTTTCCTCTTTTCGGGAGGCGGGCTGGCAACGTCGCCTTCCCTGTCGGCTTAATCGGAGGGCCTATTGCCAAAGTACGAAGAAATGTTAAGCTTCCAAAACCTCTATAACGCCCACTTGGCGGCCAGAAGAGGCAAACGCGACAAGACCGAGGTCATAAAATTTGAAATGAACCTTGCCGAAAATCTTTGCCATCTGCAAAGGCAGTTAGCGGAGAGGACTTATTATCCGCACGGTTACAAGCACTTTATGATTTACGAGCCCAAAGCGCGTTCCATTTACGCCCCCGACTACTCCGACCGGGTTGTCCAGCATTGCTTATGCGACAACATTTTAATGCCGACGCTGGAAAAACGGTTGATTTACGATAATGCCGCTTGCCGTATCGGCAAAGGCACGCATTTTTCGATGGACAGGTTATCTTTCTTTATCCGGGAGTTTTACAAAAAGCATGGGACAGAGGGATATTTCCTTAAATGCGATGTCCGCAAATACTTTGACAACATCAGCCACCCGGTCTTAAAGCAAAAATTGGGCAAGGTCTTTGACGGTGAGATTTTTACCCTGCTGTGCCGTATTATCGACAGCTACGAAACAGCCGAAAATATTGGTCTGCCGCTTGGAAACCAAGCCAGCCAATGGTTTGCCCTTTATTACCTTGACAGCGTGGACAGGCTGATAAAGGAACGGTTGCAAATAAAGCATTATGTTCGCTATATGGACGATTTAATCCTCATTCACAGCGAAAGAAATCATCTTAGCGATTGCCTTAGCGAGATACAACGCACTTGCAACACAGACTTGAAGATAGAATTAAACGAAAAGACCCAAATTTTCCCGGTCAAGAATGGTGTTGATTACTTAGGCTGGCACTTTTCTTTATCCGAAACAGGCAAAGTAATCCGCAAGCTGCGGACATCAAACAAACGCAGGCTCAAACGCCGAATGAGGAAAAAAGCCCAGGATTATCATGATTACCTGCTTGGGCTCGATGATATCAAAAGAAGCTTGGCTTCAACCAACGGGCATTTGGCACATGGCCACACCTACCGCCTCCGCCAGAAGCTTTCATGGAAAACGGTTTATATGCACTAAGATAAGAATACTAAAACCTTTAGGAAAGGATAATGATGGAAAACAAGAAACTTGAGCAGCTTATTAGCAATATCCGCGAGATTACCGCCACGGACGATTACGCAATGGATTTCTTCACCGGTGCAACCTGTAAGGAAATTTCAGCATTTGAACAAGAAAACAACATTTTATTTCCAAAGCTAATAACCCAATGGTTAGGTTTTGCAGATGGTTGTTCCTTGTTTGACACGGTAATCTCATTTTATGGTGTTGCCCACGGTCGGCGCATTTCTATTAAGGATGATGGCTATATCTGTATTGGCACGTTTAATTATGGCGATACCGTGTGCATTAGGAATGATTCGGAAACAATTTATCTATGCGGCGAAACAGTGATTGAATACACAAACTTTATTGACTTGCTAAAGCTTGTTATTGATATAGGGACGGGGGGTAATGATGAGTAATCGCAACCCCCAGTTATGCGCAAAAGCGGTACGAGGCTTTTGGAATAATGAGCGTGAGCTAATAAAACAAGGGCAGGGAACAAGAAATTGGTCCGTCCAAGATCAAATAGAGATAATGAACTTTAAGCCGTCCGGCGGTGAACGGAAGAATGCCGCCGCCCCTACATATGGACAGGGTGAAGCGACTGAATATGGAATGAGTTACGATAAATACGAAGGCCAGCACATGAAATCCGCTGAGGCTCACCCGGAATTTCAAGGCGACCCTTCTAATATCCAAGCCCTTACACGCGGCGAACATCAAAAAGCGCATGAAGGCGATTTTCGCAATCCAACCAACGGATATTATGATTACGAAACAGGGGAGATTTCCTCTTTTGGAGACAATCCGCCAACTAACCTTGAGCCGCAGCAGTTGAGCGAAGCGTATGTTGATACCGCAGAATATCAATACATATTAAATTCGATGGAAGACCAGCGAGGCGAAATGCAAAACCCAGCCGCCACGCAAGACGTTCTTGGCGGCTTTGAGCAAAAAAAAGCCGAAATGCTTAACCCATCTCAAGGCAGTTACGAAAATGTGCTTGATGGCTTCGAACAAAGGAAAGCGGAAATGCAAGAGGCCAATGTCCAAGGGGCCAACGCTCAAGGGACCAATGCCCAAGGGGCCAACGCCCAACCTCAAATCAGCAACGCGGCCGAAACCGGGGAAGCTGTTGGCATTGACGCAAGTGGCGGAATGGATTCGGGCGGAATGGAAATGTAATGACATCTCAAAAGGAGGTTTTATCAGATGAATATATCAACCCGCCTGCTTTACGGCAACACAGTAAACCAAAATAATCCGCCAGCCCAAACTGGCGGCGTAGTCAAATTGCCCGGCACATATGCTGGCAAGCAAGCTGCGTTTACGCTAGATGATGATACTTTAAGCAAGCACACAATGCTTATCGGCGGGACTGGATGCGGGAAAACGACATTATTTTATCATTTTGTTTCCCAAATTAAGCGGAGCATGACCAAAGATGACGTGATGATTGTTTTTGACAGCAAGGGTGATTTTTATGCTCAATTTTTTGACCCGAAAACCGACCTTGTCATCGGCAATTCCAAACAATATGTTACACAGTCGGCGCATTGGAATATCTATAAGGAAATCTTGGCGGACGGCTGGGACGAACGCGATTTTATCCTTAATACCCAAGAAATATGCAAATCGTTCTTCCATGAGCGGACGCAGAACACCACCAATGCTTTTTTCCCGAATGCCGCAAGGGATTTGCTAGCAGCTATCATCACCTCGTTTATCCGTTCGGGCATAGCCGATGATTCGCGGAAACGAAAGTATTTTTATAACAACGAGCTTAAAATGTTTTTGGAATTGTCAGACAGGCAAATGCTGATTGACTTTCTTAAAACCCGCCCGGACACCGCGGCAATTATCTCATACATAGCCAATGACAGCCCGCAGTCCCAAGGCGTTATTTCTGAAATGTACTCTATCGTACGCGAAATCTTAATCGGTGTTTTTGCTGAAAGAGGCGGTTTTTCGATGCGTGAGTTCGTCCGCAAAAAAGGGAAGCGGACTTTGTTTATCGAATATGACCTTTCCATTGGCAGTATGCTTACGCCTGTATACCGCCTGATGTTTGACCTTGCCCTCAAAGAAGCCCTTGGCCGCAATAAAGCGCAGGGTAATGTCTATTTGATTTGTGATGAGTTCAAGTTGCTGCCGCACTTGCGTCACATCGATGACGGCGTAAACTTTGGGCGCAGCCTGGGCGTAAAAGTTTTTGCCGGGGTACAAAGCATTGAGCAGCTCTATGAGATTTATGGGCAGAGCCGGGGCCGCAATATTGCGGCAGGGTTCTCCTCGGTCTACGCATTCCGCTCCAACGACACGGCAACGCGGGATTTTGTCACCGGGTTATTTGGCAAAAATATTGTATTAGAACAATACCAAAGATTGGACAATCAATTAGTGGAAGAAAAGCGCAACGGCCAGACCGTTGAAGACTGGGACATGAATAGCTTGAAAATAGGCGAAGCAATTGTTGGCTTGCCGTTTGATAAGCCGTTCCGGTTTCATTTTGGGATGTATTGAGGGGTTATAAAAGGATTGAAGCACACTTAATTATCTGCAAGAGGAGGAAAGCATATGTGTCCAGTTTTTGATCATGAGTACAAAAGATGTAAAGTATCGCCGTCAGATTCACAATGTTATCAATCAGATGGCGAGCAGCAATCTTATTGCTTGACTGACTACAATTATAATTCCTGCGCTAATTATGAAGCATATCAGCGCGGCGATTACAGAATCTACCGCTAGGAAAAAATGAAATTTATGTTTGTGTGCAATTAAACCAGATGTTTCAATCCTTTTATAACGTCTTCAAAAAATGCTTTTTTATATTATTTTTCATAGAAAATCTCCATATCTTTTAAAGCGGATTCTTTAAAATAATCAGATTGTTCCTCCAATCCGGCTTTAGTCATCAAACCAACATCAACTGGCAGGACTTCTTTTAAATCTAAGTATAGAGAGCCATAACGAAGGCCGATAGGCTCTGAAAACTCCAGAAATATATCAAAATCTGAATTTTCGTTCTGTTCGTTTCTTGCATAACTGCCGAACAAAGCCGCTTTATGGATGGGATAATTAGAAAATAGAGGAGTAACCTTGTCAATTAGTTCTTTTTTTGTGTGCATTATACATCTCCCAAGATTATTATTGTGTTTTTATATTCACAAATTTAACTCGTTTAGCAATTCGGCGGGAATTGCCTTACATAGATTTTTCAAAGCTAGTGTACGTAGCTAGCATAGCAAATATTCTTTTGATTGTCAATCTATAAACGCTGGTGCCTTCGCCAATGAACTACGTAAAATAAATCCCAATCTACAAATTACTCAGTATACTTTACAAATTACTCAATACACTTCACTAATTACTCAATACACTTCACTAATTACTCAATACACTTTACTAATTACTCAATACACTTTACTAATTACTCAATAGCTAACGCCGGCACCACTTCACTCCCCTGCTTGTGCAAACAATAAAAATGCCCTATAATAATATTAAGTAGAAATTTCGCTAACCGATTTTAAGTTAAGGAGGGAAAAATGGACTACCATGTAGCAAAAACAGGAAACGACTCAAATAGCGGCACTTTGGAAATGCCCTTTCTTACTATCCAGAAAGCGGCGGATATCATGATGGCTGGCGACAAAGCCATCGTGCATGAGGGAGTATACCGGGAAAATGTTGCTCCGAAAAATGCCGGAATCAGCCGTTTACGGCCGATTACATACGAAGCAGCTGATGGCGAAAAAGTCATCATTAAAGGATCAGAGATAATCAGCCCCGATGTTTGGGTAAAGGCAAACGAGACGGCTACTGTTTGGCAAGCAAGCATTGACAATGCCATTTTTAATGGCTTTAACCCCTTTGAAAAGCTGGTGTGGGGCGACTGGCTTCTTTCCGGCGAGCAAAAAGACGTCCATCTTGGTGAAGTTTATCTTAATGGCAGGGCTTTATATGAAGCAGCGTCAATCGATGAAGTTTTTAGCCCGGCAGTCCGGACAGCATACATGAACATTTTTACTGAAACCGAAGTCCCCGAACTTTATCCCGAACGAATGAAATACACATGGTTTGCAAAGATAGAGGGAGAAACGACAACAATTTTTGCCAACTTCCAAGAGTATGACCCAACGAAAGAGCTGGTAGAGATAAATTGCCGCCCGGCCTGTTTTTATCCCGAACGCCCCGGAATTGATTATCTTATTGTCCGTGGTTTTGAAATGTGCCATGCCGCCACACCGTGGACGCCGCCGACCGCTGACCAGCCGGGCTTAATCGGGCCGCGCTGGAGCAAGGGCTGGATTATCGAGGACAACATTATCCACGATGCGAAATGCAGCGGCATTAGCCTTGGCAAGGTCGCCGATTCAGGCGACAACTATTATTCAAAACGCCGGGACAAACCGGGATATACCTACCAGCTGGAGTCAGTTTTTACTGCGCTTGAGCAAGGTTTTAGCAAAGAAAGAGTAGGAAGCCACATCGTCCGGCGCAATCACATTTACGACTGCGGGCAAAATGGGATTGTCGGTCATCTTGGCTGCGTGTTTAGTGAGATATATGACAACCATATCCATGATATTTCCCTGAAAGGCGAGTATTTTGGCTGGGAAATCGGCGGAATCAAATTGCATTCTGCAATTGATGTAAAAGTCCGGGACAATATTATCCATGATTGTGTCTGCGGGGCGTGGTTTGACTGGCAGACGCAAGGGACACAGATAAGCCGCAATCTTTTTTATGACAATGGCCTTGATCTTTTTGTTGAGGTGAGCCATGGGCCTTATCTGGTCGAAAACAATATCATGGCTTCATCTTACGCCCTCAAGAATATGTCACAAGGCGGCGCATATGTCAACAATTTGTTTGGCGGCGGCTTGATTACCTTTGATGTCAGGCAGCGGGCGACTCCCTACCATTTGCCCCATAGCACCAAGGTCAAAGGCTATGCGGTCATTTATGGCGGCGATGACCGTTTTTATAACAATATTTTTGTTGGCAGGGGAGAGGGGGCTGATTACGGCACTGGTTATTATGATGAGTTTAATACTTCGCTTGCCGACTTTATCCACAATATCCAAAAAGATGCCCCGGTTGACATTGACCGCTTTATTGAAGAAAAAGAAGCGGTTTTTATCGACTTTAATCTTTACCTAGACGGTGCTTCGGCATTCGCCAAAGAAGAACACGCAACAGACTTAAGCGATTTTGCGGCCAATCTTAGAGTGGAAATCAAAGACGGGCTTAATTATTTGCATATCGATCTGCCCGATCAGTTTGATTCGTTGACTGTTCCGGTCAAAACAACGGAATCATTAGGGCGGACGCGCATTTCTGATGCCGAATATGAGGACTCCGATGGTTCGGAGCTTAGGATTGAAACTGATATTAACGGTGAGAAAAATACCGGACGCATAGGACCGCTTAAAGCATTAAAAAGCGGTTCAAACCGGATTCTAATCAAACATAAAAGAAAGGATAATTATGCCTAAAACAATGAAAGCAGCCGTCATGAACGGAATCGGCGAAATTGGTTATGTCGAAAAAGAAATAATGGCTGTAAAGCCCGATGAAGTCTTGGTAAAATTGGAATATATTGGTATTTGCGGCAGCGATATCCACTACTATGAAAGCGGCCGGATCGGTGATTATATTGTCAAGCCGCCGTTTGTGCTTGGGCATGAGTGTTCCGGGACGGTGGCCGAAAAAGGCTCGCTCGTTACCCACCTTGAAATAGGTGACCGGGTTGCGCTTGAGCCGGGGAAAACTTGCGGCAGCTGCTGTTTTTGCCGTGAGGGCAAATATAACTTATGCTCTGATGTGATATTCTTTGCAACCCCTCCGGTTGACGGTGTTTTTCAAGAGTATATTGCCCATGAAGCCGCCCTATGCTTTAAACTGCCCGACAATTTAAGCACTTTAGAGGGAGCATTGATTGAGCCGCTGGCGATTGGCTTTCATGCGGCCATCAAGGGGCAAGCCATGGTCGGAAAAACAGCGGCGGTGATTGGGGCTGGCTGTATCGGGCTTGTTTCGCTGCTTGCGCTTAATGCCTGTGGCGTATCGCAAGTTTTTGTGGCGGACCTGCTGGACAAAAGGCTTGACAAAGCGCGTGAGCTTGGGGCAAGCGATGTCATTAATTCCAAGGAAAACGATGTTGCCAAAAAGATTCTTGAACTGACAGGCGGGCTAGGCTGTGACTTGGTCATTGAATGTTCGGGAGCGGAAGCGGCGGCCGCCCAAGCGGTGGCGATGACACGCAAAGGGGCAACGATTGTGATGGTCGGCTATAGCAAGACCGGAATGGTAAACTTTCCGATGGCCCAGGCCATGAACAAAGAATTGAGGATTGAAACAGTTTTCCGTTATCGGCATATGTATCCGCTCGCAATTAAAGCGGTTGCGGCGGGCAAAGTGAACTTAAAAGGGCTGGTGACGGATTATTTTGCCTTTGATGACTTGCAAAATGCAATGGACCGGAGCGTCGCCGATAAGGAGAATATTGTTAAGGCTGTCGTGAGGGTTTAGGATTATTTGTTGTAAGGATGCCAATGAAAAAGAAACTAACCAGCAAATACTTTGCCACAACCCTTGCCATAAAAGTCAGAGTCTTTAACCTGATGATGTTCATTGCGATCAATTGCCGGAACTCTTGGGGCTTTATCAGGGTTATTTGTTGCAGGGTTAAATGAAGTGGTTGTGCTTGATTTATTGGTGGCCATTTTTGCTTATATATCGCTTCGAATTGCAAATAAGAAAAAATGCTATCGGCTGTTTAGCTGGCTTTTTAGCGTTCTGATATTTTTTATTCTTTTCCCGATCTTGTTTCTCTTCGGCGGTGCTTACCAATATGGAATTGATTATTTGTTTATGATTGCGTTCATCTTCGCGGTTGTTTTATTCGAAGGCAAAGAAAGAAAAATCATCATTGCGCTTCAGGCAGTCATATTTGGCACTTGCTTTGTGATTCCGTACCTTAAGCCACAAGCAGTGACAGGTGCGTCAAATGAATCAATTTTCCTTTATTTATATATTTCAAATTTTGCCCTTGTCTGCGTCATCATTATGGTTATTATCTTCATGCACAACCAAGTTTTCAAAAATCGTCAGGAGCAAATTGAAGAACTTAACCGAAAGCTTCAAGCCCATAATGAAACATTAATGCGGTACGACATGATGAAAAGTGATTTTCTTGCAACGGTTGCCCATGAAATAAATACCCCTCTCGCCATTATTGCCGCAAGCAGCAATGACTCCCTTGATTTGCTGAAAGAAAAAACACCGGCATATGACGAAATAACAGAAAATGAAATAATGATTTTGCAAAAAGTAAAATTGGTTAAAGACATCGTGGCGGATTTGATGGATACTGCCGCGATCGAAACAGGGCGGATAACATTAGACCGAAAGCTGGTCAGTTTGTCCGCATTAATTACCAGCACGTGTGATTTTCAGCATGAAAAGCTAGATTGGCAAAATAACAAGCTAACATATGACCTTAAGCCTGGCCTCAAAAAAATATTGCTTGACCCCAATAAGATTGAGCAGGTCCTTATCAACCTGTTGTCCAATGCAGCAAGGCATACCAAAGGCGGGAACATCGAAATAAAATTAATTCACAAAGAGGGGAAGCAAATTTTAAGCGTTTCGGACGATGGTGAAGGCATGGATGAAAAAATGCTGGAAACGGCCTTTACGCAATATGTCACAACCACATCAGAAAATTGGCGGCATGGCATCGGCCTTAATTTATGCTACCGCATTATCAAGGCACATGGCGGTGAGATATGGCTAGACAGCAAAAAAGGAAGCGGTACGAAAATATCATTTTCCTTAAGGGAGGAAGTGTAAAATTGGAACATAAATATCTTATCCATATCGTAGAAGATGATGAGGTGATGGCGCGGCTGAATGAGCGTTTATTAAAACGCCAAGGTTATGCTGTTTTGGTTTCCCATAATGTAAATGCAGCCCGCCAGCAAGCCGGAGAAAAGAAAGCGGACCTATTTATCTTGGATGTCACATTGCCTGATGGTGACGGCTTTTCGCTTTGTGAAGAACTTAAGCAAATAACTGATGTCCCAATTTTATTCCTGACCGGGAAAACTAAACCAAAAGACAAGGTCACAGGCTTAGACAATGGCGGCGATTATTATTTGACGAAACCATATGATAAAGATGAGCTTCTTGCCGTAATTAAAAGCTTGCTCCGCCGTTTTGAGCAGGCCCGGAAAAAAGTAGACGAAAGCACCATTATAGTTAAAGGAAGCATTACGCTAAACATCATTGAAAGCAAAGCATATATTAATGGCCACAATGCAGGTTTAAGCCCGAAAGAATTTGCGATTTTTTTGCTGCTGGCGCAAAATGAAGACAAAGAAATAACCAGCGAGCAGATTATCACAAAAGTCTGGGGCGACCCAGCGAGCTATGGAGCTAATTCAGTCCGTGTTTACATATCGCGCCTGCGCGAGAAGCTTGGGGAGGAAGCAGCAGAAGATTTCGCTATTTTTACCTCATATGGCCGCGGCTATACATTCACGACATTTTCTGAAAAGCAATAATTAAAATATGATGGGGTAAGCGTTAGCAACAGCAGTATATTTCTTCTTGCTATTTTTTGAAAAAGTGTATATAATAGAAACACGGAATACATGGGAAAGAAGGAAAATTATGGAAATTGCAAAAGTAACTTCAAATGGTCAAATTACAATTCCATCAGATATTCGTCGCCGACTAAAAATTAAGGATGGTGATAAAGTATTATTTATGGAAAGTGATGATGGAGTGCTAATGTTCAACTCATCAATGGTTGCATTAAGGCAGATTCAAAGTGATATGGAAGGTAAAGCTGAAAAAGCAGGATTGTTTACTGAAGATGATGTCGTTGCACTTTGCCGTGAAGTTCGAAGAGAGCTGAATGGAGGGCGCAATGCTAATAATGCTTGATACAAACGTGTTAGTCTCAGCTGCACTATTTCCTAATTCGAAAACCGCACTTGCGCTATCAATAGCGACAATAAAGCATAAATTAATTATCTGTACCTATGTGTTAGAAGAAGTACAATCAATATTTAAACGAAAGTTTCCCGATGAAATTAAGAATTTAGATAAGTTTTTATCAAATCTTGCATATGAACTCTGTTATACTTCTAATGTTACTGAAAAAACACCATTTATGCGAGATGAAGATGACCGCCCAATTTTACAAGCAGCGATAGATGCGGAAGTAGATGCAATTCTTACCGGTGATAAGGATTTCCATGTCCTAGATATTAAACACCCATTAATACTATCACCAGTTGATTTTTTGGAAATATAGCCAGATGAGGTGCATTATGAACATTACGAAATTTACCCAAAAATCGATCGAAGCCGTAAACCGGACCGAAGCCCTTGCTTACGAATATGGCAATCAGGAAATCGAGCAAGAGCATCTTTTGTATGCTTTGCTGACCATTGAAGACAGCCTGATTTCAAAGCTCATTGAAAAGATGGAGATTGATAAAAACCACTTCATTAATAATGCCGAAAAAGCATTGACTAATCGAGTCAAAGTTTCCGGCGGCCAGCTTTTCATGGGGAAAGATTTGAATAAATCCCTAATCCAAGCTGAAACCGAAGCCAAAAACCTTGGTGACGAATACGTCTCCGTTGAGCATCTTTTCCTTGCCATGCTAAAAGCTCCCAACAAAGCCCTAAAAGAAATCTTTGCCGAATATGCCATTACGACCGAACGCTTTTTAAAAGCTCTTTCAACTGTCCGAGGAAATCAGCGCGTCACGGGCGACAATCCCGAAGCAACTTATGATACGCTGTTAAAATATGGCCAGGAATTAGTTGAGCGGGCAAGACTGCAAAAGCTTGACCCGGTCATTGGCCGTGACGGTGAAATCCGCAATATTATCCGCATTTTATCCCGCAAAACAAAAAACAACCCGGTTTTAATCGGTGAGCCGGGAGTGGGCAAAACCGCTGTTGTTGAGGGCCTTGCCCAGCGCATTGTGCAAGGTGACGTTCCGCAAGGCCTCAAAGACAAAAAAATCTTTGCCCTTGACATGGGGGCGTTAGTTGCCGGGGCGAAATACCGGGGCGAGTTCGAGGAGCGTTTAAAAGCAGTCCTTGAGGACGTAAAGCAAAGTGATGGGCAAATTATTTTGTTTATCGATGAGTTGCACACGATTGTCGGGGCGGGGAAAACGGACGGCGCGCTTGACGCCGGGAATATGCTTAAGCCAATGCTGGCGCGGGGCGAGCTTCATTGTATTGGCGCGACAACCCTTGATGAATACCGCCGTTACATCGAAAAAGACGCAGCTTTGGAACGCCGCTTCCAGCCTGTTTTGGTTGCCGAGCCATCGGTTGAAGATACGATTTCGATTTTGCGCGGCCTAAAAGAGCGTTATGAAGTTTATCATGGCGTAAAAATTCTGGACAACGCCTTAGTCAGTGCCAGCGTTTTATCGAACCGTTATATTTCTGACCGCTTTCTTCCGGACAAAGCAATTGACTTAGTTGATGAAGCTTGCGCGCTTATTAAGACCGACCTTGATTCGATGCCAACGGAGCTTGATGAGCTTCGCCGCCGCGTCCTTCAGATGGAGATAGAAGAAGCCGCCCTAAAAAAAGAAAAAGACCGCCTTAGCTTGGATCGTTTAGCAGTATTGCAAAAAGAACTGGCTGACTCAAAGGATGATTTTAATAACCGCAAAGCAGAATGGGATAATGAAAAAGCGATGGTTGAGCGGCTTTCGGGACTTCGTGAGCAAATCGAAAACATCCACAATGAAATCCAAATCGCCCAGCGTGACGGTGATTTAGAAAAAGCGGCCGAGCTTAGTTACGGCAAGCTTCCGGAAGCACGCAAGCAATTAGAAACAGAAGAAGAAAAACTAAAGCAAAACAAATCATCTTTGGTCCATGAAAATGTTACCGAGGAAGAGATTGCCCGGATTATATCCCGCTGGACCGGCATTCCGGTTGCCCGTCTGACCGAAAGCGAGCGTCAGAAAATTTTGACGCTGGATCAGGAGCTGCACAAAAGGGTAGTCGGGCAGGAAGAGGGGGTTACTCGC
Organism: Lachnospiraceae bacterium; assembly: GCA_009777715.1. Lineage (GTDB taxonomy): Bacteria > Bacillota > Clostridia > Lachnospirales > Lachnospiraceae > UBA935. The sequence goes on from WRLH01000020.1 coordinate 26,942, forward strand.
GTGACGGAAGCAATCATGCGTTCAAAGGCCGGAATCAAAGACCCGACCAAACCGATAGGCTCATTTTTGTTTCTCGGCCCGACCGGAGTCGGCAAAACCGAGCTGGCAAAAGCCTTAGCTTCGGTGCTGTTTGACGACGAATCAAATATGGTCAGGATCGATATGAGTGAATACATGGAGAAATTTTCTGTTTCGCGCCTGATTGGGGCCCCGCCCGGATATGTTGGTTATGAAGAGGGCGGGCAATTGACCGAAGCAGTCAGAAGGAAACCTTATGCGGTTGTCCTTTTAGATGAAATAGAAAAGGCCCACCCCGAAATTTTTAATGTCTTGCTCCAAATTCTTGACGATGGCAGAATTACTGACTCGCAAGGCAGGACAATTGATTTCAAAAACACCGTCTTAATCATGACTTCCAATATTGGAGCGGAGCATTTGCTTAGTGGGATAAAAGACACCTCTGTCACTTCGGGTGACGCTTGTGTCAGTTCGGAAGCAGAAGCAAAGGTAATGGCATCGCTTCGTAATCATTTCCGGCCGGAGTTTTTAAACCGCTTGGACGAGACGATTCTTTTTAAGCCGCTTTCAAGGTCAAATATTGCCGCGATAATTGAGCTGATTATCAAGGATCTAAATAAGCGGCTTAAAGACCGCGAACTTAAAGTCACTTTGACTGATGAAGTCAAGCACTTCATTATCGATGAAGCTTACGATGCGGCTTTTGGGGCCCGCCCGCTTAAGCGTTATATCCAAAAATATGTTGAAACATTGTCGGCGAAGTTAATTTTGGCTGGCGAAGCAGGAAGCGGTGACGTAATTGAGATTTATTTAGATGGTGGGGAGCTTTTGGCCAGGAACTGCAAATCTTACTGTAATTCATAGCAAAAAATAACCTTGTGCCGCACCAAATAAGGTGATATCATTAAGAAAAAACCACGGAGGTTATGTCTATGAATTATGGCTACTTTGACGAAAAGAATAAAGAATATATCATCACCAAACCCGACACCCCATCCGCATGGGCCAATTACCTAGGCTCACCCGAATACGGCGCGATTATTTCCAATAATGCCGGAGGCTACAGCTTTGTGAAGTCGGGGGCGAATGGCAGGATTATCCGCTATCGCTTTAATTCCGTAACAACCGACCAGCCGGGGCGTTATGTTTACCTGCGTGACTTAGAAAGCAATGATTACTGGTCGGCATCGTGGATGCCAGTCGGCAAGCCGCTTGAGACATACAAATCCGAGTGCCGCCACGGAACGGCTTATACGATTATTTCTTCGGAATATGCTGATATCAAAACCGAATCCCTTTATTATGTCCCGAAAGGCAAAACATACGAAGTTTGGCAGGTAAAGGTTACGAACAACGACATAAAAGAACGCAAATTAGCGGTCACAGGTTATGTTGAGTTTACCAATGATCCAAATTATGAGCAGGACCAAGTCAATTTGCAATACACCCTTTTTATCAGCCGCACCTACTTTAAGGACAATTTCATCAAGCAGGTTTATAATGAAAACTTTAACGATCCGGGCCGGGAACGCTTTTTTGGCCTCGCTGGGACGGGGGCAAAAGTTGACAAGTATTGCGGCGATCGTGATGCCTTTGTTGGTTCATACCGGGGCTACCAGAACCCGGCCGGAATCGAAAAAGGTTTACATAATGAGCTTAACTATTGCAAAAATTCTTGTGCTGCCCTCCAGTCGGACATCATTCTTAAGCCCGGCGAAACAAAGGAATTTATTTATCTGCTGGGGGCAAAGCCGGAGGACGAGGCGAAAGCTATCATTAATGACTATAACGTAAAGGGCAGATGTGAAAAAGAGCTTGCCGAACTTAAAACCTACTGGCATGGCAAATTGGCGAACCTGGAAGTGAAAACTCCTGATGAGAAATTCAATAACATGGTCAATGTCTGGAACGCTTACCAATGCTTTATCACCTTTACTTGGTCACGAGCCGCTTCATTCCAATACTGCGGCCAAAGAAATGGCTTTGGTTACCGCGATACAGTCCAGGATATCCAAGGCATTATCCATTTAGACCCTGAAATGGCTTTGGGCATGATCCGCTTCATGCTTTCTGCGCAGGTAAATAACGGAGCGGGCTTACCATTGGTAAAATACAATCATGACGCCGGAAATGAAGACACTCCCGATGATCATTCTTATGTCAAGGAAACCGGGCATCCAAGCTACCGGGCTGACGACGCGCTGTGGCTGTTCCCGACCGTTTACAAATATATCTCCGAAACCGGAAACATTGCTTTCCTTGATGAAATAATCCCTTATGCAAATAATGGGGAATCCGGGAGCGTTTATGACCATCTGAAGCGGGCGATTGATTTTTCCATGAACAATTTGGGCAATCACGGTATGCCTGCCGGGCTTCATGCTGACTGGAATGACTGCTTGCGGCTGGGCAAAAAAGGCGAATCAACCTTTGTTGCTTTCCAGCTTTATTATGCCGTAAAACTGCTTAAAATTTACGCCGGGGAAAGGAACGATACCGATTACCTAAAATATCTTGATGACATCATCACCAAGCTTTCAGATATTCTTAATCAGGAATGCTGGAATGAAAACCGCTGGATTCGCGGCTTCAAAGAAGACGGAACGGTAATCGGCAAAAAAGGCGACCCGGAAGCGTCAATGTGGGTTAATCCCCAGTCGTGGGGGGTTATTTCCGGCTTATCAACAAGTGAACAGGCAATCGCTTCAATGGATAGCGTATACCGTGAGCTTAATACCCCTTATGGCATCATGGTCATGTACCCTGCTTACGCGGAACACGCTTTTGAAGGCGCGTTAATGAAATGTTTTAACAAAGGGGTCAAAGAAAATGCCGGTATTTTTTCACAGCCGCAGGGCTGGGCGATTCTGGCGGAATCATTGCTTGGGCGTGGCGACAGGGCTTTTGAATACTGGAAAGAAGCCGCCCCGGCATATATGAATGACGATGCGGATAAGCGTGTGCTTGAGCCTTATGTCCATGGGCAGTTCATTGAGGGCAAAGAATCACCTTATGCCGGAAGGGCGCACGTCCATTGGCTGACCGGGACGGCATCGACCGTGATGGTCGGAACGGTTGAAGGAATCCTTGGCCTTAGGCCGGAAATAAAAGGCTTGGTCGTGAATCCGTCAATCCCATCAGAATGGAAATCGTTTGAGATGGTAAAAGTCTTCCGCGGCAAAAAATTGACCATATCAGTCAATAACCCCAATGGGGCCGAGAGCGGGGTAAAGAGCATTACCGTCAATGGTACAAAGATCGAGGGATTATTAATCGCCGCCGAGATCCTAAAAGATGTGAATGAAGTCATTGTTGAGATGTAAGTGCTATTAATTATCTTAAAACTGCTAAAATAAAGAGGCCATCCGGTTAAGGTTTATAAAGCCTTGACGGATGGTCTCTTAAAGAGAGGATTGATAGGTATCGCATTTTTTATCTTACTACAGGAAAATGCTTTTGAAAATCGTCCGTGGGGGGTATTAATAAAATTTAATCCGGATAAAAAACTTAATCTGGGCTGAATGCCTTGCCTAGTTAATAAAGCTGTGATAGACTACATATAAATAAACAACTGCAAAGGACAGCAAGAGCAGTCCTTACGGCAGTTGTTTATCAAGGGCGGTCCTTACGGCAGTCCTTTATCAAGGGCAGTCCTTGACGGCAGTCCCTTTGCAACCCATTGTCTTTCGTAAAATTAAGGTAGGTGGATATGAAACTTGAAAAAGGCGATATTTTAGTTTTTGAAACAGGTGAGGGCTGGATTAGCAAAGCCATCGCTCTTTTAACTGATTCCGATGTCAGCCATGCGGCAATGATGTACGATGAAGAAAATCTAGTCGAAATGGGCTTATCCGGAATCGGGGTAAACAAGGTCACAGTTGTTAATGAGGGACGAAGGACCACCGTCATGCGGCTTAACCCGCAAAGAAGCCCTGAACCGCTGGTTAAGGCAGCCGATGTCTACATAGATGCCGATACGGCCTATAATATCCCGGCCTTGGTGATGATTGGCGGGATTGTAATTTACCGGGCGATCCGCCCGACTCCCGAATTTGTCCATGTGGTTGACTTGGTTATCAGGGCAGCTTGCGTAGCGGTGAATGCCTTAATCGAGAAAATTAGGAAAACAGGCAAAACAATGACTTGTTCGCAACTGGCATACCAGATTTATTTTGATTGCGGCAAGGATTATTACCTAAAACTAATCGACCCGCTGGTTAAGCGAAGTGCCAAGCTTTCAGATGGGACGGTTTGCCTTTTTGACTTGGCCGGGGAAGCAGAGCTTACCGGAGCAGAGTTTGACAGCGGCCTAGAAGCAGTCTACGAAGATGAGGAAGAATTGGCACGGCTTCTTTGCGCGGCAATCGAAAAAGAGGCGGGGCTTGTTACCTTAGCTTCACAAGAAAGCATCGGCCAGACGGCAAAAAGCGCCAGAAAATTGCTTGAATTATTAGAGGAATTACTAAAGCAATGCGATTCAAAATTACCGCTTAACGCTTTATTCGTTGCGCCGTCTGATTTACTTCATGCAGAAAATCTTTTAGAAGCAGGAATTGTTAAGACAAAGGTAAAATAGCAATGAATAAAAACGCGCAGAATGGTTTATTCGAAGCATACCAAAATAAAGTGACACGGGCAATCAGTAAGATTTTGATGGGCATTTTTTTTGTCGTCCCAGCTTACTGGCTGCTCATTTTTTTAGTGAACTTGACCGGGTTAGTCAAAATTGATGCCCGCTCCGATTTATTTTTTCCCTCATTAGTTTTGGGCTTAGTCGTTTGCACTCTTCCGACCATCATGCTCAAGCTAAAGGTTTCAATGAAGCTAATCAAATACTTTGCCGTCATCCCCCTTGCGTTGATAATTATCTTTTTTTATGCTTATATCGGCGCGGTGGTCCGGATTTTATTTGTCATCATGCCGATTATCTCAACTTTGTATTTTGACCGGAAATTTACCCTCATCATGTCAATTGTGAACCATGTCATTATCTTAGTTGGGGTGTATATTGCCAGCCCGATTGAAGTGCTAAGATATACGATCTATGATACCGCAAATACGGTTTTCATTGCCAAAGCCCTTAGCCTTTCACTTGAATTTCTTCCGATTATCGCTGTTTTGGTTGCCCTCGCCGGATTTGCAAGGGGGCTGATGGATAAGCTTGCCGAGGCCGAAAATGAAAAGTACCGGATTGAAATCGCCGAAGCAAAAAACAAAGCCAAAAGCGCGTTCCTTGCAACGATGTCCCATGAAATCCGCACACCGATGAACGCAATCTTGGGGATTACGCAAATGGAGCTAAATGATCCTGAATTGCCGGAGAAAAATATCCAGGCCTTAGAAAGGATTAATGCTTCCGGCAATACCTTATTAGGCATTATTAATGATATTCTGGATATGTCAAAAATCGAAGCCGGCAAATTTGAGTTAAATCCGGCTGAGTATGATGTCCCAAGCTTTATCCACGATTCAACCCAGCAAAACATTCTTCGGATTGGCTCAAAAGAAATCCGCTTCTTAATAGAAGCAGATGAAAACCTGCCGTCAAGAATGTTTGGTGATGAACTTAGGATTCGGCAGATTGTCAACAACCTGCTTTCAAATGCTTTCAAATATACCGAAAAAGGCCATGTCAAATTGACAATTACCCACGAGGTTTTGTCGCCTTTATCTGACGAAATCGAACTGAAATTTGTCGTTGAGGACACCGGGCAAGGCATGAAACCGGACGACCTTAAAAAACTTTTCTCTGAATATACCCGCTTTAACCAAGATATCAACCGTGGCACAGAGGGAACAGGAATCGGCCTTAACATCACTAACAGCTTAATCAAAATGATGGACGGGACAATTAACGTAGATAGCGAGTATGGGAAAGGCTCGGTCTTTACCATCACGATCCGGCAAAAAGCAGTTAAAGGCGTTGCCCCAATCGGCGCGGAGATTTCAGAGAACTTACGGAACTTTATCCTGCTGGGCAAAAAAGAGCGGAAGCAGATCGAATATGAAATCATGCCTTACGGCAGAGTTTTGATTGTTGATGACGTTGACACCAATTTATATGTTGCGCGGGGGTTGATGGCCCCTTACCAGCTCGAAATCGAAACGGCACAAAGCGGGTTTGAAGCGATTGAAATCCTTAAAGAGGACAAAACTTTTGACATTGTTTTCATGGATCATATGATGCCAAAGATGGATGGAATCGAAACAACAAAGAAGCTGCGGGAAAATGGCTATCCTGCGCCAATAATTGCTTTGACAGCAAATGCGATTGTTGGGAATGATAAGATGTTTAAGGAAAACGGCTTTGATGATTTTATTTCCAAGCCGATTGACATCAGGCAGTTAAATACGATTCTTCACAAATGGATTCGTGATAAATATCCTAAAGAAGCCAAGAAATATAAAACAGCCACGATAGCCGCCAAAGAATTTAAAGAGCCGGGCAAGAGCAAAAAATTATTTGAAATATTCCATAAAGATGCCAAGAAAGCGGTGGTGGCCTTGCGTGAGTCAAAAGATGGCGATGTTAAGCTGTTTACAACGACCATTCACGCAATGAAATCCGCCCTTACCAATATTGGCGAGGCCGAAAAAGCTATCCTGGCGGAAAAGCTTGAGATGGCCGGGCGGAATAATGACCTTACATATATTAATGAAAATGCCGATGCTTTTATAGAAGTCCTTGAAGCTTTGATTGTGAAGCTTACCCCCAAGGAAAATGAAAATGATGATAACTTAATTTTTGAAGATGTGGTATACTTAAAAGAGGAGCTTATTTTAATTGCGTCAGCCTGTGAAGAATATAATGACAAGGAAGCCTATGAAGCACTTGCCCGCCTTAAAGAAAAGCAATGGAAGAAGGAAACAAGTGACGGACTGGCCCAAATCCATGAGACCTTGTTTTTCAGCAGCGATTTTGATAATGCCGTTATTTTTGCAAGAAAGATAATAAAAGAGAAGAGTAAAGGCGAGCATGAAGAAAATTCACATTAATCAACTTGGTTACCGTCCCGGTGATACCAAAAAGGCAACAATTACAACTGCGGCAAACAGGTTTTCAGTTATCCGTGCTGCGGACCGGAAAATAGTTTTCCGTGATTATACTGGCAGTCCGTTTGAAGACGCGGCTTCGGGCGATATGGTAAGAATCGCTGATTTTTCATATTTAAGTGAAAAAGGGGCATACTTTATCACCGCTAATAATGAAAATGGGTTTGCGATTGACTCTTACCCTTTTGTCATTTCCGACAAGCCATACAAATCACTTAGGAAAGCATTGCTTGATTTTTTCCATTATCAAAAATGCGGCGTTTCCGTAGAATGCGGCGAGTGGTCGCACCCGGCTTGCCATACGAAACTGGCGAAAATTTATGGCACAGACCAAGAAAAGGACGTTTCCGGCGGCTGGCATGATGCTGGTGATTATGGGCGTTATACCGTTCCGGCCGCGATGGCGGTTGCCGACCTGCTGTTAGCTTATGAGCTTGCCCCGAATCCTGACGAAAATATCCTTGATATCGCCTGGTTTGAAATCGAATGGATGCTCAAAATGCAAGATGAAAAAAGCGGCGGTGTTTATCATAAAGTCACTTGCAAAAGATTTAATGCCTTTGATGAAATGCCCGAAGATGAACATGAGGAGCTTTACATCATGCCAATGTCTTTGGCGGCGACAGCTGATTTTGCCGCTTGTACTGCCCTTGCTTCACGTTTTTATCCGGACAAAAAAGAAGCCTTATTAACGGCAGCCGAACGCGCCTTTGACTGGTGTCTTGAAAATAGCGAAATGCTGCCATTTACCAATCCGCCCGAAATCCAGACCGGGATTTATGGGAATTGGCTTGGCATTGATGAACATTATGAAAACAAACGCTTTTGGGCGGCTTGTGAGCTGTTCGTTGCCACCAAGTCCGAAAAGTACCATGATTATGTCAAAAAAAGTGAGCTGTTTAGCGGGCTTGGCTGGCAAAATACTGGCGGTTACGGTTTATATGCTTACCTTGCTAAGGGGGGGGACTCTGCTGATGAAACCCAGCTTCAGCGCATGAAAGAATATTTGCTTTCGGTCTCATCTGACATCGTAGCAAAATATAAAGCAGACGGTTACGGTAATTCATTGGGGACCCAGTACCGCTGGGGCAGCAATATGTATGTTGGGAATAATGCAATGCTTTTATTGCTTGCGGCCACGGTTTTTCCCGAAAAAGCAAGCGGATTTAAAGAGATGGCAATGGCGCATTTCCATTATCTGATTGGCAGGAACTCTTTATCACAAAGTTATATAACTGGCTTTGGCCACCAAGCGGCGAAGAATCCGCACCACCGTCCCTCGATTGCAAAAGGAAAAGCCGTCCCCGGGATGGTTGTTGGCGGCCCATGTATGAATACGGATGCTGACCCGATCTTAAAGGAATCCTGCGGGGGACTGCCGCCAGCGAAATGTTACATTGACGATGCCGAAAGCTATGCTTCTAACGAAGTGACAATATACTGGAATTCAGCCGTTTATTTTGTCATGGCGGCATTGGATCTATAGAAAGGGTTAATTAAATGTCTTTAATCAAACAATGGCGGGAAATGGCTTATTCTGACACAGCAAATAAAGATGACCTCCAGAAGCTGTGGGCGGATTATTTTGAATGTGAAAAAGGGGTTTATATCGAAATCCTAAAAAAGCCGGACAAGGTAATTAAAGGAACGGTCAAGGAACTAGCCGAGCGTTTTAAGCTTGATCTTTTGACCATGGCCGGAATCCTTGACGGAATGAATGAAAGCTTAAAAAAGCCAAACGAGCTGGAAGACCTGTCCGAAGAGTCAAAGGTCGGCTTAGGAATCGACAAAGAAAAGCTTTACAAAAATATGGTTGCGGCCGGAGCGGACTGGCTGTATAATCTTCCGGAATGGGAAGCGGTTTTAGATGAGGGCAAGCGGAAAGAGCTTTACCGTGAGCAGAAATTGGCTTCAACGGTCATTAAAGGCGAACGGACTTATCCTAACGACCCATGCCCTTGTAAAAGCGGGAAAAAATACAAAAAATGTTGCGGACGGAATTAACGTCCTTAGATTTGGAAAGGCCATTGATATGAAAATCACTTTAAAAGACGGTTCAGTCAGGGAATATCATGCCCCCCTTACGATTTATGAAATTGCCGCCGATATTAGCGAAGGCTTAGCCCGCGTTGCTTGCTGTGGGTCTGTTGACGGTGCTGTTTGCGATCTTCGGACACTTATTGAGCGTGACTGCGAGCTTAGCATTTTGACATTAAGCGATAAAGAGGGGCTTAATGCGCTGCGCCATACTGTTTCCCACATCATGGCGGAGGCGGTTAAGTCTCTATTTAAAGACGCAAAAATTGCGATTGGGCCAAGCATTGAAAACGGCTTTTATTATGATTTTGAACATCCTCCCTTTACCCGTGAGGACCTTGACTTAATCGAAACCGAAATGAAAAAAATCATCAAAGAGGGCCGGGAATTTACGCGCTTTACCCTGCCCCGCGCCGAAGCGGTCAAATTAATGGCCGAAGCGGGCGAGATTTACAAAGTTGAATTAATTAATGATTTGCCCGAAAATGCGGAAATTTCTTTCTACCGCCAAGGTGATTTTGTTGATTTATGTGCCGGGCCGCATTTGATGAATGCGAAGAATATCAAAGCGTTTAAGCTAATCTCATCATCAAGTGCTTATTGGCGCGGAAATTCTGACAATGCAATGCTCCAGCGCATTTACGGCACAGCCTTTGCCAAAAAAGAAGAGCTTAATGATTACCTTGATTATCTGGAAAAAATAAAGCTGCGCGACCACAACAAAATCGGCCGCGAAATGGAATTGTTTACGACGGCCGATGTTATTGGCCAGGGGCTTCCGCTTTTAATGCCCAAAGGAGCCCGCATTATCCAGACTTTGCAACGCTGGATTGAAGACGAGGAAGATTTTAACCGCGGTTATGTCCGGACAAAAACCCCTTTCCTTGCCAAAAGTGATTTATACAAACTGTCGGGGCATTGGGATATGTACCGCGAGGGAATGTTCATTCTTGGCGACGCGGAAAGTGAAGCTGAGGTTCTTGCCCTCCGCCCGATGACCTGCCCTTTCCAATATTTTATCTATAAGGCCAGCCAAAAATCATACCGTGACCTGCCAATCCGCTATGGGGAAACGGCGGTTCTTTTCCGGAACGAGGATTCCGGCGAAATGCACGGCCTGACCCGCGTCCGCCAATTTACGATTTCGGAGGGCCACCTGATTGTCCGCCCTGACCAGATGGACAAGGAATTTAAGGATTGCCTTGATTTTGCCCGTTATTGCATGAGGACGCTGGGGATAGAAGATGAAGTAAGCTTTCGCTTATCGAAATGGGACCCGGATAAGCGCGACAAATATATTGGCGAAGCCGAGGTCTGGGAAGATACCCAAAACCGCATTCGTAGCATTATGCTTGAGCTTGGCATTCCCTTTACGGAAGCTTTAGGCGAAGCAGCTTTTTATGGGCCAAAGGTTGACCTGCAAGCAAAAAATGTTTACGGCAAAGAAGATACGATGATTACGATTCAATGGGACGCTGTTTTGGCTGAACGCTTTGATTTATATTATATCGACCAAAAAGGGGATAAAGTCCGCCCCTATATTATCCACCGGACCGCGCTTGGCTGTTATGAGCGGACCTTGGCTTGGCTGATTGAATTATATGAGGGCAAGTTCCCAACCTGGCTTTGCCCGGAGCAGGTCAGGGTTTTACCGATTTCTGACAAATACGAGGCCTACGCCGAAACGGTCAGGACAACGCTTCATGCCCATGGCGTTCTTGTCACAAGTGATTTGCGGGCCGAAAAAATCGGCTATAAAATCCGTGAAGCCCGCCTTGATAAAATACCCTACCTGCTTATTGTTGGCGCAAATGAGGAAGAAACTGAGACTGTTTCTGTCCGCAGCCGTTTTGCCGGAGATGAGGGAGTCAAACCGCTTGCTGATTTTATCGACCAAATCACGCAGGAAATCCGCGCTAAAGTAATCCGCAAAGAAGAAAATGCTGAATAGTTTTGAATAATTTTGTTGCCCTTGTTAATACTGATAAAAAGAACTTTTATCAGGAGGTAAACATGGCATTATTAGATTGTACGGTTACGAATTGCAGCTTTAATAAAACCGAGTGCTGCTGCAAAGGCGACATCTTAGTTGGGGGAATCCACGCTGACAGTGATGATGAGACTTGCTGCGAAAGCTTTAGGGAACGTGGCTTTGACTCTTTCCAAAGCGCAATTGAACATCCAAGCAAAACGATAAATGTCAATTGTGAAGCAACAAACTGTACCTATAACCGCAATTTTATATGCAGTGCGGAACACGTTGACATCTGCGGAAGCAATGCTCATTCTCCAAGCGGCACAATCTGTGCGACTTTTGCGGAGCGGTAAATACGCCCTATCCGGGCGGCCCCGCCGTCCGGATAATTAAGGGAGAGGAAAGAAGAGCAAGGAAGAAAAATTTATATTGTACTTCCAATTAAGGCATAGATGAGCAAGGAAGAAAATGTTTCTCGCAGTTGCCTTGCCTTTTATTTTATTTCAATTAAAGGCATAGATGAGCAAGGAAGAAAATGTTTCTCGCAGTTGCCTTGCCCGCCTTCTACCCAAATGAACACTTATATTTTACACCCATTAGGGCACAGCAACGAAGAGATTATTTTATGACGCGCGTACTAAAATGTATTAACGAAGAGATTATTAAAATGTATTAACGAAAAGATTTTCTTCCTTGCCTATTAAATAACGGAGAACCCATGACAAATTCATTCAAAGAAGAATTAATCGAATCAGGCTACATACACAAACTCCTAACCCCCAACCGCCAAAAATCAACCGAAACCCGCCTGCTTTCAAAAACCCCCCAAACCTCCCACCCATTATGGGATGGTTTAACGCTAAACCCTTGGAAACTAGAGGGTGATGGCGGCCAGATAAAACTTTCCGGAAACACACTTAAACTGACCTCCCCGGCAAGACGGGAAATGAAAGAAAAAATGCCGCGCTATACCACCTATGGCAATGCAAAAGCATTTCTCCCCTTTGCGCGTTGTGATTGGCGGCCATATAACCGGATTAGATGCCGGATTAAGCCGAAATGCTTAGGCTTCCATGCCCCATTCCTGACCCTGTGCCTGGTTAATGACGGCGAGCAAAAAATCCCCGATATATACTGGCGCGAAGGATTCCATATCGTTAACCTCGAAAACAATAAGTGGAATGATGTCGTCTGGGAATTTCCCGATTTGCCTCGCGACGCAGTCACGGAGTTTGGCTTTGAGCTTAGCTGCTACGGCCATGAAATTGGCGGTGAAAACGAATTTAATTTTTATCTTAAAGATATATTCCTTGAGCAAGTGGAAAATCCCGACATCTCATTGGGCTGGCAATTAGCCGATGAGACAATCAGTTATTCAACGTCCGGATATTTTTTGGCAGGTTCAAAAATGGCCGTGACCGCATTTACAAAGGGTGAGTTTTTCTTAATTGATGGCGATTTGGTTAGCTATAAAGGCAAAATAAGCAAACTGGAAAATGAAAAAGGCAGCTTTGGCATTGCGGATTTTACGGATTTTAACCAAGAAGGATATTTCAAGCTAAAAATAAATGACATTACGACCGAGGCATTCCCCATTACAGGCAATCCTTTTAAAGAAGCAATCTGGAAAGCTATTAATTTCATCTACTCTGAACGCTGCGGTTTCCCGGTCGGCGGCGGCCATGGATATTGCCATGGTGATTTCATCGCCAAACACGATGATGTAAGCCTCGTGTTTAATGGCGGCTGGCATGACGCAGGAGACCTTTCCCAGCAAGCCCTGCAAACAGCGGAGACAACGCAAGCCCTTTTCGAAGCGGCCCTTAAGGTAAAAGACATTGATATATTGCTATACAACCGCTTAATGGAAGAAGCAACGTGGGGGCTTGATTTCATTATCCGGACAAGGTTTGGTGATGGTTTCCGGGCGACAAGCGCGGCTTGCCTTCGCTGGACGGATTCATATATCGGCAATAATGACGATGTTGCTGTCACTGTCCACAACCGTTCTTTTGAAAATTTCCTGATGGGCGGAGTAGCCGCTTTGGCCGCTTTTGCCCTTAATACTTACGATCAGGATAAAGCATATCTTGCCCTCAAAACAGCAAAAGAAGATTATGCTTTTGCCCTCAAGCGTTTTAATGAGGTTGGCTTCGAAGACGGTGAAGTGATGGAGCATACCTTTAATGCCGGCCCGGCGCAATATTATGCGGCCGCCAGCTATTGTGCCTCGCAAATCTACCGCGTTTGCGGCGAGGATTATTATCAAGCGGAAGCAAGCCGTTTTGGCAATTTGATGATTGGCTGCCAAGATAAAGGTGAAGCAGGTCTTCCTTTTAACGGCTTTTTCTACCGCGATGAAACGAAAAAAACAATTACCCATTTTAATCATCAATCACGGGATTATCTTTTCTGCCAAGCCTTAACCGCCTTGCTGGAAACGCAAAAACCCTCGCAGAAAATCGCGGAACAAAGGGATATTTGGGAAGAAAGCCTTTTCCTGTTTGGCGAATACCTTAAGGAAATGAGCCGCTATTCCGCGCCGTATGGAATGCAGCCGTCGGGAGTCCACGCTTTTAGTGAAGCAGATGACCCGGTTACTTTCCGCTATCTCCATGTCCATACTGACTATGAAGCAGATAAAGAAAACTACCGCGAACAGCTTAAGTCAGGCTTAAAGCTAGATGAAAGCCATTGTCTCCGCCAATTCCCGGTCTGGTTTTCGTTCCGGGGCAATACCGCCGTTTTGTTGGCATTAGGAAAGGCAGCTTCGCTAGCCGGGGCTTATTTTGATGATGGGCAATTGATGGACATTGCCAGAGACCAGCTTTATTGGTGTGCAGGGAAAAATCCTTTCGGGCAGTCACTTATGTATGGCGAGGGCAATAATTATGCTTCTCAATATGCGGTTTTGCTGGGGGAGACGGTGGGAGAGATGCCAGTCGGAATCCAGACCCGCGAAAATGAGGACGTTCCTTATTGGCCGATGGCAAACAATGCAACTTACAAAGAAGTCTGGCTTTCAAGTGTCACCCGCTGGGTACTTCTAGTTGCGGATTTGATAAAATGAAAAGCCGAATCTATGATTCGTTTTTTTTCGGAAAGCATGGTTATTATGATGTTTAATTATACCCTTAAAAGGTCAAAGCGAAAAACCCTTGCCCTATTAATACATAACGGAGTGGTGGAAGTCCGCGCCCCCTTGAGGATGCCAAAACGCTATATTGAGGAGTTCATTTTATCCAAAACAGAATGGATCACCAAAAAATTAGCCGCTTCAAACAGACAGCAGGACTTGCGTGAAAATTTTAACCTTAACTACGGCGACCAAATATTATATCGGGGATGGGAATATCCAATTTTGGAAAAATATGGAAATAAAGTGGGCTTTGATGAGGAGCAAAAATATTTTTATCTGCCTCCCGATTTAAATAGCGGGCAAATCATGCAAGCTTGCATCAAAATATACCGGACGCTGGCCAAAAAACATTTAACAGCTAAAACTTCCGATTTCGCCGAGTTAATGTCGTTAAAACCAAGTGCGGTAAAAATAAATTCCGCCAAGACCCGCTGGGGAAGCTGCTCAAGCAAAAAAAACATAAATTTTTCATGGCGGCTGATTATGGCTTCCGATGAGGTGATTGATTATGTAGTAGTCCATGAGCTTGCGCATATCAAAGAAATGAACCATTCGGAGCGGTTTTGGGCAGTAGTTGAGGGTGTTCTTCCGGATTTTAAAAAAAGGAAGAAACAGTTAAGGGAGTTGCAGAAAAAATTGATGAAAGAAGATTGGGGATAAAAAGGAGACAAAATGCTAGCTTACAGCAACAAAAAAATGCCCAAACTATAGATACAGCCTCTGCAAAACCAATAAATAAGTAAGATTGCGAAAAATTAAGCAATCTTATTATTTTGCGTCAGAGGCTTAGGGATTTCAAGTCCTTTTTCCTCGGCAACTTCTAGCCACATTTCCATAACAATACGTACTTCCCTAATGGCATCTTCGGGAGTTTTGCCATGTGCCATACAGCCCTGCAATTCAGGAATGCTGGCAATATATATTTCGTTTTCTTCATCATACTGAATAATATAAGAATATTTCTCCATATTGTCTCCTACAAATTAAACTCTTTGATCAGATTTCTAAGTTGCTTTACTTCGTAAGGTTTTGCTTTTGAGCCGTCATTTTGAATGTTCATATACTTTTTTATCTCGTCATTAAAGTACATTTCATGCGAACCATTTTGACGAGCAAAATCAAAACCAAGATTAAGTATGAGATTCTGAAAATCCCTATATTTTATATTATTATCAGATTTTCCACTTATAACCGCATTGTAGGTTTTTTCGTTCATCAGAATAAATTGCTTTCATAAATTATTATGTAATGACAAAAGTTGCTTTAATAGAATAAAGGATGGCTTACAACCTCGGAGTGACAGGACTTGAACCTGCGGCCTCTACTTCCCTAAAGTAGCGCGCTACCACCTGCGCTACACCCCGAAAAAATACATATAAATTCTAGCACATTATACGATAAATGGATTCTTGTGTCAAGGCAATCCGCGAGAATGCAAATCCGCGAGAGCGCGGATAATAAAAGCCCACTCTCGCGGATTAATAAATAAACTAAGCAATTTTGGCCGGGTCAATTTGGGCTTTGGCTATTTCAACTAATGATGCAAAGCCTTCAGCATCATTTATCGCTAACTCCGCCAGCATTTTCCGGTTGATATCGACTTCAGCTTGCTTTAAGCCGAACATGAATTTATTGTAGGATAATCCGTTTAAACGGCACGCCGCGTTAATCCGGGCAATCCACAGCCGCCTAAATTGGCGTTTCCGTTCTTTTCTTCCTGAATAAGAAGTTGCCAAGGCACGCATAACAGATTGTTTTGCAACCCGATATTGTTTGCTTCTTGCGCCGCGATAGCCTTTGGCCAGCTTTAGGACTCGTTTATGTTTTTTCTTGGCGTTTTGTCCGCCTTTTATTCTTGCCATTTTTTTTCTCCTTCTTTAAACCTGTTAGCGTCCAATAAAATTTCTCGGACGCGCTTCCTAACTATGCCTACCCATTATTTCAAATAAGGTAAGATTTTCAGCATATTTTTTACGTTTGAGTCATCAGTCATCGCCGGACGCCTTAAGTTTCTTTTTCTTTTCGCTGATTTCTTAGTTAAGATATGGCTCTTATAAGCTTTGCTTCTTTTTAGCTTTCCGGTTCCTGTCAGCTTAAAGCGTTTGGCTGCTGACCGGTTTGTTTTCATTTTGGGCATTTTTTGCTCCTCCTTAATTGGTAATGGGCTGTCTTTAAATTTAGGTCTTTTTTTCGCATAAATAAATTGTCAAGGTACGGCCTTCGATGGTGGGTGATTTCTCGACATTGGCGATATCGGCCAGATATTCGGCAAATTCGTCCAAGATATGCTTGCTCTTCATCATATGCGCCATTTCCCTGCCCCGGAAACGTAAGGTGATTTTTACGCGGTCGCCCTTTGACAAAAACTTCCGGGCGTTATTCCGTTTGGTATTAAGGTCATGGACATCAATATTGGGAGTCAGGCGTATTTCCTTTATCTCAACGGTTTTTTGCTTCTTTCTAGCTTCTTTTTCTTTTCGGCCTTGTTCATATTTGAACTTTCCGTAATCAACGATTCTGCACACAGGCGGCTGGGCTGTCGGGGCGATTTTGACCAGATCCAAACCGGCATCAATCGCTAGCTGCATTGCTTGCTGGATAGACATAATGCCTAGCTGCTCATTTGTGGCACTGATGACACGTACTTCATTGTCCTTAATTTGTTCGTTGATAATTAAATCGTTAATAACTTTACCCTCCTGGTATTGGAATCGGGCAGGACGAAACTGCCCAGCACATAAAAAAAGCAGATAGCATAACTATCCACGACATCAAAAAATGCTTATCTTAACACCTGTGAGCAAAAATCGCTTTGCGATGGCTATTGCGATTGGCTACAGGGTGAGAGTGGATACTCTGCTTGGTGTGCGTATTATGCGCAACATAAAGAGAATATCATGTTATTTTGCTGGTGTCAAGTAAATTTTTACGAATTGAAATCTGCCAAGGACTGTCATCAGGCAGTTCCTTTTTTTAGGAACGCCTGTCATATTTTTCTTCACAGTACTTGCAGCGGTAAACTTGGGCATCTTTGTCGGCCAAAACAAAGACGTGCGGCAAACTTTGCTCAATTGAGGTAATACAGCGGGGATTTTTGCAATTAATTATCCCCGTAATTTCTTCCGGCAAAATCAAAGCTTTTTTAGCAACGATTTCTTCGCCCTTGATGACGTTAACTGTAATCGTGTGGTCGATAAAGGCAAGGACGTCAAGATTTAGGTCACTGATACTGCATTCAACTTTTAAAATATCTTTTTTGCCCATTTTGGTGCTTGGGACATACATAATCATTGCAACCGTGCTTTCGCCTTTGTCCAACTTTAACATATGATAAATATTAAGGCTTTGCCCGGCTTTGATATGGTCTAGGACAAAGCCTTCCTGGATTCTGCCAACGTTTAACATTTTATCCCTCCAGTATATTCCAATAAAGTAAGAATCAAAGCCATCCTGACATACACCCCATACTGGACTTGCCTAAAATAAGCTGCCCGGGGGTCTTCATCAATATCAACGGCAATTTCATTTACCCTGGGCAAGGGGTGAAGCACCAGCATATCCGCCTTGGCGTTACTCATTTTTGCTTTGTCAAGGATATAAAAATCTTTCAAGCGGACGTAATCCTCTTCATTAAAAAACCGCTCTTTTTGGACTCTGGTCATGTACAAAAAATCAAGCTGGCTAATTACATCATCTAAGCGGATTACTTCTTCGAAAGGTATTTTTTTGTTTTTGAGGCTGTCGGTGATATAGTCGGGAACGCGGAGTTCTTCGGGAGAAATAAAAATAAATTTTATCCCCGCATATCGTTCCAAGGCGTGAATCAAAGAATGGACTGTCCGCCCAAATTTCAGATCGCCGCATAACCCGATCGTAAAATTGCCAAGCCGTCCCTTTAGTGAGCGGATTGTCAATAAATCCGTTAAAGTTTGGGTCGGGTGCTGGTGTCCGCCGTCTCCGGCATTGATAACCGGAATGGATGACTTTCCGGCGGCGACCATTGGAGCTCCTTCTTTGTGATGGCGCATGGCGCAGATATTGGCATAACAGGAAATCATCCGGATCGTGTCGGAAACAGATTCACCTTTGGAAGCGGAAGATGATCCGGCATCAGAAAAGCCAAGCACGCTCCCCCCCATTCTAAGCATTGCGGATTCAAAGCTAAGGCGCGTCCGGGTGCTGGGTTCATAAAAGCAAGTTGCCAGTATTTTGCCCGCACAGGCATCCTGATACTTGTCCTGATTAACCTCAATGTCATTGGCCAAATCAAACAGATTTTCTAGCTCTTCCACCGAAAAATCGAGCGGACTCATCAAATGCCTCATTAAATAACCCCCTGTCATTTTACACAATCATATCATGGTTTTAAGGGTAACTCAAGCCTATAATTAATTGCCGAAAATGATTGACGATTAATTATTATGCGCTTACAATTCATATATGGATATATCTGCTTAATGCCGAAAGGAAATCATCATGCCAATAATTGTGAATGAGAAAGACAAAACTTTCACCTTGCAAACGAAGAACACCTCTTACCAGCTAAAAGTTGACAGGCATGGGTTTCTTTTGCATTTATATTACGGAAGCAAGGTCGAGGACCAGAACCTTGATTATCTGGTCATCCCAGTTGACCGGGGCTTTTCCGGCAATCCTTATGAAGCAGGGGAAGACCGGGCTTATTCCCTTGACACTTTGCCGCTTGAATATCCAACCGATGGCGTTGGGGATTATCGCATTAATGCGGTTTTGGTCTTAAGCGGCGGTGCAAATAAGGCGGTTGACCTGCGTTTCCATTCATTTAAGCAAAAGATGGGAAAGTATCAGCTTCCGGGGCAGCCCGCTCTTTATGATGAAACGGGGCAGGAGGCGGAAACGCTTGAGATTGTCTTAAAGGATTCTTTGCTAGGCTTAGAAGTGACATTATTATATGGCATTTTTCCCGCTGACGATATCATAACACGTGCTATTTTATTTTGCAATGCCAGCAGTTTGGAACTTAATATTTGCCGGGCAAAGTCAGCAAGTCTTGACATTCCTTATGGCGAATGGGATTTCGTTCATTTTCACGGACGGCACAACATGGAGCGGATTTTTGAGCGGAACAGCTTGCCGCATGGCATAACGTCATTTGGCAGCAGGCGCGGCACAAGCAGCCACCAGCATAATCCATTCATCATTATCTGTGATAAAAAAACGACCGAATTTACTGGTATTTGTTATGGCATGAACCTAGTTTACAGCGGCAGTTTCAAAGCCGAGGCAGAGATTGACCAGACCGGGCTGTTAAGGCTTAATATGGGGATAAATGATGACGGTTTTAATTGGCGGCTTAAACCCGGTGAAATTTTCATGACCCCGGAAGCAGTTTTGAGTTTTTCAAAAGAAGGATTTTCGAAATTATCCCATAATTACCATAATGTCTACCGGAACTGCCTATGCCGCGGCTCTTATAAACAATGCCGCCGCCCCATTGTCATCAATAACTGGGAAGCAACTTATTTTGATTTTGACAGCAAGAAATTGCTTGAAATAGCTAAAGAGGCCGCCTTGCTTGGAATTGATATGCTGGTGATGGATGATGGCTGGTTTGGAAAGAGAAGCAATGATAAAAGCAGCCTGGGCGATTGGGTTGTCAACGATGAAAAGCTTCCGGGCGGGCTTAAGCCGCTGGTTGATTCAATAGATGGCTTAGGCATGAAGTTTGGGATTTGGTTTGAGCCGGAGATGGTAAGCGAAGACAGCGATTTATGCCGCAACCATCCCGATTGGGTTTTGAAAGTGCCGGGACGCGAGCCTGTCCGCAGCCGCTCGCAATTAGTCCTTGATATATCGCGCGAAGACGTACGGGATTATTTGATTAAGAGTATCTCAAAAGTATTGGACAGCGCCAATATTGAATATGTAAAATGGGACATGAACCGCAGCATAAGTGACTGGTTTTCTAATAAGCTTCCCGATGAGCAGCAGGGCGAGCTTATGCACCGGTATGTCCTTGGTTTATATAGCTTGCTGGAGCATTTTGTGCAAAAATATCCCCATATTTTATTTGAAGGCTGTAGCGGCGGCGGCGGCAGGTTTGACCCGGCGATGCTTTATTACCATCCGCTTATCTGGTGCAGTGATAATACTGACGCCATCGAGCGGCTGAAAATTCAATACGGCACGAGTTTTGCATACCCTGTCGCGGCGGTTTCATCCCATGTCTCGGCGGTGCCGAATCACCAGACTGGCCGCGTGACATCCCTAAAGACCCGCGCAGTTGTGGCAATGAGTGGAAATTTCGGATATGAGTTAAACCCGGCGCTGCTTTCGGAAGAAGAAAAAGAAGAAATCAAAACCCAGATTTGCTTATTTAAAAAGTACCATGACATTTTACATAACGGCCTTTATTATCGTTTGTCAGACCCTTTTAAAGAGCGGTTTTCCGCTTGGATGATGGTGCTTGGGGACGGTTCGGAGGCTTTGCTTAATATTGTTGTGAATAATGCCGAAGCCAATCCAAAGCATTTATTTGTAAAGCTAAAAGGGCTTAACGAAAATGATTGCTATTTTATTGATGATAAAAAATATACAGGTGCTTCATTAATGAATGCTGGGTTTGCCATTAAAAATGCTTGCGAAGATTATTTAAGTTTGCAGTTTTATCTAAAAAGGGAATAGGCCTATCTGCTTCACCTTTCGTAAATTTGCAATTTGGGAAATGATTTAGTATAATATTTTTGCCTTAGCTTTTCCTTGTCAAAAGCCACTCGAAAAAAAGCCCGGCCAGAATCCAGTTGGGCAGGTAATCCAAGCGGACTATTTTTTTGATATGCCATTTTGAGCGGGCATAATCCCAAGGGCAATTTTTGAACTTACATAAAAGGCTTCCGGTCAGGTATTCGCCGGACAAAATCAAAACCGCATAGGATAAGCCCCTTAAGACAATTGGCTTTCCTTTAAGCAACCCGAATAATGGCTTAAGAAGCACGGCACTTGCATAAATCGGAAACATCCAAAGTGACGTATGGCCGACTAGTTTCATTTCACGCCGTCTTAAAGAGTCAAGTGCTGTAAAACATATTTCCATGCACCACCCGGCGATGCCGCATTTAATGAAATCACGGATAAAATTTTTCATATGGATAGTATGTTCACCTATGAAAATTGTATACAAAAAACCGTTGCCTGATAGCAACCTTTATAAGTAAAGTGAGCCATAAAAAAATGAATTATAATGAAGCTTGTGAATATCTTAACCAAATAAGTAGCATAAATCCCGGCTTGGAAACGGTAAGAGAGTTAGCAAACCGTTTGGGAAATCCGCAGGAAAAACTAAAATTCGTCCATATTGCCGGGACAAATGGCAAAGGGTCAGTCCTTAATTTTATTTCCAGCGTCCTAAAAGCTGCGAATTACCGGACAGGCCGCTTTTTTTCGCCGTCACTTTCCAGTTACCATGAAAGATTCCAAATCAACAACCGGATTATCTCCAAAGCCAATTTTCTCAAGTACTTTGAGATAGTAAAAAACGCGGCTGACAGCATGGTTTCCGATGGACTTAGGCAGCCGACCGCTTTTGAGATTGATACCGTTTTGGCATTTCTTTATTTTGCCGAGGAAAATTGCGATATTGTCGTGCTTGAAGCCGGAATGGGCGGAAAGCTTGACGCAACAAACATTATCGAGAAGCCGCTGGTTGCGGTGATTACCCCGATTTCGCTAGACCATACTGACTATCTTGGTAAGACTTATTCGGAAATCGCTTCCCACAAAGCCGGAATCATCAAGGAAAATGTGCCAGTGGTTTGTGGACAGCAGGAACAAGATAGTTATGATGTTATCCGGGAAAAATGCCGGGAATGCGATTCAATTTTTTACTATTCCCCCATTAATTATGTAAAACATATTCACCGCGCGAAACCCGATCTTGATAACCTTACTTTCATGCAGTATTTTAACCGCGAGAACTGGGATCAGCTTAAGGATTTGGAAATCGGATTCGCCGGCCTTCATCAAGTAGATAACGCAACGATTGCTTTGGATGCGCTTATTTTTCTTAGAAGGGGGGGATTTGAAATCAGCATGGATCAAATCCGTAAAGGCTTTAAAGAAGCTGTTTGGCCGGGCCGGTTTGAGATGATAAACAGAATACCGCGCTTTATCGTTGATGGGGCCCACAATGCCGGGGCGGCAAAGAGGCTGGTTGAAACAATAAAGTTTTATTTCCCCACTAAACGGATTATTTTTATCATGGGAATATTGCGGGACAAGGACTATCAGGGGATAATCGAAAATACTTACCAGATTGCCGAACATATTATTACGGTTACCCCGCCTGGCCCACGCGGAATGCCAAGTTATGAATTGGCAGTTGAAGTAGCGAAGTTGCATCCAAAGACAACAGCCGCCGACAGTATCGCCGAAGCTTGCGAGCTGGCAATCTTATTGGCAGAAAGAAAGGCAGCAATTGTAGCTTTTGGCAGTTTGACATTAGTGGACGCAATAAAAAAGGTTGTGGTTAAAAAGTTGAAAGAATGAAATTCTTTCAACTAGAGATTTGAGCTACGCTCAAAGTCTCCAGGCTTTGATAGGAGAATGAAATTCTTTCAACCTTTTGATAGGAGCGTGGATATAATAATGGGAAAAATTGACAAAAATAAAATTGAAGCGGCGATCGGGCTTTTGCTTGAGGGCATTGGCGAGGATAAAAACCGCCCCGGCCTTAAGGAAACACCAGCCCGCATTGCGCGAATGTACGAAGAGATTTTTGCTGGCGTTTGCGAAAATTCCGAAAGCCATCTAGAGAAAACCTTTATCGTGGAAAACAATGAGATGATCGTCGAAAAAGACATTGTTTTTTATTCAGTCTGCGAACATCATTTACTGCCTTTTTTTGGCAAGGCCCATGTTGCATATATTCCTGACGGAAAAGTAGTCGGCCTGTCAAAACTCGCACGGACGGTTGAGACATTTTGCCGCCGCCCGCAATTGCAAGAACAGCTTACCCATCAGATTGCCACGGCAATTATGCGCCATCTTGCGCCGAGGGGGGTAATGGTCGTGATTGAAGCCGAACATCTTTGCATGACAATGCGGGGGATCAAAAAACCGGGAAGCCAAACAATAACAACTGTTATTAAAGGGGCTTTTGCTGATGATGAGCGGCTTCAAAATACATTTTGGCGAATGGTTAAAATGTGAAATGTAAGGGGTGTAAATGTGGAAATTAAAATTTCCACTTGGGGTGTAAATGAAAATCGGTAATCGTGATTTTTTAGTTGGCAAGCATACATATATTATGGGAATCCTTAATGTCACTCCGGATTCTTTTTCTGACGGCGGCCTTTTTGTGGAAAAAGATGCCATCCTAAAAAGAGTTGACGAAATGATTCGTGAGGGCTGTGATATTATTGACGTCGGCGGCGAATCAACCCGCCCCGGCCATGAGAAAATAAGTGATGAGGCCGAAATAAATAGAATAACACCTGTTATTGAATTGATAAAAAACTATTTTGACATCCCGATTTCCCTTGATACTTACAAGGCTAAGGTGGCAAAAGCCGGAATTGACGCCGGAATCGCAATGATAAATGATATCTGGGGATTAAAGCATGATCCGGAAATGAAAGCATTGATAGCAGAAGCGAAAATTCCTTGCTGTCTCATGCACAATCGTCATGCCGAAGAAAAATCAAATCATGATTTACTGTACCAGCAGGAAAACAAGCGTGAGCATCGACCGGAACGGTCGTGCGAGCATTTGTTTTCATCTGGTACAGTAACGATTGACCGCAGGTCAAGAGTTATTGTAGATTATAATAAAGAACTACACCAGCAGGAAAACCTTTACAACGCCATCAAAACTGACTTGGCCGAATCGTTAAAGTTGGCGCAGCAAGCCGGAATCTTAAAAGACAATATTATCCTTGACCCCGGCATTGGCTTTGGCAAAACTTATGAGGAAAACCTTTATGCCTTAAAATATCTTGCGGAACTAAAAACCTTAGGTTACCCTTGCCTGCTTGGGGCAAGCAGGAAATCGGTGATTGGGCTTACGCTTAATCTTCCGGTTACTGAACGCCTTGAAGGAACAATAATAACAACTGTTATGGCAGTAATGAGCGGTTATGCTTTTGTCCGTGTCCATGATATCGAAGCAAACAGGCGGAGCATAAAAATGACGGAAGCTATCTTAAATAGGAGTTAGATAATTGCCAAAGCACGATGAAATCCGGATTGAAAATTTGGAATGCTTTGCTTTCCATGGGGTCAAGCCTTTTGAAAATGAACTTGGCCAGTTTTTTTATGTCAGTACTGTCCTTTATACTGATATCCGGGACGCTGCCTTAGGTGATGATTTAGAGCTTACGGTAAATTATAGCACGGTGGCAAAATACATCAATGAATTAATGAAAAAAGAGACCTGCAAGCTGATTGAAACGGTGGCGGAAAAAATGGCGCGGAATATTTTACTAAAATTTCCCTTGGTAAAAAGCCTTGATTTGGAAATCCGGAAACCGAATGCCCCAATCGGGCTTAACTTTACTTCTGTATCAGTAAAAATCAACAGAGGCTGGCATGAGGTTTATGTTGCGACAGGCTCGAACCTAGGCGAAAGCGAGAGTTTAATAAATAACGCCGTCACGAAAATAAGAAACCATCCCCATATCCGCGCCGTAAAAGCGTCTAAGCTGATAAACTCTCTTCCGTATGGCGTTAATAATCAACCGGATTTTAAAAATGGTGCAGTTACTTTTTTGACCTTGCTTACTCCCTTTGAGCTGCTTAGTTTTTTGCAAGGTCTGGAAAAAGAAGCCGGGCGATGCCGTGATGGCAATGAAAATATCCGCTGGGGGGCGAGGACGCTTGATTTGGATATTTTGCTTTATGGCGATGAAGCAATCAATGAAGAAAATTTGGTGATTCCCCATCCTGATTTGCATAACCGTGATTTCGTCTTGATACCTTTAATCAGTTTGAACCCACATTTATTACACCCCACGCTTAACC
This sequence comes from Lachnospiraceae bacterium, assembly GCA_009777715.1. Lineage (GTDB taxonomy): Bacteria > Bacillota > Clostridia > Lachnospirales > Lachnospiraceae > UBA935. Next base: position 52,159 of record WRLH01000020.1, read on the forward strand.
GTGGAATGAAGCAGCTGCTTTTAGAATTAACCGAAAATTATGTTAATTAGCCGGGGTAAAACGGCCGTCAAATTTGTTGCCCCCGCAAACATGGCGGTCATCACTTTCTTCGACAATGATGTAATCGCCTTCATTAATGAAAATCAGGCCGCGTTTGGTGGAAATAAAGGGGCAAACGATATGTCCTTCGACATCGTCCTTTTGGATTTTGACCAGATTATCAGTATTAATCCAGCCATTGGTAACGATTTTGGATAAAGATTGGAAGCCGTCTTCCATTCCTTTGCCAAGTTCATACTTTTCCGCGACAACCTCAAGCGCAGTACGAGTGTATTTTTTCATTCTGCTTTTCCTTTCTTGCTGGTGGGTGCATCTGATTTAATTATACTTTATTATGTAAAAATGTGCAAATAAATATTGTATATCAATAAAAAATGAGTTAAGATAGAATTATAAGCTTATATCCGCGAAGACGAGAGCTGTCGATTCATCGTCCGACCCGCTCTCGCTCCGAGAGAAATGTTGCGTTACATAAATTCGCAAAAGACGCGAATTAAGTAACGACATTTCTCAAGGGTCGTACTTTTGAATCGCACTCTCGTCTTCGCGGATATTAACTCATTGCGAGAGGAACTGGGAAAGAGCGTGGCAATCCACCGATTGGGTAGAAGATGAAAAAGTTACGAAATTTTAACGAAGAATGGGTCCGCAGTTATCTTGATCGTAATATATCATCATTTGATGTTTGCGAATGCGAGGACTGCCGCCTTGATATCATGGCGTTAGCCCTTAATAAATTGCCGCCGCAATATGTCGTGACCGAAAAAGGGGCTATTTTTGCTTCGGTAAACGAAATGTCACACCAGCGCATGGTTGATTTGGCGACGGCAATAACCGAAGCAATAATGGTTGTCAAAAATAGGCCAAGCCATTAAAAAGCTATTTTCCGGTGGAGCAAATAAAGCGTTGCAATGCTTGGCGGAATCATTAAAGCATGGATCAAATCGGTAAACTGCCATACGACATCAAGGGGCATTACCGCGCCAACATAAATCATCACAATATAGCCAATTTTATAAAAAGGGATTCCCCGCGTTCCGGTCAGGTATTCTGCCGCCCGTTCACCCATATAAGACCAGCCGATCAAAGTAGCAATCGCAAAAGCAATTAAACAGATTGCCAGAAATGCACTGCCAAAAATGGGAAGCGACATAAAAGCCGCATCAGTAAGCCCTGCTTCATTGACCGAAAGAACAGAAGTAGGATTTTTTATCATATTTGCAACAATGACGATTCCGGTCAGCAAGCACATCACAACCGTATCCCAAAAAACGGCCGTCATCGAAACATAAGCTTGCCGGACGGGGTCGGTCGTTTCAGAAGCAGCTGCGGCAATTGCGGTCGTCCCGATTCCGGCTTCGTTGGTGAAAAGCCCGCGGACAATTCCATAGCGGGCAGCCACCATCAAGGAAGCCCCAACCGCTCCCCCCAAAGCTGCGCGGGGTAACAATGCTTGCTCCATAATTAATTTTAATGCCGGAATCAAGGCATCCCTAAAAAGCAATAACAGGATAAAACACCCTGCCGTATAAAGGATTCCCAGAGCCGGGACAATGCTGACGCAAAATTTGCCAATTGATTTGACTCCGCCGATAATGACCAGCCCAGCGATAAACGCGGCAAAGAAGCCAACGATATGCGGTGAAGTCCCAAAGTTAAGGACTGTGGTCTGTGCCATTGAATTGGATTGGGTCGTGCAGCCAACGCCAATTGCCGTCACGAGGGTAAGGAAAGCATAAACCTTGCCCATCGATTTATTATGTAAACCATTTTCCCAGACATACATCGGCCCGCCCCGGTAAACGCCGTCCGGCCCGCGGTTTCTATAGCACATACTAAGGAAACATTCCGCGTATGCGGTCGCCATTCCCAGCACGCCAGTCAGCCAGCACCAGAAAACCGCTCCCGCGCCGCCAAGGGCAATGGCGGTCGAAACACCGACAATATTGCCGGTCCCAAGGGTTGCGGCCAAGGTTGTCGCCAGTGTCGCAAAAACAGAAATATTTTTTTTATCGCCGCTTTCTCCGGGCATGACGGATAGTCTTATCGCCCTGATGATATTCTTTTGGGGAAAGCGGAGGCGGATTGTAAAAAAAAGATGGGTTCCCATCAAAAGAAGCAGGAAAGGGCCGCCCCAAAGAAAATCATTGATCCGGTCAACACCGTTTAAAATATGCTCCATTTTACCCCCGATTAGGATGGGGACTTGCCCGGCAGTCCCTTTTTTACAAGTATATAATAAAGAATGTAAAATAATACCTTTGCCAAAGAATGCCCATCGATGGTAAAATATAAAGGAACGCGCTACATAGAATCAGAGAAATCTTAGAAAGGCATAAAATAACATATGTTATTTAATAAAATGAGAAATCATATCCCCATTATGATTATCCTTTTGGCGGTTCTTTTAAATATCATCGCCCGTCTTAGCGTGCGTTTTAGTGATTTTTATGTCGCGAGAATATATCCGCTGATTGTGGAAACCTATGGCCGTTTAATGTCTATTTTCCCTTTTTCAGTCGGTGAAATCATGATTTACTCCGCTTTTTTAGGCATCTTAATTTTATTTTTAATGGGTTTTATTTGCTTATTCATTAAAAAGCGGGATACTCTCATTTTACGCATTTACCCGCTCTATGCAAAAACTTGCTTATGGCTGGCCGCCATTTTCTTTTTTATCATGACGGCAAACTGTTTTATCCTTTTCCATTGCTCGCCGATAAATGAATTTTATCCGATTGGCAGCCAGCACCGTGAATATGGCATTGATGAAATCACAAAACTGCGTAATTATGTTGTTGAAAACGCCAACAAGCTGGCCAAAGAGCTTACCCGTGACCAGATGGGATATCTTGTTTATGAGGGTGAAATGAACAGGCAAGCCAAAATTGAAATGCAGCGGCTGTCTAAGGAATATGGCCGCTTGTCCGGATTTTACCCCCGCCCGAAGCCGCTTCTTTTTTCCAATTTTTTTAGCCAGCAGCATATGATGGGTTATTTTTTCCCTTTTTCAATGGAAGCCAATTATAACGCGAAAATGTACATCGCCAATACCCCCTATACAATCGCCCATGAGCTGGCACACGTAAAAGGGTTTATTTATGAAGATGAAGCGAATTTTATTGCCTTTCTTGCTTGCTCCGGTTCGGAGGACGCTTTTTTCCGCTACAGCGCATATTTGGGGATTTTAAATTATGTTGAACGTGATTTTGCGGCCGCAATTGCAAACAATGCGGAAACATACCGCGAACAGCCCCGGGTAAACGCCCTTGTTCGCCGCGACAATATCTTCCTGACCGCCGCGGCTTGGAAGCAGGTAGAAAAAAATGCAGTTTTCAACACCGATCTGGTGCGGAATATCTCCAATGAATTCTTGGAAGCCAGCCTAACCTTAAATGGTGTAAGTGATGGCACTTTAAGTTATGGGCGGGTGGTTGCGCTACTTCTGATGTATTATGATGGGGTGCTTTATTAGCAATAATCAGATAAAAATAGCAATAATCAGACTAGACTTTACTCCCAAAGCATAGTATAATTATATTGTTAAATTAGTACTAAAGTAACAATGTTTGGGCTACGCCCAAAGTAACAAGGCTTTGAAAGGAGTAATAGATGGGTATCTTTCGCAAAATCGGCACGAAAATGATAATATCATTGCTATCAACGTTTTTAATTGTCTTAGGGACATTCCTGGTGGTTGTAATCAACCAGACCAAAGCACTGGCAGATAATAAGGCGACAAAGCTGGTCGAAAACGCAGTTGAAAACCACTCAAACAAAATCGGCGTGGCTTTTAATAAAGTAGACAGCCTTCTTGTCGGAATGAAAACCGCAGCCGATCAAGTTGAAATCATCCCGCTTAGCAGCCGCCGGATATTTATGGATGATTTACTCGAAGGCGTAATGCGTGATGAGACGAACAACCTAATCGGGGCATGGGCTTCCTTTGAACCGGACAAGCTAGACGGAAAAGACGAAGAACACCAGAATACCGAAACAACCGATGCCACGGGGAGATACGCGACCAAAGTATTTTTTTCCAGAAATGATATCGCCAAAACTGTGTTAGAAAATTATGACATAAAAGGGCCGGGTGATTATTACCTTGTTGCGTATGAGAGCGGCCAGCCGTACATAACTGATCCATATGATTACGAAATTGACGGCAGAAAAGTCAGCATTATCTCAATCGCTTACCCAGTCAGGGGCCAGCTTGGTTCGGTCATCGGGGTTATTGGCGTTGACTATTCGCTTAATGGCTTAAATGAGCTTAATAATGAAGTCCAGCTCTTTGAGACTGGCTTTGGCAAGCTGATAACTGAAAAATATGAATTGGTTGCCCATTCCGACATCGCAAAGATTGGCAGCATTGACGGAGATTTAGCTGACCCGCACCTTGGGCCTGCGATAATGCAAAAACTACAGGCCGGAGAAATCTTCATTGACAAAATCCACTCCCCGACCCTTAACACATCATCATATAAAGCCTTTGTTTCATTGGATTTGGGCAATTCAAACAAAAGCTGGATTTATGCCGTGGTGGTGTCAGAAGATGAAGTTATGGAAAACGCCAACCGGATGATTGCCGCGGTGATGATTATCGGAGTGATTGGCTTGCTTCTTGCGGCGGTGATTGTCATTATTTTGGCGCGGAGCATTTCAACCCCGATCAAATCAATGTCCGAAGTAACGGAGAAAATTGCCGGGGGTGACCTGACCGAATCTGTCCCGGAGAAATTTAAAAAGCAAAAAGACGAGATTGGCGACTTGGCCCGTGACATCCAGAAAATGCGCGATGGGCTGTTTGACACCATTTCCGGAATTGCCAATGCGATTGGGATCATTAATGGCCAGATGGAAGCTATTCACGGTGCGGTTGGCCAGCTTCAAAACCGTATTGTTGATACCTCGGCTTCAACGGAAGAGCTTTCGGCCGGAATGGAAGAAACAGGGGCTTCGGCTGACGAACTTAATAAAACAGCGGTTGAAATTGAACAAGAGGTTGAGCAAATCAGCGGAAAAGCAGAAGAGGGGGCGGAAAAATCCCATGAAATCCAAAGCCGCGCTTTAGAACTTAATAAAAATATAACGGCTTCAATTGAAGGCTCAAATAAAGTTTTCAAAGAAATTGAAAAACATCTTTTCGTTGCCCTTACTGATTCAAAAGCAGTTGAAGAAATAAATGCCCTTGCGGACTCGATTCTTGAGATTACCAGCCAGACGACCCTGCTTGCCCTTAATGCGTCAATCGAAGCAGCCAGGGCCGGCGAAGCGGGACGCGGTTTTGCGGTAGTTGCCAACGAAATCGGCTCTTTGGCGGAGCATTCCAAAAATACGGTTTCCCAAATCCAAACGGTGACAAAAACAGTAATGAATGCGGTGACATCATTATCGAAAAGTTCCAATGAGCTGCTTAACTTTGTTTCGGGTGATGTCCTCAAAGAATTTGAAAAAATGCTTGAAGCGGCGAAGTCATATACAAATGACGCGAATTATATCAGCAATGTATCTGATGAGCTTAACAGTACCTCACATCGGCTCAAGGATTCAACCCAATTTGTCCTAAAATCAATCGGCGAAGTCGCAATCGCCGCCCAAGAGGGGGCAAAAGCCACAAACAGCATTGCCATCGAAACAAGCGGGGTTGCGGGCAATATTTCCGATATCTCAACCAACATGGATAAAGCCTCGGACAAATTCGATGAACTTACCAATATGATTAAGTCGTTTAAGATTTAAAGTATTTAGGAAATTACGCAATTACGCGAATCAAAAAACCCGCTTTCATAAGCGGGCTTTTTGTACTGCGGCACATGGCAGATTTTAGAATTTTATCGGGATAAGCTTCATATAATCGGCAAGCGTTCCGTCATTAAGGCAGACATCAATAATCTTTTTGCCAAGCGGGTGAAGTTCCGGAGTATCGAATTTTTCGAGCTCACTTTTGAAGAAATCAACCAGCTGTTTCGCGCCATTGTCATATCCCTCTTCGCCAATTTCGGCTTGGGTTTCGGGACGGAGGAAAGCTTTTCTGACAAATTGGCCGTCAACCTTTAGGTTTTCCAAGGAATAACCAAGCAAAGGCAAGCGGGCCGGGGTCAAATGCTCCTCTTTAAACTGGGCGCTGCCGCGGCGGGCAATATATTCACGGGTAATCCATTGGGGCATGAAGCCAACCTCATAACAGCCTATATGCTGGTTGGGAATCAAAAGATAACGGGTGTTTGGCGTTGCAAGAACTTGCTCAAGCAGCAGGTTTGCCTGTTTGACAACACTTCCGGTCAGGAAATATCCATATGAACCAATGCCCTCGCTTGTCATGCCCTCGGAATCAACGATACTGGGGTTGTTATGTCCGCGGGGGGCGGTAAGCCGCCACAGCCAGCCAAGGGCAGGGGGCAGAATCTGCATTAGGCCAATAATGCCGTAAGTTGGGTGTTCCTTGGTGCAAGGGGGCGTCCTGACGCCGAAGCTCCGCACATCAACCTCAACCGGAGTATCAATAATATTGTCAATTGTCCGCCTGGGCCGGATGACACGGGGATTGGGGCAAGGCTTTCCGTTTGAATCCAAAATATGTTCCCAAATCAAGCAGGTTGAATCTGCTTTTGCATCAAGGCTCATAAAAATCAAAGGCTCTTTGGAATGGACACAAGCTTTTTCCAAATCGGGGTCAGTCCCATATTTCTTAATATGGTCAACCCGGACAAACCATCCGGCTTCAACGTCTTTGATGACCAGCTTGCCGCTGTCATTTTGCATTTTGGGATGGCATAAGGCCATGTCATCGGCAACCGGGTGAAGCTCGCAAGGCTCATTCACATTAAGATAAAATTTCTCCATTGTCGTAAGATTTTGGCCGATCAGTGCCCGGCCGTCAATCTCCAAGTGCATATGCTCGCTCATTTCGCTTTTTCCGCCGCCGGAAGCGCCTTCGTGCATGATGACAAACTCGTTTTCATAAGGGGTGATTACTTTGACGGCGGAGGTATGTACGGTTACCCAGCCTTCACGTTCGCCGATGTCAAGCAAAAAGCCGTAAATCCCTTTTTTGGCACTTGGGCCGGGATAAAGATTGTATGAGAATAATTCATAAATATTTTCTAAGCGGTTGTGGGCAACAATTTGTTTGCCGTCAAAATGGGTATGCCTGAATGGCGGGGCAAGATAAATGATGACCTTTGGCTCAAACAGGCCCTCATATTCGTTGATATCGACGAAATATTGCAAATCCGCAAGCCCGGTCGCAAAAAAGGCGGCATTTTTGGGGGCAAGCAAGACAACCTCATAGCCGTACTCCTTTCCCCCAGTTATAACCGGGACAACGAGCAGCTCTTCACCTTTAAGCCAAGCAAAAGTCTCATCCCTAAGGACGCTAAACTCACGATTGTAAATGTCTTTATACCTTGGCTTGTCCGTTGCGCCCTCGTCACCAACGATAAGGCAAGCCGGGTCACGTCTGCGCATATAGTCGTCGGCATAATTGATGACCGCGCCGTTTTTGCAGCGTGTAATAGTTGCTTCAACATACTCTTTGCCATTCACATCATAGCTGACGGCAAAGTTTTCCTCGCCGCCGCCGATTGAAAGCGACAGCAGCTCTTCCCGGCTGGTCGGGACGGTAACACCCTTGCACCCGGCAATGATTTCTTGTACTTCTTCAGAAAATTTGAATTTATTTAGCATTTTTTTCCTCCTTATTTGTCCATAGAAGTATAACAGAGTTTTGCCATTCAGGCAAGTAGAAACGGAAAAACCTATGAAGATGGCATCTTGCTCATACCAGATAAACCGACAAGTCGAAATCAAAAATATATTGCAATATGCGTATAGATTATTAAAAAGCGCAACTAGAACCCGCTAGGCAAGTATTAAATAAAAAGCAGAGACCGGAAAGAGCAAGCTCTAACCGGTCTCATGTAAAAGGGGAATTTTACTATACTCATATTATCATAGGTTTTTAGGCTTGTCAACACTTTTTTAAAAAAAATTTAAAAAAATTTCCTTCCAATTTTTTCCAGCTAATTTCCAGTTAATTATGCCAAGGGATTGCGGACTTGCTTCGCAATCTCTCCGCGCGTTTGAGAGTGTCAATTCACCGCCTCCGAGCCTGTCATTGCGGCCTCCGAGCCTGTCATTGCGGCCTCCGAGCCTGTCATTGCGGCCTCCGAGCCTGTCATTGCGGCCTCCGAGCCGCAATCTATCAGCACTCCCTTACCCTACGCACAAACTCACGGATTTTATCCGCATCCTTTAAACCATCGGTTTCCACGCCGCTGCTTACGTCCACGCAAAATGGATTAAGTGTCTTAACTGCTTTGCTGGCGTTTCCGATATTAAGCCCGCCGGCAAGAAAATATGGAAGCCCGGAATAATTACGAAGCAAATCCCAGTCAAAGCTTTTCCCTGTGCCGCCGCGGTCATGCGACAAGGTATCAAATAAAAGATAATCCGCATTTTTGGGAAGAACAGGCAGTTCATTACCAATGCCAACCGCTTTGATGAGCGGCAGGGCGGGCAAGCATTCTTTTAGCAGCTTAAGATATCCGGAATCCTCATCACCATGGAGCTGTGCGATATCAATTATCCCTTGATGATATAATGAAGCAATAACCTCAATGCCCGCATTGACAAAAACGCCAACGGTTTTGATGTGGGGGTCAAGCTGTTCTTTTAAAGCGGCCGCCGCCTTTTCATCAATTTCCCGGCGGCTTTTGGCAAAGATAAAACCGACATAATCCGGTAAAATCAAGTTGACAGCGGCAATGTCTTCTAAACGGCTTAAGCCGCAGATTTTTACTTTCGCCATTTTATGCCTATGCTCCTCTCAACGCCTGGAGCGTTTTTTTCTTGTCGGCGGAACGCATAAGGATTTCGCCAACGAGAACCGCGTCAACTCCATGGTTCCTTAAAAGTTTTATATCATCGGCCGTGCGGATTCCGCTTTCAGAAACAAAAATAATATCATCGGGTGTTAATGCCCGAAGTCTAACACTATTCCCAGTATCGACCGCAAAGGTTTTCAGATTGCGGTTATTAACCCCAATGACCCTCGCCCCGGCCTTGATTGCCATCTTTAGCTCATCTTCATCATGGGCCTCAACAAGGCAGGATAAGCCGAATCGATCCGCCTCTTTGATGGATGCGGTAATTTGGGCCTGGGTAAGGATGGCACAGATTAAAAGGATTGCGTCCGCGCCGAGGAAAGCGGCTTGCTCAATTTGAAAAGGGTCAATCGTAAAGTCTTTCCTAAGTAACGGCAGGCTGGTCACTGCCCGGATTTCACGGAGGTAATCATCACTTCCAAGGAAATAATCAGGCTCAGTCAAGACGGAAATTGCGGAAGCCCCGGCCTCATCATATTCCTTTGCAATCTGAAGATAGGGGAAATCTGCGGCGATAACGCCTTTTGACGGGGAGGCCTTTTTAATTTCACAAATAAATGAAATTTCCGGCTGCCGCAAGCTTTGCTCAAAAAGATGGGCGGGCCGATGAGGTCGTGACTCAAAACACGCCATTTCTTTGTCCCGTTCAACCCGCGCCTTAGTTGACATAACTATTTTTTCAAGGATATTCATAATTATTTTCATACTCCTTTTTATGATCTCAAAAAATCCAAATCCATAATTCGGTTCGAATCTATGACTTGGATTAATTCTTTCACACTTGGACCTCATTTGAATGATGAATAAATTCTTCGAGCTTTGCCATCGCTTTTCCGCGGTCAACCGCATCTTCCGCGGCCCTGGCTGCGGCTTCAATTGACTGATATTTTCCGGTGATAAACATTGCCACAGCAGCATTAAGGATGGCGGCGTTGCGTTTCGCGCTTTTTTCGCCATGTAAAATGGCTTTGATGATTTCCGCGTTTTCTGGCGGCGTTCCGCCCAGCAAATCATCCTGATGGCAGCGTTCAAAACCAAACTGCTCCGGCGTAATTTCATAAGAGCGGACCCAGCCGTCTTTTACTTCGCAAACATGGGTTGGCGCACAAAGGGAAATTTCATCAAGCCCGTCTTCTCCGTGGACAACCATCGCGTTTTTTACGCCCAGATTCATCAAAACTTTGGCAAGCGGTTCAACCAAATCCCGGTCAAAAACCCCCATCAGTTCCATATTTGCGCCAGCCGGATTGGTCAGCGGGCCAAGGATATTAAAAACTGTCCGGATTCCAAGCTCTTTCCTGACCGGGGCGACATATTTCATTGCAATATGGTAGTTTTGCGCAAATAAAAAGCAGATCCCGATGTTTTGGAGCAGCGTTGCGCTTTTTTCCGGCGGAATGTTAATATTTACCCCAAGGGCCTCCAAAACATCAGCAGCCCCGCATTTGCTTGACGCGCTGCGGTTTCCGTGCTTTGCAACCGGAATGCCAGCGGCCGCCGCAATAATCGCCGCCGTTGTTGAGATATTAAAAGTATTTGCCCCATCGCCGCCAGTCCCAACGATTTCGAGGGCGTCAATGTTGTGAAGCAGCCGGATGCAATGGGAACGCATCCCAAAAGCCGAGGCGGTGATTTCGTCAGTTGTTTCACCCTTTAAGCTTAATGCGGTCAGATATGCACTCATTTGGACCGGGGTTGCTTTGCCAGTCATAATCTCATTCATGACGGCTTCGGCTGTTTCATAAGTTAAGTCCTGCTTTTTCGAAAGTGAAATAATTGCTTCTTTGATCATAATTAGTCTCCTTTAAATTAACCCCAGCCAGATCCACAGCGGAATCGCCGGAATCAGCGCAACAAGGCAAGCGATAAAATAAATTACCCCATAGATACTCATATGCCGATTGTCCCAGGCCCGGTCCTTTTCTTTGCTGATGGAGCGGCTCATGACCGCCCACATATTCTGGTAAGCCAAGAAAAAAGCGTTGCCGGCAAGGATAAAAATTGCAATCCAGACAAGCGGGCTGATTTGATAAGCGGCTTCGATATCAGGCAAAATCGGCACCATGATGGCGATGGTCGGAATAAACATTGCCACATCAATCAGGCTCCATAAAAACATAAAACTCGTCACGCAAAAGACAAACAGCCAAGGATTCCCGGCAATCGGCGCGAGGGCAGGGACAACAATTCCGGACAGCCATTCGGAAATCCCGGTGGCGGAAAAAATCGAGCCAAGGCTTAAAGCCATTGCGATAAAAATAACCAGATTCCAGTTGGCAGCCGAATTAAAGTCATCGGTTGTAAGGACACCAAATAGAAAAAACAAAATCATGGCAGCAATACAGATGACAGCGGTTGAAATCCCATGCAGATTCCCGGTCAGTGAAGCTACGAAAACTCCGATTAAAATAACGGCAGCGATAATTTCAGGCCGCTCCATCTTCCCTAAGGGCTGGCTTTTTATCCGCGCAAAAGCTTCCTTGGCAATTTTTTCTTTAGATTTAAGGAAAAAAAGCCCGGCACTGACTAAGATAATTGTCGCAATCGAAATCGGAAGCAAAAGGACATTTAGCCAGCTTTTAAATGTCACAAGCCCTACCATTCCGGCGGCCTCAACCTGCCCTTGAATGAAAGGCCCCCAGATTACGCCCGTCAGCCACCCCGAACCGGGGATTAACGCCATCGCAAAGGCAGTAAGGAGAATCAGCGAATTGCTTTTTGAATTTTTCTTAAGTTCAAACAGTTCACAGCATTGCACCGCAACCGGAAGCATAATCGCAACCCTGACTGTTGTAGCGGGAGTCAGAATCGATAGAATGACCCCAATCGGAATCCACGCGAAAATAAGGGCTTCATATGTTGGGGGACATAGTTTGATAATCCCCATGGCAATCCTTTTGCCAAGCCCGGTTTTTTTAAGGACAAAACCAAAGAAAAAAGCGGGAATCAAAGTCCAGAGGGCAGCTTGGGTAAAGCCGGAAAAGACAGCAGTCGGATTTAGCCCGATAAATAGCCCGGCCAGGGCAAGGACCAATCCGCCAATTGCATAAGTCAGCTTAAACGGTTTGAAAATCCAAATGCAAAGGGCGATAATCAACGCCCCCAGCATAATCTGGCCATTTTTTTCCAATCCGGAAATCGGGCGGATTATGATAATAATAGCGGCAATTAGGGTTAAGATAAAACTCCCGGCATACGAAAATTTGATTTTAGTCATGTGATAGCCTCCTTTATTTTTTGGGCAAACTGGCGGACAGGTTCGATACATTCCCGGCCATGCCCGGCAATTATTTTGACAATCGCGCTTCCGACAATGACCCCATCGGAAAAAACTGCCATTTCCCGCGCTTGTTCAGGTGTTCCGACCCCAAAGCCAACGGCGCAGGGGATATGTGGGTTTGCTTTCCGGGCCAGTTTTATCATCTGCTCGGCACTGTTATCCAGTTCATTTCTTACCCCGGTGACCCCAAGTGACGAGACACAGTAA
>WRLH01000021.1 GCA_009777715.1 Lachnospiraceae bacterium
TAGGGTAAGTGTATGGATAAATAACTGGTGTTATTAAATCAATGTTAATGCCTTTTTAGGTATTGATATAAATAATGAAAAATATATCGGGAGATATATTGACAAATTTCAAATATTGAGTTAGGAGATATCGTATGAAAGAAAACCTGGAACTTTTCAGCAAGCGTTATTCATGCCGCAGTTTTACTGATGAACTGCCAGAGATGGAAAAAGTGGAAGCAATAGCCCTTGCCGGGGTAAGGTCACCAAGCGCAATGAACAAACAGCCTTGGCTTATTAACGTCATAACCGACAAAGCTTTGCTTACGGAAATGGACGAGGCGATAATGAAGCTGATGTCCGAAATGGAAGATCAATCAATGTACGAACGCATGACAGAGCGGGGCGGGAAAGTATTTTATAATGCGCCATGTATGTTTTTGATTTTGAAGCAGCCGGGAACTGACCTTGATTGCGGAATCGTAACCGAAAACATCACTTTAGCCGCAACTTCCTTAGGGCTTGGAAACGTAATATGCGGTCTTGCGAGTTTTGCTTTTACAGGTGAAAAAGGTGATGAATTCATGAAGCGGACCGGCTTCGTGTCAGGATATGAGTTCGGGATGACGGTTTTGGTGGGATTTGAAGCAATGAAAGGCACACCACATGAGCCGGATATGGCGAAGATAACGCATATAAAATAACCCCATAGCAAAAAGAAAATAAAGGAATACTTTAAAAGCAGTATTCCTTTTCTATGCCGTAATTAATGGAAGATCCGCATTACCCCAAAAACCTTGCCCAGCACTTGGCAGTCATCAACGATAATTGGTTCCATATCATCATTTTCCGGCTGGAGGCGAATGTGGCCGTTTTCTTTAAAGAAAGTCTTAACCGTGGCTGAATCATCAATTAAAGCAACTGCCATATCGCCGTTCCTGACCGTATTGCAGGAATTGACAAAAACTTGGTCGCCGTCAAAGATACCAACATTAATCATTGAATCGCCTTTAACCTTTAAGACAAAGGACTCGCCCGACGGGACGACTTCGGCAGGAACAGGAAAATAGCTTTCAATATTTTCTTCGGCAAAAATCGGCTGTCCGGCCGCAACACTTCCGAGGACAGGCAAGCTGACCATCTCTGTGCGAATCATATGGAAGCTGTCATCGCATATTTCGATTGCCCGTGGTTTCGTCGGGTCACGGCGGATATAACCATTTTTTTCCAACGTCTCAAGATGTGAATGCACCGATGAAGTCGATTTAAGCTTCACCGCTTCGCAAATATCACGTACCGATGGCGGGAAGCCCCTCTTTAAAATTTGCTCCTTTATATAATCCAGTATTTCCTGCTGCTTGGCAGAAATTTTCCCATAACTCATATATTGCTCCTTTCTTAGCCCCAATTTAAGCTCTAAATCAAGTATAGCATACTTATTTCAAAAAAGCAAACATATATTCCAAAAACTTGTTCGATTTTTTTAAAAATGTCGATACTGACGTATCAAAATCGGTACTGATGTACCGATTAATAAAAATGCTTCGCATTTTCCCTTGAATGGATATAATTGGCTCGTGCGTGTTGATACTGACCTATTTTGTAATAGATTTGCTTGACTCGTGTGGGTGAAATATGATATAATTCTCATGAAACGTATCGACTATTTACTTGAATCGGTATTAAAAGCCGAAAAAGGATTGACTTTTATGCTAAAATGTGTTATAATTAAAGCAAGCAAGCAAGCAAGCAAGCAAGCAAGCAAGCAAGCAAGCGGTTAGGTTTATTACCGCTTTGTTCGCGTATAATCTAAATCAAAAGGCGACTACCCCACGTGAGCATGAGCATGAGCGGAGCAGTCGTTTTTTGCATGAAAAGTTCATTAAAGAAAGGATAACCCCAACAATGAAAACAACAAGAATCTTTACCCTCGCCATTTTGCTAATAATGGTATTCGCATTAACCGCTTGTAGCGGCGGCTCGTCCAGTTCGGGCGGCAATTCGGAAAGCGGCCCAGGCCGGAACGAAAGCGGCAATGCCGCAGACCTTGGCAACTCCGGCGACACGAGCAGCATAAGCGACAACACCGCTTGGCCGCCTCCCGGCGGCGAGCTGATTTATGCCCAAGTCAATGCCGATTTTAGCGGTTCATCCGACGGATTCAGTTTCGATGTCAGTGAAATTCACTCGATAAGCAGCGTACAATTAGTTTTTGAGGGCGAAACTAAAGAAAACTTCCGTCGTCCTGAAATCAGCGACTTTGCTTTTTACATCAACGGCGTACCTCAGGAACTAAACGAATATATGAGTTTTGACTATGGCTCGGTAGTGGAACACGACCTATCATGGAAAGCAAGTTTACATCTCGACAATGTCCCCGGCGACGAAGGAATGGTTACTTCATATTATTATTCTGTCGAGTCCAAATCAGACGGGCTTTTCGATCAGCCGCTGGCCGAATATTATTTTGAAATGACGGTAAACGGCGTACCTATCCGCAGTAATACCTTCTACTGGGGCGAGGGTGTGAATTTCGAGTTCAAAGATATGCCGTCCTTCTCTGCACCTGTCCATTTAGTACCCAAGCGGCAAATTTTACCGCTCACCCCCACAACCATCGCCGAGCATGAGCGCGGCAACATCAATGGCAACCGCTTTGTCGCCTTAGGAAACGACTGGATTTATTATGTTGCGCGGTACGAACTGTACAAAATGAGCTTAGACGGCACGGATGTGGAAAAAATCATCCTCGACTTCCCCGTTACGGCGATTAATGCCGTCGGCGACTATATATATATCCACTCTCGGCACGATCTAAGCACAAATGAGGGATATTTAGAAGTTGACCGCATTTACCGCTTAAAAAGCGACGAATCCGAGCTCACGATATTGTTTGAGCGGCCCATAAACTATGAAGAGGGCGGCAGCATACTCGGCTTTGTGATTGTTGGCGAGTGGCTTTATTATGTTACATCGTATTATGAGACAGACAGCGGCGATGAATTTGGCGGCAGAAATATAATAGTTTTGAACCGCGTTCGCGCTAGTGATGGCACAGGTGATATGCAAGTAACCGACATGGAAAACTATTGGCTTAACATCGGCAGCGACTGGAACTATCATCTCCAAACGGAATGGGTACCCGTCCCCGGCTCCGACTGGCAGGGAAATATGGAATACGAAATTATCCGCACCCGCAACGATGGAGCGGCCACGGAAGTGATTTTAAAACTCGAAGATAATATGTATATCTACAATCTCCTACAGTCCGGTGATTGGGTTTATTATATTGACCCACACATTGTGGGTATCTCACGAGTCAATGTTAACACCAAAGAAACATCTATAGTAATAGAGGATTCCCGGGGAGCGGAGGCCTATATAGTGGACGGTGATTACTTGTATTTTGGTATTGCGCTTGACCCGGACGACTGGCAGCGGACGCTTCATCGGATCAAAACCGACGGCACAGGCCTTATGCGCGTGGGCGACATGATAAATCCGGATGGCCTACACATCGCGGGTGACTGGGTATTCAATTATTTTAACAACAATATCTACCGCACACGTACCGACGGCAGCGGAGAATTGATTACCGTTTACGAATGGAACTAAAATAAATAAAAATGTCGAAGATAAAAAAGGGACTGCAAAGCGGCAGTCCCTTTTGATTATCCAATTTTCCTGCTTTGTGGTATAATATCGATACTATAAAAATGCTTCGCATTTTCCATGAAGAATTATAGGTAGGATGCGAAAATAAATATAGTAAATTTCATCTGCCTGTGCTATACTATTGGTGAAAGGTAGACATTTTAATGAGTAAAGACAAAAAATATTTATTACCTAAAGTAGATTTGATTTTTAAGTTATTATTTGGTGACGAAAGAAACCGCGAGATACTAAAAGAGTTTTTATTATCGGTTCTAAGGCTTCCCGAAGAAGAATATGAGGAGATTATATACTTTATACGATATTGAAAACAAGGTTGAAATTACTGACTTAATCGAAATAAACACCCTCGAATTAGAAAAATTACCAAAAGTCGAAGATGGTACAAAGTTATGGAATTGGTTGAAATTTTTATCATCGGAAAATGAGGAGGATTTTGAGATGGTAGCTGAAAAGAATCCACAAATCAAAAATGCCGTTGCACGTTTAGCAGAAATATCAAGCGATGAACAAACGCGCCGACTGTATGAGAGCCGTCACAAGATGGAATGGGATATTAGAGGACGCGAAAAAAAAGCTAGCAATAACAGAGCAATAGATATTGCAAAAAATCTATTGAAAACAGACTTAACTCTTGAAAATATTGTAGTTGCAACTGGTTTGACTTTAGAAGAAGTAAAGGCATTGCAAAATACAAAGTAGTGAAATAGAAAATAGAAAATGGCAGTTACCGACTGGAAAGGTCGGTTTTTGCTTTAAGTAGAAAATTTATATTAACGATTGCAATGTGTCTTAATGCGTAGAAAGGTTGCTATATTTATATTAGCGAGGGTGCTTGTACGATGAGAAGATCGGATAGAGAAATAACGGACAAGGCGGAAATTCTAAAAATCATTGAGAAGTGTGATGTATGCCGTCTCGCGTTTGCAGATAATGACATCCCATACATAGTGCCTGTAAATTTTGGATTTGAGCATACTAACGGCAGACTTATCCTGTATTTTCACGGAGCAAATGAAGGTAAAAAGCATGATATTATCGCAAAAAATCCCATCGCCTGCTTTGAAATGGATTGCTCCCACAGGCTAATAGAAGCTGAGGAAGCCGCTGGCTATACTATGGAATATGAGAGTGTTATCGGAAATGGTAAAATTAGCTATATCACTGAAAAATCCGAGAAAATAGGGGCATTAAAACTGTTAATGAAGCAATATGCAAAAGAAAAGATTTTTTCCTTTCCAGACCATGTAATCGATTCAGTAACAGTATTCAAATTGGATGCTTTAGAATTTACTGACAAGCGATTGAAGAAAGTGTAGCTTGGTGAAGTAAGTACCCTTTCGTTCCTCTGCCGAAGCAATTCTTCCTGTAGTAAAAACTGTAAAATTCGAAAATTGCAAATCCAAAAAATTTTGAAAATTTAAAAATTATAAAATTTAAAAATTGTATAATTTTTTCTTGACAAGCGAATATATGTTCGTGTATAATGAAATCAGAACACTAGTTCGCAACATATGTTCGGCAAGAGGAGATTATTATATGGATAAGATTGCACTGTACGAAAGTGACCAGCGAAGGCTTAGAAACAAAAGAAGAAGGCAGCGTGAGCTTCAAAGGAATAAGACATTATTTGTCATTGCCCTTTTACTTGTAATATTTTTTTCAGTAACCTATGGCAGAATATTTGCGTATGCGGGTACGAAAAGCAATGAACAGGTTTTCAAGTATTACACGAGCATTGAGGTGAAATATGGCGAAACATTATGGTCGATTGCCGAGCAGAACATGAGCGGACATTATCCGGATATCTATGCCTATATTAAGGAAGTGAAGAAGATTAACCATCTTCCCGATGATGACTTAAGAGCGGGGCAATATATTGTTATTCCTTACTTTTCTGATGTGTATGTCGGCGGCTGAATGTCGGTACTGACGTACCGACTTAAAAAAATGCTTCGCATTTTCCCTTGGATGGATTTAATTGGCTCGTGCGTGTTATTTATGCTACAATTCATTAGCATATTCATTTTCAAAATTAAGGAAATATTAAATAAATTCCACCTTTTCTATTAAAGTTTATGTGTTTTAATGAAAATAAGTTAAAGCAAGCTTAATAAGAAATCCAGGGCAAAGGAGGTCATGATGACGAATATTTTGGTTTGTGATGATGATAAAGAAATAGTTGATGCAATAGAAATTTATCTAAAGCAGGAGGGTTATCACATTATGAAAGCCTATGATGGCTTGGAAGCGATAAAAGCCCTCAAAGAAAACGATATCAAGCTTCTGATAATTGATATTATGATGCCAAAGCTTGACGGGATAAATGCTACCCTCAAAGTCCGCGAATATTCAAGCATCCCCATTATCATTCTTTCGGCGAAATCAGAGGACGCGGACAAAATTTTGGGCTTAAACATCGGGGCGGATGATTATGTGACCAAACCCTTTAATCCCCTTGAACTGGTTGCGCGGGTAAAGTCGAATTTACGCCGTTACACCAGCCTTGAAAACTTAAATACTGATAGCAATACAGTTTTTTGCGCCGGAGGGCTTCTGATTAATGACGAAACAAAAGAGGTAACGGTCGATGGCGAGGCCGTCCAGCTGACCCCGATTGAATATAATATTCTGCTGTTGCTGGTCAGAAACCAAGGCAAAGTTTTTTCAATAAACCAAATATATGAAAGTGTCTGGAACGAAGAAGCGATTGGGGCTGACAATACAGTTGCGGTGCATATCCGCCATATTCGTGAAAAGATTGAAATTAACCCAAAAGAACCACGCTATTTGAAAGTTGTTTGGGGAGTTGGTTATAAATGTGAAAAGTTTGCTCAAGAAAAATCGAGGTGAAAATGAATACTAAAAATAATGATGAACATGAAAATCAAGAAATAGCTGAACCCATTAAAAATATTCCGCAGCAAAAAAAACCAAAGCGAAACAAGAAATTTCCGCTCTGGCTTTTTCATAGCTTGCAACGCGCTTTTCTAGTCGCAGGGGCAATTTTCATTACCTGTGTCTTGATAAACTCAACCATTTCCATCGATACTGGCAATGGCTTTTACCAGAACTATTCACTGTTTAATAATATCTACAATATTTATGAAGATGTTTATGAAGATTCCGCGCTTTTTACTACCTCGCTTTCTTATCGGATATCCGATATCATTACGCTTGGGGCAATCCAAAGCCAGTTAGAAACCGATGGCAAGCTAGACAGCAGGAAAGCCATTGACGTTACAGCATATTCTAACCGTTTTCATGGCGTTCCTTTGCAGTACATTACCGCCTTTTATTACTTAGGTGATTTAATCAATTGGTCGCAGAATGGATTTGTTTATCGGCAGCAAGTCAAAACCGCAAGTGAAATCGAGGAATTTTTTGCCCCGGAAAATATCTATTTCAATAGCCAAAGTTCTGACTACGATGAAGAACTTATCATCTTATTTGAGTTATCGGAACAGCAAACAGAAAAAACCATCGAAATGGATCTTTCGGTCGATTTAATCCTAGATATCGAATACCAAAATGAGCTTGCTGAAAACAAGGAAAATCAACCGCAAGCATATGAAATTTTAGATAATCTCTATCAAAGCATTGAGGGGAAAAATGCCGAGGATTATGTGGCCGATTATGTGTCTTACCGTGCATTATGCCAGAATATTGAAAGGTCTGCCCTCGATTTGAGTTACAATTACGGCCAATATGAAAGAATAAAAAATCTTGTTACCAATAGCAACCTCAAATATATAATTAAGACAACTTTAGATGGAACGCCCACCATTTATACCAATTATGAGTCAGCTAGCCGATTGGATTCAGAAGATATTTTTGGCGCGATCGAAGATGATAAATACGGCAAGTATATCAAATATAATCCGTCAGGGATAAATTTTGAAACCAATACCAATTTAAGCGAAGCTTTTATCCGTACTGAACTCCAGGCATTTTCTTATGCCTATCCGGCCGATACCATGATTTGGATTGGCATTGACACAAGCTATCCGGAAGATGATATCTTTTCCCAAGGCCATTTGGGATATCAAAAGTTTTATCCCGATTATCTTTATTATCTTGTTTTGGCCGGGATTTGCATGATTATGTTTTTTATCCTTTTGATTTTCCTTACAAAGCATACTGGCCGCTATCTTACTGATGATGGGACATCATTCATAAAATTAAAAGGAATAGACTATATATATACCGAAATATGGCTATTTCTTTCATTGATTGTGCCATTATTTATGTTATATGTAACGGTTGCTTTTATTGATTCCACTCCATTTTACAACTGGAACTACCAGTCTTATCGATACATGGATGTCTGGATATATATTATTGTCGGCGGATATATCTATTTATTTAGCCTTGTCTTTTCATTGTTTTATTATAGCCTGATTAGGAGATTAAAAGCCAAGAGATTATATGAAGACAGTATCATCAAAAGAATAATCCATTATTTTAAAAAGGCATTCAAAACGATTTTGAAGCTGATGATTTTTGCCTATGATAATGCCAATCTTCTAAGCAGATTCATTTTGCCCACGCTAGGAATAGTATTTTACCACTTTTTCATGGTGCTTATAATTGCTAATTTCCGCGATGGATTTGTCCAATTTACCTTTGGGCTGCTCATTATTGTTAGTGACATTATCATTGGCGGGTTGATATTTATCCAAGCAAAAGCACGGGAGAAGATCGTTTTTGGGATTAACAAAATTAGCAGCGGCGATATAAACCACAAAGTTTCAGAAGAACATCTCCATGGCGACAATCTTGTGCTGGCAAAAGCGGTTAATAGCATTGGCACGAGTATTAGCACCGCGGTTGATATCAGTATGCGCGATGAGCGAATGAAAGCAGATTTAATCACGAATGTTTCACACGACATAAAAACGCCGCTGACTTCGATTATTAATTATATCGATTTAATCAAGCGGGAAGACATAACCGATGAAACGATTAAGAATTATGTCGAAATTCTTGAGACGAAATCACAGCGGCTTAAGCAATTAACTGATGACTTGGTCGAAGCTTCGAAAATATCAAGCGGAAATATCGAGTTTAAAATGGAAAAAATTAATTTGACCGAGCTGGTCAATCAGACAATCGGTGAATTTAAGGACAAATTTGCCCAGCGTAATTTGCAGATAAACCTTAAGTCATGCCAAGAAAACCTGCAAATAGAAGCTGACTCGCGGCGGATTTGGCGAGTAATCGAGAATTTATTTAATAACATTGAAAAATATGCCATGCAAAATACAAGGGTATATATTGAAATCACACAGGTAGATAAAGAGCAGGTTGAATTATCAATTAAAAATATCTCTGAGCAGCCGCTCAACTTTAATGCGGAAGAATTAACCGAGCGGTTTATCCGCGGTGATGTCTCAAGAAGCACCGAGGGAAGCGGCTTAGGGCTTTCAATTGCCAAAAGCTTAACCGAAGCCCAAAACGGAAGCTTTAAGATCAAAATGGATGGTGATTTGTTTAAGGTAATGCTTAAGTTCCCCTTGCTGGGAAGTGATTAAACGTGCTATTTTTCCCGCAGTTTTACTGCGCTGGCAGCTTTACGGCGGCGTTCATCTTCTAAGGCGGCGTAATGCTTGCGGGTGGTATTAACGTCCTTGTGGCCTAGGACATCAGCAACGAGATAGATGTCCCCGGTTTCACGGTAGAGGGAAGTTCCGTAGGTACTGCGGAGCTTATGGGGAGTGATTTTCTTTAAGCTGGTGACAGTCGCGGAGTATTTTTTGACCAGCTTTTCAACCGCCCGGACAGTAAGGCGGCGGTTTTGCAAAGAAAGGAAGAGGGCATCCTCATGGCCGCTTTCCGCGATGATTGAGTGCCGCTTCTCAAGATAATCAAAGAGGGCATCATAGACTTCATCGCCAAAATAGACAATGGCCTCCGAGCCGCCTTTGCGAATAATTTTGATGCCATTATTTTTAAAGTCCACATCAATAATATTAAGGCCGACACATTCAGAAACGCGGATTCCCGTCCCTAATAAAAGGGTTAATAAGGCAATGTCACGGATTTTTGTTTTGGCATGGTAACGCAGCTGCGCCTTGGTTAACTGCGTGCCATCTTCAACCTGGTCAAGCAAAATAGCCACTTCATCAACATCAAGGCGGACAATTTCCTTTTCGTGGCGTTTGGGCATTGGGACTAACGAGGCCGGATTGGTTGTAATTAACTCATTGCGGTAGAAAAAATTGTAAAAACTGCGCAGAGCCGCCAATTTCCGCGACTTACCGCGTTCATCGTTGGTTATTTCCCGGCCTTCTTTTTCATAAAAAGCGATGTATTCGAGGTATTCTTCAATGTCTTCACGTTTGATTTTGTCAAGTATTTCAAGGGGATATTCCCTGATTTCCTGCTTTTTGCAAGCACTGTTATTTTTTTGCATATACTCAAAAAAAACGCGGATATCATAAGCATAAGCCAAACGGGTCCGGGAAGAGGTCTGTTCCGCAACGCCGCGGAAAAACTGCTTGGCAAAATGGGGCA
Organism: Lachnospiraceae bacterium; assembly: GCA_009777715.1. Lineage (GTDB taxonomy): Bacteria > Bacillota > Clostridia > Lachnospirales > Lachnospiraceae > UBA935. The sequence goes on from WRLH01000021.1 coordinate 10,168, forward strand.
GGGTATCTAAGATCTCCCGCATTTTGAGGATATTTATTTTATTTTGCTCTTCATGGTAATTTACTTTAGGTTCCATCCGCTTATTTGACTCCTTTGGATTGCGGTAAACATTCGCTCGCGGACACCGGGATTCTCAATCGTAAGGTCATGGAGAAGATTGCCAGCGTATTCCCGTTTCGTGCGGCCGTCAACCGGGCAGGGGCTTTTGACAACCGGAAGCCCATATTTTTTGACGAATCCGATTACATCAGCTTCATTCATATAAAGCATTGGCCTAATAACAGTCAAATCCGTCCGGTCAAGGTAAGTAACCGGAGCAAAAGTATGGAAACGGCCTTCGAAGATCAGCGAAAGAAGCATTGTTTCAACAACATCATCTTTATGGTGGGCATAAGCGATTTTATTAAGCCCGGCTTTTTTGATTGCCTCATTTAAAGCCCCTTTTCGCATTTTGGCACAAAGGGCGCAAGGATTTTTTTCTTTTCGGTCATTAAAAACGATCTTGGCGATATCGGTTTTGACGATGGTGTATTGGACGTTTAGGTCTTTGCAAAGTTTCGTTACTTTATCAAGATTTAGGTTTTCAAAACCTAAATCAACGGTAATTGCGTGTATCTCGAAAGGAAGAGGGTAAAATCGCCGAAGCCCATTAAGGGCATACAATAATGTCAGGCTGTCTTTCCCCCCGGAAATGCCGATGGCAATCCGGTCGCCTGCTTCAATCATTTGGTATTCGTCAATGGCCTTGCGGACATAACTTAAGACTTGCTGTAGTTTCATATGCTTATTTTAGCAAATTTATGCCGGAATGGCAAGGGTGTGGGTTTACCCTTTTCGTTTTCATAAAAATATGATATAGTTATATTATATAAAGGAGGCGAAGATGAAATTTTTAATCCAACGCACAAGCAATGCCGAAGTTTCAGTTGATGAAGAGGTAGTTGGCAAAATCGATACCGGTTTCCTTGTTTTTGTCGGCATCAGGAATGATGACACAAAGGAAATCGCTGATAAAATGATTAAGAAATTGCTTGGGCTTCGTATTTTTGCCGACGCGGACGGGAAGAGTAACCTTAATCTTTCCACGGTTGGCGGCGGGTTATTAGTTATTTCCCAGTTCACCCTTTACGCGGACGCAAAAAAGGGAAACCGCCCATCATTCATTAATGCCGGACCGCCGGATTTGGCCAAAGAACTGTATGAATATATCATCGCGGAATGCGCCAAGGAAATAGACAAGGTAGAGGCTGGCATTTTTGGCGCATCAATGAAAGTTGCTTTAACCAATGAGGGGCCGTTTACGGTAATTTTGGATTCGGACGAGCTTTAGTCCACGAATTGAAGTTATTGAAAAACCCCTTGACACAAGCCCGCGCCACTGATATAATGATGATATCAAATTGATATCAGTATCCATGGAGACAATATGAACCCGTTAGTCCTATTAATCGTTGTGTTTGTTGCCTTTGTATCAATTAGCGCAATTTACCGCTCATACAAGCGCAGGAAAAAAGAAGATTTTGATTTTGAACCCAAGCTAAAGTACAAACGGCGGCTTAATGCCAATGAAGCCAGACGAAACCCGCCAAAAAACAATAGTTTTGTCACGAAATACAATAGCCAGGTTGATTACCGCGAACCGCTAAAGACAGGCAAAGACGATTATGCCGACTGGGGAAGTTAAGGAGGAAAAATATGCAGATGGAAATATTAGAGACAATACTTTTATACCTGCCCGTCATTGGCCTTTTGGCACTTGTCCAGCTGGCCCTGATGATATTTGCGATCGTCCACGCGGTGACTCATCAGAATTTTAGGATTGGCAATTTGACGATTTGGATTATTGTGATTATAGTAATAAATTTGCTTGGACCAATCCTTTATTTTATCATCGGGCGAGGCGAAGCAGAAGAGGAAAGCGATGAACATACTTGAAATTAAAGATTTAAAGAAAAGCTACCGCGACTTAGACGTGATAAAAGGGCTTAATTTTGCCGTCCCGGCTGGTTCGATTTTCGGTTTTGTCGGGATAAACGGCTCAGGGAAAACAACAACGATGAAAATGGCGCTTGGTTTGCTTTCAATTGATGAGGGTGAGATAACCATTTGCGGCGAGCGGGCCGAATACGGCAAAACCATTAAAGATGTTGGTTATTTGCCGGACGTTCCCGAATATTATCCTTATATGAAACCAATGGAATATTTGACCCTTTGCGGTGAGATTGCCGGAATGAGCAAGGAGCGGATTAATAAACGCGGAAAAGAATTGCTTGATTTGGTCGGCTTAAAATCCAAACGCAAAATCGGCGGATTTTCGCGGGGAATGAAGCAGCGGCTAGGCATTGCCCAAGCTCTCTTAAATGAACCAAAGCTGCTTATTTGCGATGAACCGACTTCGGCCCTTGACCCGATGGGACGGAAAGAGATTTTGGATATTTTAACCGCAGTTAAAGGCCAGACGACAGTCATTTTCTCGACCCACATTCTTTCTGACGTTGAGCGGATTTGTGACCGGGTTGTTTTCTTGCATGATGGGATCGCCGTGCTTGACGGCCTGGTTTCAGATATCAAGAAGCAAAAGACAGATTCCTATCTGATTGAGTTTGCCGAAAATGAAAAGGCCAAGCAATGTGCTTTAATTTTTACCGAAGCCGAGCTTTCACAAAATACTGTTGTCATCAAAAAAGCGGATGGGCAAAATATTATCAAGGCTATGGCGGAGAATGGGCTTGTTCCGGTTAAATTCGAACTCCTAGAGCCAACACTAGAGGATTTATTTATCGGGGCAATAATGTGAAAATTAAAATTTCCACTTTCCATTTAAGCAGTTTCACAAGCTCCGCTTGTGAAATGCATGGGGTTTAGCGTAAAGTAAAGAAAGGACAGCAATGATAGGTTTCATAACATTTTTAAAAAAAGAATTAATCGAAGCGGTGAAAACATATAAGCTATTAATTTTAGGCGCGGTATTTTTGATTTTTGGCATGATGAGCCCCTTGATGGCAAAAATGATGCCGGAAATAATGAAGTGGGCGATGGCTTCCGATCCCCAGACGGCCGGAATTGATTTAAGTTCGCTTTTTACTGAACCCAAAGCCCTTGACGCTTGGATTCAATTTTATAGCAATATCGGGCAAATCGGTTTGATTGTGCTGGTCATTGTCTTTAGCGGGATGCTTTCTAGTGAAATTTCAAAGGGAACGCTGACAATTATCCTTACCAAAGGCTTGGCCCGCAAGGCGGCAATTCTCGCTAAGCTTACTTCGGCAGTCCTAATCTGGACGGCGAATTTAACAATTGCTTTCCTTATTTCATGGGGCTATACCGTTTATTTTTTCCCGGGGGAAAAATTGGAGCATATCGGCTTTGCGGTCTTTTGCCTGTGGGTATTTGGCGTATTTTTGCTTTCCTTGACCACTTTAGCCGCGGCCTTAACGAAAACCACCATTTTTTGTATGCTTTCGGTTGGGGGCGGAGCAGTCGCCTTAACCCTGCTTAACATTATTCCCTTTATTAATCGGCATAACCCCATTACGCTAAACAGCGTTCCCATTCAATTATTGTCGGGCACGATTATGCCAAAGGGTGTTTATCCGACTTTAATCGCAACAAGCATTATCATTGCGTTCCTTATTTTGGCTTCCGTCGTCGCATTTGACCAGAGGGGAGCTACGAAAAAATCAGCTGTCATTGCCTTTTTATTAGCTTTCTTATTGGTTGGTTCTATTATCTTTAGTGAAGGATTTCTAATGAAAAATAATGTAAACAAGCATATAATTACCGAAGATATCATTGTGGGGGCAGGAGGTGAATGGGAGCTGTTAGGAAAGCTTACGCTTCCTAAAGAAGCTAGTGGAAAAGTTCCGGCCGTTGTTTTGGTGCATGGGTCGGGGCCAAATGACATGGATGAGCGGATTTTTGATAACAAACCGTTTGAGGAAATAGCGGAATATCTTGCCGAGAATGGAATTGCCGCAATCCGTTATAATAAACGCACATATACCTATGGACTAAAAATAGCCGAGCAGATTTCTGAAAGATTTACGGTCTTTGAAGAGACAATCGAAGACGCTCTTTTTGCTGCCGAAATATTAAGGGCAGACCCCCGGATTGACGAAACAAGGGTTTTTATTTTGGGGCATAGCCTGGGCGGGATGCTTGCTCCGCGAATCCATGCCATGGGCGGTGATTTTGCCGGGTTGATATTATTTGCCGGCTCGCCGCGGTTTTTGCTGGAAATCATGAAAGACCAGCAGAATTTAAGCCTTGATTTAATTGAAAATAAAGAGCAAAGAGAAGCGGTAATTGCAATAAACAAGCAGTTCATTGATAAAATTGAAGCCGGGATTTTACTTTCCGACGAAGAAGCGCAAAAAATAATAATCGATGAAATGGGCGGGCTTTCAGCATATTATTTTAAGGATATGTATGATAATCCTCCGGCAAAATTTATTGCTGATATTTCTGTGCCTTTTCTGGTAATGCACGCTGGGAATGATTTGCAGGTTTATGTTGAAAGCGATTTTAATTCATACAAAGAGCTGCTTGCTGGCCGCGATAATGCCACGTTTATGCTTTATGAGGGGCTTAATCATCTGTTTATGCCGTCTAAGGTTACTGATATTGGCGGGCTGCTTGAAGAGTACCAAATTAAAGCCAATGTTGATGGGAGAGTGCTTTATGATATTGCGGCGTGGGTGAAAGAGAATTAGAGGTTTTCGCGGCCACGTCATTGCGGCCTTCGAGCCGCAATCTCGCCTGTCATTGCGGCCTTGAGCCACAATCCCTTATGGCGTTATGTACTGCTAGTACATGAGCAAATTAATTTCCACGCCGCCCGTGAGACTGCGAAATCAAAGCCAAAATGCCCAATTTTCGGCCATAAAAATAAATCGCGGCAAATTCCTACTTTGTAAACAGGAATCTTGCTCGCGATTTTTTTTATTTGCTCCTCAATTGTGCATTTTTTGATTTCTTGCCTCAAAGGGCAGGACGTGGAAAATTTTTGCTCATGTACATACAAGTTACGACTTAAGAGATTGCGGAGCAAGTCCGCAATAACCTTTCGTCGTGCGATGGAGAGTGCGATTCATAAGGCCGACCCTTGAGATGACGTCAAAACGTTTCTCTCGGAGCGAGAGCGTGTGTGGCGATGAATTGACACTCTCGAACGCGCGGATTAACGCGTGGAACTAATACAGGATTGCGGCTCGGAGGCCGCAATGACCAGCTGCGAAAGCGTGTCGGCGGTGAATCGACACTCTCAACGCGGATTTAACGCGCGGAATTTTTCTTGATTTATTCATAACTTTGCTATATACTAAAACAGTCGCTTTCCCGTCCGTCCATTCGGGCAGTAGACAAAAAACAAAACTTTTCAAACTACTTATTATAAAGGAGATTTTTTATGGTACACTTAGCTTATTGCGATGACAAAGAAAAAGTGCTTGAAAAAATATTAGCAAGCGGAAAAACAATGATAGTGCGTGGAGCTGCCGGGCGCAAAATTCCCCATAGCCGCGTCTTTGAGGGTGAAACCCTTTACTTAATGAAAAAAGGTACTGCCAAAATAACAGCTATGGCAACAGTTGACAGCGTCCAAAACTTTGTCAAGCTGTCCGATGAAGAAATTGTAAAAACTCTTGAAGAAAACCAAGAAAGATTGCAATTATCGGACAAGGAAAAAGAACGCTGGCATAAAAAATGCTTAATTCTAATTGGATTCAAAGATGTAAAAGAAATCGCCCCCCTTGATTTTGACCATCAAGGCAATATGGATGACTGGCTGATTATAGAAAAAATAGAGGACGTGGTGGTCGGAACAAGCATACCATTTAATTATGAAAAATCTAAATTCTGATATTAACAGCATAAGGTGAAATTTTGACAACAGCATAGAATTGTGCTATAATCATAATAGGTCATTATTCTCGAAAGGATAAGCCTTGTATGGAAAAGCTGAAAATTTATTTGGATAATTGCTGTTACGGCAGACCGTTTGACAATCAAAATGATATCGGCATTTTTAATGATACGCAAGCTAAAATGACTATTCAATCCCTTGTAAAGTATAAAGCAATTGAGCTTGTTTATTCGTCTGTTTCTATTGAGGAGATTACTGTCTACCCGATAGAAGCTAACCGAAATTCTATTATTAAATTCATAGAAAACAATGCGAGTTATTACATCAGCAAAGACAATGACGATACTGCAATTACTCTAACAAATGAAATAATGAAAACAGGTATAAAACGTAAAGATGCTTCGCATACAGCTTATGCAATTATAGCTAAATGTGACTATCTTATAACTACCGATAAACGGTTATTAAAGTATCAAGATAATCGCATTATAATAGTAGACCCGATTAACTTTTTGAAGATTTGGAGGGATTTATAATGTATAGTGATGTTCAGACTTCTGCAATTATGAGTGCGGGAATGAAAGCGTTAAGTGATACGCTTGGTGCAATTGAAACAGAAATATTTATCACCACCATTGGCAGGAACACTTTTGACTACACAAAATGGCGCGAAAATTTGTGGGAAGATTTAACCACACAAGAGTTGTTTGAACGCGCGGGCAAAGGTTACAAACCGCCGGATAGGGTTCAAATAATATAAAATCCGCTTAGCGTTAAAATAATTAAATGTAGCGGATACTTAAAAAATGCTTTTATATTAACGCAAATGAAAAGTGCGTACTTGTATCAATTTTATGGGGAACAAGGTATGAACTTTGATAATGGTAAAGTTAAGTAACAGTTCAGTCTTTTCCTTAGCCGAAAACTGGACTGTTGCACATTGTTGAGGCGGTATCTATAATGGAAAAAGCCGTTTTGCCCACAAACAAAAAAGAAAATTCCTTGTTTGCAAGGATGTTATTAGTGTTGCTCGCCTTTTTGATTATGGTTATTTCGAGCGGCATTATCATGAGCAGCTCCCTAAATGAAAAATTACACCAAAGCACCAATGAGCTGTTGGACGAAGATGCAGTTTTTATTTCGACGACATTATTAGGGCCGGAGATTGTCCTTAACTTCATTGCTGACAATATCGAAAGCCAGCTTCTTAAAAGTTATGATTTCGGAATTATCAAAGATTATCTGAATGAAGTCTCATCAGCAGAATTTAAAGAAGCAATCCGGATGTTTGATTATTATTCTGTTTATGGCTATTTTGATATGTTTGCTGATTATGAATCAGATTTGCAAGCATTTTATGACGGCGGCGGCTGGCACCCGGCAAAGGAGCCGGAAAATGAATGGATTTCTTATGAACGCCCTTGGTATTCGGCGGCCGTAGCTGCCGCGGGGAATGTCGTGATTACCGAACCCTATATTGACCCGTCAACCCTTACGCCCGTAATTGCCTATGCGCGTTTATTGGTTGACGAAAATGGGCGGCAGTTTGGCGTGTTAGGGCTTGACGTCCCTTTAGATTTTTTAAGCCTGCTAATTGGGAGCGAACATAAAACTCCGGGGGGCTACGGATTTTTGATGGATAGCAGGTTACAGATGATTGTCCACCCTGATGAAGAAATAATCGGGGCATCATTATATGAGACTACTCATGATATGGCCCGGTATTTAGATGAATACATCAAAGGTGAAAATATTTCATCGCAAAAAATAATTGATTACCGGGGAACGCGGTCTTTTTTATTTACCAGGCAGATGGACAATGATTGGTATGTCGGCAAAGTAATCCCGCAATTCGCGTATTATCGTGATTTGTATCTGATGGTACTTGTCGTTGGCATTCTAGGGGCATTTCTTGCCACAGTCCTGATTTTTACTTTGATTAGGCTTGACAAAAACCAAGCAAGGGCGGTGAATGAAATAAAGCGGCGCGACAATATTCTCCGTTCGGTCAATAACACCGCCAATATCCTGCTGACAGAAGAAGATGATGAGACCCTTAATTTGGCGATTAAAAACTGCATGATGGATGTCGGGTTATGCCTTGATGTTGACTATATGGAAGTGTGGCGGAATGAAAACCGGGACGGGCAACTTTATGCCGTCCTTGATTATTTTTGGCATAGCGAATATGGCGCAAAAAATAAAAACATCTCCAGTACGACGGAATTTCCTTATCGTGATGTGCCGGGCTGGGAAGAAAAGCTATCGAAAGGTGAATATATCGCCGGTCCGGTTTCCGGGCTTTCTAAAGAGGTCCAGAGTTTTTTTATCCCCTTTGAAACAAAATCCGTCCTTGCGATCCCGGTCTTTATCAAAGATATCTTCTGGGGCTTTTGCAGTATTGATGACTGCCGCAATATCCGTAATCCCTCGGAAGATGAAATTGATATTTTGCGTTCAGTAAGTTATATGCTTGCAAATTCAGTTTACCGCCGGGATTTGACCAAAAAAATAAACGATGCCAACAATCTCGTCAAGTTAATGCTTGATTCTTCACCGCTTAACTGTGAGATATGGGATAGCAGCCTTAACCTGCTTGACTGCAACGAAGCAACAATCAAATTCCTTGGCATAAACAGCAAAGAAGAGTACATGAAAGGGATTTTTGATTTTTCGCCGGAGTTTCAGCCCGACGGGCAACGCTCTGATGAAAAAACGCTCAAAATGATTGACAAGGCCTTTACCGAAGGGCGGTGTGTTTTCGATTGGCAGCATATCTTGCCGGACGGAACACTTGTCCCGGTGGAAGTGACGTTAGTGCCAATTGATTATGGGAATGACCAAGCCGTGATTGCCTATACCCGTGATTTGCGCGAGCATAATCGGATCATGGGAGAGTTAGAATCAGCTTTTGAGCGGGTGGAAGCGGCCAGCAGGGCAAAAAGCGACTTTTTATCTTCAATGAGCCATGAAATGAGGACGCCGATGAACGCAATCATTGGCATGACAACCATCGGCAAAAAAGCAAAGACAGTGGACGAAAAAGACCATGCCTTAAGTAAAATTAACGATGCTTCTTCACATCTGTTGCGGGTCATAAATGATATCCTTGACATGGCAAAAATCGAAGCAAACAAGCTGGAACTCATCTTGATTGAGTATGATTTTGAACGGATGCTCCAAAAAGTAATAAATGTTGTTAATTTCCGAGTCGAAGAAAAAGAGCAGACCCTTTTTGTCAATGTTGACAAAAATATTCCCCGCTTTGTCGTAGGAGATGACCAAAGGCTTGCGCAGGTCATAACAAATTTGATGTCCAATGCGGTAAAATTCACGAAAGAGGGTGGGAAAATCAATCTTGATGCCGCTTTAATCAATGAAATTGACGGTCAATGTGAATTACGCATAACGGTAACTGACAATGGCATCGGCATTTCGCCCGAACACCAGAAAAAACTTTTCCATGCCTTTGAGCAAGCCGAAAGCGGAATCAGCCGCGAATATGGCGGAACAGGGCTTGGGCTTGTCATCTCCAAAAGAATCATTGAATTGATGGGCGGCACAATCTGGGTTGAATCGCTCCTTGGCGAAGGCTCGCGCTTTATTTTTACCGTCAAGATGGGGCGGAGCAAAAAAAATCCCAATTCATTGCTTGCACCAAGCGTTAATTGGGAAAATATCAGGATTCTTGCGGTTGATGACGTTTTCGAGGTAAGAGAGCAGTTTCTTGAAATATTTAAACAGCTAAACATCAATTGCGATGTTGCTTCTGATGGGATTGAAGCTTGTGACCTCATCGAAAAAAATGGCGGTTATGATATTTATTTTATTGACTGGCGAATGCCCAAGATGGATGGGATAGAGCTGACCAGGCAAATCAAAGGAAAAAAAGACGGCCGCCCGGCGGTGGTAATCATGATAACGGCAATGGATTGGGAACAGGTAAAAGCCGAAGCCTTTAAAGCCGGGGTTGATCGGCATTTGATTAAGCCGCTATTTTCCTCATCGATTGTTGATTCGATTAATGAATGCCTTGGCAAAACAGCCACAGCGGAAGCGGGTGTTTATGGCGAGGGCGAATTTGCCGGGAAATCAATGCTGCTGGCAGAAGACATTGAAATCAACCGGGAAATTTTGATTTCGTTGTTGGAGGATTCCGGCATAATGATTGAGTGTGCTGAAAATGGGCAGGAAGCCCTTGATAAGATATCAGAAAATCCAACCAAATATGACATTGTTTTGATGGATATCCAGATGCCCAAAATGGATGGGCATGAGGCAACGCGGCGCATTAGAGCCCTTCCAGCCCTCCAAAATGTGAATTTGCCTATTATTGCAACCACCGCGAATGTCTTTAAAAATGATATCGAGAATTGCTTGGCGGCCGGAATGGATGACCATCTTGGGAAACCGCTTGACATTGACAAGGTTTTTGAGATGTTGCGGAAGTATTTATGATTAGGCCTGGAGTTTTGGTAGACAGACTTTCACGTTACTTTAATTGGGCAATAAAATATATTAAAGAAAGAGTACAATCGAAAAATGGAAGCGTTGCTTCCATGGAAGTAAAATTTCAATGGAAGTAAGACTTCAATGGAAGTAAGACTTCAATGGAAGTAAGACTTCAATGGAAGTAAGACTTCAATGGAAGTAAGACTTCAATAGAAGTAAGACTTTAATGGAAGTAAGTCTTTAATGGAAGTAAGACTTCTATGGAAGGAAAACTTCCATGGAGATAAAAATTCATGAAAATAAAATTTTCAGGAAATATATTTGATAAAACGTTTCAGCAAGAGTGGAAAAAATTATCGAAAGGCAAGGGTATTAATATGAAAAGTGTAATTACGATTGGCAGGCAATTTGGTTCGGGCGGCCATATAATTGGGGCAAAAGTCGCGGAGCATTTCGGCATTCCGTTTTTTGACCATGAACTAATCGCCAAAGCAGCAAAGGAGAGCGGCTTTTGTGAAGAAATCATCTTAAACCATGATGAAAAGCCGACTAATTCATTTTTGTACAATTTGGTCATGGACACATATTCATTTGGGTATAACGCCGCCCATTTTGTTGATATGCCGATTAGCCACAAGGTTTTTTTGGCCCAATTTGACGCAATCAAAAAAATAGCCAGCGAAGGGCCTTGCGTCATTGTCGGCCGCTGCGCAGATTATGCTTTAAGCGAACTGGCTAATTGCATCAATATTTTCATCTACGCAAGGGAAGAAGATAAAACCAAGTATATTTGCCAGCAATTTGAAATTGAAGCAAGCAAAGCAAGGGAAATGTGCATAAAAAAAGACAAGCAACGCCAAAGCAATTATAATTATTATACCTCAAAGAAATGGGGCCAGGCCGAAAGTTATGACCTTTGCATAAACAGCAGCGTGCTTGGTTTTGATGGTTCGATAAAGTTAATTGTCAAAGCGGTTGAGGAAATTGAGAAAAAATAATTGCCGCAACTATTCGCAAAAGACAAGTTTAACGAATAGTTATGCTAATTATTACAAGCCCCTAATGCGAATACGCTTCATATTTACGCGCCGCTATTTCTTTGAATAAGGTAACTGTTAATGAAAGAAACTACCGCCTATCGTACCGATATAAAATATTCAACAGCATAACTGGTATTATCGCGGCTAAACGCTTCGTTAATGTATTGGATTTCTTTTGGGTCTAATTCGCCAAAGCCTGTTTTTACAAAATAATCTGCAACGGCTTCATAATCGGTAAGGAACATCATTGATAGCGTATAAATTCCTTCGTCTAACCCAAAAGATATAATTGAGGGCATAAATCCCTCAGCTTGATTTTGAGATATATATTCGCCGCTTTCATCAATAACGCAGAAAGCTGTAATAAGGCCGTATGCTTTTATTTCAATATCAAATGAGTAAATTCTGCTATCTTCTATTGCGAGTGTGGATTCCCAGCTTCTTTCTTCCAAAACATTCGTAATAACACCTGATGTATTGAAAACACCGGGCGGGTAGTATGTAATATAGTTAGCAGAATACAATGTAGCCGCCGATATGACAAGCAATCCCAAAGCCGTAAAAAGAATTTTATTTTTCCGATTGCCATTGTTTTTTGCAATAATATTTTCATTATTTGACTTAAAACTTCGGTATATTTTTTGGAGATTTGTTTTTGATAATAACCCTTTTGCATGAGCAAAAACTACAAAAGCCCCCACAAAAAACAAAGCACTTATTGAAACAATGAGCGGGTGATAACGAGTCAAATTCAAAAAATTAGTCACATCATCTCGTGGCGGTAAATTAAACAACGATATGATGGGTATTGCAACCCATACAGACATAGAGCCAAGAAGTCCAAACAAAGTCGTAAAGTAACATATATGATATCCAGCAGATTTTTTGTTAGGCCTATACAGACTTATGGCTATCACGCCTATAATAGTTGGCAGAAGCATACCGGCAATAGTGTTTAGTGCCATGCCAAAACTGGTAAATGCCCCGCCACTTGAGCTAACATGAGCATTAAAATTCCAAAAAACAAAATTGTCAATTGTGCCGCCGTAAGCAAGGATTACAAGGGCGTGTCCTGCCTCATGCAAAAAAGCATATATAAAAAAATAAAATGGGATAAAAGTCAAAACGCATAATAGAGTTTTAATTTTTTGGTTCATGAATATTCTCCTCGTCCAAAAATATTGATTCCAACGGCAAGCGCCTTACTGACCTTACTTCTTCCGCAAAATCCAAGTCACGCAAACAAGCGTATTTTCCAAGTCGTCATACTCATTTTGCTGGCCGCGGACATACCCCTCGAACATCTCTCTTTGATTAGGGTGTTTTTCAATTAACTCATTTGCCCTTTGGGTGATGAACCCCATGCCTGTGTCGCTGTCGCCTGACGCGGCAGTTTCGTTGTCCTCATCGCCGACTGTTTCGACTAGCAAAAGCCCTGCTTCCTTAAACAAATCCTTCCATTGTGTTAGGTTCAAAAACTCATAGTGGCTTAATTTAACATCACTTTGTTTTGCACCGTCCGGAAGGTAAGCCTCGTCAATTAGAATATATCCGCCCGGCTTGATTACGGATTTCAGTTTTTGCAAGGTTTCGGCAGGGTTTCCCAGCGCATCGCCCACCGCCCCCAAAATCACGCCGTCATAGCCGATTTCATTTTTGACAGCCTCATTAATGTCACCAATGGCAAACTCGCATATATCCGCGACATCAAACTCTCTTGCTTTTTCGTGGGCATATTCGATAAATTCGGGAAGCAAATCGATGCCTTTTACCTTAATCCGCAGCTCCGCCGCAATTTTCACCGACACCGCACCCTTGCCGCAAGCCAAATCTAGTATGCGCGTTTCCGGCGAAACATCAACGTGCTTTTTAATCAGCTTAGCCATAACGGCGGGGTCGCTTCCGAGTTCCCAAAAATCTTGCAATAAATATGGCAGAAACGGCAAAAGGTCGGTTGTCCCGGCCGACAGGCTTCCGGCTAATTTTTCCTCGGTTATGTTCATATTTTTGCTTTCCATCTCATATATTTTTTGCAATATGTCAAGGTCAATTCTCTGCTCATCCGGTGTTTTTACATCACCCCGCCAAGTAACTTTGTCAATAAGCCTGTAACCAAAGTGCATGATAATACGTTCATGGATATATAAATTTTTATTTCGTAAAATATCGGAAAATTCAGAGAACCCATTCAAATAAGCCGGAACGCATTTATGATAATACTCCACCATATGCTCAATGTAACCCGCATCTGCAATCAGGTTTACTATATCTTCACCTAAATAACTCAAACCTGCACTGTCCCAGTCAATCAGAATAATTTTTTCATCATTTGCGTAAAATAAATTGGGCGGAAAGAAATCACCGTGACGCAGTACGATTGGCAATTTTTCAATTTCCGCCCATACTCTATCTGATTTTTCGTCCATATCAATAATCATTTTTCGTAGATGTAACGGAATTTTGCAATTATCTTGGCGAATATAATTGTATAATTCTTTCTTTGAACGATTGTAGTGGTAGAAGTGTTTCATACCATCAGTACCAGATAAATTTTCAATTGTCGGAACAAATTTTTCAGTATATAACTTACCGTGAAAACGTCCCAGTCCCTCTGCTATTCTTTCATACATTTCAACAGTTAGGTCAGAACGTGATACGCCTTCGATATACTCTAACCATAATTTGGTTTCGTTATCACTTTTCTCGGCATGGTAGCATTTTGCCCAACGAAAAGAATTTGTAAATATTTTGTCCAAATCCGAAATATAAAGATCGTACTCCCTGCACCACGAATTAGGGTCGCCGGGGCGTTCCCACTTTTTTTGTGTTTTCACAACCGCTTTAAACGGCTTATTTTCGCAAGTCCCGATTACAAGCTCCACATGACCTACAGCCCCTTGAGTGAGATTTTCAATTTGATAACCTTCATCAATTTTCGAAATATCCAATTCTCTTATACTCATATCTTTTTTCCTTTCTTCACACGCACGAGCCAAGTAAATCCTTGCAAGGGAAAATGCGAAGCATTTTTATTAATCGGTACATCAGTACCGATTTTGATACGTCAGTATCGACATTTAATTTCTAACATCTGCGAGCTGTTCATCAATCCCGCTCGAATGGCTTACCCCCTAAACTTCCGCAGCAGCTCCTCAAAATAGTCCGGCAAAGGTGCGGTAAATTCCATATATGCTTTTGAGCCAGGATGGATAAAACCTAACGATGCTGCGTGTAAGGTCTGGCCGGATAATTTAAACATCGGCCTTTGGCCGCCATAAACCTCATCGCCCAAAACCGGGAACCCTAAATGCGAAAGGTGGACCCGGATTTGATGTGTCCGCCCGGTCTCAAGCTGACATTCAACCAGCGTATGCTTCGGAAAGCGTTCCAAAACGCGGTAATGGGTAATCGCTTCCTTTCCGTTTTCATCGCCATAAGGTAAGACTGCCATTTTCTTTCGGTGCTTGGGGTTTCGTCCGATTAAAGTATTGATTGTCCCGGCTTCATTGGCGATTTTTCCGCATACTAAAGCCAGATATGTCCTTCCAATCCGATGTTCCTTTAATTGCGCGGCGATTTCCTGATGGGCATAATCGCTTTTGCAAACGACAATCGCCCCGGTGGTGTCACGGTCAATCCGGTGGACAATGCCCGGACGCAAAACGCCATTGATCCCCGATAAAGAATCCCGGCAATGATGGAGGAGGGCGTTTACCAAGGTATGGCTAAAATGGCCTGGGGCAGGGTGGACAACAAGGCCTTTGGGCTTATTGACAACCAGCAAAAATTCATCTTCAAATAAAATATCAAGCGGAATATCCTCTGCTTCAATCGAGGGAAAAACGGCATTAGGGACTTTTAGATGAATCAAGTCGCCATTTTGGACGCGGTAGCTTGCCCGCAAAATGCGAAAATCATTATTATTTTCGTCCGCAGCAGCTTTTTTGAGCAAAACTAATTCGTCTTTTAGGAGTTTTTGGATATAAGAACGCGATAAAGAGTCATTCAGTATGCTAAGCAGCCTGTCAACCCGCTCTCCTTCCTCTTCTTCGCCTACCTTAAAAATATATTCCTGCATATGCACCTTAAACTTATTATTGACCAACCCAGTCAATCACCGCTAGCACTCGCTTGCCAAAAAGCCCAAAACTCACTTAAATTCACGGTATTTTCGCTGCCTGAAGCTCAAAAACTCAAAGTCGGCTTCTTTATATACAAACAGGATTAAAATAATGAGAATTGCGGTCGGGACTGTCACAACCATGTCCGCCACGTTAAAAATAGGAAATGGCTGGCCAAACAGCCTGACGATCGGCACATAAATGAAATCAACTACGTAATTGAGCCGAAGGCGGTCAATCATATTGCCAATTGCCCCGGCCGAAATCATTGTCAAAAGGAGATGGAGGCTTAAATACTTTTTCTTCACTGGTGTTTTCCAAATGACAAAAGCAATTACGCAGATAAAAACAATTGCCACAAAGACAAAGAAAAACTTTTGGTTGGGCAGCATCCCAAAAGCCGCGCCGACATTTTCCAGATAACGAAACTCCAAAACGCCGTCAATAATGCTAAAGGCGGGCTTGTTTTTAAGATTCATTACGGCAAGGTATTTTGTATACTGGTCTAAAAAAACCAGTAAAAAAAGCAAAACAAAATCAATAATAATTTGCTTTGCTTTTTTATTTAGTCCTCTTTCCATTGAAGCTCCTCAAGTGCCATTAAAATTTCTTCATCGGTCACGCTTTTATCAATAAAGGCTTTCCCGACTTTTTCGAGCAAAATATACTTTAATCCGTCCCCGGCATTTTTTTTATCCGACTTAATAAATGCAAGGACTTCTTTTGGTTTTAATTCATTAAGCAAAATCGGCAAGTTAAAAGGCACAAACATATCCCGGATTTCATAGTACTCTTCCATCTTTAGGTAACCTTTTTTCCAAGATATGAATGAAGCAGCAATAATGCCCAGCGCAACACATTCACCATGAAGCAAGCTAAAGTCTGCGGCCTTTTCTAAGGCGTGTCCAACCGTATGGCCAAAATTGAGGATGGCGCGGATGCCTTTTTCGTGGGGATCTTGCTCAACAATAGCTTTTTTGATCATCAAGCTATGTTCAATCAGTTCCAGCAAGATATCCTTATCTTGCGCATTAATTCCCTCTATGTTTGTGATTAGCCATTCATAAAAGCTTTCGTCTTTTATCAAGCCATATTTCATGACCTCGGCAATGCCGCTAGCAAATTCACGGCCAGGCAAAGTCTTCAAAGTGGCGGTGTTAATATAAACCAGCCTTGGCATATGGAAAGCGCCAACCATATTCTTGTAGCCATCAAAATCAACTCCGGTCTTGCCGCCAATGCTTGAATCGGTCTGGCTAAGCAAAGTAGTTGGGATTTGGATAAAACTAATTCCGCGTAAAAAAGTCGCCGCCGTAAAGCCGCATAAATCCCCGACCACTCCGCCCCCTAAAGCGATTAAGAGGTCATCACGCGAGAAACGTTCACTGATTAAAAAATCGTATAAATCGCGGACCGTTGCCAGGGTTTTATATTCTTCCCCGGCCTCAATGATAAAATATGAACACTTAAAGCCTAGGTTTAAGAAAACCTTTTCGACTTTGTCCCCATATAAAGGGTCAACATTTTTGTCAACAACAATGCAAACCCTAGTGGATAATAAATTAAGCGACTTTATTTTTGCGCCTAATCCCCTAAAGCTATCGGTAATGACGATGTCATAACAAGGTTTTTCTTGGTAATTTACAGTTATTTTTTTCAAATGCTAAAACCTATTATTGATGGGGACATCAAATGTCCCGCTCAATATTTCTTGAAAATCTCCGGAAATATCAACACTGGCTGGGGTAATAATAAATATGTAGTGTGAAATTTTCTGAAGGTTGCCGTGGATTGCGTAAGTTGAACCAGAGGTAAAATCGATTATCCGCTGGGCGATTTCGACATCAATGCCTTCTAAATTGAGGACCACGGTCCGGTTATTCAGCAAGGTATCGGTAATTTCGCGGGCATCTTCTACTGATGTCGGCTTAATCACGCAGACCTCCATTCCGGTCCCGCCGCCGCGGCGGATCATCCGGGGCTGAAGCTGGGTAACCTTTGGTGCTGCTTTCTTCCGCTCTTCGGTATCTTGTGGTTCTTTAAGTGGTTTTTTGGGTATCTCAAAAGTACCCTCATCTTCAAAATCATCATCGTCATAGTAACTTTCATCATCTTCACTTAATTTCATGTAAGTCAGAAACTTGTCCATTACTCCCATCGTCTAATCCATTTCCTTTCTTTATTTGAAAACGCCAGTCCCTAACCTTATCAAGCTTGCTCCCTCTTCAATTGCAACGGCATAATCACCCGTCATCCCCATTGATAATACTTTTAAATCACCTATATTATTATTATCAATGTTTTTGTTCGGTATGTCAACAGATAAATGCTTTAATTTCGCAAAGTGGGGACGATTGGCCTCGGAATCCTCGGAAAGGGGGGCAATTGTCATCAGGCCCTTTATCCTTACGCCGGGTAAATAAGAGACTTCACGCACGAGCTCATAAGCCTCTTTACTTGCTATTCCGTGTTTTGATTCTTCACCGGAAACATTTATTTCAATCAGGATATCCTGAATGATTCCTTTTTTAATCGCTTCTTTGCTGATTGTTTCCGCCAGCTTAAATGAATCTACGCTATGGATTAAACTGACTCGCCCGACGATGTATTTTACCTTATTGCGTTGCAGATGGCCAATCATATGCCATTCAATGTCATCAGGAAGTAAATCAATTTTGGCAATTAACTCCTGGACGCGGTTTTCGCCAAAAATCCTTAACCCATTGTCATAAGCGATTTTGATCTTCTCCGGCGGGTTATTCTTGCTGACGGCAACTAAAGCTACCTCGTTACGATTCCGCTTGCTCCGCTCACACGCAAGGCAAATATTTTTTTCTATTTCGATTAAATTATTTTTTATGCTCATACACCTTCATACACTTACGCCGTTAGTGTGTATCCTTTAAGGAGAATTGCCTTAGCAATTCTCTTAATGCGTCGCCGCCGGGCGACGCTATTCATAAATAAACTCATTCTCATGCACCATCCGCGCATCCAAAGCAATATAATCATACACCGTCAGCCCATAGCGGGTATTTGAGCGGACAATCGCGTATTCTTCATTCTGGTAAAGGATATTGATCTGCTTAAAATCCGCATAACCCTTATTGATATTGAATACGCCAATCAAAGTCCCCCTCCGGCTAATCCGGTACCGATCCGCCGAGTCCGGCATAATCAGAAAATCACCAATCCGAAGCATCATATCATCAAGATAAAGCTCATCATCAGTTTCGTGGTAAATGACGGTTTCAATAAATTCGGTGGTGGGCTGCCCATCTTCGGTAAAAGCTTCGCGCAAAACGCCAAAGGCATTGTTCCGCCCGCCCCTGGTGATAAATTCGGCCGGAATAATAAAAAACTCTTTTTCCACAATCGCCGAATTGGGAATCTTTAACCCTCTTTCTTCTTCGGTGATTAACTCAATATCGACAAAACGGTCCTGGCAAAAGGTAATCATTGAGTTAGTGAAGCCAAGCTCAACAAAAACATCACCCCGCTCATCAGTAAAAGTCCGCACCCTGCCCCATGACTGGTACTGGTTTTTTAAAAATTTCACCCGGATATATTGGCGGCTTAACAGCTCTTCCGCTTTATTCTCATCTTCAACCTGGATGACAATTGACCAGTCTTCGCTGGTGCTTAGCTTAAAGACCGGATCACCCTCGCCGACAAGATTGTTATTGATAAGCTGTACTTTGTCGTAATTTTGCTGATTAAAAAAATCTCTGCTTAAGTCCTCAAGCACTAATTCCTCAAAACCGTCCGTTGAGTAGATGACAATCCCGGAGCGTGGCGCAAAACCGGAAAAAATCATTTGCGTTCCTAATTCCTCGATTCCACTAAGGACATTAAAATTCGCAAGCTTTAGGACTGTCCCCTCAACATTATATTTGAAGTCATAAACGCTTTCAAACGCCGTTTCATCAAAATCATGGACAAAACCAAGGATTTCTGTCCGTAATTCTTGTAAATCCCTTGCCGACAAAGCCGTTTCCTCGGTATCAAGCCGGTCAAGGTATGCCGTCAGCTCGCCCATCTGGTCAATGACATAAACAGGGCTATTAACCCCGGTCCTTGTCCCTTCCCTTGCCAGATAAGTAATATAACCTGCCTGTTCGGCCGTGACAATCTCCTCTTCCCTTAAAGCAATGCCGCGGTAGATATTGCTTGCGGAAAGCGAGCCGATTTTTACTTCGTAGGGAACGATGTTTTTTTGGGTAAAAAACATATATACAGCAACAACAACATAAACAAATATCACCGCAAAAACAATCAAGCCGATATTTATGTTAAGGGGCTTAGTGTATTTAGATATTTTATTATTATCTGGCATACTCTTCATAAATAGTTACAAGGAAATAATAATCTTTTCCCTAAGGGATTCCGGCACTTCCGATTCATCAACGGCACAGCTTAACACGAAGCTGATATTAAATCTTTTGCCAATTCTTTCCAGTTTTGTGACCACTTCCTCAATATCCTCTTCGCTGACGCAGCCAATTGTAAAAAAGCTGTCAAAATACATCTGCTCAAGGTCATGGTCCTGGGAAATAATCCCATTAATAAAGCCGATAAATTCCCTGCTGTCAGTAATATTATACTCCATCACATTAATCAGGCGAATTTTATTATTCAGTTCATACATATGTTTGGTGTTTTTATCAAGATAAACGATGTTTCCATGAACATTAAGAATCTCACTATTGGCCTTTCCTAAAAGATGTCTTGTCTTCCCCTTCCCCTTCTTACCTAAAACCAGCTGCACCATGGGCTTGTCCCTCCTATGTTTTAATAACCTAATTATAATGCAAAGCGGATAAAAATACAACCACTAATTAATTTGATTTAATAGCAAAGTAGTTTGGTCATAAACATCTTCGCGCGTTTCGGCCCGCATGATGATTGATAAAAATGTTTTTCCGGCCCCGTTTTTTGCCACAATGGCTAAACAATGGCCCGCCGCTTGCGTTGTCCCGGTTTTGCCGCCAATGATAATGACATCGTCGGGAGTTTCCTGGACGCCTTGCAAATATTGGTTTGTATTTTGAATGCTAAGCTCGCGCATTTCCCCATTTGCCCTTAAATATGAGGTCGTATAACTGGGCAGGGCAATAATGTGATTAAATAAATCATACTTAATCGCGGCATTTAAAATCAAGTACATATCGTAGACGGTCGTATACTGGTTCTCATGGGTAAGGCCGTGCGGATTCATGAACTCGGTATTAGTCGCGCCTAAAGCCTTAGCTTCCCTGTTCATTAACAGGACAAATTCCTCAACCGTCCCGGCAACACCCTCCGCCACAACAATGGCCGCGTCATTGGCCGAATTAATTAGGGAAAGGTGGAGGGCTTGAGACAAGGTAAGCTGGTCTCCTCGTTCAAGGCCGACGGTCTGGGCCCTTGCTTCGCTGATGGAAACATTTGCGCTGGCGGTAATATAATTGTCAATCGTGCCATATTTAAGGGCAACCAGCGCGGTCATAATCTTGGTTAAGCTGGCTGGCGACAGCTGTTCATAGACATTCTGGGCGAAAATGATTTCCTTGTCGTCTGTTGCAAATAAAGCCGCCCCGGTTGCATTAATTAGCTCTGGATTGATACTGCCGGACACATCGCCGGGGACAACCACAAGTTCAGCGGCAAAAGGGCGGGCTTTTGGCGCTTCATCAAGAATGTCAAACATCCTAAACATCGCATCATCATTATTTACTTCGTAAGCCATGCCAAAATTGCGGCCGCCGCAGCCGCAAAGAATTAAGGCTAAAGCCAAGGTAAGTGCAACTAAACTTTTTTTATTTATAGATTTCACGCCACTCCATATCTCCCCTGTCAAGTGATTTTATTAATAATTCAGCCGTCGCTAAGTTGGTTGCCAAAGGAATATTGTGCATATCACATAAGCGGACGACATTGTTTACATCAGGCTCATGCTTTTTGGGCCCGAACGGATCGCGCAGGAAAATGACCAAGTCAATATGGTTGTGTTCTATCTGCGCCCCGATTTGCTGCTCGCCGCCTAAATGCCCGGCCAGGTATTTGTGGACGACAAGGTTGGTTACTTCTTCGACCAAGCGGCCAGTCGTCCCGGTGCCAAATAAATTATGTTTGGCCAAAATGCCGCGGTATGCAATGCAAAAATTCTGCATTAGTTTTTTCTTTGAGTCATGGGCTATTAAAGCGATGTTCATGTTACACTCCATTTTTAGATTCCTCTTTTATGTCGTCCTTTGTTCCCGCTGTAAGCCAATATTGAGGACAAACCCAATCCCGATAAACGCGCTGACCAAGGAAGTAAGGCCATAACTGACAAACGGTAAAGGAAGGCCCGTATTAGGCAGAATATATGTCGCCACGCCAATGTTAATAAAACCTTGGATGCCAATCATGCTGCCAACCGCGGTGGCAATGATTGTCCCGGCGATATCCTTTGCCCGCCTTGCGATTAACAAGCATTCGATCGTAATCAGCATTAACAGCAAAATAACGGCGGCGGCCCCGATAAAACCAAATTCTTCCCCGATGATTGCATAAATGAAATCGGTTTGCTGTTCCGCGATATAATTCGCATTTTTGACGGAGCTTAACAGGTTGTTGTTGTAGCCTTTCCCATAAAGCTGGCCTGAGCCAATGGCCATGACCGAGTTTTCCTGCTGGTAACCCTCCCTAAGCGAGTATGCTTCCTTGTCAAAAAAGGCCACAATCCGGTTTTGCTGGTAATCCTTTAAAAGTTCCGTTTCCGGATTGGTGACAATCGCGAGAAAAATTAATGCCGCCGGAATTACCAAGGCAAAAATGCCCGCGATAATCTTCCAATTAAGCCCGCCAATGTAGACCATCACGCAAAATATCAACGCGACAATAATGCTGGTTGACAAATCCGGCTGCCTGAAAATCAGGTAAAAAGGCAGGGCAAAAAAAGCGATGCTTAAAAATAAGTTTTGCAGCGAATTGAACCTGTCCTTACACTTCATAATAAACTGTGCAAAGAATAAAATCAACAAAATTTTTGCGGTTTCTGACGGCTGGAACTGGATATCAAATAAAATCAGCCACCGCTGGGCGTTATTTACGGTTTCGCCAAAAAACAGCACCATTAAAAGCAAGATTATGTTAACGACATAAATTACCCAATAAAAATAAATAATCAGCGAATAATCAAACAGTGATATGACCACCATCAGAAATAAGGCCGTCAGGAAGCCGTACAGCTGTCTTGTTTGCAAGGATTCATCGGCGCTCCCAATCGCCATTATCCCGATGATGGCCAAGGCAATGACATATATCACTAATTTGAAATTATAATCACGGAGGCGGTAATTTTTTAGCATGACTCTCTTTCTTACGTTCCTTTGTTTAGGTCAAGGATTGGTATATTAGCATAAAGTGAAGGATTCTTTGCGTTCCTTCCTTTTGTTTCGGTCTTTGAAATCTGTATTTCCATGCTCTTGGTATCGATTTTCATGTATTTTGAGATGACCTTGGCGATATCCTGCTTTATCATTTCAAGCATTTCCTGTGAGCAATTGACCCGGTCGGAAATCAAGAGGATTTTGAGGCGGTCTTTGGCAATTTCATTGGATTTTTTCCGGCGTAAAAGATTTTTAATTTTCATTTAGTTACCCTTTCCGTTTTTAGAAAAAATTCCGGTTACTTTTGTCCAAAAAGAAATGCTTCGCTCAAATTCCATGAAAGGAATTTCTTTTCCGAGGATGCGCTGGCAGATATCCTGATAAGCCCGCCCGGCCAAGGAATGGTTTCCGACAATCGGCTCACCCTGGTTGGCGGCAATAACCACGCCTTCATCATCGGGGATAATGCCAATCAAATTAAGGGACAGGATATCCACAACATCATTTGCACTCATCATGTCGCCGCGGCGGACCATGTCCGGACGCATCCGGTTGATAATCAGGTCGATTTGCTTAAACTCACTGGCCTCAAGCAAGCCAATAATGCGGTCGGCATCGCGAATGGCCGAAACTTCCGGCGTGGTGACCAAAAAAGCGCGGTCTGCCCCGGCGATGGCGTTTTTGAAGCCTTGTTCAATCCCGGCCGGGCAGTCTAGGATTATGTAATCAAATTGTTCCTTTAGCTGCGCAACCATCCTAACCATCTGTTCAGGACGGATTGCTGATTTATCTTTGGTCTGGGCTGATGGCATCAAATAAAGATTCGGGTGTCTTTTGTCACGAATCAAGGCTTGCTTGATCCGGCATTTGCCCTCACAAACATCAACCAGATTGTAAACAATCCGGCTTTCTAAGCCCATGACGACATCGAGATTCCGAAGGCCGATATCGGTATCAATTAAGACCACCCGTTTTCCCATTGCTGCAAGCCCGGTTCCAACATTTGCTGATGTAGTAGTCTTCCCTACACCGCCTTTTCCTGATGTGATGACAATTACTTCACTCATTTTTGTCCTCCTTTTGAGCGCATACTGGCAGTGCCAAGCTAATACATTCCGCTTAGCAATTCCTTTGTAATTGGTTCGACTACAATCGTTTCTTCTTTCACATAGGCGATTTTCGGCTGTACCTTTAATTTGATGGACCATTTAGATGTTTTTTCTTTTGCTTTATATTTGAAATCACCAATGGTGAGTTTCTCCGGGGACATTTCCAAGGCAACCACGAAATGGCCATCATTTCCGGTTGCCCCGGCATAAGCTTCACCATAAAGCCCGCCCAGAATAATGATGTCGCGGGTTGAAATAATCGTTGCGCCGGGGTTGATGTCGCCAATAATGACAATGCTTGATTCAGTTTCTAAAACTTGGCCGTTCTTTAATGTGCCGCGGTAAAACTGTCCCTCTTTTCCATCGTCATAATTAATCATCTGGAGGGCTTTAAGATAGTTTTGGTTGGTATTATTATCTTTCCCGACTAAGCAGATGATATTAAGGTCGGAGCTGGCGGTAATTTTTTCAACGACGGTTTTTTCTTCATCATCAGTTAATTCCCGGCCTTCGAATGAGAGCGCCATTTTGGCGTTTTTGAAAAAGCCGGAGGATTCCCGGAATTTTAGGCTGATTTCCTCAAGCAATTGCTCAAAGGGCATCTCCTTATCTAAATGCAGGGAAATGCCATTCTGGAAACTTTTAATTACGACTGAATTTTTCATTTTTACACCTCTGTTATATCATTAAAATGTGCCTAATCTACTGCTGTTGTCCCGCCTTGAAGCAAGCCAGCTGTCCCGGTGATAATTTCCTCGCGTTCGCCAAGGCCATAATAATATTTGATGACGTCACGCGTAATCTGGGCCGCGTAGTCGGAACTGTAACCAAACGCAACCCGCACCGCCACGCCGATTTCCGGCTCTTCATAAGGCGCGTACCCGACAAAAAGGGCATGGTTGGGGCGGTTAAGGTTTTCCTGGGCCGTCCCGGTTTTCCCGGCGACATTAACCGAAAGGACATCAAAATAGGTTTTACGCTCAATCATTCTGCGCATTCCCAGCTTAATCGCATTCCATTCCGAATCAGCAAGTAAAATGGTGTTACTGATTTCGGCATTGTTATCATAAAGCAGATTGCCGCCCCGGTCCGTTATTTTGTCAATCAAAGTGAGGTTATAGTTTGTCCCGCCATTAGCAACCGCCGTGACATAGCGGGCAAGGGCAACCGTTGTATAACTTGAATTGGCTTGTCCAATCGCGGCGCGGACAGGGTCGTTTGTTGCTGTCTGCGGGATGGCTTCATCAATTTCAATGCCTGTTGGCTCGGTCAGCCCAAACATACTGGCATACTTGCCAAGGACCTCAATCCCCTCATTGGAGGAATAAATGCCGTCAAGTATTCCCATCTGATAGCCTAACTCGTAAAAGTAAACATTGCAAGAGTCACGTATCGCGCTAGCCATATTAAGCGAGCCATGAGTTCCGCGGGGAAAAATCCAGCAGCGCGGCGATGGGGTCACCCCCTCAAAAATACCGTGGCAGGTAATGGTGCTATTGGTGCTTGCAATTCCCTCAAGAACCGCCCCCACCGCGGTAACAATCTTAAATGTCGAACCCGGCGCGGTCCTTTGCTGGGTCGCGTAGTTAATCATTGGTTTTGAAAGGTCATTAAGCAAAGATGAATAATAAGCCGCGTCAACGCCGTTTGCCATTTTATTATTGTCATAGCTGGGATATGAAACCAAAGCAACGACATCACCTGTATGGACATCGGTAATGACAACCGAACCGCTAAAAGGGTCAAGGGCCAGCTGGGCCGGGGTAATATCCAAATTGACAATCCGGTCGCGCAAAAAACGGTAAGGGGTTACCCTGCCCTCAAAAAAGGCCTGTTCCTCTTGGGCCGGGATTTTGATTATTTCCTGCTCCAGCAAAATATGGCAGAGCTGGCGGCCCGTCACCAATTCATTTTGGATCATGAAGCGGAAAATTCTTTTGTCAAATTCGGTGCTGCTATTTAATGCTTCAATGATAAAATTAATGATTTCCCGGTAAATTTCCGCGGCATCCGAATATTGGTTGCCAAGGACAAGCTTTGTGATGTCAACCCAGTTCATGGAAATGCAGTAATGAAGAAATTCGTTAAGGCTTAAGACCTCTTCGTTTGTCCAAGCCCGGTATGTTTCGTCATTTACATTGATCCGGTCGCGGCTGATAATCCCTCTTTGGTATAAAAGTTCCATAATCAAGCTCTGGTAAACTTGATATTCTAACCTAAGCTCATGATAAGGTGTTTTTTCTTCGGTTAATTCAAATAACAAAGCTTCTATGATTTCTGCTTTGCGGCCCAAAAAGATTTCTGCCACTTCCTGCTCCGCTGTGCCGGAATCCTTAAAGCCAAGCCGCTCAAGATTGATGACGTTATTGTTAATCAAGGCATAATAAACATCATAAATGGGGATGACAATATCAATCGCATTGGCATTTTCGGCCGGGACATACTCTTTTATGTCCCGAAGCTTGGTATAGATAATGCTGGCGATTTTTTCTTCAAGGATATGGTAAAGGGCAATTTGCAAATCCTTGTCAATCGTGAGATAAACGTCATTTCCGGCAATTGGCGAGACATAATCGCTAGTATCAATGACTTTCCCAACATTGTTGACAAAAACCACCTCGTTGCCTTTGCTGCCTTGCAAAATATGTTCCTGCGACTGCTCAATCCCCAATTTGCCAATCGTATCATTCATATCATACTGGCTTCCTAAGGGCTGGGCGCGGAAGTTTTCCAGTTCTTCTTGGGAAATTTTTCCAGTATAGCCAAGGATATGGGCAAAATAAATACTGTCAACATATCTCCTTACCGAAGCTTCGGTAATGTGGACACCGCGCAAAGTATCACTGTTTTCCATGACGACGGCAACGGTTTTTTCACTGACATTGGTTGCAACCGTTGTCGCTATATAACGCTGGAAGCTGTTATTGCTCATGTCATAACGGATGGTCATTATTTTTAGCACGTCTTCCTTGGAAAAACCTAAGCCGACCACAAAGCGTTCGCGTTCTTTTCCCTCTTCGTCTTCATAAGTTAAAAAGCCGCCAATGCCAAACCGCGATGTCCCGCCAAGGAAATCAACAACTTCCTCTGCAGTTGCGCTTTGCTCACGGTAATCAAGGTCATCAAACCGCCTTTTGCCGTAAACATCGGCCAGAAACCGCCGTAAATGCCTGTTTTCCCGGTCCTCAACCGAAAAAGCATAATTATTGTCCTGGTCCAAAATAATAAAGAAATCGCTGACCGTTTTGTCCCCGCACCGCTCGATTAGCTCAATCAGGTTGAATATCGTCGCATTAAGGGCAGCATTTTTGCCCCTCACCGATTCAAAAACATCCTCAATCGTGACGGAATAAGATAAATCATTGTAAGCAAGCAGATTGCCGTTTCGGTCATAGATATTGCCCCTTGTGGCCGGAATGCTTCTTTCTTTCCGGATTTTCAGTTCGAAAGCGTCAGAAAAATCAGCCCCCCTGACAATCTGCAAATCAAAAATGCGATGAATCATCACAAAACCAGCCACAATAAAGACTAACAATAAAATGAAAATCCGCGAGGTGACCATATTAAAAAAATTGGCTTTAAAATCATCAAACATCTTCTTCCGTCCTCTTAAACCGCTGGCCTTCCAATAAATAATTAAAGAAAAGAATCAAAGGGTATAAAACCAAGGCAACTAACAGGGTATAGATAATTTCGGGGAAAATCACGTTTTTAAAATAAAATTCAAAATTAAAACGGCTTCTCATCATAAATAATAACAGGTAGGTAAAAAGCCCGTAAAAAAGATTGCTAAACAGGATTAAAATCAGCGGGAGTTTTAAATCCTCCGGGTAAAAAATCCCGCTGAATTTGCCGTTTAAATAACCCAAATACATATAAATCATGGCATAAAGGCCAATTACATCGCCAAAAAAAATGTCAATCAAAAGCCCGCAAAATAAACCAACGACTAACCCGGTCCGGTCGCCGCGCATGAAGCCTAGCGATGCGGTCACCACAATTAAAAGATTGGGGACAATGCCGCCAAAGCTTATGCGGTGGAAAACCGTGGTTTGAAGCAGGAAACAAAATATAATTAAAAAAGTATAAGTAATAAATCTTTTCATTAATCCGCTTCTTCTTCAATGCTTTGCTTAAGCTCTAAAATAACTAGTACCTCGCCTAAGCGTTCAAAATCAACCGCCGGGGTTAAATGCCCGGATTTGGTCAAGTTATTTGGGTCGCCCTGGATTGTGGAGATATAGCCGATTAAAATATTGGGCAAATATTTGTCACTAATATAAGAAGTAACGACTTTATCCCCAAACCCAACCCGGTCAGCTTTGTCAATCAGCTGCTCAAATTCAACGACCCCTTCGGCAAAAAGCTCTAAGTTGCCTTTGATGATTAGGTTGTCTTCAGTTGATAAGACCTGCCCGCTGACGTTGGAGTTATCGGCAATGATGGCGGTCACTTTTGACCAAGTCGGCCCAACGTTAACGATTCTCCCAACCAGCCCGCTCCCGGCAATGACATTCATGTCAACAAGCAAGCCGTCCTCATAACCTTTATTAATGATAAAGGAATGAAACCAGTTGCCGGGGTCCCTGCCAATGACCCTTGCCCCGACTTTTTCATATTCATCATACTGGGCGTCAAGCTCAAAAAGCTCACGTAAATTATTAAGCTCGTAACGGTCCTGCTTATACATCGTATTTTCAATCGAAAGCTGGTCGATTTGACTTCGCAGGCGTTCATTTTCCGCCAGCAAATCCCTGATATGGATTAATTCTTCTGAACGTAAGCTTAAATAGCTTCCAACCTCGCTGATTCCGGCCTTCATCGGCACTAGAATCCGTCCGGCAACAATCGAAAGCGGTTTGCTTATGTAATCTGTGTACAGGGTCAGAACAATTAATCCTGTACAAAGGATTGTTAAAATAAAAAGGAGATATTTGCCCGGCAATGTAAATTTTTCCCCTTTACGCTTGACAATAGGACTCATTAAAAAGTTACTCCATGCTATTTCGGACGGCTATTTACTCATTCCTTCAATGGCATATGCCACGGATTTATAATTGTCATCCTTGATAATTTTCGATAGCCCGACTGCAACGCTAGTAATGGGGTTTTCGGAAACATTTACGCCAAGCCCGGTCCCTTTTCGCATTAGCTCCGCAAAATGGTTAATCTGGGAAGCCCCTCCGGTAAGGTAAACGCCATTCCGGTAAATATCAGCTGCCAGCTCCGGCGGGGTCCGCTCCAGAATGACTTTGACGTTATCGATAATCATGTTGAAGCTTTCGGTTAAGGTCTCATCAATCAGCTTGGTAGGAATTTCCCGCTCAACGGGTAAGCCCGTGACGATATCGCGGCCATAAACAACAGCGGCCTTTTGCTCTTTTTCTAAATCACGTAAATCAATTTTGACTTTTTCGGCGGTTTTGCCGCCGATGACTAAATTGAATTCTTTGCGGATAACCCCCCTGATTGCGTCGTCAAATTTGAGCCCGCCTGTCTTAATCAAGCGCGATAAGACAATTCCGCCCAAAGAAAGGATGGAAATTTCGGTCGTGTCATAACCTAAGTTAACCATCATGATGCCTTGGGAATTTTTGACGTCAATCCCTAAGCCAAGCCCGTCAGCAATGGCTTTTTCAACCACCATGATCCGTTTGGCTTTGACCCCGGCTTTGTTGACTAAGTCTTTGAAAGCCCGCTTTTCGACTTCGGTTATGTCCGTCGGGACGGCGATAAAAAAGTCAGCCGGGCGGATATTTCCTTTGGCCAAATCCCCGATGAAATAACGGATTAAGACTTCCATGTTTTTGATGTCAGCAATGACTCCATTACACAGGGGATATGAAATCCGGATATTGCCCGGGGCTTTTTCGTGCATATCAAAAGCCGAATCACCATAAGCAAAAACGGTATCCTTGTTCTCAATCGCAATCATGTTTTTTTCAACCAGGATTACGTCATCTGATTTTGAGTAAATTTTTATGTTGCTGGTACCAAGGTCGATACCATAAGCAAAGTTAGCCATTTAAAACCGTACCTTTCTTATTAAGCTATGAATACCAATTCTTGCCGGAAGCAAAGCTTCGTGGAAGCTATGCTTCCATGGAAACTATGCTTCCGTGGAAACTATGATTCCGGCCAAGGTCTCCATGGGGCGACCTTTTTTACAAGGTTTCATTTTCCTTGTAGCTGTAAAAACTATTGTCCCCAATGATGATATGGTCAAGCAAGGGGATTTCAAGCAGCTGGCCAGCTTCTTTTACCTGCTTTGTAATCCTCATGTCATTTTCGCTTGGCATGGGGTCTCCGCTGGGGTGGTTGTGGAGCAGCATTACATAAACGGCCTTTTCTTTGACCGCTTCGATGAAAATTTCACGCGGCGAAAGCAAAGAGGCGTTAACTGTGCCTAAGGAAACAGGAAATTCCTTAATTAAAGTAAGGCGGCTATCTAAAAGCAAAAGAATTACTTCTTCGCGTTCATTGTGCCTAAGCGATTCCTTATAGTATTCCGCAACAGTATGAGGGCTATTAAAAGAAAGCCGCTTGGCAGCGCATTCCCTGCCCATCCGCATGGCAAACTCTGTCAGGCAGCGGATTTTAACCGCTTTGATCTGGCCAATGCCTTTAATGCTCTTTAGTTCATCGAGGGTAACATGATGTAGCCCATTAAGCCCTAAGTTCTCTTCTCCGGCCAGCTTAAGGATTTGTTCGCCTAATTCGACTGCCGAATATTCTTTTGTTCCGGTGCGTAAAATAATCGCAAGCAATTCAGCTTTTGACAAACTCTTAGGACCATGGGATAAAAACTTATCATATGGCCCGTTTTCATGGTAACGTTTGATTTCTTTCATTTTTTCCTGACCGGCGTTCTCTCAAAACCCGATAAGGCAGTATCAAATAAAACGGTATACAACAAGGCCGATAATAATGCCGATAATGCTGGCAATGGTTATCTTGGCGGTTAAGCCAAAAGTGATGGCAACAATGCCGATATCCAAAATAAGCGGCTGGGTAAGCCCAAAGGTTTGTCCGTAGCTAACCCACGTATCAGGGAAAAGGTTACCGATAAATCCGCCGATAACGATTCCGGCCAGGATTAGCAAAAAGCACGTCCACTTATTTTTACCCATGTTGCTTGTCTCCTTCATAAGTATTATCTAGCCTTAGTATATATTTTAGCATAAAGATTTGGGTATGTATACAGATAAATTACTTAAATATGTGAAAGATTAATTAAGCGACTTCTTGCTAGGGACTGCCGCTGGGTAGCTTCGCAGGGTAGCCCCTTTTAATCCTTTAATAGTTTTTTAATAATTTTTTGTCAATCAAGCTTTGCAGGGTTTTTAAGATTCCAAATTTGACGTGGGGGAAGCTTAACCCGCCTTGGAAATAAACCGCATAAGGCGGCCTGATTGGGCCGTCGGCGCTTAATTCAATTGATGAACCGGAAATGAAAGACCCGGACGCCATGATAACCGGGCATTCATAACCTGGCATCCGGGCTGGGATCGGGGTCACATGGCTGTCAATTGGGGCGGCGGCCTGGATTGCTTCACAAAAAGCAATGACAGCTTCGGCATCTTCGAAAATGACGGCCTGAATGATGTCGTGATAACTTTCATCGGGCCTTGGCATGGTCTTAAAACCAGCTTTTTCATAAATACTGGCGGCAAAAATCGCCCCTTTTAAAGCCGCCGCCGTTACCGTCGGAGCAAGAAACAAACCTTGGTAAAAAGAACGCAGGACATCAAGCGAAGCCCCGACTTCTTTGCCAAGTCCGGGGGCAGTCAAACGAAAAGCTGCCTGTTTTACATATTCGCTCCGCCCGGTGATATATCCCCCTAACGGCGCAAGGCCGCCGCCGGGATTTTTGATTAATGAGCCGACACATAAATCTGCCCCCACATCAGTTGGCTCTATTGCTTCAACAAACTCGCCGTAGCAATTATCAACCATGCAGATGATTAAGGGGTTAATGTTTTTGATAAAGGCAATCAATTGACCGATTGAGTCAACGGATAAAGTCGGCCGCGTCTGGTAACCACGCGAACGCTGGATATTGACCATCTTGGTCAATGGATTAATGGCTTTTCTGATTCTGTCAAAATCAAAGCTGCCGTCAGGAAGTAAATCAACCTGCCTGTACGTAATCCCATATTCTTTAAGCGAGCCGGGGGCTTCCCTGATTCCAATCACCTTTTCCAAGGTATCATAGGGTTTGCCAACCGGAGAAAGAAGCTCGTCACCGGGGCGCAAATTGCTCATCAAGGCAAGGGAAAGGGCATGGGTCCCGCAAGTGATTTGCGGACGCACCAAGGCATCCTCGGCATGGAAAATATCGGCATAGACTTTTTCCAAGGTATCACGGCCAAGGTCATTATAACCATAACCGCTTGTCCCGGATAAATGGGCTTCGCTGACTTCATTCTTCTGAAACGCGCTTAATACTTTCAGTTGGTTCAGTTCGGCGATTTGGTCGATTTCGCGGAAACGGCGATCAAGTTTTTTAAGAACTTTTTCGCCGTAAGCATAAACCGCCCCGGATATGCCAAGGCTTTCGTAGATTTTGTTAAGCTGGTCCATTTTTTTTCTTTCTATAAAAGCAAAATGCGAAGCCTTTTGCTTGGCAATTTACTTCGCACTTTAATTCGCTATTTGCTTTTGCCCTTTGCTTTTGCAATTTATTTCGCACTTTGATTCGCTATTTGCTTTTGCAATTTGCTTTACAATCCGCTTCGCACTTTGCTTTACAATTTGCTTCGCACTTTGCTTTTATAATGCTTCAAGCACCGCGCAGACACGCTCTAATTCTTTGCGGATACTTAGTTTTTGCGGGCATTTGGTTTCGCATAAACCACAGTCAGTGCAATCAGCGAACGTTTTACCCTCGCCCCATGGGCTTTTTTTGTAAAATTGGTAAGAGCCGCGGATTCCATCGCCTAAGCCAAAGACATTTGTGTGGATATAATACTCAAACAGCTTGGGGATATCAATACTGGCGGGGCAAGGCATACAGTATTTGCAGCCTGTGCAGTATAAATCACGCAGTTTTGCTACTTCTTCCATCGCCGCCTTAAGCTCGGTCCATTCGGTTTCGGTAATTTCTCCGGCATTATTGGCAACGGCAACATTTTTTTCGAGCATATCCATGTTTTCCATGCCGGATAAAGCGCAGGATACATTGGGATTACCCAAAACAAAGCGTAAGGCCAGCTCATATGTTGCGTTTGATTTCTTCCCGGTTAGCTTTTGGTACAAATCGGTAGGCGGTGACAAACGCCCGCCGCCGACCGGGCCCATGATCACCGTGCCAAGGCCTTTATTATATGTGTATTCAATCATTTCTTCGTGGGAGCGGTCAAGCAGGTTATATTGGCATAAAATCGAAGCAAAATCAAGATTGTCAACAATGAACTTGATGTTTTCCGGTGCGTCATGAAAGCTGAATGAGATAAATTTCAGTAAGCCCTCTTCTTTTAATTCATTAACCTCTGCCATGATGTCATCTTTTATAATCGTCTCGGCTGTGCCTTTATTTATGCCCCAGAAATGATAAAAGTCCACATAGTCAGTTTCCATGCGCTTTAGGCTTCCTTCCAGAATGCGCCGGACATCACCCTTTGCTTTGTATTCGGCAAAAGGAAGCTTCGTTGAAAGATATACTTTGTCGCGCAGGCCCTTAAGGGCTTTGCCCATCGCTGCTTCGCTGTTTTTGTGGCAGTAATAAGGGGCGGAATCAAAATAATTGACGCCTAGCTCTTGGGCTTTTTGCATTAAGGGGAAGGCCTTTTCTTCATCAATAAAAAAGTCGTCGCCTTTCTGGATTTCGGGTAAGCGCATTGCGCCGAAGCCGAGGATTGAGATGTCAATCCCGGTATTTCCAAATTTACGATATTGCATACTGATACTCCTTTCAAAATCATTTATTCTCCCAAAGAAGAACCTTTTTTCTCCCAAAGGAGAGTCTTTTCTCCAAAAGATAAGCTTTATATCCAAAGGAGCTGCTTTTTCTCCTTTTTTTTATTCTTCAAGCACGGAAAGCCGCAGCTCATAAGCTTTCTTACCAGTCAGCTCTTCGCTCCGTTTATTCGGGGCTTGCCCGCCAATAAAAACGGAAACTTCGCCTTTGTTGATTACTAATTCACCCTCTTCATTATAAAGCCCAAACGCTTCCCTTGGCAAGAAAAGTTTTACTTCTTTGGCTTCGCCGGGCTCTAAAGATACTTTTTTGATCCCCTTTAATTGGAAATGGGGGGCGTTCTTGCCACAAATTTTGACATAAGCCTGGACGGTTTCGCCGCCAGCCATTTTGCCAATATTGCGGACAGTTAAGCTAATATTTAGGCCAACAGAAGTAACTGATTCTTCCAAGGCTTTGATATTTTCAAAAGCAAACTCCGTGTAAGATAAGCCGTAACCAAAAGGATAAAGGGCATCGCAGGTCATATAGCGGTAGGTGCGTCCTTTCATATTGTAATCGGTAAAAGCCGGAAGTTCTTTAAGCGAGCGATAGAATGTAACCGGAAGCTTGCCTTCGGGGTTAGCTTCGCCAAACAGAATCCGGGCAATCGCCTTGCCGCCCTGCGCCCCGGGATACCAGCCCTGGAGAATGGCATTGGCGTGTTCATCAGCAAAATTAATCGCCATTGCGCTTCCGGTTAAAAGCACCAAGATGGCAGGTTTTCCGCTTTTGATGATTTCTGCCAGGACTTCGTTTTGGAGGCCGGGTAAATCAAGGTTGGGCTTGTCGCCGCTTCCGTATTCATTGCCTGTGTCACCCTCTTCACCCTCTAAGGTCGCGTCAAGTCCAAGGCAAGCGATGACAACATCACTTAACTTGCAAATCTCTTTCACTTCTGAAATGCGGTTATTTTCAAGGGCAAGATTGCTGGTTTTGGGTTTGTATAAATGGCAGCCCTCGGAAGTAAAGACGCGGACATCATCACCAACATAATCTTGGATGCCCTCAAGGATGGTAATATAACGGCTTGATGTCCCCTCATAGTTGCCGACAAGGGCGGCCCGGCTGTTGGCATTTGGGCCAATGACGCCAATTGTTTTAAGCTTCGTTTTGTCAAGCGGAAGGATGCCGTCATTTTTCAAAAGGACAACGCTTTTTGTTGCTGCCTTTAGGTTTAGCTCTTTCATGGCCGCCGAGTCAACGCTTTCATAAGTAATTGAGTCATACGGATTATTGCCTTTTTCATCAAAGGCCCCCAGTTTCATGCGGGCGGTAAAAAGATTAACCAAGGCTTCATCAAGGCGTTTTTCGGGGACGCGGCCTTCTTTTACGGCTTGCTCTAAATAATAGAAAAGATTGCCGCAATTAAGGTCACAGCCATTGTTCATCGCCATTGAAACTGATTCAACTGGGGTCGTTGTCACAAGATGGCCTTCGTGGAAATCTTTGATTGCCCAGCAATCGCTGACAACATGGCCCTCAAAGCCCCATTCCTCGCGAAGGATTTTTTGGAGCAGTTCAATGCTTCCACAGCAAGGTTCGCCGTTAGTGCGGTTGTATGCCCCCATGACGGCCTCAACCAAGCCTTCTTTAACACAAGTTTTAAAAGCAGGAAGATAGGTTTCGTACATATCCTGCTTGGTTGCAACGGCATTAAAGCTATGGCGGACATCTTCCGGCCCGGAATGGACCGCAAAATGCTTTGCGCAAGCTGCTGATTTCATATAGTTTTCATCATGGCCCTGGAGCCCCCAGATGAATCTTGTGCCAAGGCGGCCGCTCAAATAAGGGTCTTCGCCATAAGTCTCGTGGCCGCGTCCCCAGCGGGGGTCACGGAAAATATTGACATTGGGTGACCAAAAGGTGAGTCCTTTATAAATATCGGTATCATCGTGTTCCTGTTGCATATTGAATTTTGCCCTGCCCTCGGTGGCAATCGCGTCAGCCAATTCTTCCAAAAAATCCTCATCAAAGGTTGCCGCAAGGCCAATTGCCTGTGGAAAAACGGTCGCAATCCCGGCGCGGGCAACTCCATGAAGGGCTTCGTTCCACCAGTTGTAAGCTTTGATTCCGAGCCGGGGAATGGCCGGGGCGGTATGAAGGGTCTGGTCAACTTTTTCCTTTAGGGTCATCTGGCTGACCAATTCTTTGGCTCGCTCACGAAAAGCGGCTACTTTTTCTTTGTTTTTTACTAACTCCATCTCATGCTCCTTCATACTTTTATTTAATTTTTTGTGTCCGCCCAGCCCCAATGGGCGGAAAATCGAAATCTGCCTTATTTTGCCCCTAGGCAAGATTCCGGGTATTTATCACTATATCAAAATTAAGTATTACTTGCATGATAAAAATTGCTTTTATTATGCGAATTATTGCTATTCCGCGAAATTTTGATGAGTTTATGGAAAAAATATGCTATGATAAAAAAGGGACTGCCCGGCGGTAGTCCCTGGCAAGAATCGCAAACACCTTTGGTGTGTACGATTCTTGTAGGAATGATTCACATAAAGGCGAACTTCCTATTAAGTTAAGGGACTGCCCGGCGGCAGTCCCTGGCAAGAATCGCAAACAAGTACGGCGAACTTCCTATTAAAAATTAAAAAAACAAATCTTAGTCCGCCCATGGGGCGGGGATTGGGGGCAATATGAAAATGACTTTCCGCTGGTTCGGGGCAAAAAGTGATCCTGTCACCTTGGAGCAAATCCGGCAAATTCCCGGAATGACTGGCTTAATGGGCTTTCTTGATTATAAAGCGGCCGGTGAAGTATGGGAAAAAGAAGAAATAAAAGAATACATCGGCCCGATTCATGATGCCGGGCTTTTATGTGAAGTCATCGAAAGCGTGAATGTCCACGAAGACATCAAGATGGGGATTAACCGCCGCGATGAGTATATCGAAAATTATAAGATTACCATCCGCAATCTTGCTTCTTTTGGCGTAAAAGTGATTGTCTATAACTTCATGCCGGTTCTTGACTGGCTACGGACAGATCTGAATTTCCTAAATGCCGATGACGGTTCGGAAAGTATGTTTTATGACGAAGCAGAGCTTGGTGACTTAAGCCCGCTTGAGCTGGTCAAAAAAACCGCGGACGGGAGCAAGGGTTTTTCCATGCCGGGCTGGGAACCGGAACGGCTTTTAGAGCTTGAAGCCACTCTTCTGCATTACAAGGGCATAACCGCCGACAAGTTGCGGGAAAATTACAAATATTTCCTTGATGCCATCATTCCGGTTTGCGAGGAATGCAATGTGACAATGGCTTGCCATCCGGACGACCCGGCGTGGCCGATTTTTGGCTTGCCAAGGATTGCCCATAGTTTTGCCGATTTTGAAAAAATCATTGGTTTACATAATTCCAAACGCCATGCCCTTTGCATTTGCAGCGGTTCATTAGGCACGAATCTGGAGAATGATATTCCGGCAATAATCCGCCATTTTGGCGCGATGGGCCGCGTTCCCTGCTTACATATCCGCAACCTTAAGCATATGGGCTACCGCCGTTTCCGGGAATCAAGCCACTTGTCTAGTGACGGCGACTTGGATTTGTTTGAAATTGTAAAAGCAATGTATGATGTTTGCCCTGACGCTTATGTCCGCCCTGACCATGGCCGGATGATTTGGGGAGAAACCGGGCGTCCGGGTTACGGCCTTTATGACCGTGCTTTGGGGGCGGCTTATCTTAATGGGCTGTATGAGGCGTGTGAGAAATTGGAATAGATTGCGGGCCCGGCCCGCAATGACGTAAAGGTAAATGGGATTGCGGATCAGGTCCGCAATGACATAATGGAGGAAAAAAGATGAATTTAAAAGGAAAAATTGCTGTTATTACCGGGGCTGGCGGAGTTTTATGCGGAGCATTTGCCTGTGAGCTGGCAAAACATGGGGTCAAAATCGCGGTTGTTGATTTGAATCTTTCCGCAGCGGCAAAAGTTGCTGACCAGATTAATGAAAGCGGCGGTGAAGCAAAAGCTTTTTGCGCCAATGTCCTAGACAAAGAAAGCGTAGTAAAGTGCGAACAGGAAATTACCGACTTTTTTGGCACATACCATCTTTTGATAAATGGGGCAGGGGGCAACAATCCCAAGGCGAACACCACCAATGAATATTATGATGAAAAAGATGTGGAAAATCCCGATGTCACTTCATTTTTTGACCTTAGCATTGACGGCTTCTCTTCTGTTTTCTCGCTTAATTTCATGGGTTCTTTTATTCCGACCCAAGTATTTGCCAAAAAGCTGATCGGTGAAAAAGGGGCGGCCATTATTAATATGTCCAGCATGAGTTCGCCATATCCGATGACCAAAGTCCCGGCATACAGCGCGGCCAAAGCGGCCATTGATAATTTCACGAAATGGACGGCGGTCCATTTTGCCAAGACCGGGCTTCGGGTTAACGCCATTGCCCCGGGCTTTTTCTTGACCAACCAAAACCATGACCTTTTGATTAAGCCGGACGGCTCGCTGACCCCCCGCTCCGAAAAAATCATCAGCAATACGCCGATGGGACGTTTTGGCGAAGTTGAAGATTTATTCGGGACATTAATATGGCTTTGTGATGAAACCATGTCCGGTTTTGTTACGGGGGTAACAATTCCGGTTGATGGCGGATTTTTGGCTTATTCGGGGGTTTAGGGTGAAACACTTTTTATAAAAAACTAAAGTTTGGTGTAATTTTTACGGGGTGTATCTATGAAAGATTTTTTAGACCATGATTTTTTATTAAATAATGAAACGGCAAAGCTTCTTTACCACGATTTTGCAAAGGATTTGCCCATCATCGATTACCATTGCCATATCAATCCGCGTGAGATTTTTGAAAACCGCCGTTATGAGAATATAACCCAAGTCTGGCTGGAAGCTGACCACTATAAATGGCGGCTGATCCGGGCGAATGGCGAAGATGAAAAAAATGTGACCGGCAAGGAAGCAAGCGATTATGAAAAATTCCTAAGCTTTGCCAGAATGATGCCAAAAGCAATCGGAAACCCGGTTTATCATTGGGCCCATCTTGAACTTAGGCGGTATTTTGATTGTGATTTGATTCTTTCCGAAGAAACTGCGCCTTACATATGGGATATTTGCAAGGAAAAACTGGCTTCCGGCATGGCAACCAGCACAATGTCTGTTAAGGACATTATCAAAAAATCCAATGTCTCCGTTATTGTCACCACCGATGACCCCATCGACTCCCTTTGCTTCCATCAGTCAATTAAGGACGACAAGGATTTTACGGCCAAGGTCCTTCCCGGTTTCCGGCCCGATAAGGCTGTGAATGTCGAAAAAACCGATTTCCTAGCTTATATAAACGAACTGTCCGCGGTTACTGAGGTGGCGATTAATAATATTTCCGGCCTTTTTGCTGCCTTAGAAAAACGCCTTGATTTTTTTGCGCAGCTTGGCGCGGTTACCGCCGACCATGGCTTAGATTTTATTCCTTTTGAAAAAGACGCGGAAAAAGACGCTCCGGCGATTTTTGAAAAAGCAATAAACGGCTCTTTGCTATCCGATGTCGAAGTTAACAAATATAAAACTGCCTTGCTGTTATTTTTTGGCCGATTGTATGCTCAAAAAGGCTTTGTCATGCAATTACATTATGGGGCATTACGGAATAATAACCAGCAAAAATTAGAGATTATCGGGCCAGATTCCGGTTATGACGCAATCAGCTCTTATGAGTGCAGCCGCAATATTTCCGCTTTTTTAAATGAACTGGAAAAAACAAATGAACTGCCAAAAACTATCCTCTATTCCTTAAATCCCAATGATGACGCAGTGCTCCAAACTATTTCCGCCTGTTTTCCCGCCGCGGGCATTTTAGCCAAAGTCCAGCAGGGAAGCGCATGGTGGTTTAATGATACCAAACAAGGGATTGAAGCCCAGCTTTTAAACCTTGCCAGCCGGGGGCTGCTGGGTGGTTTCATTGGAATGCTGACGGATTCGCGCAGCTTTTTATCCTATGTCCGCCATGAATATTTCCGCCGCATTTTGTGCAATATGGTTGGCGAATGGGCGGAAAAAGGCGAATGCCCCAATGACATCAAAATGCTTGGGGCTTTGGTCAGCGATATTAGTTATCATAATGTCAAAAAATATTTTGGCTTTTAATCAGTATAACCAAAGCCAAGAATGGTGAAATTGGTTTTGGCTTCAGTTGTCTTGGGGACGATTTCAATTAAATGGGTTTCTGTTTTTTCACCGTTTAAGATAAAAGTCGTCCCGCAATGATTCCAGCCAGCCTCTAAAGGGTCAAGGGTCCGGACAAGGGCCTTGTCAACAAAAATTTCCGCCGGGGCAAAATTCCGGTCATCAGTATCTTTATAGATTAATAGTAAATCCTTTGCTTTAATCTCCATCGTAAATCCCGGCTTGGTTTTATCACGATAAGACCAATTGTCAGTAAATTGCGGGGTCGCCTTAAGGTCGTCATTCCGTTCAACACTTTGCAAAACCCGGTCATATTCCGTAAAGCCGCCGCAATCTAAAGCCTTAACCGCTTCGTCCGTTTCGATATTTTGCCTCGTCAGTAATTTTAGGTTTTTGTAGCGGTCGCCGATAATGGGCGTGGTGGGTAATTTTTCGTTAGTGCAAGGCATATTATCAGGCATATCACTAGTCAGCTTGCCTTGTAAATTGATTTTTGGTGCTTCTGCTTCATCAGCTATTTTCCACAGATAATCTAAGCTGTCCGCCATGATTTGGTGGCCAGTATTGCTAGGGTGCAGGATATCATGGAAATAATGACGGCGCGTAAGAACGCTATCTGAAAGATCATTTTCTGAAAGAAAACGATTTTTTGCATACTCCGGAAGCACAGCTTGTTTTGCGCTGACCATCGGAAAATCATAATGATAACCCACTTTTGCCAGGCGGTCCTCAAGGTTTTCATCATTGGCAAAAACAGAAAACAAAAGAATTACAGCCGGGCTGCCCGCCCCTTCATATGCCATCAGGCACAAACTTTCATAACAGACCCCATTTGTCTCATCGGAATAGTCATTAACCGCAAATTCAATAATGACAATGTCCGGGGCTTGGTTTTCGGGAGCAAGAATATCACGCTTATATCTTGCAATGCCCAGCTGGGACGGAGTCCCGCCGATTCCGGCTTTGACGAAGTGAACTTTGTCGGTATCTTTTGCAAAACGCTTTTTAAAAGCTTCACATGACAGTTTAGCATAACACCTGTTATTTATTGGCTTTGCCCCAGCCCCTTGGGTAATTGAACCGCCGATATAAGCAATCGTTATCTCCTCTCCTAGTTTGGCTTTTGCGATTGCTTTTTTGAGACGGGCTAAGTTACCAGTATGTAAAAGGGAAGCTTTTATCATCTTCTGATAAGCTTGTGAATTAAAATCAACGGGCTTGTCCGCTTCGGGCGGATCGATGTTCAGGCTTTCGCGCAAATTTAGCGAGACTGAAATCTCTGCCAGCATATAACAAGGAAAGGTGATTTGGAATGAAGCTAGCAGGGCTTCAAAATCTGCTTCGTCTGTTTCGGGGCTAATTAATATCCGGGTGGTTTCGCCGTTAAGCGGAATGATTGCGTTCCATTTTGAGCGGTAGCCTTTTTCGTCACTAATATTAATGGAAAAACAGGCTGTTTCATCGGCGGTTTCAGATATCGCGCTAATGCTTATATTTATGCTGTCAGCCAGCCGGGTAAATGATTTTACCTGTTCTAATTGCTTTACGTAATCAAGGTTTAGCTTGGGGGTCATCATCTTTGCTTGCTCGCTTATTCTTCCGCTAAGATGGTAACTTTCGGTGAAGCTGTTTCCGTCATGCTTTCCTTCGATGAGGTTGTTGCGCAGGATATAGATTTCGTTGGTCATATGGGGGCTCCTTTTAATCTATTGGGGTTGGGGTTTTTGGCTATGTTTATTATGGGCTGTTTGGGGCTTTTAGTCAATAGGGTTGTGAAATTCCGCGCGTTTGAGAGTGCCAGCACCAGGCCCGCTTCGCCGTCTGCTTCATTGCGGCCTCCGAGCCGCAATCCCTTATTGGTATTCCGCAGTACATGAGCAAATAAATTTCCACGCCTGCAAGGTATACGTGTATACCTTTGAAACTGCGAAATCAAAAGCAAAATGCCCAATTTTCGGCCATAAAAATAAATCGCGGCAAATTCCTATTTTATGAACAGGAATATTGCTCGCGATTTTTTTTATTTGCTCCTCAATTGAGCATTTTTTGATTCCTTGTCTCAAAGGGCAGGAGCGGAAAATTTTTGCTCATGCACATACAAGTTACGACTTAAGAGATTGCGGAGCAAGTCCGCAATGACGCAGATAAACACTTCATCGTGCGATAGAGAGTGCGATTCATAAGACCGACCCTTGAGAGACGTCGGCATTTAGGCGGCGTATTGTGACGCCTTAGTGGCCGTTACGTCTCTCTCGGAGCGAAAGCGTGTCGGGCGGTGAATTGACACTCTCGAACGCGCGGATTATGAGATTGCGGCTCGGAGGCCGCAATGACCAGGCTAAGTGATTGCGGCTCGGAGGCCGCAATGACCAGGCTAAGTGTTTGCGGCTCGGAGGCCACAAAGACAGCAATTCGGGCGAGGCCGCAATGACAGCTAAGAAAGTAATGATTGACTTAAACTCAAAAAAAGCCCATAATAAACATAACCGAAAGGCGAATTACGCCAAGGAACAACGGAGGAAGCAAATGAAAAACCAAACCAACCTAAACCACCACATCAGCCAAAATGAAAAAGTCCCCTTCACTAATAACGCCGCATTCTGCATTGGGACAGGCCGAATGAATCTTGCGCTTAGGCATGAGTATCACAAACAGCTCGAAAAAGTGCAAACAGAAATCGGTTTCAAATATATCCGCGGACATGGCCTTTTTCATGATGACATGGCCATTTACCAGACATATATGGAAGATGGCATCGAAAAAGAAGAATATAATTTTACCTATGTTGACATGGTTTTTGATGATTATCTTTCGCTAAACCTAAAACCCTTTATTGAACTAGGCTTTATGCCGGAGAAAATGGCTTCCAGCGGCCAGACAGTCTTTTGGTGGAAAGGAAATGTCACCCCGCCAGCCGATTATGACAAGTGGACACGCTTAGTATGTGCAACAATAAACCACTGGATTGACCGCTATGGTTTGGAAGAAGTAAAATCATGGCCTTTTGAAGTATGGAATGAACCAAACCTTAATGCTTTTTGGAAAAATGCCGACATTGACGAATACTTTAAGCTCTATGACGTGACCGCCCGGGCGGTCAAAAGCTGCCATCCTCATCTTCGGGTTGGCGGCCCGGCGATTTGCGGCGTTGATGATGAACGCTGGATGCGGTCGTTTCTTATGTATTGCCGGGAAAATAAAGCCCCGCTTGATTTTGTCACCCGCCATGCTTATGGGACGGAAATGCCAGAAAATGACGGCCATTATGTATACCAAAAACTTAGGAAACCGGAAGAATTCATGCTTGAGCCATTAGGAAGCCGGGAAATCATTGACAGCTTTCCGGAATACAAGGGCATGGAAATGCACATTACGGAATTTAATACCTCTT
Organism: Lachnospiraceae bacterium; assembly: GCA_009777715.1. Classification (GTDB taxonomy): domain Bacteria; phylum Bacillota; class Clostridia; order Lachnospirales; family Lachnospiraceae; genus UBA935. The sequence goes on from WRLH01000021.1 coordinate 53,602, forward strand.
ACAGCCCGCTTAACCCGGTTCACGATACGAACCAAAACGCGGCTTATATTGCCAGGCTGCTTTGTGAGCTTGGGGAAAGTTCGGCTTCTTATTCTTATTGGACGTTCGGTGATGTTTTTGAAGAAGCCGGGGTTGCGTTTACGCCTTTTTCTGGCTGTTTTGGCCTGCTTGCAAATGGCATGATACCGAAACCGACTTATTTTACCTATCTCTTCTACAAAGATTTATATGAAACAGCGGTGGCAAAAAACGACCACTTCATTATCACCAAAAATGAACATGGGGATTTCCGGGGCATTGCTTGGAATTTGGTCTTGGAAGAAAATAGTGAAGCTGCTTCATTATCGGTCAAATTATCTTTTGAAGCGGAAAAAGGAACATATTTTATACTTAAAAAAACCGTTGATCAAAATCATGGCAATCCTTTAAAGGATTGGCTTAACATGGGTTCGCCGTCTAACCCAAGCAAAGAGCAAACCGCACTTCTTCGTGAATGCGCAAAGCCGCTGATTACAACGGCGCAAAGTAAAGTTAATGATGATATCCTTAATTTCGAGTTTGGGCTTGACGCCAATGCGGTCTGTTTTTTTGAAATTAAGAAAATTACGCCGCAATGCGACCGCGGTTTTAATCCAAAGCGGATAGCCGGGGCGATATGAGTTAATATTTTGCTGACGAGCTCAAAACATCAATCAAAGCGAAGCGCTTTTATGCTTGCACCATTTTTTGATTCGCTCCGGTAGATAAGGTATAAGGCATTCACCCCGTCGGGAATTGTAACTAGCGTCGAAAACTCGGTCCAGATATTTGAACTGACAATTGGGATCTGGCCATGGCATTCTCCGTTTAGCGTTAAACGAACCTCAAACGTCCCCCGGTTGTAACCGCGGGTAAGAATGGTGATTTTCTTTAAACCTGTAAATGAAAAATACTTAAAGCCCACCACGCAGCCATCAGTTATCCCCGTGATATAGGCTGGGTCAGTATCTCCGTCATTTCCATCTTGGGTGATCCGCGGGAAATAATCACCATCAGTTTCATGGTACAAATTGCAAGCGATATAAGCCGGGTATTCGCCAAACCCGGCCAAAGGTTTTCCGTTTGCCCCCATCGAAGTCATTTCAACTTGCTTTATTGCCCCATCTCCAGATATTTTGATTTCTTCCATCATGCCTTGGCGCGAAAACCAAGTCCCATTCGTCATCCGATGGTAAAAAATATACCATTTATTGTTTATTTCGCAAATGCTGCCATGGTTGTTGCCCAGCATATAGGCGTGTTTTTCCGCTTTTTTATAAGTATCAATATGTAAATCACAGTTGCTGACAATGACCCCGCCATAAGTGAAACCATGGGTTGGGTATTTACTGACCGCATAACATAATTCCGTCATCGGCGTTGAGGAATAGATCAGATAATATAAGCCATTTACTTTGCGGATTGAGGCGGCTTCAAAATATTCATGCTGATAAAAACTAGTCCCCTCGCCATAACAATTGCCGGGAATAATGATTTTTGGCTCTTCTTTTATTGTCAGCATATCAGGAAAAAGCACGGTTGCAAAACAGCCGGAACGTGACGAATCACCATGGCCGCAAAACCCGGTATACAAATAAGTGAGGTTGCCCTCAGTCATGACACCGGGGTCAAACTGCGGTTCATCATTTTCCCGCTCGCCTAAGCGGACTCCGTCTGGATAACGGACATAACCGTAAAACTCGTATTGCCCGGCCGGGTAATCGCAAACGGCAATCGAAACAACATTAGCTTTATCAAGAACATAATAAAGATAATAACGCCCGTCCGGCCCTTTGGTCACATCGGGAGCATAAAGGACCATCTGGCCGCCAGTATTTAGGGGGTCATTCGTTTTCTTATAAATAACGCCCTCATAACGCCAGTTTGTAAGGTCGCCCACCGCCGCCGACCAGCAGACATAATCGTTTAGGCAAAAAACCCAGCCGCCCGCCCGGTCATGTGAACCATACACATAAACACGGCCGTCAAAAATATGGGGTTCGCCGTCTGGAATATATTCCCAAGAGGGCAAATATGGATTAAAGCATTGGTTTTCCATTAGAAAATTTCACGCCCCTTTTCATCTTTAATCCCGCTTTTCCGGTAAAAATATGTATTAACTTGGTCGCGCCATTCTTTTGCATTGATAAGCTGGAGCGAAAACCGCTCTTTAACCAGTTTAAAAACTTGAGCCGGGATTTTTGCGCTTAGCCCCTCCCATGCCCTTATCATCTCTTCCACTTCCAAAACGCCCTCAAAATGGGTGTCGTAGATATGCTGGATCAGCGTTTTGCCGCTCTTTAAGACATATTTGTAAGGGACATGATGGAAAAATAAAAGCAGCTCTTCCGGGCAGGTTTCGATATCGTCATAAAGGGACGCATTTGGCTCATGGTATTGGCTGGTGTAGCCTGTTCCATTAAGGGTGCGGTCAACACCAATCCCTAAGTGGTCTGAGCGATGATAAGTCCCCCATAATGAGTATTCATAACCGTCAACGCTTGGCCCATAATGTAAATGCGGAGTAACCATCCAGCCAATGCCTAGCGGGCTGGTATATTTTTCGTATGTTTCCCTTGACGAAAGCAAAATCTTCTTAACCACGCTAACGGTTTCTTCATCACATGATAAAGTCATCTTAATCCATTCTTCGGCGATTTCCGCCGCTGTTAAAGAAACCGACCACGCTAAACGGCCAAAACCGTATAAATTGGCAGCCGCCAAATCATTTCCGGTCCAGTTTTCGTCATTGCCAGTATTCGTGACCGCGCAAAATCCGATTTTTTTGATGACATCAAAAATGGTCTCATCAGATTGATGATTAAAGCCAAGCACTTCCTTAAACATCGGGACAAGATAACAAACGTCAATTTGGTGGCCCGTATATTCTTGGGCAATCTGCACCTCAAGCATTTGGTTTGTTTCTTTAAGCCCGCCCAGAAGCGGCGAAACAGGTTCGCGGATTTGGAAATCCATTGGGCCGTTTTTGATTTGGAGGACGACATTATCAAGATAATCACCGTCAGTCTTGATGAAATTGTCATAACCTGCCCTTGCCCGGTCTGTTTTCCGGTCGCGCCAATCCTGGGTACAATTATAAACAAAGCAGCGCCAGATAACCAAGCCGCCATATGGTTTTAAAAGACGCGCTAGCATATTTGCCCCATCGGCTTGGGTACGTCCATAGGTAAAAGGGCCTGGCCGTCCTTCGGAATCGGCTTTGACAAGAAAACCGCCAAGACCTGGGAGTGCTTCGTATACAGTGGCAATTTGCCCGCGCCACCAAGAAATTACTTCCTCATCAAAAGGGTCGGCGCTATCCGGCCCGCCCAGCTCTAACGGCGCGGCAAAATTTAAGCTTAAGAAGAGCTTAATCCCATATCCGGCAAAAATATCCTTAAGTTTTCTCACTTCGTCAAAATAAGCCGGGGTAATTAAGAAAGTCGCGGCATCTTTGACATTAACGTTGTTGATGACGACCCCATTAATCCCAATGCTGGCAATCAGGCGGGCATAATCTTTTGTCCGCTCATTAACTAAAATCTTATTTTCTTTAAAAAAGAAAGAAGACCCGGAATAACCGCGTTCAATGCTGCCATCGAGATTGTCCCAATGATTGAGCATCCGGTTTTTGATGTCAGGAATGCTTGTGATATTAATGCCATCAAGCGGCTTTTCCATCAAAATCTGCCTAAGCAGGAAAAAAATGCCATATAATACTCCGTTTTCACCAGAAGCTTCTATATTAATGTGGTCCGCTTCTGCTGTTAAGCGGAAACCTTCATCCGGAATCATCTCATCGGCTATTCTTAAGATCCGAAGTCCATTCTTAATATTTGCTTCTTTAATTAAAGAAGGCTTAACGCCTAGCATTCCGTTAACGCCCCTAAAAAACTCTTCCAAGGCATTGGAAATAATCGCGCTCCGTTCATTGAAGCCATCTAAATGAACCATTTCACAAAACTTTAGGTTGTTTCGGCTTGCTTTTGCATGGTACTTTAGCCATAGGCTGGTCCAATTTTTTTCCATAAATATATCACGTTCCTTTCAAGGTCTAAAAATTTTTTTCTCCCCCTCATGCTTAGATTGCTTTTCAGAAAATTCATTTTTTCTTGCCATTTAAACAAGAATCTATCTAATTCTTGCTCAAGGCTTCTATCGCATCACTTTTTCTATTATACTATTCTTGTGCAAAATTGCAATAAAAATATTCCTTTTCAGGCTCCCCATGATTTCTGTTTGTGCAAAAAAGCAATAATTATATAAAATTTCCGCAAATTATTAGTAAAAATAGCAATAATCAGTAACTGAATCGCAAGAATTATAATGCCAGCTGGTCTAAGTCATGTTAGAATACAAATAGTACAAAAAAGTAGGATTACCTACAATACCAAAAATGGGAGGTAAAAAATGAAGTTAAAAAAAGTTATTGCACTTCTGTTGGCTTCTGTTATGGCTGTTAGTCTTTTAGCAGCTTGCGGAAGCAGCAACGATGGTGGAGCGACGACACCGCCGGCACAAGTTGACACTAGCTCAACTGGCCAAGTTGACACACAGGCCGTCGAAGAAATCCAAACTGGCTATGTGCCTTGGGATTTTGGACCGCACAACCCCGTCACCATCACAATGTGGATTGTTACCAACTCCGGTGAACCGGCAGCTGACAACAAAATTCACCGCCGTATCCAAGAAGAACTTGGTGTTACGCTCGATATCGAGTTCACCACCACCGATAATCAAGATATGCGTATCAGCACAATGCTTGCTGGCGGACAATATCCGATGATTATGGGTACAACCCACAACGATGCTTTGATGACCGCAGGCGGAGCTTATCTGCGTCTTGACGATTATCTGGCAACCGGCAACTGGCCGCTCCTTAGGGAACACGTTGAACCGCACATTCGCAAATTAAGCTATCGTGCCGGAGAAGTTCCCGATGGTTTCTACCAATTCCCGAACTACAACCGTTGGTATGGCCCGCAAATCCAATTTGAAGACTGGTCAGCTCCGGCTTTCTGGATTCAAAAAGCTGTTTTAGAAGATGCTGGCTTCCCGAATGTTGACGGAATTACCGTTGATGAGTATTTCGAATTAATCGAAAACTATGCAGCGAAATATCCGACTATCGACGGAGTCCCGACAGTTGGCTTTACCCTTGACTTCTCTGAAGGACGTCAATGGTCAGTAACAAACAATGCCCTGCAATTACAAGGCGGAGCAAACTGGGGCGGAGCATTCCCGGATCTTAATACCGGCGTTATCCGTCACTACATCACTGATGATTATGCCAAAAGATGGGCACAAAAGCTCATGGAAATCAACCAAAAGGGTCTTCTTGATCCCGAAGCATTCACTGCTACAACTGACCAATTCATCGCAAGGCTTTCAAGCGGCGCTGTCTTAGGTTTCCCTCACCAACGTTGGGCGTTTGGTCTTGCCCAAGATTCACTTCGTGCAGAAGAAAGATATGAGCGTACTTATGTACCGCTAATGCCTACTTTTGACGGAATCGCTCCTCATTATTCAACTGGCCAGATTATGAATGTCCATCAGGGCATGGGTATCTCCGTTGACGCTGAAAATCCAGAAATGCTGCTTGATTTCTTAGAAATCATGATGACCGAATACTGGCAGAAGCTTCTTTTCTGGGGCATTGAAGGCGAAGATTATTTAGTAGACGCTGATGGCAGCTACTATCGTACCCAACAAATGCGCGATGAGCAGTATGACGCTTTATGGCAAGCCAGCAACCAAGCACGTGCTTTCCGTGATCAGCTTCCGAAATTCCAAGGCTTATGGCCTGATGGCAATGCTGACTCCGCTGGTTTCCAAGGCAGAGAATTCTTTGACGGCCTTGGCGAATATGACCAGAACTTCCTTACTGCTTATAACAAGCAATACTGGGCACAATTCTTTAATGATGCTTATGAAATGCCTTCATTCTATCCTATTTGGCAGCTTCATGGTATGCTTTCAGTAGAAGCTTCCCTTGCTAACCAAATGCTTGACGAAATCCAATATCCATATTTCGCTCGCCTTGCCTTAGCAACTCCAGATACTTTTGAAAGTGTTTGGGAAGAGTTCGTTGGCCAAGTAGCCTTAATTGACACCCAATTATATCTCGACGAAATTAATGTTATCGTTGACGATATTCTTGCAAATCAATAATCATTAGCTTTTACCCATTGGGGGACAGATTTATCTGTCCCCCCCTTTTATCAATTAAAGTAAAGTAAAGGACGTGAATCCATGAAAACCAAGGAAAAGAGACAGAAAAGAGCAAAATTTAATGATGAACATCTTCATCGGGCAAAACCGCAATTAACGTGGCGAAATATCTGGCTTCAACGTGAGTTGATTATCATGAGTGTTCCGCTATTATTATACATAATATTTTTCCGATATTTTCCAATTACTGGCTGGGCGATGGCCTTCCAGAATTATAAGCCGGCGATTAGGAACGTATGGGACCAGGAATGGGTCGGACTTACCAATTTCCAGAACTTATTAAATAATAATACCCTTTACGGGCAAATGTTTTTGCGTTCAGTCCGCAATACTTTTGCTCAAAGTCTGCTTTCAATGGCATTAGGGTTTGTCTGTGCGATTGGTCTTTCGCTATTACTTAATGAGGTAAGAAACAGAGGTTTTAAAAGAATTATCCAGAATATCTCATATATGCCCCATTTCTTGAGCTGGATTATCGCAACAGGCATGATTGCCACCGCGCTTTCATTGCCGCAGTCGGGCGGTTTTATCAATATCGTCCTTTATGAATGGTTAGGCATCTTAAAAGAACCGATTCAATTCCTAAACCATCCGCAATATTTCTGGGGCATCGTTGCCGGCGGCCAGCTGTGGAAAAGCCTAGGCTGGAACACGATTATCTATCTTGCCGCAATGACCGCAATTGATCCCCAGCTTTACGAAGCCGCCGAAATTGACGGCGCAAACCGCTGGCGCAAAATGTGGCATATCACTTTACCCAGCATCAAAGCAACGATTGTTATCCTCTTAATTATGTCAACCGGGTATATGCTTGAATCCGGCTTTGAAATCCAGTATTTCCTTGGCGGATCAGTTAATAAAGAAATGGCAGAAAATATTGATATTTTCGTGCTTAGGTACGGTATTCAAGTCAGATCCCAGTTCCATATCGGGACTGTTGCCGGGATTATGAAAACAATAGTCGCCATTTTCTTTGTTTCAGCAGCGAACTGGCTTGCCAAAGTTCTCGGCTCGGAAAGATTAGTATAGGAGGAAACCATCATGAGTGAATTGAAATCCAAAAAATACAAACAAGTAAAAGTAAAACGCGAAGATGGCACGGTTGTCCTTGTCAACAAGAAAAGGGCTAATCTTTCCTTTGAAAACGTCACCTTTACCATTTTAAACACCGCGTTCTTAATTATCCTTGCCGCGGTAATGCTTTATCCCATGCTGAATGTCCTTGCGGTTTCCTTTAATGAAGCAATTGATTCAACACGCGGCGGAATCACGATTTGGCCGCGGGCATGGACGCTTAGGAATTATGAAATCGTCCTAAATATGCCATCGATTCTGACCGCTTTTTATGTCAGCGTCGCCCGGCTTGTCGTGACGGTTATTTCAAACCTTATTCCAACGACCATGCTTGCTTATGTTCTATCACGCCGTCATTATTTATTTGTGAAGCCGATTACAATTATCTTTGTTATTACAATGTACTTTAACGTTGGCATGATTCCCAATTATCTTTTCATGCAACAGCTAGGCTTGCTTAATACGTTTACAGTCTATTGGCTGCCGGGGATGATTTCCACCTTTAACTTAATCGTTATCCGGACTTATATCCGCTCTCTTCCCGAATCACTGATTGAATCGGCGAAAATTGACGGTGCAAGTGAGTTCCGTATTTTTGCCCAGATTGTTACTCCGTTATGTATTCCGGTGCTGGCAACGATTACTTTGTTCGTTGCGGTAGGAAGCTGGAACGATTGGTTCACCAACTTCCTTTACAATCCCGGCGCGTCACATTTAACCACTCTGCAATACGAATTACAAAAGCTGCTTGCTAATGCGGCTTCGGCCGGGAACAGTGCGGCGGCGGCGGCTACTCAGGCGGCCCAGGCTTCCTTTGGGCAGACGCAGGTCACGCCGTTATCGCTCCGCTCAACAATTACGGTTGTTACTGCCCTGCCGATATTGCTTGTTTATCCGTTCTTGCAGAAGTATTTCGTTAATGGGTTGATGTTAGGCGGCGTTAAAGAGTAAGTTTGTAATTGAGATGTATATATGAAAAAAGGGCTTCCGCGTTGGAAGCCCTTTTTTTGCGGTCGCGGCCTGCGTCATTGCGTTCTCTGAATCATGTCATTGCGGCCTTCGTCATTGCGGCCTTTGAGCCGCAATCCCAATATGAGCTTCCACGTATTTCACAGTACATGAGCAAATAAATTTCCACTTATGAAAGCTGTTTCCGCGTATACGAGAGCTGTCAATTCACCGCCCGACCCGCTTTCGCTCCGCGCTTTAAATCCGCGCGTTTGAGAGTGTCGATTCACCGCCCGACCCGCTTTCGCTCCGAGAGAATCGTTGCGTTACATAATGTGGTAAAATACACCGCATAAGTAACGACGATTCTCAAGGGTCGGCCTTATTAATCGCACTCTCCATCGCATGATGAAAGACTTGAATGTACATGAGCAAAAATTTTCCACGCACTACCCTTTGAGACAAG
>WRLH01000022.1 GCA_009777715.1 Lachnospiraceae bacterium
TAGCCTTTCTGAAAACGTCAAAGCGTTAGGAGAACTATACTGATCCACAGCGTCTGTAAGAGTATAACATACTGTCCTTGGAGAGGGACAATAAACACTACTACTATATAATACGAGGAGTACTATGCCGTCACAATTTTTTGGATTATACGTGGCTGGAAGCGGCCTAAGGAGTGCCAATGCCGCCCTTAATACCACGGCAAACAATATCGCAAATACCCAGACCGTTGGTTATAGCCGCCAGAAGGTGGTCCAGGAAGCCAGCGACCCTTTAAGGACCTTTGCAACTTACGGCTGCGCCGGGGCAGGGGTTAATGTCATTGCAATAGAACGAATCCGGAGCAATTTTTACGATGTAAAATACTGGAATAACCAAAACAGGTTAGGCAAATACGAGGTCCAGCAGTATTATATGCAGACACTTGAGGATTATTTCATTGACGACAACTTATCGGGCTTTAATACCCTTTTTAACCGGATGGCAATGGCACTCCAGGAAGTCACAAAGGATGCTAGCTCTACTTCAACAAAAACCGCCTATATTTCATCAATGAAAGCAATGACCGATTATTTTAATAATATGTATGGAAATCTCAGGGAAATGCAAAATGACCTCAATCTCGAAATCAAGCAAACGGTTGATGAGATTAACGCAATTGCCGAAAAGCTGGCTATTTTGCACAAGCAGATTAATGTCATTGAAATGAGCGGGACTGTCGCCAATGAACTGCGTGACCAGCGGGAAAAACTAATCGACAATTTATCCTTGCTTGTTGACGTAAAAGTAGATGAATATCCGGTTACTGATGTTAATGACCCTGACAGGCATACCGGGGCGACAATGTATATCGTCTCAATTAATGGCGGCCAAATCCTTAGCAATGGCGGCGAGTTTAACCAGTTAGAATGCACATCAAGAAAACCGAATGAAAAAGTGAACCAGACTGACATCGATGGGCTTTTTGACATCAAATGGGCAAACGGCAATGATTTTGGCTTGCAAAGTGCTTCAATGAGCGGTAAGCTCCGGGGCTTGGTCGAAATGAGGGACGGCAATAACGGTTTCCATTTTAATGGAAGATTAAGGGACGTTGATACGGTTGTTTATAATGGCCAGCTGACTTCTTCGATTACAGTTGCGGTCAGCGATGTTAATTTAATGGACATGAAGCTTTGCAATCTTTCTGATACAGGCGGGCAAATGGTCATCGGCGGCCAGCTTTATTATTTCCAGGATTGGAAATATGAAGTCGTTGACGGAGTCGCTCAATATAATTTTATCATGGACAATGAAAAAAGTGATGAAATTATCAATGCTTCCAGAATCGGTAATGATGTCCTAATTGGCAGGTCAGTTGAATATCAAGGCATTCCTTATTATATGACCCAGATGAATGCTTGGCTTCGTGGTTTTGCGGAAAAAGTAAACGAGATTTTCCACGGCGAATATGCTTTGTCAGATGTCCAGCCCCCGGCGGCAATGCCCGACAATGGAGTGCTTGGTGAAGATGGAAGATATTATATTTTTACTGCCAACGGTTTTGACAACCAAGGTGATCCCGGCGCGATTTTGTTTAGCGGCTCTATCAGCAGCGGGGCCCGGGGCGGACAGCAATATAGCGCAACGGAGTTGCTGGCTTCATATGGCAGCGGGCTTTATGTAATAACGGCGGGAAATATTGCGATAAACGATGCGCTTATGCAAAATGCGGATCTTTTGGGAGCAAAAAGCGAATCATCGGCAGGAAACGAGCAAAGCGAGCAGGCCCACAAGGTCTACCAGCTTCTAAACAGCAAAGAGATGTTCAGCTTCCGCAATGGGACGGCAAAGGATTTCCTGGAAATGCTGCTTGGTGATGTTGCCCTAAATGCAAGCAACGCGAATACTTTCCATAATACTTTTCGGGGCATGGCGACGGCGATTGACAACCAGAGAAGCTCAATATCCGGCGTTGATGAAGATGAGGAAGCGATGAATCTGGTCAAATTCCAGAATGCGTACCATTTATCCTCGCGCATGATCCAGACGCTGACCGAGATTTATAATCGCTTGATTTTGCAGACCGGGGTTTAGAAATGGAAGCAAAGCTTTTAATATGTTCATGTAATTGTGTAATTGCTTTCTTCTAATATTATTAATAAATTATCCGATATATAAAATAGCAGGATGCGAATGATTTAGGCACGGATGCCCGATAGCGTTTCAGCATAGCTGGATAAACCGCTTGAAAGGCAGGTATTCCCATGAGAATGACCAACAAGATAATGCAGAATAATTCTCTGTATAATATCAACAACAACAAGATTTTGCAAGATAAGCTTAGCACAATGATGTCAACCCAAAAGAAACTGACACGTCCGTCAGATGATCCGATTGTCGCGATCCGCGCTTTGCGCCTGCGTACAAGTGTCTCGGAGCTTACCCAATACAATGACAGGAACGCAAAAGATGCCGATGCGTGGCTTACTGTTACTGAGGATGCCCTTAGTACAGCAAGTGAGATTATCGGCGGCGGCAATGGCCTGATTAAGCAAATGCAAAAGGCTGCCAACAAGGATTTGACTCCAACTGATATTAATATTCTGATGGAGCAGATCAAATCATTGCGCGATGAGGTTTATGCCACCGCAAACGTAGACTATGCCGGGCGTTATATTTTTACTGGTTATCGGACAGATACGCCCCTTAGCTTTACCAAGGATGTTTTGGAGCAAAATCTCAATTATGAAATTACGGAACAGCTTGACCTAAAATCATTTGACCAGCTTAATTATACTGATTTAGAAGATCTGGCCAATCTAAGCAAAAGCAATTATCTGGATTTCCCCGCCCTTACCGAACAGGATATCAGCAATGCTAATATCTGGCGTTTACGGCTTGCTTATGATGACATTAGGGATGATGTAGCCCCGGTCATAGAATATGATACCGTAAGCATTATGCCAACCGTGGTGTCGGCAGCGGATTCACCCGACCCTTATCAGACGGTTAAAGCATGGAATGAAGCCGGAAGCGGCGGCGTGGTCTTTATCCCCGAAACAGGCGAGCTTTTATTTTCTGATGTGACATACCAGGCACTTAGGACTGCGGTTAATCCGGACACGGAAATCCGCGTCACTTATGAAAAAGATGACTGGAAAGAAGGCGATCTTCGCCCGGAACATTATTTTGCTTGTATTTCGACCGAAACCAAAGATGACGGCTCAACGGAAGTCATTGATTACAATCCGGAATATTTAAATGGCGATAGCAATGGACAAATCATCGAATATGATGTAGGATATAATCAAAGAATCAGAATTAATACTTTAGCCGAAGATGTTTTCCAGCATACAATGAAACGTAATGTTGATGATCTTGACAAAGCAGTAAGGGAGCTTCTTGAGATTCAGAGGATTGTTGAGGACATGAGGGGAGTCATCGGGGGCTTAAGCGAAGGAACTCCAGAGTATACGCTGGCGCAGAAACAGCTTGACGCGGCACAGAAAGCCTACGATTTTATCCGCAATAACGTCCACCAGATGTTTGAAGATTCGATTACAGTCATGCAAAAGGCTTTAGATGATATCAATGTTGCTGTCACCGATTCAGGAACAAGAAGCGCCCGCCTTGATTTGATAAGCAACCGCTTGTTGTCGCAGAAGACGACTTTTGAGGTCCTCCGGTCAGAAAATGAAGATATTGATATCGCAGAAGTGGCAATTAAGCTGACCAGCACGGAATTATCATATAACGCTGCCTTGATGGCAACCGGAAAGATTATGCAGACATCACTTATGAATTTCATATGATATAGGGTCCAAAAAGCCATAATTTTCATGCTTGCATGAAGAATTATGGCTTTGGGACCCGAACAAAAATGAGAAAGCAGCCCGCTTAGGGCGGAGTTCGAATTTTTGTAGAGTTGCGAAAGCACGAAGTGCGGAGCAACTCGTATATCATTGAAAGCTGCTATCGAAAGCTGCTATCGAAGCAGCTTAGTGCATAAGCATGGATTTATAGTAAAGGAGAAAAAAATGATAATCGCAACAAAAAATTTTGGCGAAATCGAAATCGATGACGGAAAGAGCATCCACTTTCCCGCCGGGATCATCGGCTTTCCCGATTTGACCGATTTTGCCCTCGTCCACGATGACGAACAAGGGACCGGAAATGTCCATTGGCTCCAGTCAATCCAAGAAGCCGCATTTGCTATGCCGGTGATGGACCCTCTTATTATCGCCCCTGATTACAATCCGGTGATTGATGACGATGTGTTTGGACCAATCGGACAGCTTGCCGATAATGAAATGCTGATCCTTGTTACGCTCACCGTTCCCAAAGATATCAAGACCATGTCAGTTAACTTAAAAGGCCCTATCGTTGTCAATTCGGCAACTAGGAAGGCGTGTCAGGTCATATTGGAAGATAAGCAATACGAAATAAAATTTCCGATTTATGACATCCTAAACGCCGCAATGAAAGAAGGGGGTGAATAAATGTTAGCTTTATCGCGCAGAAAAAACGAAGCAATCATGATAAACAACAATATCGAAGTGACGATACTGGAAATTAGGGGTGAACAGGTAAAGATTGGCATTGCCGCCCCAAAGGAAATTCCTGTTTACAGAAAAGAAGTATATCTCGACATCCAGAATGCCAATAAAGAAGCAACCAGTGCCGAAGGCATGAAAGCCCTTAAAAATTTGTTCGGATAAAAATGGGGTGATTTGTAGATGATGGCCATTGGGAAAGCAATGGCCTTTGGCATTTAGTGAAATGACCTGATCATCGCTTAGTGATGGCATTTTGACATCGCTTAGAATGTCCTTTTACATAAAATTTATTATGCTTTTAATTTTTTTGCATTTTCCTCTAAATATTTCCTCATTTATTCCGATATAATTACCATAGACGTAAACTATCTAGGTCTTTTTTAGCAGAATTGACATAAAATTAGGCTCAAAAAAACTTTGTTGTATCAAATTTCACATGGAGGTGATAAAATGGAACCAATTGGAAGCATCATGACTTTAAATGCACAACCCATTCAACGGCAGATGACGCCAGTGCCGACAACAGAAAAAAGCAATCCGGTTACAGTTGATCCGAGTGCTTTTATTGACAGCACGACGATTACGGTTGCGAAGCCCGAAAACAATAGCCAAAATAACGACAAGGCTGGCCAAGGCCAGAACGGAAACACAAAAGATCAGGAAATGATTTCCGCTGATCAAATTAAAAAGGCAGTCGATACACTTAATAAAAACATGGCACATTCGGAGGCAGTTTTTGGCGTCCACGAAAAGACTAACCGCGTGACGATCAAAATCGTTGACAAAGACACCAAAGAGCTGATTAAAGAACTCCCGCCCGAAAAGACACTCGACATGATTGCCAAGGCATGGGAACTCGCGGGGCTGTTGGTAGATGAAAGGCGCTAGGTTGAAAGAATTGCATTCAGGCATTGGAAGAACATAGCAATTTCATTCACGGCATTGAAAGGGAAAAGGTAAAAAGATGATTAGAATAACAGGAATGAACTCAGGATTAGATACCGATCGGATTATCCAAGAATTGGTACGCGGGCAAAGAGCAAAGGTTGATACCATCAAGCAAAACCAAACCTCAATCCAATGGAAGCAGGACGCTTGGAAAGACTTGAACAACCGGGCGCTTAAGCTATTTAATGGCACTTTGGGCAAAATGCGTTTTTCTGACGCTTATGCGAAAAAATTAAGCCGGGTATCAAATAATAAAGCAAGTGTTGTCACAGGCGGCAACGCGGTTAATGGCGTCCAGAATTTGCAGATTAACAAACTGGCCAAAACCGGAATCCTGACGGGTGCGCAAATCAAAAAACTAGACGGAGCGGCGATTACATCAGAGACAAAGCTATCTGAAATCATGAATTTTGACGGCGGCGATACGAGTTTTACCGTCAAAGTAAACGGCAATGAAAGGCAAATCAACCTTAACGGCGAAACCAAGGTTCAAGACCTTATTCAGCAATTCCGGAGCGCTGGCCTAAATGCCAACTTTGATGAGGGCAACGGCCGTTTCTTTATCAGTTCCCAGACAATGGGGGCAGCAAATGATTTTACGCTCGTTGCAAATAATGAAAATGGTTTCTCGGCTCTTAACGCGCTGGGTATTAATGTCTTTGAAAGCAGTGATTATGAAAGCTTGGCAGCGGTACAGAAATTCGAAGCTGACGGGACGACTTTTACTGCGGAATACCAAGCCCTTCTTGAAGCAGAGATGGAGAAAATGCTAGAAGCTAGCGAAGCGGCTCTAAAATCTGCCAAAGAATCATTAACAGCACTAGAAGAAAGCATTGATAAAAAAGTTAATGCCCATAGAGAATGGCTTAATCAAAATAATCCGGCAGGTAATTATGATGGGCTTTCTAACGCACAAGTTTTTTTCGAAATACAAGCTTTTGTAAATGAAAAAATATCAATCATTGAGGCTAAGCAAGAGGAACTTGTAAATTTAAAAGCTGAAGATATTACAGGCTTAAGCGATGAAGACAAAGAAGCACATGAGTTAAACATCAAAGCACTAGAAGATGAAATCGCCGATGTCAATGGCCAAATTGAAGCTATGGGTTACAATGATTATACTGGACCCGATTTTATGAAAGATCATGAAAAAAAAGAAGAATTATTATTATCTATTGAAGAGTTGCAGGACATTGCTGATGATGACGACAGCCGCCAATTACAAGCCGAGAGCAAAATAGATACCGATATTGCTTTTGCCAACCATGCCCTTACCCTGACCGGCAACCAAATTGGCTTAAACGGTGCAAGCCGGATTCACGGCGAAGATGCCGAGATTTTATTAAACGGCGCGAAGTTCACGAACAGCACCAATGTTTTTAATATCAATGGCCTTACCATCACCGCAAACCAAGTAACAGAACCGGGCGAGACTATTTCCATCACCACGGAAGACGATACCCAAGGCATTTATGATATGATTAAGGATTTCCTTAAAGAATATAATGCTTTGATAAATGAGATGGACCGTCTTTATAACGCTCCATCGGCCAGGGACTACAAACCCTTAACTGATGAAGAAAAAGAAGCGATGAGTGAGCGGGAAATCGAAGACTGGGAAAAGAAGATTAAAGAATCCCTGCTCCGCCGTGATAATTCACTCTTTAATATCTCAAGCAAAATGAAAGAAGCAATGATGGGAGGAGTGGAACTGGGTGACAAGACATTATACTTATCGAACTTTGGCATTGGGGCCCTTGATTTCTTCCTTGCCCCCCTTAACGAGAAAAATGCCCTGTTCATTGACGGCGATGATGATAGCGCCCATACGTCAGGAAAGGCAGACAAATTGCGGGAAATGATCGCCAACGATCCAAGGCAGGTCACCGATTTCTTTACTGCCCTGTCACGGAATCTTTATACTGCAATGGATAAGATTTTGCTTGAGCGCAGTGACCAGTTTAAGAGTGTTAATACAATTTATAATGATAAGCAGTTACAGCGGGAGTATGCTTCCCTTAATGATTCAATTGCCAGGCAGGAAGCAAGGCTAAAAGATTTAGAAGATAAGTATTACAAGCAATTCTCACGGATGGAAGTGGCTCTTGCGAAAATGCAATCAAGCCAAAGCGCAATTTCCGGCCTGCTAGGGATGTCGATGGGCGGACGCTAATGTAAATAGTTTTAGCAGACTACGAATATCTAACGAGGGAGACAACCCGAATCGTGATTCGGGGTGCTCCAGACTTTGAAAGGAGCGTGGATATATAAATGGCAATGATGAACGCATATGCCCAGTATAACAACTCAAAGATTTTAACCGCTTCACCAGCGGAATTGGTATTAATGCTATATGAAGGGGCAATCAAGTTTGGCAATATTGCCATTTCGGCGATTGAGCATAAGGATATTCAAAAAGCCCATACCAATATCATCAAAGTCCAGCGAATTGTAGACAATTTCCGCGCCACCCTTGATATGAAATATCCGGTGGCGCAGGATTTTGACCGCGTCTATGCTTATCTCCAAGAGCGGATCATTGACGCCAATGTCAGCAAAGATGCTTTGATTGTTGAGGAAATCGTGACTCATCTTCGGACAATGCGCGATACGTGGAAAGAAGTAATGAAAAATGCCCGTTGAGGAAGGAATTTTATTCACAAGCTTAGCTTGTGAAATGGCAGAGGTGTAGTGTGAAAATTAAAATTTTCACTTTTTATAAAAAACTAAAGTTTTTTGCAGTTTCACAAGCTCCGCTTGTGAAATGGCATGAGGTGTAAAATGATTGAATTGCAAATACTCAAAGACAGTTTAACGAAGAAAAAAGGCATTTTAAATCAAATCGAAGCGGAAAACCTAAACCAAGAAAACGCTTTAAAAGCGGAGCAGGTTTCTTTTGATGATTTTGAAGCGATTGTTGATAAAAAAACCGGGTTGATTGATGATCTTAACAAACTGGACAGCGGCTTTGAAACCGTTTATGACCGGATTAAGGATAATCTTTTAGCCAATAAGGATAAGTTCAAATTAGAAATCGAAGGCTTTAAAATTTTGATTTCTGAAATTACGGAATTAAGCGTTTCGATTCAAGCCCAAGAAGTCCGCAACAAAGCATTAGTGGATAAATACTTTAAAAAAAGCCACGATGACATTAGGACGGAACGGATAAGGGCGAAGTCAACCTATGATTTCATGAACCGGATGACAAACCAAGAGGTTGCTCCGCGCTTTATGGACACAAAAAAATAAAATTTTTTAAAAGTAGTTTTTACAAACTACTTTTAAGTAATTTTTGCAAATTACTTTTAAATAATTTTCGCAAATAATTATTGAAATTTTTTAATTTGCCTCTAAAGTTTTTGAAAATCAATCCGATATATTAATTACAAACCACTATCGCCGCATGGATGCGGTATTCCGGCTTAAAGCAAATACCCTAAGCCGAGAGGATATTCAAGGAGGAATATAATATGGTAGTACAAAACAATCTTACCGCTATGAATTCAAACAGGATGCTCAGCGTCACGACAGCATCTCAAGCAAAGTCAACTGAAAAGCTTTCATCTGGTTACAAAATTAACCGTGCAGCTGACGATGCAGCAGGTCTCGCCATCTCAGAAAAAATGAGACGTCAAATCCGCGGACTTACCCAAGCAACAGCCAATGCCCAAGACGGAATATCTTGTCTGCAAACCGCAGAAGGCGCTTTGAACGAAGTTCACTCAATGCTCCAACGCATGAACGAGCTTGCCATCAAAGCCGGCAACCAGACATTAGAGTCGGTTGACAGGAATTACATCCAATCCGAACTTAATGCCTTAAGAGTCGAGATAAACCGCGTTTCCGAAACCACAACCTTCAATGAGCAGAAACTGCTTGACGGAAGCTTTGCTGACGGAAAGAAAATCCAAGTTGGCTCGGAAGTACAAAGCGCCAACCAGATCTCCATCACCATCAGGAGCATGGACTGGGAATCAATCACCGCTGGCTCAACCGCATTTGGCGTAACTGGCGGAGCATCAACCCTTGACATCGCCACCACGGATTATGAGTTCTTCCGGACGACTGTATCAGTCATCAAAGCGGCCCTGCAAGAAGTATCAACAATGCGTTCCGACATGGGTGCTGTCCAGAACCGCTTAGAGCACACCGTCAACAACTTGAAGAACGTTGTCGAAAACACCTCTGCCGCCGAGTCAGCAATCCGTGACACCGACATGGCAAGCGAGATGGTCAGATTCTCGAACAACAACATTCTCGCCCAGGCCGGCCAGGCAATGCTTGCACAAGCGAACCAAGCTAACCAAGGTGTCTTGGCATTACTGTAAAAAGCATAGCGAAACCGTAGTAAAAAAAATAAAAAAGGGACTGCTTAGGGCAGTCCTTTTTTTATTGGGAAAAATACAATTTTTTTATAAAGTATTCCCAAAACAAGCCGATATATATCTTGTAAACCAAATATTATCGCAAGGATGCGACACAACATATTCAAGGAGGAATATATTATGGTAGTACAAAACAATCTTACAGCTATGAATTCTAATCGGATGCTGAGCGTTACAACAGCATCACAAGCAAAATCGACCGAAAAACTGTCGTCCGGTTACAAAATTAACCGCGCTGCTGACGACGCTGCCGGTCTGGCGATCTCAGAAAAAATGAGACGTCAAATAAGAGGATTAACCCAGGCCACCGCGAATGCCCAAGATGGAATTTCTTGTCTGCAAACCGCTGAAGGCGCATTGAACGAAGTCCATTCAATGCTTCAACGCATGAATGAGCTTGCAATCAAAGCCGGAAATGAAACCTTGCAGTCAGTTGACCGTAATTATATCCAGTCAGAACTTACGGCTTTGCGTGTAGAGATAGACCGTGTTGCAGAAACTACTACTTTTAACGAGCAAAAATTGCTTGACGGCAGCTTCTCCGATGGGAAAAAAATCCAAGTTGGTGCGGAAATCCAAGAAGCCAACCAGATTACGATTACAATCAGTCACATGAGCTGGGCGGCAATCACCGAAGGAGCCGGGGACTATAACGGCATTCTGGTATCTAGCACTGACCCAGGCGTAACAAGCAGCCAAGAAGGCATTTTAAAAGTATCAGGCACAGAAGCATCGGTATATGACGACATCAGGGCGACCGTTTCCAGCATTAAGTGGGCATTAAAAACAGTCTCCACAATGCGTTCGGACATGGGTGCAGTCCAAAACAGATTAGAACATACTGTAAACAACCTAAAGAATGTTGTTGAGAATACCAGCGCAGCTGAATCGCAAATCCGCGATACTGACATGGCATTAGAAATGGTAAGCTTCTCAAACAATAACATTCTTGCCCAAGCTGGCCAAGCTATGTTGTCCCAAGCCAACCAAGCTAACCAAGGTGTACTGGCATTACTTGGCTAAATAGTCAGGCGGACATACTTACCGGGGGCTTCTAAGCCCCCGATAGGTAGGCGCCATTAAGGTAAAGAAAACGGATCGGTTCTTTGCCAAATTTTATTTAAAAAAATTTTTAAATAAAGCTAAAGTATTTCAAAAATGGTCCGATATATATTACACAGAAACAAAACCGCACGGATGCGGTTGCCCTAGCAGATAGGCTGCCAAGGGACACATATTCAAGGAGGAATATAATATGGTAGTACAAAACAATCTTACCGCTATGAATTCAAACAGGATGCTCAGCGTCACGACAGCATCTCAAGCAAAGTCAACTGAAAAGCTTTCATCTGGTTACAAAATTAACCGTGCAGCTGACGATGCAGCAGGTCTCGCCATCTCAGAAAAAATGAGACGTCAAATCCGCGGACTTACCCAAGCAACAGCCAATGCCCAAGACGGAATATCTTGTCTGCAAACCGCAGAAGGCGCTTTGAACGAAGTTCACTCAATGCTCCAACGCATGAACGAGCTTGCCATCAAAGCCGGCAACCAGACATTAGAGTCGGTTGACAGGAATTACATCCAATCCGAACTTAATGCCTTAAGAGTCGAGATAAACCGCGTTTCCGAAACCACAACCTTCAATGAGCAGAAACTGCTTGACGGAAGCTTTGCTGACGGAAAGAAAATCCAAGTTGGCTCGGAAGTACAAAGCGCCAACCAGATCTCCATCACCATCAGGAGCATGGACTGGGAATCAATCACCGCTGGCTCAACCGCATTTGGCGTAACTGGCGGAGCATCAACCCTTGACATCGCCACCACGGATTATGAGTTCTTCCGGACGACTGTATCAGTCATCAAAGCGGCCCTGCAAGAAGTATCAACAATGCGTTCCGACATGGGTGCTGTCCAGAACCGCTTAGAGCACACCGTCAACAACTTGAAGAACGTTGTCGAAAACACCTCTGCCGCCGAGTCAGCAATCCGTGACACCGACATGGCAAGCGAGATGGTCAGATTCTCGAACAACAACATTCTCGCCCAGGCCGGCCAGGCAATGTTAGCACAAGCTAACCAAGCTAACCAAGGTGTACTAGCCTTATTATAAAGGTTATATTATAAGTCATACTTTAGTATGACCCGGTAAGATTAGGGCGGCCATGACCTCTCAAGTGGCCGCCCACCTTCCCAGCTTATGGATTTAAGATATGGATATCTTAATCATAATTAACTAAATATTTATCGCAAGGATGCAACAACAAAAGCAACAGGTAAGATATTGACTCCAATTCGATCGTTATGCGCATCTAGTGTTTATGGATGTTCATGGCGATTTTAGTTTTGGTAACTGGGTGAAAACCTTTTTATATAGTTACATGGCTGATTTAGCCGATTTCCCATAAGGATATGGGGCAAAACTTCAAGGAGGAAAAATTATGGTAGTACAAAACAATCTTACCGCAATGAACTCAAACAGAATGTTGAGTGTCACCACGTCAGCTCAGGCAAAGTCAACTGAGAAACTGTCATCGGGTTACAAGATTAACCGCGCAGCTGACGACGCCGCCGGTCTTGCCATCTCAGAAAAAATGAGACGTCAAATCCGGGGTCTGACCCAAGCAACAGCGAATGCCCAGGATGGAATTTCCGCCCTGCAAACCGCTGAAGGTGCTTTGAACGAAGTTCACGCAATGCTTCAACGCATGAATGAACTTGCTATCAAAGCTGGCAATCAGACAAACCAAACCATCGACAGGAACTACATTCAGTCAGAAATTAACGCCTTAGTAACAGAAATCGACCGCGTAGCCGCAACCACCACTTTTAATGAAATGAATTTATTAAATGGTGGCTTTGAAGACGGCAAGAAGATTCAGGTCGGTGCTGAAGTAGGCTCTGCCAACCAAATCGACATCAAGATCAGCGAAATGAGCTGGGCAAAGATTTCGGCAAGCGGCACAATCAACGTAACATCAGACGATTACAGTGTGGTCGGGGGAGCTGTCAGCATTATCAAAACGGCTCTCGAAAATGTCTCAACGCAACGTTCGGACATGGGCGCAATCCAAAACCGTTTGGAACACACAGTAGCTAACTTGAAAAACGTTGTTGAGAACACCACCGCAGCTGAATCCGCAATCCGTGATACTGACATGGCAAGTGAAATGGTTCGTTTCTCGAACAATAACATTCTCTCCCAAGCCGGTCAGGCGATGTTGGCACAAGCTAACCAAGCTAACCAAGGCGTACTTGCATTATTGGCGTAATAGTTTGAGTTCAAAACGAAGATTACTCCTAGAGCGAAAGAGGCTGATTTTCAGCCTCTTTTTCGTATTATAGAGAAATAGGCAGATGTGTATACATTTTAATGAGAGTGCCAACGCGCTTTTGAGCGTTGGCATTCTCTTAAGGTGACGCGGCTGCGCGTCACCTTTTTTTCGTGGATAAAAAAATATTCATAAAAAAGCTAAAGTATTTTCAATTAGTTCCGATATAATATTTAAGTAAAGGATTACTTGTCAAACCGGTTAAAAGCACAAGAATAACGTGCTAGGAATATCAACCAAAATATCAAATAATAAGGAGATTTATAACGTAAACTATTTGGCCCGCAAAACGCCGGCCCACTGTAAGATTGAGCAAAAATGCAGAAATTGATTAAACCAAGTAAACAATAACACACCAATTAAAGGAAAGATAGCGCAAAGCGCATCTGCTTCAAGGAGGAATAATTATGGTAGTACAACACAACTTAACCGCAATGAATTCAAATAGGATGCTGGCAATAACGACCGCATCGCAAGCAAAATCAACCGAAAAGCTTTCATCGGGCTACAAAATCAACCGCGCCGCCGATGATGCCGCAGGGCTGGCCATTTCAGAAAAAATGCGCCGCCAGATCCGCGGGCTTACCCAAGCTACTTATAACGCCCAAGACGGAATATCCTGCGTCCAGACAGCAGAGGGTGCATTAAACGAAGTCCATTCAATGCTGCAACGCATGAATGAGCTGGCAGTAAAAGCAGGTAATGAAACCTTGCAAACAGTAGACCGCGGTTATATCCAGTCAGAATTAAATGCCTTAAAGGTCGAAATTGACCGGGTCGCAGAAACAACGACTTTTAATGAACAAAAATTGCTTGATGGCTCGTTCTCCCCCGGGAAAAGACTGCAAGTTGGATCAGAAGCAACCCATGAAAACCAAATCGCAATTACGATTACCAAGATGGATTGGCAAAGCATAACTGCCGGAGCGTCTGATTACGGAGTAACATTAGTTACTGTTGACGGAAACGAAGAAGGTGTATTAAATGTTACATCAACTGGCAGCGAAACCTTTACGAATTTCCAAGCAACGGTCTCAACAATCAAATGGGCTTTAAAAGAAATATCAACCCAGCGTTCAGACTTGGGTGCAGTCCAGAACAGGCTTGAACATACAGTTGCCAACTTGAAAAATGTCGTTGAAAATACGACTGCCGCCGAATCAGCTATCCGTGATACTGATATGGCACTAGAAATGGTAAAATTTGCCAATAATAATATCCTTGCCCAAGCCGGCCAAGCGATGTTAGCGCAAGCGAACCAAGCGAACCAGGGTGTATTATCCTTACTTGGATAATAAAAATAAACATAATGCAAGCGGATAACTCCGCAGCCAATAGTATCCGCAAGGATACTATTGGTGTTTAGGATTATTTTATGAAAGAGCAAGAAGTTAAAAACCACATTGATAGAGTGAAAAGCGAGCTTGATTCCCTGCTAGCAAACGGCGACCGTGATTCGATTGTGAAATCAATAGTTTTGTTGAATCAAACGTGGGACGTTTTATTTAAGAGAGATGACGGACTCCGTTTAACGAAATGGTTTCAAGAAATATGGATGGACGAGACGGCAAAAGGCGAGCATCATATTTTTGCTGGAATAAGGAGTGTCGAGGAAGTAATAACTAAAGCAAAGCTGATCCGCCACGCCTTTTTCCGCTTGGAAAATGACTTGCCGCCGGAACTATGCCTTGCCGGGCTTAACAACATTTCCGAAATGCAATTAAGCCAGACTGCTTTTCAAGCATTTTTGGAAAGAGAAGCCGAAAACGGGGATAAAATAGTCAGCCGGATAAATGAAATAACTAATAGTTATGCTTAAGCTTTAAGAATGCAGGGGGTGTGTAATGGAAAACAAATTTGCTTTTATCATGTGCAGCAACGATGACTACTATTTGCAGGAATGCTTTAATTATTTATGCCTATTAAACATTCCGGATGGTTACGAGGTTGATACCTTGATAATCCCTGATGCGCATTCGATGGCTTCCGGTTACAATGAGGGAATGAAAGCCTCTGACGCAAAATATAAGATCTATCTGCACCAAGATATCTTTATCCGCAACCGCGATTTACTATTTGATATAATTAACATATTTGCGTCCGATCCGGCAATTGGGCTAATCGGCCTTACTGGCACGTCAAAGCTCCCTAGTACTGGGGTAATAAAAGATGGCACTCTAATTGGAAATATTTACCAACTTGAAAAGCAAAAAGCCGCCAAAGAAGAACTAAAAATCAATGTCATAACTGACGGTTTACATGATGTTGAAGCAATTGACGGCATGATAATGATTACGCAGTATGATATCCCTTGGCGGGAGGATATTTTTGACGGCTGGGATTTTTATGATGTTTCGCAATGCCTTGAATTTCGGCGTCAGGGAATGCGCATTGTTGTCCCAGGGCAACCCAGTTCGTGGTATATCCATGACAATGGGATTCAGGAAATCAGCGCTTTTTATGAGTCTTGCCGCCGGAAGTTGCTGGCGGCTTATCCGGATTTTTTCCCGGAAGTCAAAAGATTCTTATGTGTATATACCGACATCGTGAATTGCCAGCATATCCCGTGGGGGCTGCTTGAGCTAGGGCATGAGGTTAGTATTGAATTTAACAAAGTCCATATTCAGGACTATGATGAGCGGAGCAAGGACGATTTTGCCGAACGGCTCAAACAGCACCGCGTTGATTATGTGATTACCTTTGACCTTTCACCGGAAATTGCCCAAGCCTGCTACGAGGTAGATGTTCCCTATATTGCATGGGCGTATGATTCGCCGCTAAAGGAATTAAACGGCTGGTTTGCGCTATATCCGACCACCCATGCTTTTTGCATGGACAAAAAAGAAATGGAACGCTTAAAGGAAGAAGGCAAGCAGCATACCCACATAAATTATATGCATCTGGCCGGAAATGTCTCCCGGATGCAAGGGTTGATTATCACGGCCGAAGATGAAAAAAAGTATAGCCACGATATTTCATTAGTCGGCAGCCTCTATGATGTTGGTTATTATGCCAAGTACCTAAAGAAAATCCGCGAAAGCGAATTTGAGTCCCCTGAGTTAAAAGAGAAGGTCAAGGCTGACATGGAGCATTTCATTGAAAGTATGCTTGGTGATTGGCGGCGCGACAGTTCAATCTTTGACCGCTTGTCAAAAGAAACAGTTGACATCATGATGGCATTAAATGTTGACGCAGAAAAAAGCTATAATATACCCAATCGGCGTTATTATGAAACGATTTTGGCCCGCGAAATAACCCACCGTGACCGCGTGAGGGTGCTTAAGGAATTGGCAAAGACGTATGATGTCCATCTTTATACTGGGAGCAAAAGCGGAATACCCAAGAAAGTCATTGCCCACAAGCCGGTTGATCCTTATCTTGAAGCACCAAAGGTTTTCCATTTATCAAAAATTAACCTAAATATTTCCTTAAGGTCAATTGAAACCGGAACGCCGCTTAGGGTTTTTGACGTGATGAGTGTCGGCGGCTTTATGCTAAGCAATTATCAAAGGGAGTTGGCGGATTTATTTGTTGTCGATAAAGAAATTGTTTTATATGAGAGCATGGATGAGCTTAAGGATAAGGTCAGATTTTATTTGAGGAACGAAAGGGCAAGGCAAAAAATCGCCATTGCCGGATATGAAAAAGTGAAACGCTGTTATTCATATCCGCTTGTGATGGAAAAAATGATTGATATTGTAGACAAAAAAATTGGATGATTTCTGCTTTGTGAAGAAAGGTAAAATATGCCCCCGGTCAGCGTCTGCATGATTGCAAAAGATGAAGAAGAGAATTTGCCAAGATGTCTTGAGAGCCTTAAGCCATATGGTTTTGAGGTCATTTTGGTTGATACAGGTTCAGCGGATAAAACAAAAGAAATCGCTGCTTCTTATAATGCGAAAGTTTTTGATTTTGAGTGGGTTGATGATTTTAGCGCGGCCCGGAATTTTGCGGCATCAAAGGCAACAAATAACTGGATTCTTGCCATCGATTGTGACGAATATATAACCGCAATAAAACTGCCGCAGATATTATCTTTGATCCGGCAGTACCCGCGTTATGTTGGCGTTCTTGACATCGAAAATGAAATGCAGGGTAATGACGAAACAGGAAAACGGACCTATACGACAAAATTGGTGCGTCTTTATTCGCGAAAGTATAACCATTTTGCTGGCGCGATTCATGAGCAGGTTGTTCCGCTTAATTATAAAGAGGGGAAAGAAATATTCTCTTTCGATATCCCTTTAAAGCTTTATCATACCGGATATGTCGGTTCTGCTTCCAAGATTTCCGCAAAAAACAAACGCAACATCGATTTGCTGATGGCCGCCCTTGAAAAGGACCCGCAGGACGCTTATAATTATTTTCAGCTGGGCCAATCCTATGTTATGGGTGATGAATATGAAAAAGCCTGTGAATGGTTCGGCAAAGGTTTAGCGTTTGACCTAGAGCCGTCCCTTGAATATGTCCAGACCATGGTGGTGGCATATGGGCAATCATTATTAAAGCTTAAGCGGAATGAAGAAGCGTTAAATTTCGAAGGAATTTATCCGGAATTTTCCGCAGTCCCTGATTTTGTTTACTTGATGGGGCGTATTTATGCCGAAAATAACCAGCCGCTAAAGGCATTAGCAGAGTTCCTTAAGGTGATAAATATGCCGGAAGGAAAACAGCAGGGCGTTACGACATTTTTGCCATACTACCAAATTGCCGTCATTTATGATAATATGGCATTAAGCCAAGCTGCAGGTGATAAAAAAGAGTATCAGGACATTGCCTTGATGTACTATAGGAAATGCGGCGATTTTGTCCCTGCGCAAAGAAGGTTAGCGGAGATTGCGGATTGCGCAGATTGCGGCTCGTAGGCCGCAATGACACGGCTCGCAGGTGACGCAATGACATGGAGTGGATATGAAAATTCAATATTTTAACGGGGGCTTAGGCAACCAAATATTCCAATATATATTTTACCGTTATTTTCAGCTTCATTCGCAGGACGTAATATATCTTGACGATATGAAGTTCTTTAAAGTCCATGAACATAACGGTTATGAACTGGAGCGGGTTTTTGGCGTAAAGCCGAATTTGATTAGTAATTATTTTGAGCCTGATGTCTGGGAATATATGGTAAGTGTGGCTAAAGGCGGGGGCGGTGATCTTTGCCAGCAGATGAAAGACATGGGTTCTGACATTGTCATGGTTGCCGAAACGAATAATTTTTCTTTTGACGGCGAGGTTCATTTTGTCCCATCAAACGGATATCACCCCGACATCGTCAGCTTGGCGGAAAATATTTATTATTTTGGCTACTGGATAAACAAAAACTGGTTTCTAAAAATCCGGGAAACGCTAATGAAAGAACTGGTTTTCCCACCGATAAATGATAAAGTAAACCTGCTTTATGCTGAATTGATAGAAAAAGAACGCTGTGTATCAGTTCATATCCGGCGCGGCGACTTTATTACGCTAGGCTATAATCTTCCGGAGCAATTTTATCAGGAAGCAATGGAGAATATGACGGCGGCCCTTCCTAATGCGGCATACCTTGTTTTTTCTGATGACATTCCCTGGTGTGAAGCCAACTTTCGCAATCTTGGGCTTGACAAAGCAAAAGGCAAGCTGATTTTTATCACCGGAAATGAGGGCGAAAAAAGCTATATTGATATGGATTTGATGAGCAGGTGCCAGGGAATGATTTTGGCGAACAGCTCTTTTAGTTACTTTGCCGCGTTATATAATAACCGGGCAGACCGCATTTGCATTAACCCCTCAAGTATCAGGGAGGTTTGAAAAGGGTGTAAGTGAAACGGACACGAATTGATTATATCATAAAAAACTTGACGACTGGCCTGTTTGCCCAGGTCCTTTCATTGGGTTTGGCTTTTTTTAGCCGAAAAGTATTGATTGTCACGCTGGGAAATGAATACCTTAGCTTAAACGGTCTTTTTTCTTCTATATTAACCGTGCTTTCACTGGCCGAATTAGGCTTTGGCGGGGCGATAATTTATAGCCTTTATAAACCGCTGGCAACCAGTGATAATGAAAAAATAAAATCCCTGATGTATTTATATAAAAGGGCATATCGGTTAATTGCCCTGATTGTATTCGCAATTGGCATTATCTTCATGCCATTTATTAAAATGATTATCAATCGTGAACCGGACATCCCAGAAAATATCTATTTCATTTTTTTCTTGTTTTTGATTAACTCTGTTTCATCATATTTTTTCGCATACCGCCGTTCAATAATCAGCGCGTCACAAGCCAATTATCTGATATCAAGGGTAAATATTGCCAGCAGTATTTTACTGACAGGCACGCAAATCATTATTCTGCTTGTCTTCCAGAATTTTATCCTTTACTTCCTTATGAATATCATCATAAATATTTTGAGCAACATATATATTTCAAGGCTGGCCGAAAAACTTTATCCAATTATCAAAGAAAAAAATATTGCCCCGCTTCCGGAAGAGACAAAACAAGATATCAAAGTAAATGTAAAATCGCTGATTCTTTATAAAACGGGTTCTTTATTAGGCACAGGGCTTGATAATATGATAATCTCATATTTTGTCAGCTTTGCGTCAGTTGGGATTTACAGCAATTATTTGCTGATTACCAAAGGGGTGAACAGCCTGCTTTCAACCGTTTTCCAATCAGCAACCGCCAGCATCGGGAATTTAAATGCCCTGTCAGATACCGGGACAAGAGAAAGGATTTACCGGAGCTTTTTGTTTATTGCTTTTTGGCTTTATGGCTTTACGAATATTGCTTTTTTCAATCTGTTAAATCCATTTATTAAATTGGTTTTTGGCGAATTTTACTTGTTTGGAGAAGAAATTGTTTTAACAATTAGTTTAAGCGGATTTCTTTTTGGCTTACACCAGCCAACGATGGCATACCGCAATACGATGGGCCTTTATCGGTATGGCAGGCTCCGCCCGGTCCTCGGTGCGATCCTTAACGTCATCTTGTCTCTTCTATTGGTCAATCCGCTTGGAGTCTTAGGCGTTTTGCTTGGCACGTTAGGCAGCAGGATATTTTTGCTGTCATGGTTTGAACCGCGCATTAATTATAAGTTCGGCCTAAAAATGCCTCCGGCGAAATTTTTCTCTGATTATGTCCGCTATGCCATTGTTTTTATGCTGACGGCATTTATCGCAAAATGGGCGGTCATGCAGGTTCAGAGCGAAAGTATCATGGCTTTCTTATTAAAGATTTTGATAACTATAGTTGTGCCAAACGTGGTCTTTCTTTTGCTTTTCCGCAAATCTGAGCATTTTATTTATTTGATTAATGCCGGGAAAGATGTTTTAAAGCGTAAGTTTCGGCAGGGTGAAGGGCAGTAGCACTATTTCGTGAGAATTTTGGGAAAAAATAATGAATAATCAAGGATAATTCAATTGACTTTAAGTATTTCGTCAGCTAGAATTAAAGTAAAAAGCTATTAGATTAAGGAATAAGCGATGGAAAAATATTTTAATGTCACTGGTTATTGTAGTCCGAATTTGCATTATATGGTGGACATAGAAGGAAAACTTACTGAGATAAAAAAGATGATTTCCCGGAATGACTACTTTATCATTAACCGTGCCAGACAATATGGTAAGACAACGACATTGAAACGATTAGCAAAATCACTATCCAATGAATATATGGTATTTTTGCTTAGTTTTGAAGATATTACTGATGAAACGTGTGAAAATGAAGAAAAGTTTTGCCATAGATTTTATGATTTAATTAGAAAGATAATCCAATACGAGAAGGAAACACCTTGGGCTTTGGAATTGCTAAATGGTTTCGCGGAAAATCGGACCTTATTTCAATTATCTGAGTTCATATCTGAGTTATGCCATAAAGCTGATAAGCCAGTAATATTGCTAATCGATGAGGTTGATAAGGCCGGAAATTACAAAGTATTCTTGGATTTTCTTAGTATGTTAAGAAAAAAATATTTAGACCGAGACAGATTTCCTTCTTTCCAGTCTGTTATTCTTGCCGGAGTTTATGACATCAAAAATTTGAAGCTGAAAATGCGCAATGATAATGAACGCCAATATAACAGTCCTTGGAATATTGCCGCTGATTTCCGGGTTGATATGAGTTTTTCGGCAGCGGAAATTGCCATCATGCTGGGAGATTATGAACGCGAGTTTCAAACGGGAATGGCCATAAATGAAATTGCATATTTAATATACGAGTATACCTTAGGTTACCCTTTTTTAGTTTCGCGCATTTGCAAAATTATCGATGAGGAGATATCCAAGGCGGAGCAATTTCATGATAAAAGCGCTGCTTGGTCATTTGAAGGCTTTCATGAAGCCATCCGCATATTGCTTAATGAGCAAAATCTTTTATTTGATGATATGATTAAGAAGCTTTCCGAGTATCCCGAGCTTTATAAGATGCTCCACAATATTCTTTTCTACGACCAAAAGTATACGTTTGATATTAACAGCTTTGTCATTAACTTGGGCTTTATGTTTGGCTTTATCCGTCAAGATGGCGGAAGGAATGCCGTAGCAGTAGCCAACCGCATTTTTGAGATGAAACTAAATCTATTTTTCCTATCAGAAGCAGAATTTAAAAACAGGGATGAACTAGCCGATATTAAGAATTTGAATCAATTCACAAAGGATGGTCATCTTAATATGGATTTAGTGATGGAAAAATTTGCGGAATACTATGCCGAAATATATCGTGAAAATGACCGGGTTTTTCTTGAAAAGAATGGATGCAAAATATTTTTAATGCATTTAAAGCAAATTATTAATGGGACGGGAAATTATTATCGCGAAGCCCAGACTTTTGATAATACCAGAATGGATATTGTTGTAGATTATCTTGGCAAGCAGTATATCATCGAGCTCAAAATTTGGCGCGGCGGAAGCTATCATGAAGAGGGGGAATCACAGTTATGCCATTATCTAGATCGGCATAATCTTGAAAAAGGTTATATGATAGTTTTCAATTTCAACAAAAATAAAAAAACAGGAATGAAATCAGTTGAAAGAAACGGCAAGATTATTGTTGAGACGATCTTATAGAAAAGCAGATTGGGCAAAAATTTTGTTGGTTTTCCAAATAAATAATGTAATTACAGTTACTAATCGTACAGGCGCGTTTGAAGTACCAACCGACATTGTAACGCCTATGAAACTTGAGGGACAAAGGCTTATTCAAGAAGAATAGGAGGCAAAGTAAAAGCTGTTAAAGTAACGGGAGCAGGAGCGGTACGAACAGCTATTACAGTAATGGTTCGTGACGGATCATTCATTTACAAATATATATGGGAAAATTCTTGTAGAAAGAGAGCCAAAAATGCCAAAACTAAACGGAACAGTCATCGTCACTTACCGCTGTAACGCCCGCTGCAATATGTGCAGCCGTTACAAAGAGCCGTCACGGCCGGAAGACGAGTTAACAATTGAAACAATCAGAAAATTGCCCGCGATGTACTTTACCAATGTCACCGGGGGCGAACCCTTTATGCGTGATGATTTAGCCTTGGTTATTGGCGAATTATACAAAAAAAGTGACAGGATTGTCATTTCTACGAATGGGTTTTACACAGACCGGATTATTGCCTTATGTGAGGAATTTCCCCAAGTCGGCATCCGGATATCAATTGAGGGGCTGGAAGAAACGAACAATAAAATCCGCGGCCTTGATGACGGCTTTAACCGTGGCTACAATACCCTAAAGAAGCTAAAAGCAATGGGCATGAAAGATGTCGGCTTTGGCATGACCATCCAAGATATGAACTGCAAAGATTTGCTTCCGTTATACGAAATTTCTGATAAAATGGGAATGGAATTTGCGACAGCCACTCTCCATAACAGTTTTTATTTTGTTGAAAGCAGGAATGCCATTCACGATAAAGCCTTGGTTACAGCACAAATTGCCAAGCTTATCAATAAATTGCTCAAATCAAAAAGCCCTAAAAAATGGTTTCGCGCTTATTTTAATTACGGCTTAATAAATTACATCAACCAAAAGCCCCGCCTTTTGCCCTGCGATATGAGCTTTGACACTTTTTTTATTGACCCTTTTGGCGATGTAATGCCGTGTAATGGAACAGAAGAAAAAGAAATCATGGGAAACCTTAACACCCAGGCTTGGGACGAATTATGGAATAGCGCGGCTGCCAGGGACGTGCGGGCGAAAGTGCGTAAATGTGAACGCAACTGCTGGATGATTGGTTCGGTATCTCCGGCGATGAAAAAATATATCTGGAAACCGTCTTGGTGGGTGGTGAGAAATAAGTTTTTTAAGGGGGAGTGGAAGTATTGAAAATACTTATGCTGGTTAATTGGAAAGTAGAGTGTCTTTATCTAATAGAACAGAGGATATATTAATGCGTTTTTTATATGTCGCAGCCCGCTACCATACTAATCAAGTCCCAATAATGGAAGGATTAGTAAAGCAAGGTAACGAGGTTATGTTCATTAGCCAATTTGCAGGCCAAACGGAGGATTATTCATGTGTGACTCCGCTTGTTTTGGGCTATTCACGGCTGACCGACTTTATTTGGGATATTATTAGGATAATTAAAAAATGGCCTAAAGACCAATTGGGTTTTAAGAAAGTCAAAACTGGATTGCCGCCGCTCTTAAAGCTTTACCGGAACATCCGGGATTTTCGGCCTGATATCGCTATTTTGTGCGAGCGGTCCGTTTATACTATTTTTGCCAATTTGATTTGCCGCTGGATTAGAATCACGACAATTTTATACAACCAAAGCCCGCTGTGGGAAGGAAACTTAAGAAATGATTTGCCGCATCGATTAGTACGGTCATTAGTACCATCTAAGCGGATAACCCCGGTTCTTGGGCTGCCGGGAGCGGGTAAGGCGATTGAGCCGAATGCTTATTATGTTCCCTTTGTCATGCCGTTAATGCTTGCGCCGGAAAAGAAGCAGTACAGCAAGGATAATGCTTTGAGGATTTTTTGCGTTGGCAAGTATGAAAAGCGCAAAAATCATCTCATGCTGTTAGAGATAATAAACGAACTAAATTTAAACGCGAAGCAAAAAATATATCTGACCATTGCCGGGGAATTAAAAACCGAGAAAAACTATGATTATTATCGTGAGGTTCAGCAATTTGTTACGGACAACCAATTAAACGATAAAGTAGTTTTGCATAAAAACTTAAGCCGTGCCATGATTTTTTGCGAATATGAAAAAGCGGATTTTTTCGTTTTAC
The DNA here is from genome assembly GCA_009777715.1 of Lachnospiraceae bacterium. Lineage (GTDB taxonomy): Bacteria > Bacillota > Clostridia > Lachnospirales > Lachnospiraceae > UBA935. The sequence continues at coordinate 24,409 of WRLH01000022.1, forward strand.
CCAGTACCCTTGAGCCAGCGAGCATTTCCCAATTAGAAGCGATGGCCCATTCCTTGCCAGTAATATGCTCCGATACAAACGGCACGGCTTGTTATATAGAAAATGGCGAGAACGGATATATATTTGCCGACAATCAGAAAGAAGCGTTAAAGAGAGCAATAAAAATGATATGCGATAATGCGGGACGGATTCCGGAAATGGGAGCGGCCAGTTATCGGATTATTGAGGAAAAATGTAGCTTTCAGAGTTATTTGGAAATTGTAAAGATCATATCAGGAATTGTTGGAGATGATTTATGTGCAAGATAAGTGAGGTTAACTTAATTGTGAACGAAGTTTTGAGAAGTATTGATTTACAAAGCCATCATATACAAAATGCCTTAAGTAGTTTATAATTAAAAAGGCGGCAGTACTTTCGGTATTCGTAACTGCGTAAACATGGGGTATAAGATGATAAATAAGCTTTTATATATTTTTAGCAGCAGGGACAAATTCAAAATAGTTATTTTATTTCTGATGATTCTGGTCGGCAGTTTTCTTGAGCTGGCAGCAGTCGCCATTTTCCAGCCTTTCATTACGGCAATGATGAATCCGGAGAGCATCGAGCAAAGCAGGATTCTTAGCTTGGTGCATGAATTTTTCAAACCATCGTCCTTTGAATATTTTCTTTCGATTTTGTGTGTGATTATTGCGCTTATATATATAGTTAAAAACAGTTTTCTTTGGTTTCAGCAGCGTTACACCATAAATTTTACGCTTAAAATGCAAAGCCGGATGGCGACTAGATTATTGGCAGGATATCTGAAAGAGTCGTACTTATTTCACCTTAATACAAATATTGCCGATTTAATCCGTAACGTATCGAATGATACAGTCATTTTTACAAAAATGCTGATGCATTTTGCGCATTTGCTGACAGAAATAACCGTCTGCATTTTACTTGGGGCTGCTCTTTTTTCAGTCAGCCAGTCAATGGCTGTTGTCGTGGGCTTATCGCTAATTATCTGTATTGGGCTGTATACGAAAATCACACGCGGGTATATCCGCAGGCTGGCCGCCGATGGGAGGGTTTATTTTGCCAGTATGCTTAAATGGCTTAACCAATCACTCCATGGAATCAAAGAGATAACGGTTCTCAACCGGGCATTTTATTTTATTGAGTCTTACCGGAAAAATTATCGCCAATATGTAAATGTTACGAGAAAAAATAGCCTGATGGTTAATACGCCAAAATATATAGTTGAAACGATTTGCATAATCGGAATGATAATCGCCATCATTATTAAATTAAATTTTGGCAGAAGTGATACCGCAGACTTTGTTTCCCAGCTGGCAGTTTTTGCGGTAGCGGCTTTTCGCCTCCTGCCCTCCGCCAACCGGATAAATGAGCATATTAGCGGTATTTCAACCACTTTGCCATCGGTTAATTTAGTCTACGAGGACATAAAAGGAATAGAAGCTGTTGAAAACAGCAAAGCATTTGAACAAGAAAATAAAGAGTGGCATTTTGAAAAAAGCATAGTTGCCCGCTATATCAGCTATACCTATCCTAAGACCGATAAAAAGATTTTGGATAATGCCGAATGCGAAATTCCAAAAGGAAAAACAGTTGCTTTTATCGGCAGTTCCGGTGCTGGCAAGACAACAATGGCGGATATTATTTTGGGCTTATTGGAACCGCAGTTTGGCAAAGTCACGGTTGATGATATGAACATCTTTAAAAATCTTGATTTGTGGCGTCAGCATATTGGCTATATACCACAGGCGATTTATTTGAGTGATGACACAATCCGAAATAATGTTGCGTTTGGAATCAGCGAAGACGAGATAGACCAAAATGCAGTTGACGAAGCAATTAGCAAAGCACAATTAAGCGATTTTGTCGAAAGCTTGCCAGAGGGATTAGATACCTTTGTCGGTGACCGCGGTGTCCGCCTATCGGGAGGGCAAAGGCAGCGCATCGGCATTGCAAGGGCATTATACCATGACCCCGAAATCCTCATTCTCGATGAGGCGACTTCGGCACTTGACAATGAAACAGAAAATGCGGTAATGAATGCAATTGACAGTTTTCACGGCATGAAAACAATCCTCATCATTGCCCACCGTTTAACAACAATCAAGAATGCCGATATTATTTATGAAATTGAAGACGGAAAAATCGTCGTCCGTGATAAGGATGATGTTTTTATGGTGGATGATGAAGCTGGGGAAAATGCTTGAAAATATTATTAGCTGATGATATAATGAAATGGGCTAAAACGCATAAAAAAACGGCTATCTAGCCCGGAAAAAGCTTTATGAATTTAAAAATCGCGCATTAATCGGGCTAAAACGCATAAAAAAAGGTTGTTTTAGCCCGATTAGAAAATGAGAGATGCTTAATAAATGAATATCATTGGAAGAAAATCTGAAAAGGAAGAACTCAAACGGTACTATGAATCGGAAAAGCCGGAATTGGTGATCGTATATGGTCGTCGCCGCGTTGGGAAAACATTTTTAATTAAAGAGTTCTTCGAAGGAAAGTTTGCATTCTATTTTACAGGGGCGATCAGTAATTCTAACGCCGCCAACTTAGCTAATTTCGATAAGTCCGTCATTGAATATGGTGGTGTGATTACCAGTCCATCAAAAAACTGGGCAGATGCATTTGAAAAACTAAAAGAATATCTTAAGGGAAAACCCAATTGCAAAAAGGTAGTGTTCATTGACGAAATGCCTTGGCTTGATGGTCGCGGCTCTGATTTTTTGGCGGCATTTGATTATTTTTGGAATAGCTGGGCTTCATCAGTGCCAGAATTACTATTCATTGGTTGTGGTTCAGCAACATCTTGGATAACCAAGAAATTATTTAGGAACAAAGGCGGTCTCCATAACCGTATCACCGGCAGAATGTATCTTGCACCATTTTCACTTAATGAAGCTGAAGAATTCATAAAGAGCCGAAGTATTGTAATGACTCGGTATCAAATAGCTGAATGTTACATGATTTTCGGGGGCATTCCATATTATTTAAATCTGCTTCAAAAGAATTTATCATTATCACAAAATGTTGACCAACTTTGTTTTGCTGATAAGGCACCGCTCCGTTACGAATATGAAGAGCTATATAAGTCCCTATTCAAGAATGCACACCGTCATATCGCCATAATCGAAGCTCTGTCAAAAAAGCGTAGCGGCATGAGCAGGGCTGAACTAAGTAAGACGATAAAAATACAACCGAATGGTCACTTTACGGAGTTGTTAAATGAACTTGAACAATGTGATTTCATCGAAAAATATAATGACTTCACGAAAGCAAAAAAAAATTCCCATTATTATCTTAAGGATTCATTCAGCCTATTTTATCTAAAGTACATGAAGAATGGTAATTCAAAAGACGAGTATTTTTGGACTAATTATCTTGAGGACGGTGGTTATCGTGCTTGGAGTGGTTTTGCTTTTGAATTATTGTGCCGGATTCATATTAAGCAACTGAAAGCAAAGCTGGGAATTCTAGGAGTATCAACAGATGTGACTTCGTGGCATAGCAGAGGTTCGGCAGCAAATGCGCAAATAGATTTGCTGATAAACAGGCGCGATGGTGTAATAAACTTATGTGAAATGAAGTACACTAAACATCCTTATCTTATGACTGAGAAAGACGCATTGGAGTTAGAGAGAAAGAAAGCTGTTTTTTTGCAGGAAACAGGCGCGAAAAGTGCCATCCATATCACAATGGTCACGACGTGGGGACTGATGTCTGATAAGGGTTATTCCGGTATCGCCCAATCAAAGATTGAGTTAGATGATTTGTTTGGCGCTTAACAGCTCGAGATTGGATAGAGTCGATATGAACTACCTAAAGCAAAATAAATACTTCATAATGACCATTTTCATATTGCTCATATTTGCTATCGGGCATATTTTTCCACTTACTTATATTACGTACTACCAAAACTCTTATTTTAATGCGGGGATTTTTAATCATGAAGTGCTTGAGGGGGCGATTCCGCTGATAATATTTAAGCAATTCATAATTTTATGCTTTGCTTTTTTGCTTGGAATTTTGCTTCAATTGCCTTTTGCTAAGAGATATGGGAGCGAGCTGCTTATTTTTTCAGCTTATCCGCTTGGGATAGTAGCTTGGATTTTTTTCGTTTATTCCATTGGGCTTTTGAACTTGCCTTTAAATATTTTATTGTGTTATGTCATTCCACTTATTTTGGCTTTTCTTTGGGCAATTTTCGGCCGGAAAATATTGATGGACAATGGCAGCAATGCCGGAGCAGTCAATAAGAAATATACGCTGATGATTTGCTTTGTCATAGTGCTGTTCTTTTTTGCCATTATATCAGTTTTCCCCCAATATTGGATTAATGACGGGGATGCAGCCCGCAGTATTGAAATCGCTGAAAATGCCCTGATCAATGGTAAGTTGACCGTGGGCCTTTATAGCTTCACTACCCGTTCTATTTATGGCTCAACCGTTCACCTGCTTGCACGGATGCTCGGCCTTAATTTTTCTTACACCCATATATGGGCATTGGGCATGACGGGAATCATTTTGCTTGCGCTTGTTTTAATCCGCATTGCCCAGCATAATGGCGTGAGAAAGGGGATGGCGATATTTATGTCTATCTTGTCAATTCTTGCAATAATAAGTTCGGGAGGGATGCGCTTGCATTTCCGCTGGTTAATGAGCAACCTGCCAATTGGCATATGTTTGGGAACTTTTGTCGCATTATTATTTTTATATTCAAAAACAGAAATTAGATATCACTTTTCTTTGGCCCTGCCCTTTTTCTTCATGTTTGCTTTTGCGCGAATAGAAGGCCCGCTATATGCTTTGCTTTTTTTGGTCTTAGCCCGGAAACTATTTCCAAGCAAAAAAGCGCATTACTTTTGTACGGTGATTTTTACAGCAATAGCTGTTGTGCAATTCATTCTTTATTGCATTTATATGGGTTCGGGCGGGGCAACATTTTGGAATCCGCTGAGGGGGAGTGTAATTCCGCTAACCTCAATTGCTTATCTTGGTTTTTTGCATTTAGCTGATCGAAAAATGCCGAAATTTTTACTAGTGCATATGAATATACTTTGTACGATTGGCCTTGGTATTATTAATATGCTGCTTTTTGCACTTAACCCGCCTAAAGCCAGTCATAATATCTTAGTGATGCGTTATCATTTATTTATGAGTGATGAGCATGGTTCGATATGGTATCTATTTTTGCTTGCGATTATTATGGTTATGCTAATTAAAGATAAAAAGTTTAAAAAGCAAATTAATCTGTTAATTATATTTGTTGGCAATTATGTTTTGGCTGTTTTGGCGTTGATGAGCCAATTTAATTGGACACCACTTCCTGATGTTGGTGAATCCGGCGGAAGAATGTTAATTCATGTTGAATTTGTGATTATTATTATCGTTTTTATGGTTTTGATTGGCATAGCTCCGAAGCCTGGCCGGGAATGATAGCCAATGATTCAAAACCATATTCTTTATGCGCATCATTTGATTAGTCCTTAGTATTTTGTAGCACTACTATACTGGGCTACTAGGATTCGAACCTAGAGATGACGGAGTCAGAGTCCGTTGCCTTACCGTTTGGCGATAGCCCATAATTGTGGATTTTTTCAGCCACAATTAATATACGCTTTACTTCTTCTAATGTCAATACTTTACTCACCCCACCGCGCGAAAAACTCCTTCATCGCATAAAAAGCCAACTTCTTATGGCTTTTGTCGGCTGATAATAAGCCTTTTAGGTTTAAATAGTTCTGGAGTGAGTGGAGCCGCCTTGGGCAGCGGAAGTCAAATAAAATCCAGGGGCTTATGCCTTTGACATAGGGAATTTGGCTTAAAACTTCAATCTGACGCTGATAAACATAAAGCTGGTTATCCTCGGTCATCAAATCATCCTTTGGGCCACGATGATAAGAGCGGGCATCGGCTCCTGTTTCACAGATGACGACTGGTTTTGTTGGCTTCGAATTTTCGAATAAGCGGATCAGCTGGGAAAAATCAGGCTGATACCAGCCAAAGTACTCATTAATCCCAATGATATCAATAAACTCACTTAAGCGGTCATTAATAACTAAAGCCTCGCCATCATAAAGGCAGGCGGCAGAAACTAATCGCGCTGGGTCAAGGGCTTTTGCTTTTTTGGCTAAACGGCTCATAAAGTGAAGCCGGACATCAGTATCAACATTTTCATTACCGACTGACCAGATAATCACGCTCGCCCGGTTTTTGTCGCGGGTGATTAATTCCGTTAACTGGTTTTCGGCATTATCATAAACAGCTTCATTTTCAAACTCAATCGCCCAATAAACCGGAATCTCTTCCCACAGCATTATCCCCATTTCATCAGCGATAATGGCCGCCTGTTCCGAATGAGGGTAATGCGCAAGCCGCATATAATTGCAATTCATTTCTTTTGCCAGCCGATAGTTTTCACGGATTTCCGCTTCGGTCACAGCTTTCCCATTAAAGACGCTGTCCTCATGGGCGCAAATCCCTTTAAGTAAAATCGGCTCGCCATTTAAATATATATCTGTCCCCACGACCTTTATTTCGCGGAAGCCAATCCGGTCACTTACTTTATCCTCTAAGTATTCAAGGCTATAATCGTAAAGTTTCGGGTTTTCTGGTGACCAAAGCTTTGGTTTTACCAAAAAAGAGGCTTCGCCTTTGCCATCGGTTATATTAATTTCCCCGGCAAAATCCAGTTCGCTTATTTTTAGCATTGCCGTCCCATTGCCAATTACCCCATCAACCTTGACTGTTGCCCGAATCCCGTTACCATCTGGATTAAGCGTGACAGAAAAATCCTTAATAAAGGTTTCGGGGACGCGCAGAATTTCTACATCGCGGTAAAGACCGCCGTAATTAAACCAGTCGGTGTTTTCGCAAGGGACATTGGTCCTTTTCCGGGTATTATTAACAACAACGACAATGCGGTTTTCGTCTCTTAAGAGTTCAGTTACCTCAACCTCAAACGGCGTTGAAGCCCCCTCATGGAAACCAACAAATTTTTGGTTAACAAAAACATATGCGACATAAGCCGCCCCGCCAAAGCGTAAGAAAACCCGCTCGTTTTTGTCATGTCTTTGATAACGGAATTTCCGGGTATAAACTAGCGAACCTTCGTATAAAAATAAATATTCGGAAGCAAGATTCCAGCATGATGGCACTTGGATTGTTTCCCAAGTATCAAAGCTATAATCAAGCGGATAAGCACGCCCCATATCATCATAATAATTTTCTTCAAAGAACTTTGCCCGTAAGCAGTTGTCATATTGGTCAATGCCAAAATGCCAGACACCGTTTAATGATTCCTTGTCACGGCTTCCGCTTAACATCAAACCTTTTAATTTTTTGGTTTGGTAGGGGGCTAAATAGTCCTCCTTGTGGATATTTTCGAGAAAATTTCCGGCTGGTTTTTCCATTTTTTCTTTCATTTCATACCTCTTTCTATTATTAGGCGGCTATGCCTGTTTCCGTAATATATCACCCGGCGCAGGCTTCTTGGTCAGGGTCACATAGAGGACCCGCTTAGGGTGGGGGGCATTATTTACAGGCACTCCGTTTTCATCGGTGAGGGCAAGGACCTTGGCAGGTATATTTTGGCCGTCTGGTTTCATTATTTCGATGTCTTCATCAACGGCGAATTTGTTTTTTTGGATAAAACACGCCCCTTTTATTGGGTCAATGCTTGAAATAGTGCCTAAATAAATGGCCTCATTTATATAGCTTGCCGTTTCATAAACTTGGCTTGTTTCATCAGTCTTGCCAAAGTAAAACCCGGTTGAAAAATGGCGGTATGTACATTTTGAAATTTCCGCAAGATACCAATCCATATTGTTCCGATAGGTTTCCTCGGATTTAAAAAAATCATCAATTGCCTTGCGGTAAGTCCGGCAAGCTGCAGCGACATAAAGCGCATTTTTCATTCGCCCCTCGATTTTGAAGCTATTAATGCCGGAATTAACCAGTTCCGGAATGTGGCTTATCATATTTAAATCGCGGGAATTAAAGATATAAGTCCCTCGTTCATTTTCAAAAACCGGAAAATACTCTCCGGGGCGCGTTTCCTCGGTGATACTGTATTTCCAGCGGCATGGGTGGGTACAAGCCCCCCGGTTTGCATCGCGCTTGCTAAGGAAATTGCTAAGCAAACAACGCCCGGAATAAGAAATGCACATCGCCCCATGGATAAAAGCTTCGATTTCCATGTCATTAGGAATGTTTTTCCGGATAGCGGCGATTTCGGAAAGCGAAAGCTCACGTCCTGCAACCACTCGTCTTACTCCCTGCTCATACCAAAAGCAAAAAGCCAAGTAGTTGGTATTATTTGCCTGGGTGGAAATATGGACGGGCAGCTCAGGGCAAGCTTCTTTCGCGAGCAAAAACATACCGGGGTCGGCAATAATAAGGGCATCGGGCTTTATTTCCCTTAAAGCGTTAAAGTATTTTCTTGCTTCACTTAAATCTTCATTATGGGCAAAAATATTGGCCGTGACATAAACCTTTACCCCATGTTCATGGGCAAAATTAATGCCCGCCTGCATTTCCGTAAGGGAAAAATTCTTGGCTTTCGCCCGGAGGCTATAGCTTTCCCCGCCGATATAAACGGCATTTGCGCCGAAATTAACTGCCGTTTTTAGTACTTCAAGGCTTCCGGCTGGGATTAGAAGTTCAGGTTTTTTTGGCATGATTACTGGCTATTCCTCATTAACGGTTGACATTATCTGGAGCATTTCCGCAACAGTCATAATTGTGCTAAGGTCATAGATGCCTGGTTTTATTTCGCCATGATGCTCGGAAAGCAGCTCTTGGACAACAAAAAGATCGGCATCACGGATTAAGCCCCGGTCTTTTAGCATTTCCGCCAAACCCCTGACCGTATAATCCTCCGCAACCGCAACCGTAATTGTCCGCCCGCCGGAACGTGAAATGGGCTCTTCCGCAAAGACGCGGTAGCCAAAATCATAAGCCGTTACTGCGGTGCGGTAAACAAAGGTGACAATCAGAAACAAGACAATCACTTTTACCATTGTTTCAAAAACAGCCCCGATTAAATATTTGACCTTCATATTTTAACATCCTTCCAAAGCATGGAGACTATTCAAAATCCAATCTTGCCGTAATATAATTACTTATTTCCTGCATCATTCGGCAAAACGATAATTCGGCGTGGAGAAAATCACAAGCCACTTGGTCATCAATCACCGCTTGATAATCTTCCTCAAGCTGGTCAATCCTTTCAAGTAAATCAGCAGTTGGCTCGCCGATTTGCAGTTCATAGCTTTTTAGCCTGTATTCATTTGTCTTTTCATATAATTCCGCATTTTGCTTAATATTATCAAGGCTTTTGCGATATTCTTTGTAGGTGTCCGTATCTTTGATATCGGCAGTAAATTGCAGTGCCGCCTTTTCAATTGCCTGATTCATTTATTATCTCTCTTTCAAAGTCTAGAGACTTTGAGCGTAGCTCATAATCTCAATCCGAATCGTAGATTCGGGTTGCTGAAAGAATGAAATTCTTTCAGCCTTTTATTGGATTTCCATAAAAATCGGCACAATCATCGGCCGCCGTTTGGTTTTTTTCCAGACAAGTTCGCTTAGGTTATCACGGATTAAGTTCTTTATCTTACCCCAATCGGTAATGTTTTTCTGCTCACAGTTATCCAAAGTTTCACGGACTAATTCGCGGGCTTCGTCAAGCAAAACATCAGCTTCCCTGACATAAACAAAACCGCGTGAAACAATTTCCGGGCCAGCAATGACATGGTCATTTTCAAGTGTTGCAACAACGATTAAAATACCGTCTTCCGACAAAAGGCGGCGGTCACGCAAAACAACATTGCCAACATCACCGACCCCAAGCCCATCAACAAAGATTGTGCCAACAGGCACTTTTCCGGTCACCTGTGCCATATCATGCGTAAGTTCTAAGACATCACCCGATTGCAGGATAAAAATATTTTCTTTTTCAATGCCAAGCTGCTTTAGGATTTTGGCATGGGCAATCAGGTGTTTGTATTCGCCATGAATCGGAATCGCAAATTTTGGCGCAAGAAGAGTATACATTAGCTTGATTTCTTCTTGGCAGGCATGGCCGGAAACGTGGACGTCCTGGAAAATTACATCAGCACCTTTCCTTAATAAATCGTTGATGACATGAGTAACCGCTTTTTCATTGCCCGGAATCGGATGGGAAGAAAAAATAACGGTGTCTTTAGGGCCAATCGAAATCTTCCGGTGCATATCGCCAGCCATCCGGGAGAGGGCAGCCATGCTTTCGCCTTGGCTTCCGGTCGTGATGATGACCGTTTTTTCAATCGGATAATTTTTGAGCTGCTCCACTTCAATCAAGGTATTAGCCGGAATTTGCAAGCAGCCCAAATTGGTTGCTGTTTCAATGACATTAACCATGCTCCGGCCTTCAACGACTACTTTCCGGCCGAATTTTTCCGCCGAATTAATAATTTGCTGGACGCGGTCAACATTTGAGGCAAAAGTAGCAATTAAAATCCGCGTATCTTTGTGTTCTTCAAAAATCTGGTCAAAGACAAGGCCAACCGTCCTTTCTGACTGGGTAAAGCCGGGCCGTTCGGCATTGGTTGAATCGCACATTAAAGCCAGGACGCCTTTTTTCCCTAACTCGGCAAAACGCTGTAAATCAATCGAATCACCAAAAACGGGCGTATAATCAACTTTAAAATCGCCAGTATGGACGATAATGCCTACCGGAGTATGGATTGCCAAGGCGGCGGCATCAACAATGCTATGATTGGTCTTGATGAACTCAACCCGGAAATGCTTGCAATCCATGGCGCAGCCAAATTGCATTACCTTACGCTTGGTTATATCCATTAGTTTATGCTCTTGCAAACGGTGTTCAATTATGCCCATTGTCAGCTTAGTTGCATAAATCGGGATATTAATTTCTTTGAGGACGTAGGGCAAGGCCCCGATATGATCCTCATGGCCGTGGGTAATGATGAATGCCTTGATTTTATCGACATTGTCTTTTAGGTAAGTAATATCGGGAATGACGAGGTCGATTCCTAACATATCTTCTTCCGGAAAAGCCAAGCCGCAATCAACAACGATAATACTGTCGCCATACTCAAAAGCAGTAATATTCATGCCAATTAACTCAAGGCCTCCTAACGGAATGATTTTTAGCCGTGAGCCAGTACTTATTTCATTTTTATTACGCAAAAAATACCTCCAGGGTTATATTATAGTATTATAAAACTACTTCATTATCCTCAAGCAGACTATTAAAGATTTCCGCTACTGCATTAAGCTCAAGTTCATCAGTAACAATTTCATAAACGCTTTCGGCATCGTCGGGGACGCCAATATTTTTTAGGATTAAGGCATCACCGTCTTCACCAGCTTCTGAATCAGTCACCAATATGTAATCAATGCCGCCGATCTTTGTCTGCTCAAGAACATAAAAATCAATTTCATCATTGTCGGTTTTAAATTTTATTTTTTCCATTATATTATATACCTTTTTCAATTGAACCAAATACGCAGTTATGCGAATTAATTTAGGGACTCCATATATTCTTGCAAAATAACCATCGCTGCAATCATGTCCACATATTTTTTTTGCTTTCCTTTTTTGACCCCGGTTTCTGCCATTAAAAGCTCAGCTTCAAAAGTGGTCAGCCGTTCATCCCATAAGACGACCTTTAAACCGCTTCGCCGCATTAGTTTTTCTTTAAATTCTAAGGTCTTATATCCCCGCTCGCTAATCGAATCATCCATATTGTATGGCATTCCCAAGACAATTTCTTTAACATCGTAAAAAAGGATGAGTTCTTCAATCCGCGCCAAGGTCTTGCGAAGCTTATCTTCTTTTTCTCTTCTGATAATCTCAACGCCTTGCGCAGTAATTAGAAGCGGATCGCTAACTGCTACGCCAACTGTTTTCGCGCCGAAATCCAGTCCCATAATCCGCAAAATAATACCTCTTATCTATTTCGTCAAGTTTTGGGTGCGGATATACTCGGTTAATAATTCCTCAACCAATTCATCACGCTCAACTTTCATAATCCGGCTGCGGGCGCTTTTGTGGCTGGTAATATAGGTCGGGTCGCCTGACATAATATAACCGACAATTTGATTGACTGGGTTATAGCCCTTTTCCGTCAGGGCTTCATAAACCAGTGCCAAAGTGCTTTTTACGGTTATTTCCTTGAATGTCTCAACATTGAAAAATTGAGTATTCCCTAAATCCCCGGCATTATCAACAGTATTATCTTCTTGTAAATCTTTATTCTCCATCATATACCTCATTTAGCCCTATCTTATTTTACTTTAATTATGCAAATCTTTCAAGTTAATTTAAATAGTCAAGACATTTTTTAGGCAGTTAAGGCCAATACAGCCAGGTAAGGAAAGGCAAAAATAACTCGTAGTGTGGCCTTGGCCGCCTTCTATCATATCAAAACCTTTTATTCAATTATTTTTAGGCCACAGACACCACGCAGAGTTATTTATTGCCTGACCAGCCATTGACCAGCCAGGTAAGGAAAGGCAAAAATAACTCGGAGTGTGGCCTTGGCCGCCTTCTATCATATCAAAAACTTTTATTCAGTTATTTTAGGCCACAGACACCACGCAGAGTTATTTATTGCCTTACCAGTTAACTAGCTGTGCTTTCATGATTTCCGCAGCCAGAAACCCGGTCATGACCGCATTAACCAATAGGCCGGGTGAAGCCTGCATTCCGGCAAAGGCACTCTTTGCGATCCCGGTTCTTATATATTCGGCCGTATAACCAAGCCAATAAGCTTCGCCATACATAATTTTTTCTTCTTCCAAAATGACGGTGACATCTTTGCCAAGATAAGAACGCAGAAACTGCTTTGCCGACTCTTTGCCGATTTTATGAAGCTTAAGGCTCCGCTCTTTTTTAGTCGGGGCGGCAATCTGATCTGGCATTGATGAAGCCTTTGTCTCTTTCCGTTTTGAATATCTAAAAACATGAATTTTCGCAAACCCGGCCCGGCGGACAAAATCTTCTGTTTCGGCAAATTCGGCCTCGGTTTCGCCGGGAAAACCAACAATGACATCGGTGGTTATCGCTGCTTCCCGGCCATGCTTATTTTTGTATGCCGCTCTTATCATTTCCATTTTTTCATAATATTCAGCACTAGTGTAACGGCGATTCATGCGTTCAAGGACTGAATCACAGCCGCTTTGCAAGGACAGATGAAAATGAGGGCAAATTTTTGGCAGCAGAATGAGTTCATTAATAAATTCATGCGTAATAAGCCGGGGTTCAAGCGAGCTTAAGCGGATCCGGCTTAACCCGGGGATATTATGGATTTCCTTAAGCAAATTCACAAAGGCATTATTATCATCAGAAAAATCAAGTCCATATGCGCTTAAATTAATCCCGGTCAGCACAATCTCGCGGCAGCCCTTTTTGACCAGCACGGTCAATTCCTTCATGATTGATAAAGCTGGCCTGCTCCTTGCCCTGCCCCTTACATAGGGGATAATGCAATAAGAGCAGAATTGGTTGCAACCGTCCTGGATTTTTATGAAAGCCCGCGTATGCCAAGACTTTTTTAGCTGCATTTCTTCATAAGTGCTTTTTTCTAGGTATAAATTATCAGCTTTTGCCTCAACTACTTTAGGGTAGATTTTTTTACGTTCCTTAAAGAACGCTCTTAAAATCGGCACTAACTCATTTTTTCTATTATTCCCAATGGCTAAGTCAATCGGCAAGTTTTCTATTTCTTCTTCGCTTGCTTCAACCAAGCAGCCTACCGCAACAACAACAGCGCGCGGATTTTTCTGGCGGGCCCTGTTAAGCATCTTTTTGCTTTTATGGTCGGCGATGTTGGTCACAGTACAAGTATTGACTATATAAATATCCGCAACTTGATCAAAAGGTACAATCAAAAAGCCATTTTGAAGTAAATTTTGTTGCATAACGTCTAGTTCGTAGCTGTTAACCTTGCAACCTAAGTTATGTAATGCTACACTTTTCACATTAATCTCCATTATTTTTGTATTGTTTAGGCATTGACATTTCGCTGTTAAAGAATTAGTATATAGGTGTAAGACGTGAAAAGCAAGTTTTTCACGCAAAAAAAGGAGGTATAAGCAATGAAAACAGTCCAAATTTCATTAAATACTATTGATAAGGTTAAGTCTTTCGTAAACGATATTACGAAATTTGATTATGACTTTGACTTGGTTTCCGGCAGGTACGTCATTGATGCAAAATCAATCATGGGTATCTTCAGCCTTGACCTTTCAAAGCCGATTGATCTTAATATCCATGCCGAAGACGGAGCCGATGAGGTTATGGCAATCCTTAAGTCCTATATGCTGTAATCTGGTTACCCGAACATAATGCTCCCCGGCGGAGCAATAATCCGGCGCGTCTTATGATGCGCCTTTTTATGCCTTTTTATGCACCTCTTTATTATTAAGTTTCCTCTAATTCCCTTACTATCACCAATTCCCTGCCGCTAACCGCATTTTCCACTAGCCCCTCTATCCGCTCGGCCAGCCTCGTCTCGCTCCTTAAAATTCTTTTCGGATTCGGTTTTGTCACCGGATGTTTTGCGACAAAAATGGTACAGCAATCTTCATATGGCTGGATTGATGTCTCGTAAGTGCCGATTTGCCCGGCAAGGCTTACGATTTCCATTTTGTCAAAGCCGATGAGGGGACGGTAAACAGGCAAGGAGGTGGCTTCGTTGGTTGCGGCAAGGGATTTTAGCGTCTGGGAAGCAACTTGGCCAATGCTTTCGCCAGTAATAAGGCCTAAGCATTCAGTTTGATTGGCAATCTGCTCAGCAATCCTCATCATATAACGGCGCATGATGATGGTCAGTTCCTCATGGGGGCATTGGTCATAAATATAAAGCTGGATATCAGTAAAGTTAATGATATTAAGATAAATCGGGCCGGTGTAGCGCGAAATTATCCGGGCTAGGTCGATGACTTTTTGCTTGGCGCGTTCACTTGTATAAGGGGGGGCATGGAAATAAACGGCATCGATTTTTACCCCTCTTTTGGCAATCATATATCCGGCAACCGGGGAATCAATCCCGCCGGACAAAAGGAGCATTGCTTTCCCGTTCGTGCCGACAGGCATTCCGCCGGGGCCGGGGATTATTTCTGAATATAGGTTGATTTTTTCCCGGATTTCAACGTGGAGCATGATATCCGGTTTATGAACGTCTACCCTCATTGAGGGGAAGCTTTCCAAAATAACAGCCCCTAGCTTGGCGTTTAATTCCATTGAGTCAAGGGGATAGTCTTTCCGGCTGCGGCGGGCAGCAACTTTAAAAGAAAGCGGTTTCTTAGCGTCCGGATGATAAACATCGTTAAGGAATTTGACCACGAAATTGCTTAATTCCGAAAAACCCTCGTCAGCCATTGATACCACCGGGCAAATTCCCGCAATGCCAAAAACGGATTTGAGGGCCATGACTGTGTCATCATAATCAAAATCCGTCTGCGCGTCAACATAAATCCGCCCGCTTGTCCGCCGGACAGAAAAACTTCCGGCCACTTTTTTTAGGGCAAATTTGATCTGGCGGACTAATGCCTCTTCAAAAAGATGGCGGTTTTTTCCTTTGATCCCGATTTCAGCGTATTTAATTAAGAATGATTGATAGTAATTATCCATATGATTATCTTTTTACGTATTTTCGCAACATAGGAATTATATCATACATTGTTTGCAAAGTGTAGCTTAATTCTTCCATCTCGGTATAATAGGAAAAACTAAAGCGGATTGCGGATTCGATTTCCCCTTTATTAAGGCCGATTGCCTTTAAAGTGGCTGATTGGTGGTTGGCTTTTCCGGCAGAACAGGCACTTCCGGCGGAAACAAAAATATTTTTGGCTTCCAAAGCATGGAGCAAGACCTCGCTTTTTATTCCGGCAAAGCTTGCATTAATAATATGGGATGCCCCTTTTTCGTCTAAGGGGCTGTTAATGGTGGTTTCAGGAAGCCCTTTAAGCCCGGCGGCAAAATAAGACTTAAGTTCATTTAATTTCTCAATGTTTTTTGCCATATTTTGGTAATTAATTTCGATGGCCTTAGCCATTCCGGCTATTCCCGGGACGTTTAGAGTCCCTGACCTAAGGCCGCGCTGCTGGTTTCCGCCAAAGCTGATTGGGTGAATTTTCACTTTTTCCTCGGCATATAAAAAGCCGACTCCCTTTGGCCCATGAATTTTATGGCCGCTGACGGTTAAAAGATCGATATTCATCCGGTTAGGAAAAATTTGGCATTTGCCAAAACCTTGGACCGCGTCAACATGAAAAATTATTTGCGGATTTAATTCTTTTATTAAAAGCCCGGCTTCGGCAATGGGCTGGAGTGAGCCGATTTCATTATTTGTGTGCATGATGGAGACGAGAATCGTATCATGATTGATGGCTTTTTTCAAATCAGTTAAGCTGATAACCCCATTTTTTGAAACGGGCAGGTAAGTAACACGGAAACCCTCTTGCTCCAAGTATTTCATCGTCTGCTCAACAGCAGGATGCTCAATTTTCGTTGTGATCAGATGGCGGCCGGTACGGGCATTGGCAAAGGCACAGCCGACTAAAGCAAGATTATTCGCCTCCGTCCCGCCGGACGTAAATACCAATTCTTTCTCATTAATTTTGAGATTGCGGGCAATGATATCTTTTGCGTAACGTAAATAACTTTCGGCCTCAAGGCCTTTTTTATGCAGGCTTGAAGAATTTCCATATTCTTCCAGCATGATTTTTTTCATTAGCTCGGCTACTTCGGGAAAGCATTTGGTCGTAGCTGAATTATCTAAATAAACTTCCATATATATTATATCCTCATTTGCAGTAACATTAACCGTCTAGAATCGCTTGTTACACATCAAAGGTGTGTTTGCAGCCCTTCTTTTAATATATTCTATGCCTATATCTCAAGATGGTACATAATCCAACTTAATATGACAAACACGGCGGTTTCGGTGCGGAGGATTCGTTTGCCCATTGTGACAGGCGTTATTCCGGCTTTGGTTGCCAGTTCTATTTCATGGCTGGAAAAACCGCCCTCCGGGCCGATGAAAATCGCGACATTTTGCCCCGGTTTTATCCCCGCAATAATGCTTTTGGTCTTTTCAATATCATTTGCCATTTCATAAGCAATAATCTTGATTTCCATCATATCTAAAGAAGATATAGCTTGGGAAAAATCCATTACTTCACGGACGATGGGAACTATCCCGCGTTTGTTTTGCTTGGCGGCGGCCTCACTTATGCTTTGCCAGCGTTTTACTTTGGCCAGGGCTTTTTTCTCATCTAAGCGGACAATGGAGCGGTCGGTGGCGGTCGGGATTATTTCATGGACGCCAAGCTCAACCGCTTTTTGGATAATCAGCTCCATTTTGGAAGCTTTGGGCAGGCTTTGGAAAAGGTAGACACGCGCTTTTAGTTCATGATTTATTTCCTCATGGTAAAGCAAATCAAAACGGACATTTTCATTATTTAAGTCCGCAATAATGCCATGGTAAAGAAGCGGATTTTCCCCATCGCTTAAAGTTGCTTCTTCGCCGATTTTCATGCGCAGGACATTTTTTATGTGGCGGAAATCATTGCCTGTGATGATGATTTCATTATTATATATCTGCTCAGGTTTGATAAAGAAATGATGCATTATGACTCCTTTAGTGCAGTTACGCTTACCCACTCGCCTTGGCGGTTAATTTCGATTATCTTCATTCCAACCGCTATCAATGCGGCGACGACCTTGTCTTCATTTTCGTAAATACCGGAAAAAATCAGTAACCCGCCTTTTTTTATTAAGCGGTAAGCAACCGGGGTTAGCATGATGAGGACTTCGGCAATTATATTGGAAACAACGATATCAAAACTTTCTTCGCCGCCAACAGCTTTAAAAATCTGCTCATCAGAAATAATATTGCCGATAAAAACTTTTAATTGCTCCGGTAAAATCCCATTTGCCCGGCAGTTTTCCTCTGTCACCGCTAAAGCATTCGGGTCAAGGTCAGTCCCATAAACTAATTTTGCCCCAAACATAAGGGAAAGAATCCCTAAAATACCGCTGCCGCAGCCAATATCTAATAAACGCTGCCCCGGTTTGATATGTTTTTTAAGCTGGCGGATACAAAGCTGGGTCGTTTCATGCTTGCCTGTGCCAAAAGCCGCCCCAGGGTCAATCCGCAGCAGATATTGGTGGGCATTGGGGGAAGAAGCCTCTTCCCATGACGGAACAATCAAAATATCATCAACGGCAAACTGGCGGAAATATTGCTTCCAATTCTCGCTCCAGTCAAGGGCCTTAACTTCTGAAACGGTTATGCTCCCCTCGCCGATGTCAAGAAAATCCCTTAAGCCGTTTAATTCATCATTAATTTCTTTAAGTAAAATACTTAGGCTTTCATCTTGCCCTTCATCTTGCCCCTCACAGGCTTCAAGGTAAAAATTAAGATAAGCAATGCCGTCATCGAAAGGTTCATCAAGGGTTAAATCAACAAACATCTGCTCCTTTTCCATGGCACTGAGCGGCTGTTTGTCCTCTATTTCTGCTCCCTCAAGCCCCAAATCATATAAAGAACTGATAATGATATCAGCCGCTAAAGTATTGGTCTTAATGCGAATTTTTATGAAGTCCATACATCTCCTAAAGAC
This sequence comes from Lachnospiraceae bacterium, assembly GCA_009777715.1. Taxonomy (GTDB): domain Bacteria; phylum Bacillota; class Clostridia; order Lachnospirales; family Lachnospiraceae; genus UBA935. Next base: position 43,069 of record WRLH01000022.1, read on the forward strand.
AGTTAATTATTACGAAATTATTAATTAATAATATCATAATAAATAAATAATTGCAAAATTATTAATTATACTATATAATAATCATTGTGCTTTAGATTAAACATGAAATGCGAGAGGTTTATATGTGGAAATTAAAATTTCCGAAAAATTTAATACATATCTTATTGGTAACAGGGCTAACCGCTGTTTTTCTTTCCGGTTGCGCAAATAAAGACAATATCCAGCCGCTTCCGATTCCAATCGGCGAAGCCTTAGGTGACGAGCAGTCAGATGAGCCGGAAATTATTTTACAGCCAGAGGATTTTGCCCCGGAAAACTTGCTTAATGGCATCCCGATCATTGGGACGAGGGAAATAAAAGACGGAATGTACCAAAGTTATCTGACCGGGGAATGGAAAGATGTTGATGTCGCAAAACGGCGGCCTTTTGCTTTTATTATTCCGAATAACAAAGCGGCGTTGCCGCAGTATGGCATTTCTGCCGCCAGCGTTATTTTTGAAGCCCCTGTTGAAGGGCGGATTACCCGCTTGCTTGCCATCGTTGAAGATTATGATGATTTAGACCGGATCGGGCCGGCCCGCTCTGCCCGTGATTACTTTATATATGAAGCAATGGGCAAAGAAGCAATTTTTTGCAACTGGGGCTTAACCGTATTATACTGCGGCCCGCTTATCAATAGCGACAGGGTCGATAATGTCAGCAACCCGGTCGCCGGGATTGACAGAGGGGCGGCGGAAGCCTTTAAACGGGTATCGCGGCCAGGATATGCAATTGAATTTACCGGATATATGTTTATTGACGGTTATAACGATGCAGTCCGCCGTTTAGGTTATGATACCCATTATTCATCGAATTTCACCCCCCAATTTACCTTTGCTGCCCACCAGACCCGCGCAGAATATCCCGACCATCCCGACGCAAGAATTATCCGCCCCGGCGGAACGGAAAGCAACCGGAGCGGTTATGGGGTTTCCCAGCCGTCTTTTGAATACAACGAAGACGACCGACTTTATTACCGTTTTGACAATGGCGGAAAGCATATTGATGAAATGAACAACCAGCAGCTTACTTTTACCAACGTTATCTACCAGTATATGTATGGCGAAGTCAGAGACCCCAATGATTATTTGGTCTTCGAAATGCACAGCAGCGGAAAACCAGTCAAAGTATTTACCAATGGAAAAGTAATTGATGGCTTCTGGACCAGGGCAAGGGACAACGAGCCGGCAAGATTCTTTGACCAAGATGGTTATGAAATCGTTTTAAACCAAGGGAAAACCTGGATTTGCCTTATCTGGGATGAATATGCTGAATATGCGGTTTATGAGTAGAAAAGGGGCTGCAAACACACCTTTGGTGTGTTGGAGCCCCTAGCAAGAATCGCAAGCGATTCTTGTTGAATGATAAATTTTGAAAGGAAATATTTTATGAAAACAAAAATTTACGCTAGAAAAATAACACCTGTTATTATTCTGTTAAGCTTGTTAGGATTAACGATGGCCGGGTGCGGGTCAAAGGAATCTAGTGAAATAGTTCCTCTTCCGATTCCAGAGCCGATTGTCGTCATTGAAGAGCCCGAACCGGATCTCGAAGAGCCTGGGCCAGAGATACTGGCATTTTCTGATGAAAATATGCTAAACGGCGTACCGATTATTGGTGTCCGTGAAGTAAAGGACGGCTTATTCCAAAGCTATCTGACCGGGGCTTGGAAAGATGAAGCAGTAGCAAAAAGACGGCCGATGGCGCTGGTCATGCCCAACAACAGTGCCGCGCTTCCCAAATACGGCATTTCGCGGGCTGATATTATTTTTGAAGCCCCGGTTGAGGGGCGGATTACCCGCTTAGTGGCATTTTTTGAAGATTATGATGACTTAAGCCATCTTGGCCCTGCCCGTTCAGCACGTGATTACTTTGTTTATGAAGCAATCGGAAAGCGGGCTTTATTCGCCCATTGGGGGCTGGCTGTGCCTTATAGTGCCGACCTTATTAATGGCGAAAAAGTTGACAATATCAGCATGACGCTTTCCGGCATCCAAAGAGGGGCTGACGAAGCCTTTAGGCGGATTCCCCGGTCTGGATATTCGTTGGAATATACAGGTTATCTTGACATTGAGGGTTATAAAAAGGCCATTGACCGTTTAGGCTACAGCCCCGATTATCCCTCTGATTTTGTCCCGCAATTCATTTTTGCCGCGGAGGGGACAAGGGTTTTATACGACGATTATCCCGAAGCAACCATTATCCGCCCCGGCGGCACTTCGTCCAATTCCGGCGGTTATGGAAATGCTAAAGCTTCATTTGAATACAACGAAGACGAAAATATTTACTATCGTTTTCAGTTTAATGGCCGCCATATCGATGAGATGAATAATGAGCAGCTGGCTGTTTCGAATATAGTTTTGCAATATGCCCACGGTGAAGTCCGTGATGCCAATGATTATCTTGCTTTTGGCGTCCATGGCGAGGGAAAAGCAGAGGTCTTTACTAGCGGAAGAGTTATCCCGGCAACATGGCGGCGTTTTGGCGGCGACCATACCCCGGCGAAATTTTACGATGAAAATGACAATGAAATTATCTTTAACCAAGGTAAGACTTGGATTTGCTTGATCTGGAATACATATGATGAGTTTGTCGAATATGAATGATGATGGGGCAAAAGCCAATATGAAAAAATACCTAATCACCGGGGCGGCCGGATTTATCGGTTTTCACTTATCGCTTGCTTTGCTAAAGAAAAATGAAACGGTAATCGGATTTGACAATTTAAATGATTATTATGATGTGTCTTTGAAAAATGCCCGCTTGGATATTTTGAAAAAACACGAGCATTTTCACTTTATTAAAGGCGATCTTGCTGATAAAGAAGCGGTTTTTAGTCTTTTTAAAGAACATCGCCCCGATACGGTCATCAATCTTGCTGCCCAAGCCGGGGTCAGATATAGCATTGAAAATCCCGATACCTATATTAACGCAAATATTGTCGGTTTTTTCCATATTTTGGAAGCTTGCCGTTTTTATCCGGTTAACCACCTTTTATATGCTTCGTCAAGTTCGGTTTATGGCAACAATGAAAAACTGCCCTTTTCGACAGCGGATAATGTTGACCACCCCATCAGCCTTTATGCCGCGACAAAAAAAGCAAATGAGCTGATGGCATACACATACAGCCATCTTTATGGGATTCCAGCCACGGGGCTTAGGTTTTTTACCGTTTATGGGCCGTATGGCCGCCCCGACATGGCCGCTTATATTTTCACCGAAAAAATCATGCGCGGCGAGCCAATTAAGATAAATAACCATGGTGATATGTACCGCGATTTTACTTATGTGGATGACATCATCGCCGGGATCGAAAATATGCTTTTGTCACCGCCCGCGCCAGACGAAAAAGGCGTAAAATCCAAAATTTACAATATCGGCAACAATAATCCGGAACACCTGCTTCATTTTGTTGAGGTGCTGGAAAATTACCTTGGCAAAAAAGCAATCCGCGAATTTCAGCCAATGCAGCCTGGTGATGTAAAGAAGACTTATGCCGATGTTGACGATCTGGTCAGCGATTTTGATTTTAAGCCAAACACCAGCATTGAGGAAGGCTTGTTAAAATTCGTGAATTGGTACAAAGAATACAATAACTTATGAATCAAGCAGCGTGTTACGCATTGCGCCACGGTCGATTTTGCCATTCGCTTTAAGCGGGATAGCGGCGACCTTTTTAACCGAGTTTGGCATCATATAGCGGGGCAGCAGTTCCTTTAGCCTTTCGGTCACCTCTTTCCCGGTAATATCACCAACATAAAACAAACGGATTTTATTTTTGGCTTTGTCATAAAGGCAGCAAGCCATTTTTATTTCGGCAAGAAGATAAACACTTGCTTCGATTTCACCTAGCTCAATCCGGTGTCCCATATGCTTAATCTGATGGTCCTTACGCGAGCAAAAAACGATATTCCCCTCATCATTAACGAAACCTAAGTCGCCAGTCCGGTAGATTAGCTCCGGATAGTTTTTGTTAAGCGGGTTTTGGACAAAAACTGAACCCGTTTTGGCAAAATCATTGTAATACCCTAATGTAAGTGAAGTTCCCCGGACGCAGATTTCCCCGCTTTCATTTAGGGCGGCCCGCTCATCTTGTTCATTCAGGATAATGATTTCGGTATTTTTAAAGGGGCGGCCGATCGGAATGACACTAGTGTCATTTATTTCCCCGGATATTTTGTGATAGCAGCACATTCCGGTTGATTCAGTCGGGCCGTATAAATTAACGAAGCTGGCTTCCGGCAGGGCAGCTTGCCATTTTATAAGCTCCTTAAGCGGAAAAACTTCACTGCCAAAATTGACGCTTAAAAGGTATTTGGGAATAATGGTCTTAAAAGTATTAAAAGCGGAAATCATCGTCATTGCCGATACGACCCAGCAGATGGTGTTAATTTGAAATTCATTCAAAAATTCCACAAGCTTAATCGGCTGCATGAACAGCTTGGCCGGAATCAAATAAGCAGTTGCGCCGAATTTTAGGGTGGGGTATATTTCTTTTAAGCAAGCGTCAAAATAAAGCGGTGATTGGTTACCAAAAATGGTTTTATCACTAAACCCAAGCACCGCTGAAAGCTGCTCAATATAATCAATTACCGAACGATGGCAGGCGACGACTCCTTTAGGGATTCCGGTTGAGCCGGAAGTAAAAACGATATAAACCGGGTCAGTGTCAATTACTTTTTCCGCAATTTTTTCTAGCGCAGCTGGGTCAGCTTGTTTCTTGAAAATATCATTACATAAAACGATTTTTCCGTCAAAATCCAAAGTTTTTGCTATCGCAAGCGTTTCTTCATCACAAATCATGAGCGGTGAATCTAAGTCATTTAAGATATGTTCGATCCTTAACCGGGGCATTTCCGCGTCAAGCGGGACGTAAAAATTGCCGCCCCGCACCACGCCAAGGAAAGCGGCAATTGTGTGAGGATGCTTTGCCATAAAGACAAAAACAGGCTTTTTATATATATTTTCATGCGCAAGATATGTCCCGGTCGCGTCACATAATTTTCTTACTTCGCGGAAAGTAAGGCTGTCCTTACCATCGGAAAAAGCGATTTTGTCCGGGGTGTTATTAAAGCTTGCGGTCATGTAGTCGAGGATATTGTGCATGGGGTGTTCCTTTCCTGCTGACTTAATTTTATTAAATCATTCAACAGCAACTCTTGACCTACGGTCAATCGTTTAATAAAACACCATAAAGAACATGGTGGGTGAAAACAAATGCCCGCACGACTGCTTGCAGTCGTTTGCGGTCGCTTGTTTTCCTGCTGATTATTCATTATATCATTACCATACGCACGAGCCAAGTAAATCCTTTCAAGGGAAAATGCGAAGCATTTTTATAAGTCGATACGTCAGTATCGACATTATACCAGATTTCCCCGAATAAACTAGATACAAATCCCTTTTTTTGAAAGGTGCAGTATGAAACCTTACATAAAAAAAACCATCTTACTCACAACAATGACATTAATTATTTCCTTGATGATGATTGGCTGTGGGCGAAATAATGCCAAAGAAAATTTAAGCGAGAATATCCCGCTTGAAGAAAATACCCCCGCCCCCGAAGAAGAAAAAATTGATATCCTTGAAATTGTTGAACTAATTGAACCTGATACCAAGCAAGATATTGAGGATGAATTTGACTTGCCCGATCCCAACCCCCACCCGCTCCAAATTGTTTTCCTTGGCGAATCAAATCTTGACGCATACCGGGATGAGACCGGAATTGCCTATCTTGTCGGGAAAAATTGTGACGCAACGATATACAACCTGTCAATCACCGGGACTACGGTTGCGGTTCGCGGTGAAGAAGACCCTTTATATAGCGAGGAAAAAAACTTAAGAAGCTTGGTCGGAATGTCAAATATTTTGGCAGGAAAAGCAGATGTAAAGGGCATTGAGGGAACCAGGGCCAGCGAGCTGGTAGACGGATTAAGAATAGAAAATACTGATTATTTTGTCATTATGTATGGGGCCCAAGATTTTATCAGAGGCATACCGCTTGATAATCCGCCCCCGGAATATGAAGGCGGAATCGATACATATGTCGGGGCGTTAAGAAAAGCCATCGCAAATCTGCGCGAGGTAGCTCCGCTTGCTGATTTTGTCCTTTGCGCCCCCCATTATTCGCAGTTTTTTGATGAAAATAATATCTTTATTGGCGATGGCCATGTCTTAAGCAACGGCCACAGTTTTTTGTATGACTACAAGGGAAAAGTTGAATATGTCGCCAATGAGCAAAAGGCAATTTTCCTTAATGCGTTTCAAGATCTGGGCATTGATGGCCATACAGCGGCAGACTTCCTAGAAGACGGTGTTCATTTATCCGAGAAAGGGCGGCAGCTTTACGCAGAGCGTCTTGCCAAAATGATATTAAACCATGAAGAAGAGTTTTATAATTAAAAAGCGTCAGCAATAACCGTTAAACATCATCCCGCTATACGCGCTAGTCATATATGGATTAACAAAGCTGCGGCTGGGATTTTTGTAAGCAACAATTTTTTTGTCAACGTACTCCATCGGATTCAGGGTAATCTGGTTGGATTTGCGTAAAATAGCATTCGTAAATGATTTAAGCGTTTGAAGCCCGGCGTTTGTGGAAACAAGATCCTCACCGCCGGGTTCTTGCGTTAAGCTTTCGCCTAATTTCGCATAATCAGTAACATTAAGTAAGCCGTCGTCATTAATGGACAAGCCAAGATGGGCAATTTCTTCTTCATAAAGCCTGGCAATGCCCCGCATTTCACTTAGGATTAAGCGGCTTTTACTATTTTCCTCACTAAAGTTTAGAGCGGATTCAAGAAAACTGTTATAACCGCCCACTAAGTTGGAAATATTTTCGCTGATCGATTCGGTGCTGGTCTTTAGGCCAACCTTAACGGCAGGGCTATTCTCATAACTAGTTCCGGTGAGATTAAGCTCATACATTTTTTCGACCGTAAAATGATTGGAATGGGCTGATTTCGGTTCGCCATTAAGCAGAAATTCCGCGTCCCCGGCTTCCCTTGTAATCTTATCCAGCCCAAAATATGTAACAGCCCCGGCACTTTTACTTGTTTTCTCATCTGAAATAGTGAACTGGAAATCATGGTTTATAGTTTTCCCGGTATTAGTAGCTTCAAGAATTAACGCTGAATAACCGTTATCCTCGGTTACTTTTGCCGTAAGGCCAAGATCTGCATTTTTAAACAGCCGGGCAAGGCGATCCTGGAGATCGATATTCGTTTCGCCCTCATTTATGTTAAATTGGAACTCAAAATTCGTTTCATTAAGACTGACATCAAAAGAATAGGCCCCGACCGGCAGGGCAACAGCCCCATTAGAAGCAAGCATATTTCCGGTATTTACTTGCCCGGTCGCAAGCCGCTTTACAAAAATGTCAAATAAAGGCGCGTCACTAACATTGTCACTTTCGCCAATAAAATTTACATTAACGATTTCCGGATCTGATGAAAAAGCCGCTTTTTTATTAAGGATTTCATTTTCGTCCAAACCGCCAAGCGAAGCAATTGTATTCCGTAAATCGCGGGCATTTTCTTTTAGGCTGATGGCAAATTCGTGTGTTTCCTTTGAATTGTCAAGGAGAAACAGAGGCGATTTGCGATTTTGCTCAACAATTGAATTATAAATACGGCGAAGCTCGCCTTTTTTATGCGTATCATACCGTGATGTACGCGCCTGGGAATAGGTCTTAAGGTAATGGTTATAAACAGTATTAAGCGCTGCGCTATATGCCATGCTGTCCTCCTTCCTTGGAGTATGCCTAAATTTTATCACAAACAGAAATTTTTTGCAACAAATTTTTCGAAATTTTCAATGAATTTCAACAATAAAAATCACCTAGCGTCCGCACAGCGGTACGTACCCAGCGGAATGTACTCCCTCATATTAATCTTGGTTTTCGCCCCAAGATTCTTTGAGTTTTGCTTCTATTGTTTTTGCTTTTTTCTTGTCCTTTGAAAACTGTTTGATGAGAGAATCAAATGCGATTAAAAGCAATACGCTATAATTATTTGAGATAATAAAATTTTCAAAGCTTTTATTTATCAAAATAGGAGTAAAATCATTTATTTGTGAAGCTAGCAAAATCAAAAGGTAAAATAAATATATTACTGTCTTAAAGGAAATAAATCCGCCTGTCAGTATAAGGCTTGCTTTCTCCGCGCCGTACTTTTGCTTTAGCAAAATGAGCTTTTCATCTGAAGAAACAAGTTTGTCGCTGAGTTCGTTAATCGAGGCAGCAAAGATAAGCATGATAATATTCCAAAGATGCGCATATAAAAAAGAAAATCCGGCTAACCATGTGAACCCAAAATACAAAACCAAGCCATAAAAACTCGCTCCCAAAAGATCATAAATAAAATATATGTTGAATCTGCGCTTCATTAAGTTTACCTTTCGCTCTCGTTGATTTTTCTTATATTATATATATTATTATATTCGCAGGTTTTAAAAAGCTCAAGTCTCATATAATATTTTTTATTAATTTTGCCGTCAAAATTTTTCATTAACCAGCACGCAACAATGTCTAAGTCCTGCCAATCTTCGCATCTTTGCCATTTCCGAATAGATACTGCTTCTTCACTTTGCCGTGAAAAATAATCGTTATTGCTTTCGCCGGGCATTTATTGACACAGCGGCAACACATCGTGCAATTATGGTTATGGGTAATGCTTCCACTATGTACGCTAAGGTTTTGCATGGGGCAAACCGAAACGCAAACTCCGCATAAATTACAGCCATCGCTTACCTTGACGGAGTTTTTTGCCATTTTTTCAGTTGGTGCTAATAGCGGTGCTTGCAACAATCCCAATGTTCTTGATAAAATATTGAAGCCGCGTTTTTTGGTATCTCCGGCCATAATATCAACTAAGGCTTTCGCCATTCTGCGTTGGGAGCAACGCAGATAGAATTTAACAAGTTTTTCGCTTGCCATCGGAACGAAGGCCGCGCTGCTTATGTTATTGGGCATAAAGAAATGCTCCGCGTAAACAACCTTTATATGCCCCCGCGGAAATAAAGCGGTGAATGCCCTCGCCCCATCGCCCGAAAAAATCATTTGCGTGCAGAAGATAATCAGCTTTTTCCCTTTCAGAGAGCTTAAGTATTTTGAAACAAACTCCCGCATTATCCGCGGCACTCGCGACGCATAAACCGGGTAACAAAAAGCGATGGTTTCACTTTCGGAAAGCAGCTTATCAAAGTCAATCTGCTCTTCAATCGAATGGCATTTGGCATTCATATAAAAACTAAATAACTTGGCGATGTATTTTGAATTGCCCGTGCCGGAGAAGTATAGCATTATCATATGAATCTCCCATTAAAACTTAAGTGAATAATATTTATTGCGCTTAGCCATAAAAAACTTGCTCTTTTGTATAATATGTCGTCTTGGAAGCTATTTTCTCGATGGTAATCGGAAACCCAGTTTCAGTTTGCTTAAGCAATTTATTATGGACTTTTAAAAAACTTCTCTCTTCACCGGAAATAATCTCCGGCGAAATTTCTTTTATCGAAGCGATGGCAGCCCTAAGCACATTGCCAATAGTTTCATAAAGCTTTGTAATAACTTCTTCCGGTATTTTCCCCACCTTGGAATGCGGCGAAATACTGGCGTGCCAAAGGATCTCATCAGCATAAGCATTTCCGATGCCTTTAACCACTTTCTGGTCAATCAAAAAAGCTTTTATATTGAGGCTGGCTTTTCTTCGCGCTATTTTTCGGAAATAATCCAAGGTAAAGTTTTCTCCGAATGCGTCAGGCACAGGATCGGGTTTGGGCTTGTATTTGATAGTTAAAAGACCGCCATAATCGCTGAAAACAATACTTTCATTCTCAAAATCCAAGGAAAAAATCTTGAATTTTATGCTTTTTGCTGCCTCTGGATTACTAATAATAGAAATTCTTCCATTAAGCATTAAATGTGCCGAAATTATCCTGCTGTCGCCAAAATCAAAATAAAGTTCCTTGCCATAACGGTTAATTGCTGATAGTTCTCTGCCGCATAACTCTTCGGTCAGCATAATCAGCGGGGTTATGACTTTGTTGCGATTATACACATTTACTCCGGTCAGGCGTTTTGAGGTCAGCTTATGATAGATATTATCTTTGAAAACTTCTAAATCAGGCAGTTCAGGCATTTTTTCCCTCCATTTTCACTTCATTGATGAGTGGTTCACCATTTATGACAGCAACGGCATTTTCCAATGTTGTTGTTGCTATTTCTCGCATTGCTTCATGGGTAAAAAAGCCCATATGCGAAGTAATCAGGACATTATGGAACGATGTGAGCCTAACCAGCTGCTCATCTTCGATGATTTCATTTGATTTATCTTCGAAAAAAACGCCCTCTTCTTCCTCGTAAACATCAAGCCCGACCCCGGAAAATTTCCCCGCCAGTAACGCTTCAATGAGGCTCTCGGTATCAATTAATCCGCCGCGTGACGTATTAATTAAATAAACGTCTTTTTTCATTAAAGCAATAGTATCTCTATTTATCATATGGGCAGTATCCGGAGTAAGCGGGCAATGAAGCGAAATTACGTCTGCCGTGGCAACCAATTCCTCAAAGGTAACGTACCTGACATCAAGCTCACGGTTGGGATAGGGGTCAAAAGCAATGATTTCCATGCCAAATCCTTTACAGATATTAACCATCGCCTGGCCTATTTTGCCCGTCCCAATAATTCCGGCAACCTTCTTATATAAATTGCGTCCGGTAAAACCATTAATATTCATATTAAAGTCTCTCGTCCTGGCATATGCCCGATGGGTATGGCGGTTGACCGTCAGTAAAAGTGAAGCGGCAAATTCGGCGACTGATTCCGGCGAATAGCTTGGGACACGAAGAATAGGCATTTTTCCTTCGGCAGCCTTGATGTCAACATTGTTAAAGCCTGCGCTTCGTAATAAAATAGCTTTAATCCCGAGGGAATAAAATTCATCAATCATAACAGGTGTTATTTGGTCGTTCACAAAAGCGCAAACCAAATCATGGCCTTTGGCAAGGCTTGAAGTCTGTTCGCTGCATGGAAGCTCAATAAAATTTATTTCACAGCCATAGTCTTTGCTTAACGGTTCAAACCAGATTTTATCATAGGGTTTTGTATTGTAAAAAGCTATTTTCATGATAATCCTTTCGAAATTGCGGTTTATTTATATATAATATTATACCCCAAATTCACACGCACGAGCCAAATAAATCCATTCAAGGGAAAATGCGAAGCATTTTTATAAGTCGGTACGTCAGTACCGACATTATACCCCAAATTCATAAAAGCGAACAGAGGAAATAATAATTGAAAAATGGGATTGACAAGCATAAATTGCTAGTGTTATAATGAAAATCCACCGCATAAAAGAACCTTTGCGGTTTTTCAAACTGATAATGCCAAATTTCAAAAAAATTTCTTGACTTTGTTTGGAGTTTGTGTTATTATGCTTGAGTTGCGTCTCATTTAGGAGATGCTTGCACCTTGACAAATGAACAGTAATGCAACCCTGAAAGATTCTAAAAGAAACTAAAAAACGGACTAAAGTCCGTGGGCTTTACAGCCCATGGGCATTTCATGCCCAAAACCCTGCCGGGGCTTCCCCGGCAGGAAAAAAAAGCAATTAAGCCAGGAAGACCTGGCCGGAATGAACTTTTATATGAGAGTTTGATCCTGGCTCAGGATGAACGCTGGCGGCGTGCCTAACACATGCAAGTCGAACGGGGCCATGCTCTTTGAAGG
>WRLH01000023.1 GCA_009777715.1 Lachnospiraceae bacterium
CAAAAACTAATAATGGCTTCCGGACAATTCCAATGACTGCACAGGTAATTGAATCATTGAATCTGCAAAAAATGAAGCAGCTCGACAAAGGAATAAAAGATGATGTTTCGGTTTGCGGTCACAAAGGTTTTGTTTTTACGGCAAAAACTGGCAAGCCTTTTGCCCCAAACGGCTTTAATGCAATTTTGATGAACATAATCAACGCATATAACAGACAAGAAGATACTGCCCCGCTTCCGCCGATATCGGGACACACACTAAGGCATACCGCTTGTACGCGGATGGCGGAGTCAGGGATTGACCCCAAAGTCCTGCAAATCATCATGGGGCATGGCGATATTGGCACGACAATGAATATCTATAATCACTGCGATATTTTGCGGCTGGAGTTGGAGATGAGGAAATATGAAGGGGGCATATGTGAAGCTTAAAGCTTATTTAGCTCTCTTAGCTGCTCCTTTAAACGCTTTATTTCGTCAGCTTGGTCGGCAACTATCGCTTCCCACTTTTTATTGGCCAGCTCCTCGCCTTCTTCACGGCCTTCTTCCCGTAAAACGCGGTAATGCTTTTTCTTATCATATGTCGTCATCATCATGCTAATCACCTCCGCACGGTTCTTTTCCAAGATATCACTTAAGATGTCTTCGTCGATACATTCATCAATGGCGCGATTCAGGGCTTCGTTTAGCTTCAGCCCCTGCTTTTGGTACGCATATACCCGGTCAATGAAAATGGCATATTCCTCAAGCTCACGACATTTTGACATCAATCCCTTGTTCATGCCGTAATTTATGTTAATGACCGTTGCCGTGAACTCAAGGCAGGGGTCATGTTTTGCGTTTGGGGCATCGTAATAGGCATCCGACAGCCGCAGGGTCTTCCTCTCTTCCTCATGCTCGGCCCCATTGTAAAAGACAATGCATTGCGGGCGGGGAAGCCGGACCAGTTTGGTCCCGTATTCATTCTTGTCGGCCATCTTAATATACACATTATAAAGGACCGATATGTAGCGAAGCCCCCTCAGCGGCATATTAGGGTTAATGGTGCTTTGGTGTTCATACAGGTTTACCGTATTCCCGATTATGAATGACAAATCATTCTTGTACCCTAAATATACGATGTCCGCCAGGGTATTGATTTTGAGCTCGCCCTCATCATCATAATCAGTTTCGTTTAAGGCATTGTAAAGCTTTAATAAGACTTTTTTGTCAGCGAGGACCAGCCGGAACAAAACGTCTTTATACTTCCTGTTGATAAAATATTTCTTGACTTTCCATGCTAACGGCAGTTTCAGGTTTTTTTCTTTTTTCATCGTGTCCTTTCTGGCAACTTGCAGTTGCCTGTGGCAGGACACATCAAGTAAATTGCTTAACGGGCCTCTGCCAATCGGTTTAATTATGTGGTTAATGGTTGGCAGAAGTTGCCGCGGCGGTGAAATTTGTGGAATTTCACCCAAAGTACGCGAAGGGCTGTCAGCAAGCCTTTGCGTTGCATGGTGCATTTGCACCGAGGGAATTAAGCATTCCCGAATAGTTATAATGCTATTGTAAAGCCAGGTTTTGTGGTTGTCAAGAAAGAATTTCAAAGTTCCGCGGCCTCTGCATAGTTCGGGCATAATTTATTAAATTATTGCTTATTTCATTTTTGTGATACATCATAGGCAATTACAATCTAATTCTAAAAAAGGAAGTGAAACCAATGAGCGTACTTAATAAGCGAAAAAGCAAACTCAACCAAAGCATTGTCCAAAAAGCTGACGATTATCTGAAAATGAGGAAACATCAGCTAAAACCGTCTACATATGGCATTTACCGCCATTATATCGACAGTTATATTGCCCCGCATTTTGAGGAGGCAAAACTAAAAAAGCTGACCGCGGAAGCGATTCAAGAATTCGTTAATGGGTGCAGCGAAAAAGGTTTGTCGCCATCGACAATTGCCGCAATATTTTTCTTTTTGAGAAACTCTCTGAAAAGTGCTTATGAAATAGATATTTTTCAGATAAAATTACCAAAGCAAATCCACAAAAAAATTGAGGTCCTCTCCATAAAAGAGCAAAAATTTTTAGAAATCATTGCAAAATCAACTGATGAATCTACCTATATTGGCATAATTTTATCCCTGTATTGTGGCCTTCGGATCGGGGAGTTGTGCGGGCTTTTGTGGAACGATGTCGATTTTGAGAAGCGGCTGATTTTCGTCCGCCGAACCTTGCAACGAATAAAAAATATTGATTCGGATGCTCCAACTAAAACCAAAGTAACAAGCTTGCTGCCTAAAAGCGAATCATCGCAAAGAAACATCCCTTTGCCGGATTTTTTATATGTTTTACTTGATGATTTCAAACAAAAAAGCGGAATGACTGCGAGTTATGTCTTGTCGATTGACGGCAAGTGCATTGAACCGCGGATTATGCAATTTCGCTTTAAAAAGCTGCTGCTTAAGGCAGAAATGAGGTCAGTGAATTTTCATATCCTCCGGCATACATTTGCCACAAGGGCTTTGGAAAATGGATTTGACATAAAAACGCTAAGCGAAATATTAGGCCATTCCTCAGCGGCCTTTACAATGAAAAGATATGCGCATACCTTGGACGAGCATAAGCGCATAAGAATGGAATCATTAACCGCGCTATATCAGCAAAGCGCGATATCGTAAACTCCCCAAGTTTACGATATGCGTAATTTTAGGATTATAATTGATAGCCAAATCAGCATAAAATATGGAAGTGTTCATGAAAACCAATTATAGCAACGAGATGATTTACATAAAAAACCGAGATTTCTATATTTACAATACCGTTGGGGTAAATGTGACGACACTTGATTATTTAATCGAAGAATTATTTAAGCTTCCAGTAAGTCCTATTAGTGCGGCAGTATTGCTTGTTGGTATCCCGGCAATAGTATCTGCTGTTGAAGATTCCGAGCTTGCATCAATATATAATAAAGCAACAATTGCCGCCATTGACGGAATGCCACTAGTCAAAAAAGCTAGGAAAAAAGGGTTTAAATGCGACAGGTGTTCGGGACTGGATTTTATGGAACCAGTATTTGCAGAAAGCATTAAACATGAAAAAGCTCATTTTTTTTATGGGGGAAAAAATGATCGAATGCTCAAGAAAATGCGGAAAACTTTAGAAGAAAAATTTCCCGGTATTAAAATAGCAGGTATGTATTCCCCACCTTTTCGCCCTCTAACAGAGATTGAAGATAATGATATCTGCGAAATAATAAATAATCTTAGACCTGATTTTTTGTGGGTTGGCATAGGTGCTCCAAAGCAAGAGATTTGGATTCATAATCATCGCGAAAGAATTAATGATTGCACAATGATTGGCGTTGGGGCTGCATTTGGATTATTCGATGGGACATACGGAGATACCCCTAAGTGGATAAGACAAGGGTCGCTTGAATGGCTGTATCGGCTGGCAAAAGAACCGAGAAGGTTATGGAAGAGATATATTCTTGGCGGTATTAAGTTTTTGTGGTATGGCGTTAAATTTGGAATTAGGTGAATGAAACTATTTATGAATGAGAAAAAGACATTATTAATTCAAGCAGTTAGCAAAAACCCCTGGATAGGTGGCATTTATTATCGTAAGAACATTATCTTCTCTCTGCTACAAAATGAGAAATTCAAAAATCATTTTAATGTTATCTTGTTGATTGATGCTAATTACGAGAAAGATTTTGCAGATTTTCATGAAGAGATAAAACTGCAAATATGCAATAGCTTAAATATTCTATATGTATCGGCGAAACTTTTTTTTTGCATTATGAAATACCGTGTAAAATTCATATTTCCTTTTATTAATCTCAAGTTTTTAAAGTATATGAAAATCACGCCTATTTCATGGATATATGATTTTCAGCATTTATACTATCCGACATATTTTAGCGAAAAAGAAATACGTCGGAGAAATCTTCTTTTTTCTAAAATAGCAAATGATAATAATCCTTTAATTGTCAGTAGCAACTGCGCTAAAAATGATTTATTAAATTATTTTAATCCCTCTCGCCAAAAATTGTATGTGGTACATTTTATCTCATATATCGAAAACGAACTTAATAAATTGACATTGTCACGGGAAGGCGAGATATTACAGAAATATGGTATCGAAGCAAACCGTTACATCTGTATTAGCAACCAGTTTTGGCAACACAAAAACCATAAAGCAGTTTTTGAGGCCATTAGGATAATGAGCCGAAAAAAATATGAATTTCCTCTTTTCGTTTTTACCGGGGTTTTGAGCGACAGAAGAAATGCTTCATATATTAAGGAATTGGAAATTATTATGGAAGATGAATTAGTTAAGCCCCATATAAAGGTCTTGGGGTTTATTGAACGAGAAGAACAATTAGCAATTATAAAGAATGCTTTATTTTTAATCCAACCCTCCTTATTTGAAGGGTGGGGAACATTTTTAGAAGAAGCGAAAGTAATGGATAAATGGGTTATCTTGTCAGACATTCCAGTTCACAAAGAGCAAATGAGCTCGAAATGTATATTATATAATGCAGAAAGTTCAGAAGATTTAAGTCTTAAAATCATAGGCTACCTAACTAGTGATTACGAAACATTAAGTTCACTAAATATTGAGAAAATGCGAAGAGATGCATTGGCATATTCGCATGATTTTATGCACTTATTAACTGATGAGGATTGATGATGAGTAAAATATTAATTACTGGAATAAGCGGTTTTATAGGAAGCAATCTTGCCGGTAAATTTCTTAGCTTAGATCATGAAATTATTGGATGGGATATTAGTCCAGTAAATATTGACAATGTAAAATACACATATTTGAATATGCTTGATTATCAAGCTGTATTTATGTCGCTAGGCAAATCAAAGCCAGATATTATTATCCATTGCGCTGGCAGCGCAGATGTAAATTCGTCTATTTTGAATCCTCATCACGATTTAGCTTTAAATGTTGGGATAACGCATAACTTACTATTCGCCGTTCATTCATTAAGAATGACTGATGTAAGAATAGTATTTTTATCAAGTGCTGGAGTATATGGAAACCCCAATGAGTTGCCTATTAATGAAAAAGAAATTTTAAAACCGCTATCGCCATATGCCTTGCATAAAATGATGAGTGAAGAAATATGTCTATATTTCCGCCAAAACTATAGTATTGACATAAAAATAGCCCGGCTATTTTCAGCATATGGCAGGGGGCTTAAAAAGCAAATATTTTGGGATATGTATACAAAAGCCCAAGCAACGAGAAAGCTTAATATGTTTGGCACGGGAAGCGAAAGCCGTGATTACATTCATATAAAAGATATTACAGAAGCTGTCTGCTTAATTAGCTTCTTCGCTGCCGAGCATGACTATCTCTTTAATATTGCAAATGGTGAGGAAATTTCAATTCTTAAAGCAGCAGAGTGTTTTGCCCATCATATGCAACTAGCAAATACTGACATATCATTTAGTGGTGAAGTTCGTGAAGGAGACCCCCTTAATTGGTGTGCCGACATTACAAAAATATCAGCACTCGGTTATAAAAAAAGTATATCCTTCGATAAGGGCATATCTGATTATATAAAATGGCTTAATGAAAACAAGGAAGAGGTTATCTTATGAGACTTACCATCGTCAGGCTCTTCAAAAGCAGCTTTACTAAAGAAGGCTACTATGCAGTTCAGGAAATAGGGATGGCTAAAGCATGGCTTAAATTGGGCTATAAAGTTAATATATGCTTTCTTAGAAATGACATAAAAAAAGCATATGAAGAAAAAGAGCAAGGAATTAATTTTGTTTATGTTCCGGCATTCTATATAGGTAATCAGGCATTGTTCAATAGCAAGTATATTTATATGACAAATCCTGACTTAGTTCAGCTAAATAGTGACAATCAAATAATTGCCTCATATCTCATGAAACAACTAGCTCAGCACCAAATCCTATTCTATAATTATATAGGACAAGTAAGAAGCACCTCTGAAAACAGATTGCTTAGATTTATCGTTAATAGTATTTCTAAATTCAACGTTAAAAACTACGGTAAATATCCAACTTTTACCAAGACTAAAGATTTATCTGATTACCTTGAAAATTTGGGCATTAATGTGCCAGCAGTTGCACCGTGTGGATTGGATATTGACAGCATTAGCGATACATTTGTTTCAAAAAAAGAATTATTAAATAGATATGATATACCTATCAACAAGAAAGTATTGCTTTTTGTGGGTCGTCTTGAGAAATATAAGAACCCAAATAAAGCATTAGAACTCTTAAAACTATTAGATGATAAATATTTCATGATATTAGTTGGTAATGGCAGTTTATATAGTGAACTAGTCCATGACATTAAACTATATACCAAAACCGATCGCTTGAAATACATTAAGGAGATACCCAACGATGATATAAGGGACTTATATTTGCTAAGTGATTATTTATTAAATTTTAGCAATCATGAGATATTTGGCATGGCTATCCTAGAAGCGATGTACCATAACTTAACTGTAATAGCATTTAAAGCTCCCGGGCCGAATTTTATTATAGAAAATGAGGTGTCCGGTTTTTTGGTCAACAATATTGATGAAATGAAGAACATTATTATAAATGAAATGAAAAGTAAGGATAAAGAACCAAGAAAACGGATAGTTAATCACTTTACTTGGGAAAATACTGCAAACATAATTTATAATTCCCTATTTTATTATAAAGAAGCAGGACAATTAGAATAATTTCTTCTTTCAACCGGAGACTTTGGAGCATAGATACAAGTATGAGAATAAAAAAGCAAAATATAAATTTAATTCAATTTATTATTGTTATGTTAAGCGTTATGCTGATACCTTCCAGTTATTCAATTAGAATATACTTCCTTGTCATGTCTATTTTCGTCTTGATTTTTTCATATATTTTTAAGCTGAAGAAAATAAGTATTTCAATTGATAACGCTTTGATTTTCTTATTTGCAGCTCTTAACGCATTTACTGGAATAATCTCAAATAGCTTTTCTTACAGCGCAATATGGTTTTATGCTTTTATATATTGCCTAATTTGCGGTCATTTTCTATGCGGGATGCCGCAAGACCGCCTTCTTGACTTTTTATACTATTTTTTCATTATTTGGCTACTAATAAATGTGTCCGCTGGTTACTTGATATCAGAGCGTTTATTTCAAACCTTTTATGGATTAAGTAATTTTAATGTGCTTCTATTCCACAAAAATGGTATTGGCTTCTCAATAGTAATCGCCATACCTATTCTAATGGATTATTATTATAAAAATAAAAAATTAAGCACTTTGATATTTTTCTTTATGAGCATATTTCTTATATTATTATCTCAATCAACAGCAAGCATTATTTTGGCACTCTTCGCAATTTTATTAGGTTTTCTCACTAATAAGGTGAAGGTATTCATTATTAAACTCTTTCCATTAATAGTCGTTTTATTTTCACTCTTTATACTATATAGCCAAAAACTGGTTCATTCCAGGCTTAACGAATTTTTTATTGAACTGACCGGAAAAAGTTTGGAGCTGACAGGACGAGTTGATTTATGGATATATATTTTAAGTATGATACAAGAAAAGCCATTGCTTGGATATGGATATAGAGGATTTTGGTTTGCACCAGAGGTTATGATGGCAACTTCACGGCAAATTTCTTGGATGAAAGCAGGGGGCCATGCGCATAATGGCTATTTTGAAGTTCTGTTATCAACAGGATTAATTGGCATATTAATTTTGGCTTATATCCTATATCGGTATTATAAATACATAAATAATAATTTGGTATATGAGAAATTAGGTAACTATGAAATTTCACTATTTATTCTAATTACTTTTTCAAATTTCTTTGATAATCGGTTATCGGGTGCTAACATAACTTGGTGCCTTTTGATGTTAATTATTAACAATGCAAGAAATGTCTCTAAATCAAATGAAGCTAAAGATTGGGTAAAGGAGCAAAAATTATGAGAATTGGGATTATTTTTAGTGGCAAAATTGAAAACATTGATTATACAACAGTTGACCAAGCAAATCCAGGACTTGGCGGAACACATTATACACAAATTTTATTGAGTTTGTATTTATCTATGTCACAGAATATTGAGGTCTTTTTATTTACAAACAGAAAAGAAAAACTACCACCTTCTATTATTAATATTGTAGCCGATGATGATGATATATTTGATGTAGCTTCGAAAATGGGGTTAAATATTCTTATATTTAGCGCAGCGAGCGCCAAAAAAAAGGATTTTTGCAATAAGCTAGACAAAACAGACTTAGTTTCTATAGCTTGGTCAAAAAATCTGCTTGATTATAAGACATTGCAGAACTTAAGGAATTGCCGCCAGATAAAAAGAGTTGTTTTTACAAGCCGTCAACATTACGATTATTATTTTGATGACGAAATAATCAATAAATCTACTTATATTTATAATATTGTTCCTCATCGAAAAGCAGAAGAAGAAACACCAGATACCGAAAGAAAGATTGTAACCTTTATTGGTGCGTTAATTCCTGCAAAGGGGTTTCATATACTTGCAAGAGAGTGGAAAAAGATATTGGAAGCCGTGCCTAATGCACATTTATTTGTAATCGGGTCAGGAAGCTTATATGAAGCTCCCAAAAAACTTGGCAAGCTTAAGTTGTCAGAAGAAAATTATGAAAAAAGGTTCGCCAAATTTATAACAGATAAAAAGGGAGTGCTACTTGAATCAGTAAAATTTTACGGAATCTTAGGTAATCAAAAAACAGAAATCATTAAAAAAACGTGTGTCGGCATTGCAAATCTCTCAAGTGTTTTTGAAACTTTTTGTATTGTGGCTGTTGAGTTCCAGCAATACGGAATACCAGTCATTTCATTCAGACGTGGTGGGCTTCTTGATACAGTAGTTAATAATAAAAGCGGTATTCTCATTAAGAGCAAAAAAGAGCTAAGAGATTCAATAATACGCTTGCTAAAAGATGATAAATTGAATGAATCATTGGGGAAAAATGCAATTCTTTATTCGCAAGAATTTGATCCTGAAAGAATCGTGCCACAGTGGTTAGATTTAATTAGTGATGTACATAATCAAGAAGCTGCACCGAATATGTTTTCTTACACATTCATTTGGAATGATTTAAAATGGTTGAGATTGCTTAACAAATTTCTAAAATGTAAATTGAAACTGTCATTTTTTCCTTCTATTGCTAGTATTGAACGATTATTAAAATTAATTTTTAAAAGTATAATTGGAAAGGCGGAATAAAACAAATTTTATATGCAAAGCCTTAAAAAAAATGTCATCTATCAGAATCTTTACCATTTATTTATCTCCCTTACTCCCCTTATCACCGCTCCTTATGTATCAAGAGTATTAGGGGCTGAAAATATTGGTATTAATTCATATGTTAGTTCAATCACAGCATATTTCGCTTTTCTCTCGTTACTTGGAATTAGCAATCATGGAAGCCGAGTTATTGCACAGACACGCGATGAAAGAATGAAATTGAATATTGCTTTTAGCGAACTTTTCTTTTTACGGATGATGATATCCTTATTTATTCTATTTATATATTTAATTTTTGTAATTACATTTATTACAGAATTCCAGCTGCTTTTTTTTATACAAGCTTTGACGGTTTTATCAGCCTTGATTAATATAACTTGGTTTTTTACTGGCATAGAACAATTTCGGATAGCTGTCTCATGTAAGGCTATAGTAAAAATCGTGTCCGTCATTTGCATTTTTAGTTTTGTTAAAAATGACAGTCATTTGTGGATTTATATCTTGATTTTAGCTTTAAGTGAGTTTTTAGTTCATATAATTCTATGGTTTTACGTAAAGAGGTTTGTAAGCTTAGTTAGACCAACATTTAAAGGTATTAAAACACATATCAAACCGCTATTCATTTTATTTGTGCCAGTTTTAGCCGTTAGTATCTATACAGTGTTGAATAAAATTATGCTTAGAACTATAACAGATGAAACTCAATTAGGTTTTTTTGTGAACTCAGAAAAAGTCTTTGCAGTTGCAAGCGGGTTCATATCTGCTTTCAGTATCGCTCTTATGCCAAGGATGTCTAATTTATCTGCGAAAAAAGGCAACTTTGAAAAAAATAGATTAATGATTCTTTCAATGAAGTATGCTATGATACTTGCATTTGCGATGACCTTTGGAATGCTCTCAATTGCATCTGTCTTTACTCCCCTCTTTTTTGGAAAAGATTTTATTGATTGTATACCACTAATCATAAGCTTTAGCTTAGCCATTCCTTTTATTGCTTTTCGAAATGTCATCTCTGCACAATACCATATTCCTCAGTCTAAAGATAAAACATTCACTTTAACTAGTATAATTGGAGCATTAATAAGCCTTCCTGCCAATATGATTTTGATTCCGCAATTCCAGGCAATGGGAGCAGTATGGTCCAGATTAATAGTCGAAGTAATCATGTGCATAATAATTTCAATATCGGTATTGAAAATTCTTCCTTTGTGGGTATATATTAAGGATATTATTCCTTTCCTTATCACAGGCTTTATGATGTTCTTTCTGGTAAAATCAGTTGGTATATTTATTGGACAAAGCATTTTTTCACTAATCATTCAGGTGCTTACCGGGGGAATTTTTTATCTTGGTGTAAGTGTCGGTTGGTTAGTTTTTACTAAAGATGAATTTTTCATGAGGAATTGGTATGTTTTTAGGAAATGGTTCAGGGGACATATTAAATAATAATTTTTGTGTTTCAATTTTCGTATAATTCTCGATTTTGTTATATTTTGAAATCTTTAGCTTATTATATTAATCATTGGATTTGCATTTTCCTTTTTCTACATTACAATTATAAACCTTAGGAATGCTCATGCAAAATTACTTGGATAATAGATCATTACATACATCTTGAAAGTAATCAAAATTATTAGGTAATGATTTGATTTGATCATCATTAAGGAGTAGACACCTAACTGCATGAGTCATTTTTTCAAAATATTCATAATGTCTTTTTCCTATGCCAAAAATTTTGAAATAACAAAACCAGCCTACCTAATGCCCCCGCCATTATCTTACCGCAAGGATTAAATAGGTAACTTAATAAGCCGCCATAAGCTAGCATGATTTACTAAACTTAAAGCGAAGCCTCTGACACTTGCCCCCGCACTTGCCTCTGGCATATGCCACTTGCAGCCACGCAAAGCAGAATCAAATTTTGGCAAAGCTAAATAAAGCTATGAAAAAGCAGGGCTTGCCCAATTTAATCCATGCTCTTTGCTTGCGGAATCTTATTAGTCCAAGAACAGCCAAATTTTGCATAACAAAACCAGCCTACCTAAAACTCCTGCCATTATCTTTACCGCAGGATTAATTGATAACTTAATAAGCCGCCATAAGCTAGCATGATTTACTAAGCTTAAAGCGATGCCTCTGGCACTTGTCCCTGGCACTTGTCCCTGGCACTTGTCCATTTCGCAGCCACGCATTCAGGCAGAATCAAATTTTGGCAAAACTAAACAAAGCTATGAAAAAGCAAAGCTTGCCTAATTTGATTCCTGCTCGTCCAAGAACAATTCAATCATGCTAAAGAGACGCTCTTGTTCTTTTTTGGTAAGCTTCCCGATCCGGTCAAGGTATTCAGAAGTCCGGCTCACATAACTTTTATCAAGGCTATCTGATAAAACCTCGTCTGCCGACAAACCAAGCACATTTAAAATTGTGATAAAGCAAGGGATTTTTGGAATCCGCTCTCCTCTTTCGAGTTTGCTTATGTAATCAACGCTCAGATCAGCCTTTTCAGCAAGCTGTGCTTGTTTAAGATTGAGGGTCTTCCGTTTTTTCCTGATTTCTTTTCCGATATTCGCTAAGTTCATTTTTTCTTCCTCGCCCCAAAAGTATTTTGTAATACCTTTAGTATAGAGGAAAGATATTGAATAGGGAAGTGACTAGTAGTATTATATTTCTACTTTTTATTTATTAGTTTATTTTAGAATTGAGGGCCGCTGATTTTAGCAAAATTAATTCGCTCCATTCCCGCTTACTACGACTCCAAAAGTTTTGAGGACTATCTTCGCGTCAGTTTTCAAACTACGCTCCTTAACATATTTCCAATCAAGCTCCATCCATTCATCAAATTCGATATTATTTCTGCCGTTTATCTGCCAATAACAAGTTAAACCCGGTTTTACGAGAAGGCGGCGATTGTGGATTGCATTACATTGGCTTGTTTCGTAGGTCGGAAGCGGCCGCGGCCCAACTATGCTCATATCACCTTTGATAACATTGAGCAGCTGAGGCAATTCATCAATTGAGGTCCTGCGGATAATGTAGCCGACTTTGGTAATGCGGGGGTCATCCTTTAGCTTAAATGCCGGTCCTTGCATTTCATTATATTGGAGCAAATTCCTGTGCATTTGCGGTGCTTCTTTAACCATGCTCCGGAATTTGTACATCCAAAACTCTTTACCGTCTCTTCCATTCCGTAATTGGCGGAAGATAATCGGATCGCCGTCTTCTAGCTTGATGCAAATCGCAACAATCAGAAAAACTGGCGCAAGCACAACTAAAGCAAAGAGAGAAAAAAGGATATCCAAAACACGCTTTAAAGCTTCATATGCTTTTGGTTTTATATGTATGTCTTTTAAGCTTTCAGCATATGCCGGTGACTCGTATATTGATGTTATGCTGGCAGTATCTGCCGCTTCATCAGCTACAAGCCGGATCGCGCTAGCACTTGCGCTAGCTCTTGCGCCAGCTCTTGCGCCACCACCATCTGTGCTTTTTTCTATTGTTTCTGTCATTTTTGACATAAATTCCATGATTTGCCCCTCATTGTCTTTTTAGTTCCCCTTGCTTTGGTAAATGGGCGCCGGGATTAATCGGCGCCCCCACCGTCTGAAACCAAACCATTCATTGCCTGCCTGCCTGACACTTCATGAATGTGCCAGAACGAAACGAGGTTAAAATTTCTTTTCACAAAACTAGTTTTGTTACCCGCATTGCGCGAGCAAGGCGGGATTTTGTAATTTTTGAATGCAATCCACTAAGTGCCAGCACTCAAGGGTTCGCCGCTAGGGCGATAATGCCGCTAAGGCAAGGTGCCGCTAAGGCAAGGTGCCGCTAAGGCAATAATGCCGCTAGGGCAAGGTGCCGCTAGGGCATGGCTTATTCGCCAGTTTTTGGTGCTCTGATGCCTTGGACTGCTACGTCAGCAGCGTCAACAACTAAGACCATGACTGGTGAAAAGCTTAAAAATGTTGCGACTACAGTTAAGTCTTCGCCTAAGAATCCGCGGCCGACTACTTCCCAAATACCGTCAGCTTTTCTGTGCATGACGATGACATAATCACCAGCGTCAGCATTGTTCACGACGATCGGAACTTGCAAACCGCCAGCTGGGACTTCGCCGTCGAAATTCATGTTGAATACTGCCGCTAATTTCGCTGCTTCCGGAATTGCATAGGTAACAAGGAAATCATCCTTATTGTCTAATAAATCCTTCGCGTGGTCAGCTAATACTTCTGATGCCGAAACAGTAGAAATGCCTTCAACCGCAACTGAAACTGCGGTCACAGGTGCAACTGTCGGGGCTGTCACAACCGGAGCCGGAGCCGGGTTGTTGTTGCTCGGCGCTGCTGGGCTGTTCGCAAGAGCTGAAAGCGACAGAGTTACGATCAGAATTACTGAAAGTAACAGGGCGTAAAATCTTTTCATGTGGACTGTACCTCCTTTCTTGAATGTTTGGTTTCTATATTAGCACATCTCTGTGTTAATACCACTCTGATTATCAATTATACTATACTCCACACGCACGAGCCAAGTAAATCCTTGCAAGGGAAAATGCGAAGCATTTTTATAAATCGATACGTCAGTATCGATATTGTTTCCCTAACGATCCACTTCCCGGTAAAAGGTCTCGATGATTAGTTCAATCAGCTCTTCTTCATCAACCCGGAACTCTTCGTGATAGTCCGGCACGGTGCTTTCCCCGGCAACAGACACCATATCCTGTTCTGAAAATGAGCTGCCCAGCACAGCAGTACTAAGGTATGCGATCTGGTCGGCCGTTATGCTGGTTACGACATGGTCATTGGCAATGCCAAACAGCCTAAGCGGGAAAGTAATATTTGCCCTCGTTTTATCTTTTATCTGCTGGAAAAATGCCAAAATATATTGCTTTTGCCTTGCCATTCTCATATTGTTTGAGCCGCTTATGCTTGTGTCACGGTACTGGACGTAATTAAAAGCTTCTTTTCCCTTAAGGGTCACTGTCTCCCCCTTGATGAGGGTCGGCACTCTGGCTGTTAAGTCTTCGAGAACAGTTAGGGTCACTCCGTCAGCTGCATCATTTAATAATTCAATTGTAAACCAGTCCATCGCCCCCGAACCGTGAATCGGAATGCCGTAAAACAATTCCGAAACCGCTTCTTCCATCAGGCGGAGGCTGCCTTCGCGTCCATCGCCATAAGCATACTGGATCGCAAGCTGCATTTCATAAAAACCAGTATAAAACCCGCCTTTGTCAAAGGTTTTCACCGGGACCATGGTATCACGGGAAAGACTAATCATCTTAAGCGATTTCGCCTTTTCGTCAAGGACGACCAAAGCAATCATGTCGGCATGGCCGCCTTCGCCCGGGGTTTTCTCTTCGCTAATGCCGCTGCGGCTATCAACTCCAAGGACCAGGAATGTCAAAATATCATTGTTATATTCAAAAATCCGGCCTTTAAATACTAATTGGCCTTCCGGCAGCTCATCGTACTCTTCGCCAAATCCCATTTCCGCGATATCTTCCCTAAGTGAGATGATGTCAAGGTCGCTGTTTTCTGACGCATATTCTAAAAGCCTTGATCTTCCATAACTTTGGTATGCCTTAAACAGCAAGAAAAATACTAAGGTTACGAGCAGGAATGCACCAATGCTGACAAGGACATAACGGAATCTGCGTTTTTTCCCTTTCACCGTATCGCGGTCAGTAAGAACTGGGAAAACAACGCTATTTAGGTCTTCATTCATTGTTATATCCAGCTCCTTTCAAAGCATTCTGGTTTTAATCAATCAAAACGGCTTGGACTAGCAAGCGTTTGTCATCTTGGCCGCTAATGCAGGTCACAAGGGTAATGATTTTGTCTTCTTTGGTAATTTCCATCTCTTTATCAATGTTCGCGCTAATGTCGCGGATATCAAATATCGCCTTTAAATAAGCGGAGTAAACATCAGGATTCTTAAAATCAAAGCTGTACATCAAATGCCTGTCATCATAGACATAGGCCGCAAAAATCCGGTAGCGGATCTCACGGTCGGGCAAATAGATGATGACATCGCGGTTAGCTTCAAAAAAATCACTCTTGCGAAATTCATGGAGTTTGGCAAACATCGTGCCGTTCCTCATATTGTGGCCATAAATAACGGTATGCGGGTCACTAAAATCTGTAGCGTTCATCTTTTCGGTATAAATACAGCCGGGCAGGCCATATGAACCGTCAATATTGTAATTAAGGTATCTGGTATCATCTGTTGGGTGCTGGAGGACCGGATAATCAATAATCGTACCCGGTACGCTAATCCAAGCATAAACGTGTTCGTTTACCGCCCACAATGCGGAAAAATCAATCGGCGTGTCATATAACTGGCTGACAACATCGGCTTCCCCATTATTTTCTTCCGGCGCAGGTTCATTTCTTGCTCCGGCAAAAACGCTGAAAATTTCTTCTTCGGTCATCGCTGCGACAGGCGCAGACGCTGGTGCTGGCGCAGATGTAGACGCAGACGATTCCAGGCTGCTTTCATCAACGATTTCGGCAATGATCGCGACCTCATCGGTTTCCGGCACGGTTTCAATGCCCATGCCCATGGTCCCTTGCAGGGCCCGGGCCAGAAAATAAGTCGCAAAAATCCCACCAATCCCTAGGACGGTGAAAGCACTATTCTTTAATAATTTTTCTTTTTTATTTTTTTCCATTCATACCCCGATCAGCTTCTAGCGGAATTAAAATCAATTTCCATAATTCCCATAATAGTTGCCATAATATTTCCCATAATAACCTTTTCTGCCAAGCGCTACTTTGTTAAGCACAACGCCAAGGATACGGCAGCCAGCTTTTTCCAGCTGTTCCTTGACCTTTTGGGCAAAACGGTAGCTGACATTACTTGATTCAATGACTAACATTACCCCGTCGCAAATTTTGGCGACAACAGCTCCATCGATAACGCTCCCGACTGGCGGGGTATCGATAATGATGTAATGGTATTCCCGGCGGGCGCTTTTGACGATTTCGCGGAAACGCTTGTTCCCAAGCAGCTCGCTAGGGTTCGGCGGCACAGGGCCAGCAAAAACCATCTCCAGGTTCGGGACATCAGTCTTACAGCGGATATCATCAAATGTGCTTTTCCCGACAAGGGCGTGGACTAACCCCAAGCGGACCCGGCCTCTTTTGTGAAGCCCCCGCATAACGGATTTCCGCAGATCAGCGTCGATTAAAAGGACACGGTTTCCGTTTTCGGCAAATGCTCTGGCAAGATGGAATGATGTTGAGCTTTTCCCTTCATTCGGGGCGCAGCTGGTGACCGCAACAACGCGGACATCTTCGCCGGAAAATTCAATATTGCTGCGTAATGTCTTGTAAGCTTCCCTTACTTGGAAGTCCATTTCGACTTTTTTTAGTTCTATTTCTTGCATTTAAATAACCATGCCTTTCTAAGCTATACAATCACGATTATGTCTTCATCAGTTTCGCTTTTCTCGCTGGCACTAGTATCATCTACTTCTGCCATTGATTTTTTGAATGACTCCGCGACTTGCTTGTCATGCGCCTTTAGACCCTTTTTCTTTTTTTTCTTGTCAGCTTCCATAATTGGGATCATCGCCAAAGTGCTTAACTCCAAATAGCGGGTTACGTCGTCACTCGTTTTGATGCTGTCATCTAGGAAGAAGCGGATCAAAATGACCGCGACGGCAAGCAAGGCCCCGGCGACTGCGCCGATAAGGGTATATAATGTAACATTCGGGGATGCCGGGCTAAGCGGTAGGTTCGCGTATTCCGCGACATTAACCGCTTCAACGTTCATTACATTGGTGATATGCTCACGCGAGGCATCGCGGACGGCATCCGCTATGTCACGCGCCCTGATCGGAATCGTGTCGGTTAC
This sequence comes from Lachnospiraceae bacterium, assembly GCA_009777715.1. Lineage (GTDB taxonomy): Bacteria > Bacillota > Clostridia > Lachnospirales > Lachnospiraceae > UBA935. The sequence goes on from WRLH01000023.1 coordinate 17,107, forward strand.
GGTTATCGAGACGATCCGCGAATCGGTCATTGTTGTTACTTCAACGCGGTTCGTCAGCTCCCCATAGCTGTCAGACAAGCCAAGGTCTGAAATGACCTGCTCCAAGACAAAACGGCTCTTTATCAGGACAACATAATCTCTAGTCAGCTGCCCGGAAAGCTGCATATCGCTTAAAGTAACATTATCTCCGCTCTGGCGGCTTAGGACGGCAATTTGGGTCGTTGATTTGTAAGTCGGGGTAATCATAAAATGACTAATCAGGAAAGCCGCCGCCGCAGCCAGAATCAGGCCGCCAAGGATAATCCAAAAACGGCTAAGCAAAAGCGACATTATTTCCCATAAATCTATTTCGACTACATCGTTACGATTGTCCATTAAAGTAGTTTCCTCGCATTTTCGTATAATAACCGGCCCGCATATTCCGCGCCGTATTTCTTGGTCAGGTAGGTACTGCAATTCTTTATGTACGGCCCTCTTCTTCGGTTGCTATGGGTGTCAGTCGCAACAAAATCAGCCAGCCCATTCTTTAAAAGATACTTTGTAAATTTCGTCTTCTCCATCACGGCTTCGGCATTTATCTGGATTTGGATGCCATAGTCACGGATGATGGGAACGCGCTTTTGCTCTTCGCGGCCCTTAGTCAAGCATTCGTAGCGTTCCGCGTGGGCTAATATCGGCACGAAACCGGAACTTTTGAGGTTAAATAAGCCTTCTAACAAGTCTTCCCATTTCGCCCACGGCGCAAATTCAACCAAGACAAAATCCGAAGCGGCCAGAGTTTTGGCTCGTCCTGACTCCAGTGCTAAAAGGGCTGTTTCGGTATAGTAAATTTCATTGCCGCTATGCAATTTTATCTCAAGGCCTTGAATGGCGATGAGCAAGTTGAGTTTCTCGATTGCTTCATCGATCATTTCCGGCGGTCCGGATATTCCCTCTTTGTAATGAGGGGTACAGATGATGGTCCCGATTTGGTTTTCGGCGGCTAACCTAAGTATCGCCAGCGAACTTTCAAAATCCTTAGGCCCGTCATCAAGCCCCGGCAAGATATGAGAGTGAATATCAATGTATTTGGGCAGATTGTTCATATCTATTTTATAGTATATAACTTATTTTTGGATATTGCAATATTTTTTTTGAAAAACTATATTTTGGATATCCATATTTTGTATTATGTGGGTAAATTTGGGGGGCTTTAGTACAATATGTGCTACTTCCCATCATATGGCTCGTGCTTTATTTCCTCATAATCGATTTTATTCCAGTCATCCCAGGATTTCCACTCTGTCTGGGTCTCTGAACCTTTTTTTGCTTTGGCCCGCTTATAACCATAAATAGCGGCTGCCAATAAAGACCCCAAAATGATAATAAAGATAAAAACGCTGGCCGGGTTTGTCCTTACTGTTTCTTCCGGATAAATATATTCAACAGCCCGTGAAGCTGCCGGAACGACCGGCTCTGGTTCTTCTTCCGGTTCGGGTTCTGGTTCTGGTTCTGGCTCTGGTTCAGGCTCTTCTTCAGGTTCTTCTTCCGATTCGGGTTCTTCTTCAGGCTCTGGTTCGGGTTCTGGCTCTTCTTCCGGTTCGGGATCGGGAGCAGCTTGAATGGCAATCGGGGCATTAGCCCCAGTATTCACTAGCAAGTTACGCTCGCCTTGCCCATTTTCATCGGCAACGGAAATAAATGTCGCTGAAACAACGCGAATATTGGTATTTCCGCCCCTTAGCGGAGTAAAACTAAGCATATTGCGGAACGACGTTGATTCTCCGCTGCCGCTAAGATAAAGCAGATTGCCATCGCGATGGCTTGCGCCGCCGCCATAATTAAGCATTGAGGTGTCGTATTCCAAAACTATTTCATAGCTTCCAATCGGAATCCCGCTATTTGCGTATACACCAAAATTGGCAGGAGTTCCCTCATTCCACCGATAGCTTGACGAACCAAAAGCAACCTCGCTTTCCCAGTCCGGCAGTGGCTCTGGTGGTGGTGGGGTTGGCGTTGGTTCAGGTTCTGGCACTGGTGTTGGCACTGGCTCAGGAATCGTCTCGGAAGCAAGGGCCTGGTCAGGCTGGTTTTCTTGCTGGCCTGTCTCTTCGGCGGCATTCACAGTCAGGGTACTGAAAAAAAGCCATAGAATGGCCGGGATAATCAGCATTATTGTCTTAAAACATTTTTCTTTCATAACATTCTAGTCTTTCTACCGTCCGGTCAAAATCAAGGCAATTGTCTCATGGTCAGCCCCAGGGGGAATAAGATGATTTCCGACCCTAAGACGGCGGGAGTAGCCATTATCCATCAAGTATTGATTGTAATCGGAGGCTGATTCAACCAGCCCGGCTTCATAAAGGCGGCTGCTGATACGGAATGAATCATCGCCGCTATTTACGCGAATTATTACTTCTTCACCTGTTTCTGCCAAAATATTTGCGCCGTCAAGCGGTTCTGTTAAATCTGGTGCGGTTTCTATCGGCTCTTCCGGGTTTCCAATTGGCTCTGTCGCTTCCCCATCTTCCGGGCTTCCAATTGGTGCTGTCCCTTCCTCATCTTCCGGTATTATCCCTATTACTTCTATGTCTGCAACTGTGTCTTGCTGCGGGTCTGTGTCCTGCGGTTCTGCGCTTTGCGGGTCTGCGTCTTGCAGTTCTGCAACCTGTGGGTCTGTGTCTTCTTCATTATCTAAGGGAACTGAATGTGCCGCAACGGATTGATTAATCATGTCGCCAAGCGTTCTTGCTCTTTCGCGGATTTCATCATCACTCATTGCCTTTGTGTCATTTCCGGTCCACATTAAGATGGCTGTCGTTACCAATATCCCTATTCCCAGACCACGCATATATAATCTTAGATTCATATACACCCTTGCCTTTCCAAAGCCTGCAAACTTTGGGCCGTTAGGCACAATATTTACAAACCGAATCATAGATTCGTTTTTTATACCCCTCAATCTTCAAACAAATCAATGACTAACTTCACTTCACTTATGCCCAGGCCCAAGGTCTTGGCAATGGCCATATTTGACTTTCCTTCTTTGTGCATTTCCAAAATGATTTCATTGCTATTCCGGTTATTGCTGATTTGGACGTCAACGCTCCGGGGCTTTGCTTCTTCTGTTTCATGATTTTCAATAGCGGGCTTGTCCTTTAGGATGCGCAAATTATCAGCATTAATTTGGGTTATTTTCTGGTCTGCTGTCATATTCTGCGGATTAAGCAAATTAAAGGCTGGTGCTGTTGCGGTCGCTGGGGCTGGTGCTTCTAACGCTTCGGCCGCTGGGGCTGACGCTGGGGCTGGGGCTGGAGCTAGTGCGGGAGCTGACGCTAGAGTTGGTGCTGATTCTTTTGCCTGTTTTAACTCACTTGTAACCGCTGTAATCTGGCTAACCATTTCTAAAAGGGCAGCGTGTTTGTCATTTAGCATATCATAAAGAAAAACCACTTCTTGCTGGTTTTTGTGGATTTCCTTTAGCACCGTATCAGAGTATTCATTGATGGCCATGATTTTTTCGTTGGTGATCCGTTCCATTGCCCGTTCACCTTTTTCCATGGAATAAGTAATCGTCTCATCAACGATTTCGCTTATATTCGACTTTGAATCGTCGATTTCTTTTTCCACCATTAACTTGACATGATCGTCAGTTATGACAGCAATGTCGTTTTCGCCATTTTTCCCCCTGCCCCGGCTTTGCTTGCCCGCCGGGAGGAAAAAGCTGACGATAAAAACAATGCTTCCGGCAATCAATAAAGTTATTTGTACTCCGGTCATATTGCTCCTTGCTTACTTATCTTTGATACACGGATTGTTCCGCGTTTCATGACCTTGTAATCCTGTGTATCATATCTTTATATCGAATCCCTTTATTAAAGTATTCCCCGGCCCTTTCTTTATAATCACGCCGTCATTTTTCTTGCGTCCCTTGCCGCCATCGCCAAAATATTGGTTTTGCCCTTTTTCTTTGGCATCATGGCGTTGGCCGTCATTTTCGGCATTGTCTTTTTCCGACACCTGTTTTGATTTCGTTTCGGCATCGTCTTCCTTTACTTTCTGGATATTCAGCTGTTCAACAAAACCCCGGTTGTCTTCATTCTGCTTGATAATCGAAAGGTCTTGGGATCTGGTTATCTGGCCTTGGACAGATATTGGATTATTGATAATCATGTTTCACCCCTTTGCTTCTTGCTCCTACCATTCACAATGCAACAAAATACTAAATCGCCGTCATTTTTACCTCGCCGCCCAGTTTTACGAAACGGCAATATGACATATTTGAGCGGACGGTCATCGAAACATCGCCGATTGCTATCACCGTCCCAACATAAACTTCGCCCGTGACAATGACTTGGGCATTGCCGGAGCGTTCAACTTGGTTTTCAAGCTCATCAAGCTGGGCTAATGCTTTTTCCACTTCCTCTGCGCGGGCTTTATTTTCCAAAGTCAGGTTCTGGACATATTTTATTTGGTCCGGTGCCATTTTGACCCCGGAAGCTATTTTCTGCGCCATCGAATTAAGGATTGGCTGGGCAGCTTTGATATCTTTATTAAGGTCAGCAATCTCTTTTTTAAGATTTTGGATCTTTTGTTTCATGGTCGGGTCAACCCCAACTTCAACAATGGTATCAGAACCCATCTGCGAACCTAATGTTTTTACATGGACCAAATTCCCGGCACTGACGCGGCCTCCGGTAATAAACCCTTTTTTGCTTGTCACGGTAATTTCATTGGCGGCAATTACCTTGCTATGTAAAATCGCTTCGGTTGATACATAACCCCCGGCTTCGACTTTGGCATTTTCAATGAACTGGGAAATAATGTTATTTCCGGCTTTAAGCGTACCGCGCCCCATCCCTTTCATGCCCCGGTAGATGATAATGTCGCCGCCGCTTTCTAGATCCGCACCTTCAACAATGCCATGCACTTCGATATTTCCTTTGGCTTTGACCGTAAAATTCGTGAAAACATTTCCGGTGACGACAACGCTTCCTTCGAACTCAATATTCCCAGTGACGTTATTGACGTTTTCTACTGTATAAACATTGGCAACAAAAACCTTGCCTTCAACTAAAGTGACATGGCCGTCAGCTCCGGCCAGCAAAGTAAGCTTATCTTCTGATATTTCGGTATTGTTGGTTTTCTTAAGGGTTTGGCTCTTTACGTCAATCGGCTTGATAAATTCATTAAGGACATTAACGCCCGCCTCCCCGCGGTCTTCCGGGATTAGCCGCGCCAGCTCTTGCCCTGCCGTACAATGGCAGATATTGTTAAGATGAAAAAAGTCAACCGTTCCGTCTTCATTGAGGGCGGGCTTAGAGTCTAAATTGGTTTCAAAAAGGTATTCAATCACCGCACTTTTGCCTTGGCGCGGCGGTGTTCCTTCCGCAACAAGCAAGTCGGTGCAATACTTGGGAGCCGCAAAAAAAGCGTCTATTTCATCGTGTTTAATTCCGTTTGTTATTTTTTGTAATGATAATTCGCGTTTAAAATCTGCCGGGGAAATCCGCCCTCCGCCAACGGACGGGGCATAAAATCTAACCGTTGCTTGCATTTTGTCCGGGCTTAAAAACAATTTGTAGGTTTCATTAACCGGGGCTTTTGCTTGGTTAAATAAAGGAATATGCGTTTCTGGGCTCGCCCCGTTGTTCGCCATCCCAATTCCTTGATGAAGCGTAGGCACATCATAAGGGACGCCTTGCGCAATTAAGTATTCTGTTACTTCTTTTATATCAATTTCTGCGCCGCCTTGCGTTGCTTTTACGGCGCGAAGATAAGTACCCTGCTCATTAGTAAATAGTTGGAAGTAGCCGTTAGCCATAATATAACCATGCCTTTCATAAACTTACAAATTTGGGCCGTTAGGCGCAATATTTTTATGATGTAAATATCCCCATATAATTCCCCATTTGGGATTTCATTTTGGAAAGTGCTTTCGTATGCAGCTGGGAAATCCGCGATTCTGTCACTTCAAGGACGTTGCTTATTTCCTTGAGGGTCAATTCTTCGTAATAATATAGCAATATGACCTTTTTTTCTCTTTCGGTCAAAAGCTCAAGAGCCTTCATCAAAACTTTTTTTAACTCTTCCTTCTCGATTGCTTCTTCGGGCCCGTTAAAACGGGATTGGTTATTCTGGGGGTCGATCGGTATTTCGCTGCCCTGCTCCATAAATTCATTTAGGGAAACGATCCCGGTTACTTTCATTTGGGACTGCCAATCATCATACTCATCATTTGTAATGCCTAATCCGGCAGCAATCTGCTCATCAGTTGCTGCTGTTCCCTGGGTTGCTTCAATTTCTTTGATGACGTTTTCAATTTTCTTTTGTTTCTGGCGGATAGTCCGGGGAATCCAGTCCATTTTGCGGATTTGGTCAAGAATCGCGCCTCTGATCCTAAGGCTGGCATAGGTTTCGAATTTTACTTCTTTTAAGGAATCGAACTTGTCAATCGCGTCAATTAGCCCAAAAATGCCATAGCCAACTAAATCATCATACTCAACATTGTACCCTAGATACATACTAAGGCGGCCGGCCACCAATTTCACTAGCGGAGCATATTCGAGGATGATTTTGTCGCGTTCTTCGTGGGATTTGGTTTTGGCATAGTCATCCCAGAGTTTTTTTCTGCCTGCTTCGTCCAATTAGGGTTCCTCATCATCTTCTTCTAAAGCTATTTCTTTTTCAACAACTTCGCCCTCTTCTGCTTCTTTTGCGAGGCGTATTTTCTCGTTTTGCTCTTCAAATCGATTAAGCATATAAGCAAAAACAGCACCAAGAATATAAAAAAGCAGCAATATAAGAAGTAGTATGCCCAACATCTTCACAAGTTCATACTGCATCAAAAACATCGTAATGCTGGCAATTAATCCAGCTGAAAGCATGACGATTGGGGCCATCAAACGCCGTTTTTTCATGTCAAACTCCATTTGCAATTACTTTAATTCATTTTTATATCGTTTTCTCCGGCTTGCCAACTGCCCGAATGACAAATTCACCTGTGGCCGGGTCAAAAATAACGGTCCGCCCATAATTAAGCCCGCATTCTTCAGCTAAAATTGGAATCCGCATTTCTTTAAGCTTTTTCTTGCTTGCTTCGACATTACGCTCGCCAATCCTAACCATGTCAGTATTAGTCTGCATACTGAACATTTGCGCCCCGCCAGCTATTTTGCTGACAAGGCGGCTTCTGCTTCCGCCCTTGGCAACTATTTTCTTGACTAAGTCCTCTATTCCTGTGTCGGCAAATTTGGGGATATTTGAATTATTCCGGATTGCTTGTGAATCCGGCAGCATAATATGCGCAAGACCGCCGATTCCGGTTTGCGGGTCCCTAATCGCAATGCCAACGCAAGAACCTAGTCCCAGCGTTGTAATTTTGTCAGGCGGGATACATATATTCAAATCAGCCATTCCGACCTTGATAACTTCACCCATAACTTTGGCATCCTATTATACGCTAACTATTCCGAGAGATTGTAGAATTTTACCATATGAGTCAAGATCGGGAAGTAAAATAAAGTATCCTTCAATGCACTCATCATCTATAAACTGTGTTTGGATCAAAAGGATATGATCGCCAATTGTGCCGAATTGAATCGCCGGAATGCTAAGGATTGCTCCGGCCATGTCAATTGCCAGATCCGGCACGGAAGGAAAAATCAGCAAATTCGTCAAGCTGGCAAGGGAATTAAGGTATGCGCCTGCGATAATATTGCCAAGTTCCTTAAGCGCGGACAGCTCCATCTCCGTAAACTCGAATGAATCCGGTTCACCCATTCCGGGCATCAGCTGGTTGATAAGGTGCTTCGCAGCTTCTTGTTTCAGCAAAAACATAATGCTTCCGGTAATGTCACCCTCAACGGAAAGGCTGATTCCAGCCATTATTTGCTCTTCTCCGCCCATTAATCCGCCTAACTCATAAAACTGTAAAAGTTTTACCTGCGGAACAGTCATATCAACCTTGGAACCAATCATTTGGGCAAGGGCAGTCGTTGCATTCCCAGCCCCGATATTTCCAAGTTCCTTAAGGACGTCATAATATTCATTTGACATTTTTTCTAAGCTAAGGTTGCTCATGTATTATACCTTTCTACAAAACGAAATTTTCGTTTTCAAAATTTTCGTTTTCGAAATTTTCGTTTTCAAAATTTTCGTTTTCGAAATTTTCGTTTTCAAAATTTTCGTTTTCGAAATTTTCGTTTTCAAAATTTTCGTTTTCAAAACTTTCGTTTTCGAAATTTTCGTTTTCGTTTTTCTATTCAGCCAGCACCGCGCTGAAATCCAACAGCGAAATCAAGCCGCCGTCATATTTTCCGATTCCGAAAATATAATTGGTGCGGTCGTCTTTTCCGTCATAGGACACCTTTTCAACATTTTCGGTTTCCAAGGTAACAACTTCCTTGACTTCATCAACGATAATCCCGATGTTGCCATGGGTATCAAGCTTCAAGATGATAATCCTCGTGTTTTTGTTTATTTCATCAACCGGAAGCCCCATCTTTAGGCGGACGCTCATGACCGGAATGACCTCACCGCGGAGATTTATGACACCTTTTAGGTACTCCGGCACTTTCGGCACTCTAGTGATATGCTGCATTCTGACGATATTGTCAATATATTTTATATCGACACCATATTGCTCTTCACCCAGTTGGATGACGATAAATTGATTTGTTTCACTTACAACATTCATTTCCATTAAATCCATTTATTTATCCTCCTGTCCACAGCTTTGCTGCGACTATATTAAGACGTTTGCATCAAGTATCAGAGCTACCTCGCCATCACCAAGGATAGTTGCGCCGCTGATAAATTTGCATTTGCTGATATATTTGCCAAGGGACTTGATGACGATTTCTTGCTGTCCCATTAATTCATCAACGATAAGGCCAGCCATCTTGTCACCTTTTTTGACAATTACAACCACCATTCCGTCTTCGGTTGGTTTGGTGCTTTCGACATCCAAAACCTCACTCATCCGGATAATCGGGATGACTGTACCGCGCAGGTTGATGACTTCGCTTGCTTGGACAAACTTGATATCTTCGCTGGAAATATCTTCAATTGTCTGGATGCTTCCAAGCGATATTGCGTATTTCTCGCCGCCGACTGTTACCATCAGGGCTTGGATAATTGCCAAGGTGAGCGGCAGCCTGACCGTCCAGACACTTCCTTCGCCGCGGGTTGATTTGACCTCAACCTCACCCGAGAGGGCTTCGATTTTGGATTTGACGACATCAAGGCCGACACCGCGTCCTGATACATCAGAAACCACCGCCGCCGTTGAGAATCCGGCATGGAAAAGCAGTTCGACAATATCCTTTTCGGTCATGTTTTCGCCTTGCTCAAAGGAAATGATTCCTTTTTCGACCGCTTTTTTCTTGACCGCTTCAATATCTACGCCAGCACCGTCGTCACGGACTTCAATAATGACATTATTTCCTTCTTGGTAAGCGTCAAGGAAAATCGAGCCGTTTTCCGGTTTGCCAATCCTAATCCGCTCCGCTGTCTCTTCTAAGCCATGGTCAGCAGCATTCCTAAGCAGGTGCATTAAAGGATCGCCGATTTCGTCAACCACGGTCCGGTCAAGTTCAGTTTCTTCACCAGACATATAAAGTTCCATTTTTTTGTTAAGCTTCTTCGATAAATCACGGATCATGCGCGGGAATTTGTTAACAACGCTTTCAATCGGCACCATCCGGACTTTCATGACTGATTCATGCAAGTTGGTTGTGACGCTTTCTAAATATTCTATCTGTTCATTTACTCCGTTTGAACGGTCAGTGCCTTCTTCACTGCTGGAAGCTGAAACGAGTGAATTTTTGGCGATAATCAATTCGCTGACCAGATTCATCAGGACGTCAAGCTTTTCAATATCAACGCGGACGGTCCGGTTAACGACCGGTTTTGAGGATTTCTTCTCTGGCTGCGGCCCTGCTCCGCCGCCGCTTGCCGCCGCATTATCAACTGCCAAGGCATTGCCAGCTTCAACTAAGACGGTTTCCTCTTCATCTGAAACGTCACTTGTGTCAATGTCTAAATCGCCGCCGGTGACATTTTCGATTTCGGAAACTGATTCCGCCGCTTCAATAATCCTGGCCAGCGGATATTCTGAAATAATAATCAAGCTAAAGATTTGGTCGAATTTCTCATCTTCGATGTCTTGAGTCGATGGCTCGGAGACAATGATGTCACCAAGATCCTCGATTGCCTTAAAAACTAAGAATGCGCGGGCAGCTTTTAACAGGCAGCTATCTTGGATTTTCACCGTAATGCCATAGACATTTTTTCCTTGCTTTTTCGCAAGAGCAAGAATGGCTTCATTTTCGCCAATGGGGATTTCTAACCAGTTTTCTTGTTTTTTCATCTTTGCAACCTTTTCTTTGGGCGCCCCTTTCGTCTTTTTGGGCGGGGCTTCTTCAACGCCGCCACCTGCCAAGATGTCTTGGAGCTGTTTGATTATATGTTCATTATCATTATTACCTTCGTCAGCATTCGCTTGAATGTTCGTAAGATATTCTTCCAAGGCATCAATGCTTTGGAAAATGGCATCAATCAGATTGCTCGTGACTTTTAATGTGCCGCCGCGAACATCAGTAAAAACGCTCTCCAATTCGTGAGTCAGGGCCTGCATCCGCTTGTAACCCATCGTTCCTGCCATTCCTTTCAGGGAATGCGCCGCGCGGAAGATTTCGTTGATCGTATCAACATCCTCCGGTGAATGCTCCAGATTGAGAATCTGGGTATTTAAGCTTTGCAAGTGTTCTTTAGTTTCGTCAAGAAAGATTTCTAGATATTGACTTACGTCCATTTTTTATCTTTGCCTCACTTTCATCGTTATTTCATTTGCTATCAAATTAAGTGTTAATTCCTTGTCAACAATTCCGGCATGGATTGCACTCTTCGGCATTCCGAAGACGGCACATGATTCCGCGTTCTGCGCAATGACATATACCTTTTTTGCGCGGCTTAAATGCCCGATGCCTTCTGTCCCGTCAGCCCCCATCCCAGTAAGGACTGTGCAAATCACCTCTGAATAATGGCAATTCCGCAAAGATTCGTACATATAATTTGCACAAGGCTTGACTCCTTCACGTGTCCCTTCATCGCCATAGCGGATATAATGTCTTCCGCCCCGGTACTCGACATTCATATGCTTCCCCCCCGGAGCAAGATATGCCTTATTCGGAAGCACCGGTTCACCGTCTGTTGCCTCAACTACATTAATCTCACTAATGGAGTCTAGGCGTTTCGCTAAGGCCTCAGTAAATCCCGCCGGCATATGCTGGACGATTAAAACTGGGACGCCTAAGTCCCCAGGAAGCGATGAAATCAATGTCTGTAGTGCGCGAGGACCGCCTGTCGATGACGCAATTGCGACTATCTTTCTAACATTATCTCCCATGTCACCTACTATATCACAAATCGGTCTTCACGTGCGTGTAAAGTAACCGATGAGGCAATTTTTTTAAAAATTTTTTTAAATTTTTGAAAATTTTGCTGCCGTGGCATTTTTCTAAGCTGGGCAATTGTTCATTTTTGCTATGTCCATCGTTCTTTTTGGCGGTTTTTTCGTTCTTCTTCAAAGATAAAGCGGATAATTTCTTCTCTTTCTTCGGTATTTATGTCAACATACTGGACACGGTGTTCAAAAAGCCCGGGCCGGTTCGGATTTTCTTTGACGCTTAAAACCTTGCCGACGAGATTGTACTCCTTATATTTCCCATCTATTAGCAAACTATAACAGCATTGGATTAGGGTATCGGAAGCATAAGCGTAATTAGAGACAAATCTAAGCCCGCCGCCGCTGATGTCAACAACAATGCTTCTTTGCAAAGGCAAATTGGGGGATAAATTGATTAGCTCGCTTTCAACGCTTTTAATTTCATCTGCTTCAAGCTTTCGTGAGTTCATTTCAAGGGCGCAGCTGAAACGATAAAACTCCCGCCGCTGGAATTTTCTTAAATTGCTGGTCAGCTCAACTAAGATGACATAGATTGAGTTTGCTTTGTAGCGGTCAATCACCCTGCCAAAACATTGGTAAAGGCCATTATCAGTATAAAGGCACAGGTCATATTCTGAATCAACAGGCAAGAGGATGAGTTTTGATTTAATCATCGGCATGGCAATTTCCAGCCGGTCCTCCGAGATGATATCATAAACGGTCGTCCCATAAATTGGCGGCTTTTCGGCATTTTTATTATATTTCATGCGGTCAACCTTTTGCATTTCCAATTTGCTTCCGGCTTTTACATATTTTGAAAGCATTTCATATTACCTTTCTATTGCTTTTATTACTAATTTATTTATCTGCTGCGGATTATGTGTGAAAAAAATGCTGCCATTCCGCGTTTGTTAATCGTCTGGCTTTCTTCGATATTCATAAGGCTTAGGGCAATCGCTTCAAAGGCTTTAACCGATTTCGCGTTCGGGCTTTTGAGGGACACGGGCATTTGCTGCATTACGGCCTGGCTAAGCTCATTATCTTGGGGGATTGCGCCTAGGTAGGTGAGCGGAAGTTTTAAGTAGCGGGAAACGACTGTATTTAGTTTATTAAACAGGGTCTGGCCATCACTTAATTGGTCAACGCGGTTAGCCAGCATTTTTATCACGGTATCATTGGGCTGGAAGCGCGGGTGGCGAAGCAGGGCTTTTAGCAGCGAATATGAGTCGGTGATTGATGTCGGCTCAGGGGTCGTGACAAGGATTACTTCACCGCTGGCAACTAAAAATTCCAGAACCGCCGGGGATATCCCGGCCCCGGTGTCAATGATGACAACATCGGCAATTGCATCAAGTTCCGCAAGGTTTTGGATGATATAGATAAGGTATTCCCTGCTTAGGTTGGATAGTCCGGCAATTCCTGAACCGCCGGAGATAAAGCCAACGTCCATTGGTCCCCAGGTAATGATTTCGCGGATATTTTTGTTTTGGTAGATTAGGTCGCTAAGGTTATGCTTGGGGATTGCGCCAAACATTATTTCAATATTCGCAAGCCCAAAATCGGCATCAAGAATAATAACCCGCTGGCCGACTTTCCGGAATTGGATTGCTAGGTTTATCGCTATATTTGATTTGCCGACTCCGCCTTTGCCGCTGGTAACGGTGATTACGCGGGCGAGGGGGCGGGGGGCTGACTGCGCTTTGATGATGTTTCTAAGTTGTGATGCTTGGTCCATTTAGGTTTCCTTTTTGCGTTCTATAACGTTATATCCGCGTCCTGTCTGCGTTCTGGCCGCGTGTAAATATTCTTTGCACTTCTTCACAGACACGCTCTCGCTCATGTAAAACGTAGCGGCTACTAAGGCGGCAAAGTACGCCGCCTAAGTACCGACGTTTTACAACGGTCTGTTACAGAAGTCAAAAATATTTACTCACGAGTAGCTGCGTAAACTCTTCTCGCGCCGAATTATCTAGTGAAAACCCCATGCTTTTATCGCGCAATTGAGATACAATTCCCAATGCGGCCCTTGAAAAACGTCATTACTTAGTTTGCGTTCTTTGCAAACTTACGTAATGCAACGTTTTTCTCGGAGCGAAAGCGGGCCCAGCATGGGAATTAGTATCTCAAAATGCGTGGAAACACCCCATGCCTTCATAGCTAGTGAAAGCCTCATACCTTCATCGCGCAATTGAGGTACAATTCCCAATGCGGCCCTTGAAAAACGTCATTACTTAGTTTGCGTTCTTTGCAAACTTACGTAATGCAACGTTTTTCTCGGAGCGGGAGCGGGCCCAGCATGGGAATTAGTATCTCAAAATGCGTGGAAACACCCTTGGCCTTTATCGCGCTACGCTTTCCCGCCCAAAAGCTGCTTCACCGTCTTCTGGGGATTAAAGTCCTCGATGTCGTCCGGCACATTTTGGCCGTAAGTCATATATGAAAGGGGCGCCCCAGTATAAAGCTTTAGGTTAAGCAAATTCCCAAGGGTCGTTGTCTCGTCAAGCTTGGTGAAAATAAGCTTGTAATTGGTCATTTCGGTATAAGTATCAGCAATGCTTAATAAGTCGCGGTATTTTGTTGTTGCGCTAAGGACAAGATAAACCTCTTTTTCAATGCTTCCCTCAACATAGCGGATAAAATCAGCCATATTTGACCGCTGGGCCTCATTTTGGTGTGAATGCCCGGCAGTATCGACCAAAATATAATCAAAATGGCGAAAATCATTAATTGCTTGCTCAATTTCTTCTTTTGTATAAATGACCCGGAAAGGGACTTCCAAAATATTCGCATAGGTCTTAAGCTGCTCGGCGGCCGCAATCCGGTAAGTATCAGCGGTAAGCAGGGCGACTTTTTTGTGGTCGTCAACACTAAAGCGGGAGGCGATTTTTGCGATTGTGGTCGTTTTGCCAACTCCGGTCGGCCCAATGAAAAAGACAACCTTCGGCCCATTTTCTGCTGGCTGGATCACTTGGGGCTTGCCGAATTTCAAAATCATTTTCTGGTAAATATTCGACAAGGCATAATCGAACGGCATATTCGGCTTGTTGTTTTTATCCACTTCATCTATAATCTGGTTGGCGTATTTTTCATTTATTTCATTATCAATCATCTTATTGTAAAGCAAGCGGAGAAAAACATACATTTCTGAATGCTCTTCCTTTTTTTCTTCGCTTTCCGGTTTTTCCTCGTCCGGTTTTGAAAGCTGCTGCTCAAGCAGAGTCTGGAGGCTTTCAAGTTTTTCCTCAAGCATCGAGCTAGATTTGGCAGGCTCTGGCAAAGGTTCGGGGATAATGTCGCTTGGGCGGTGTTTAACTATCTCAGGCGGCTTTGCAATGGGCTGCGTAATGGGCTGCGCGGCGGACTGCACAACTGGCGGCCCGGCGGGCTTTGCGGCAGGATTCGCGGCGGACTTGGGCAAGGCTTTAAGCGGTTTCGTTTCGGCAATTGAATCGTAGCGTTCGCTTTCTTCCTCAAGCGCAACGGTGATTTCGGTCATCTGGGCGCGCAAAAAACTGAACAGGCCTTTATTTTTGACCTGACGCACATTCATAATCACGATTCCATTGCCAAGCTCTTTTCTGGCTTGCTCGACAGCTTCATCTTCAGTTTTTCCTTGAAATTTCTTGATTATCATTCTGTTGTTCCTATATTATTCGCACTGCTACGCCGTTACCATTCCGACCGACTGAAGTTCAATGCTGCTGTGCTATTGCACATCAGTATCATGCACATAAATCACATGAATGTGATTTCGCGCTGTTATGCCGTTACCATTCCCACAGATTGTAACTCAATACTGCTGTGCTATTGCACATCAGTATCATGCACATAAATCACATGAATGTGATTTCGTGCTGTTATGCCGTTACCATTCCGACCGACTGCAATTCTACGTTGTTATCTATCTCATTATATGATACCACAATTAAGTCTTTAAAGTAATCCTCTGTCAGGCGTTTAAAATACATTCTGACGATTGGCGAGGTGATTACAATGGGGGTTTTTCCAAGATTTTCCAATTTTTTCACTTCGCTTTCGACTGAACCCATTAAGGCCTTTGTTGTTTCCGGGTCAAGCGTAAGGTATGCCCCCTGCTCTGTTTGCTTGACATTTGCCATAATTTCTTGTTCCATCTTGGGGTCAAGCGTGACAACGCTGGTTGTTTCGCTGGGGATAAAGAATTTGCTGGAAATTGCCCTTTTTAAGCTTTGGCGGACATATTCCGTCAAAATATCCGTATCGCGGGTTGACGTGGCATAATCTGCCATCGTTTCAAATATTGTCAATAGGTCACGGATTGAAATCCCTTCTTTGAGCAGGTTTTGCAAAACCTTTTGGATTTCGCCAAGGCCAAGCAGTTTGGGGGTCAATTCATCAACAAGCGAGGGGTGGGTTTCGCGTAAATTGCCAATCAGGTTCTGGACGTCCTGGCGAGTCAGAAGCTCCGCAATATAATGGCGGATCTGCTCGGTTAAATGGGTCGCAATAATCGATGGCGGGTCAACAACTGTATAACCCATGCTTTCCGCCCGCTCCCGCTGGCCCTCGGTTATCCAAATCGCCGGAAGATGGAAAGACGGTTCAAAAGTCGGGATTCCGGTGATTTCTTCCTCAACATAACCGGGATTCATTGCCATGTAATGGTCAAAGAGGATTTCGCCTTCACTGACTTGGATGCCTTTTATTTTGATAATATATTGGTTCGGATTGAGCTGGATATTGTCCCTAAGGCGGATAATCGGCACAACCGTCCCAAGCTCAAGGGCAATTTGCCGCCTAATCATGACGACCCGGTCTAAAAGGTCGCCGCCTTGTCCCACATCAGCAAGCGGGATGATTCCGTAACCAAATTCCAGTTCAATCGGATCAACTTGGAGCAAGCTGTTGACATTTTCGGGCTGGCGTATTTCTTCAGCCATTGTTTCATCCATGTCAACCTCGGCTTCAATGCTGGCGACTTCAAGCTGATTCGCCATCAAGCGGCCATAAATGATGAATAAGAGGCCTAGGCCGATGAAAACTAGTGGGGGCAAAGGGGTGATAATCCCCAGTACTGCGATGATTGCCCCGACAAAATATAAGGTCCGGGGAACGCTGAAAAGCTGTGATTTGATGGCAACGCCAAAATCGGTCTTTTTTGAACCCTTTGTCACTAAAAGCCCGGTTGACAAGGAGATGATAATCGCCGGAAGCTGGTTAACAAGCCCATCACCAATCGTTAAGATGGTGTATCTTTCAGCGGCATCCATCATGTCCATGCCCAACCTGAATGTCCCTACCAACAGGCCGCCGATTATATTTATGACGGTCGTCAATAACCCAGCGATCGCGTCACCCTTTACGTATTTGACAGCACCGTCCATCGAGCCAAAGAAGCTTGATTCTTCTTGGATTTTTGAACGCCGTTCCACTGCTTCCTTGTCCGTAATCGCCCCGGTATTAAGATCCGCGTCAATTGCCATCTGTTTGCCCGGCATTGCATCAAGGGTGAAGCGGGCAGTTACTTCCGCGACTCGTTCCGTACCTTTATTGATGACAAGGAACTGGATTAGGATCAGGATAATGAAGATTACCGCGCCGATGATGATATCGCCGCCGCCAACGAAATCGCCGAACACTTTTACGACTTCACTGGAATCCCCGGTTGCAAGGATCAATCTGGTTGAATTGACGTTAAGGCCAACGCGGAAAATCGTGGTAAACAAAAGAATCGTTGGGAAAAATCCCAAATCCAGCACTTCTTTTGCGAACATTGCGCTGAACATGATTGTAAAAGCAACGGCGATATTTATGGCAAATAAAATATCAATCATCCAAGCCGGAAGCTGGATAATCATCATTATAAAGGCTGATATAAGGTATAAGGCAACACCGATATCTGCACCTTTCACGCGCTGCTCCTTTTAATTCATTATGATTCGCTATATTAGTATAGCATAAAACCTTACCGATTGTATAGGCTATTGCTTAGGCTGTGCCTTTCATATGGTAAACCATCGCCAGCACTTCCGCGACTGCTTGATAAAGTTCCGGCGGGACTAGCTCGCCAACTTCGACATTTGTATAAAGCATCCGCGCCAGCGGTTTGTTCTCAACGATCTGGACGCCGTGTTCTTTTGCCAGCTCCTTGATTTTGAAGGCGACAAAGTCCGCGCCTTTGGCCAAAACGATTGGGGCGTTATATTTTTCTTCGTCATATTTAATGGCGACCGCGTAGTGGGTCGGGTTGGTGATGACAACATCGGCTTCCGGAAGCTGCTGCATCATGCGTCGTTGGGAAGCTTGCATCATGCGCCGCTTTTGCTGGCCTTTGACCTGCGGATCACCCTCTTGGTTTTTAAATTCGTCTTTGACTTCTTGCTTCGTCATCATATTATCTTTTCTGTGCTTGTGTTTTTGGTAAATCAAGTCCGCAAAAGCAATAACGAGGTAAGCCGCCGCAATGCGGATTCCGGTCTGGACCACGATATCCCCGGTTAGTCCAATCGCTTGCATGATGGGGATATCATAAAGCAAGAACAGTTCATCAATCCTGCCAAGCAGGTATGAATATGCGACATAAGCAATTATGCCGATTTTGGCAATTGATTTTAGCAGTTCCACGAGGGAGTTTTTGGAGAATATCTTTCCGAAGCCTTTAATTGGGTTTAGTTTGCTAAATTTGGGCTTAAGGGGTTTGGCGGTCGGATTCCATTTGACCTGCGCCACGTTACACACTATCGCAATTACGCAAGCCAGTGCCATAATCGGGCCGACAAGGATAACAACCCTAAGCAGCATTTCAATGAATATATTACGGAAAGTCAGCGTTGGCAGGAAACCGTCCGGCATTAAGACTAGGTCGGGAATCCGGTTATAAAGGGCCGCGAAAAAGCCCATGATATTGTTGCCCATATATCCGGCGTAAAAATTGATAATAAGGAACAGGCCAAGCAGGCCAAAGGCGTTGTAGATTTCTTTGCTTTTGGCGACTTGTCCCTCTTTGCGGGCGTCTTCTAGCTTTTTTTGGGTAGGCTCTTCCGTTTTTTCGCCGCCTGGGCCGTCTTTAGCGAAAAATTGGAGGTTTAGTTCAAATTTGGTTTCTTCTTGGAGCATATTAGTCTCCTTGTTTATGTGTTATGTGGTGTGTGTTGTGTGCTATGTTATGTGTTAGCCGTGCGTGTCGAATATTCGCTGTGGATAACTCAATAAAATTTATGATTTAGCCGCGCGTTTTGGATATTCGCTGTGGATAGCATGACTCTTTTAGGTTTAACTCTATGTTTTACTCGTGCGATTGAGATACAATTCCCAATGCGGCCCTTGAGAAACGTCGCTATTTATGTGGTGTCCTTTACCACATTACATAGCGCAACGTTTCTCTCGGAGCGAGAGCGGGCCCAGCATGGGAATTAGTATCTCAAAACGCGCGGCTGCAAATTACGGCTGCAAATTACGGCTGCAAATTACGGCTGCAAATTACGGCTGCAAATTACGGCTGCACATTAAATCTCCTATCACAGCATCATTACCCGCACCATTACTGTCACGACCCGCTTCATCTCATCAAAGATAAAAGCCGCAGCCAACGGGAGCATTCCGATCGTGACGAAAATAACTGAAAATCCGGTCAAAACCTTAAGCTGCATTCCCACCGCGAACATATTCATTTGCGGTGATACCTTTGCCAATATGCCAAGGATTGCATTAAGCAAAGTAATAACGACAAAAATCGGCAGGGCAATCCGGAAACCAATTATGATATAGTCATATAAGAATAATAACATAGAACTAAGCAGCGCGTCCAGCCTGAAAACAGCACCATTTATGGGTATTAATGTAAACGTCTCAACAAGGGCATTAAGCAAGAACTGGTACATTCCGGTGATTAATAAGATCAGCATAACCGCGTAATTGTAGAAAACGCCGGAAATGCTTGATTGCTCCCTTGTTGACGGGTCCATGACCGAAGCCATCATCATCCCGGTTTCCATGTCGATAATCCGCCCGGCAAAAGCAACGATTGTCATGCAAAGATTTGCGCCAAAGCCGACCAAAAACCCGGTAATGGCCTCTTTTGCAATAATCATCGTATATCCGGTTAAGGTATTATAAGTAACTGGAGTCTTAGGGATAAGCTGCCAGACAAGAAATGCTATAAAAAGGCCCAAGGCGATTTTGAGCCGATTGGGCGTGTTTGACATACCAAAAAATGGAGAGATATAAATAAAACAGGTAACCCTGACCAAAATAAGCAGAAAATATTCAAGATCGCCATAGCTAAAAGCTATATTTATCATGGCCCACCCCTTTAATGAATAAATGACTTTACTTAATACTATTACTTTGCTTTACTTTGCTTTACTGTTTACTTGCTTGCTTTACTTGCTTGCTTTACTTGCTCGCTTTACTTGCTCGCTTTACTTGCTTTGCTTTGCTGTTGACTTGCTCGCTTTATTTTGCTTTGCTTATTTACTTAAACGTTTAAGTATAATGCGGATCAAAAAGCGCATTCACCTAATATAAATACTAAAATCACCCCACAGCCGCGTCATAAAACTGCTCATATTGTTCATCATCCATTGGCCAAGGACCATAATCGCAATAAAAATCGACAGGATTTTGGGGACAAAAGTCAGCGTCTGCTCCTGAATTGAAGTAACCGTCTGGAAGATACTGACCGCAAGGCCGACAATTAACGAAACTAAAAGCACCGG
This sequence comes from Lachnospiraceae bacterium, assembly GCA_009777715.1. Lineage (GTDB taxonomy): Bacteria > Bacillota > Clostridia > Lachnospirales > Lachnospiraceae > UBA935. Next base: position 37,231 of record WRLH01000023.1, read on the forward strand.
GGCAGCCGTGATGATGACCGTATAAATAGCTTCGGTCGTTATTCTCGTGATATCATCAATCGTCATGCTTCACTCCTTATTATGCAACTATGCAATCATGCAACCATGCAACTATGCAACTATGCAGCCATGCAACCATGCAATCATGCAATTATGCAACCATGCAATTATGCAACCATGCGGTTTATCCGTTACAGCAAGGCTTGCCGTAACGGCAAATTCAGTAGAATGTCTTAACCAGCGAGCCGACAATCAAATGCCAGCCATCGGCCATGACAAACAAAAGGATCTTAAACGGCATTGAAATAACTGTTGGGGGCAGCATCATCATTCCCATCGCCATTAGGGTTGAAGCAATGACCATGTCAATGACGATAAAAGGAATATAAATAATAAAGCCAATCATAAATGCTGTCCTTAGCTCACTGATGATAAAGCTGGGAATTAATGCCGATGTCGGGACGGGGTCTCTTGTGCCATCCCACTCAAGATTGCTGATGGTCATAAATAAACTAACGTCCTTTACCATTGTGTGGGTATACATAAATTCCCTGATTGGTTCCATTGCCCGGAGAAGGGCTTCGTTTTGGTCAATTACCCCGGCTTCAAAAGGAATGATTGCCTGTTCATTAACTTGGGTTATGACAGGCTGCATGATAAAGAAAGTCAAAAACAAAGCAAGGGTCATCAGGACTTGATTAGGCGGGGCTGACTGCGTATTAAGGGCCGCCCGGGTAAAATGAAGAACAATGACAATCCGGACAAAGGAAGTCATTGTAATCAGCAAAAATGGCGCAAGTGAAATCAGCGTTAAGGTAATCAAAATCCGGAGCGTCCCGGCTAACTGGCCGCTTCCGTCATCATATGTGACCGTAAATTGGTTGCCGACATCAAGCTGCCTTATGCCGTCAATATCCTGAAAGGTATCAATCGCATATGAGGGCAAAAAAGGGACAATAAAGAATATGCCCACCAATGTCAGCAGGCAAATACTCTTTAAGATCGTCTTTTTTTTCTTTCGGACGTAATATTTCATACGCTAAAATCTTCCATGCTAGTTTCTGCTAATCCGTATCTTTGTTACGCTTCGTAAATTTGGCAAGCAGGCTGGCAAAATCGGGCATTGCTTCTGCTTTCGAAGGGGCAAGCTGAATTTCATCAGGCGAGATTTCCGTTAGGAAACTCACCTCGTCCTTGCCGATTGCAATGGCCAAATATTTTTCGCCAACCCGGACAATCTGGATATATTTGTTCACCGTCAAGCGGCAGGTTTCAATGACCTCAATGTTTGCCGCATTGGAGGCACCCTTTTGATAGCCCGCAATGATGCGGGTTGCAACCATCGCAATGACGATAACAATAATAAAGATGAATATCAGCGTCAAAATGTGGATGATATTATTCACACCATCTGAAAGCGAACTATCAGACACACCTAAAGGCATATTTTTTAACCGACCACTTTCTTAACTGCTTCCAAGACACGTTCCGCCTGGAAAGGCTTAACAATAAAATCCTTTGCTCCGGCTTGGATGGATTCGATAACCATTGCTTGCTGGCCCATTGCCGAACACATGATGACCAAAGCCCCTGCGTTAGAAGCCTTAATCTGCTTCAAAGCGGCAATTCCGTCCATTTCCGGCATCGTAATGTCCATTAATACCAAATCGGGCTGCAACTCATTGTACTTCTCGATTGCTTTTAAACCATTTTCTGCCTCTCCTGCAACATTATATCCATTTTTGGAAAGGATATCCTTGATCATCATCCTCATAAATGCTGCATCATCCACAATTAAAATGTTTTTAGCCATGACTCTTTCTCCTATTTACTTTGTTTTTGTATATGATAGCTACGATTATTTAATGATTTCCGTTACGCGGACACCGAAGCTTTCTTCAATAACTACTACTTCACCTTTGGCGACAAATTTCCCGTTGACTAAAACGTCAATTGGCTCTCCGGCAATTTTGTCAAGTTCGATTATCGTACCCGGGGCAAACTCCAAAATCTCTGAAATTGATTTGACACAGCGGCCAAGCTCAACCGTTACTTCCAATGGGACATCCATAATAAGCTCGATGTTTTCCGCTCCCGGCACAGAGCTGTAATCGACTGAAAAATTCTGGAACTGGGCCGGCTGGATGCTCATCGGAGTACCCATCATTGGCGACCCCATCATCGCCGGGTTTTGCATTTGCATTTGGGGCATTTGCATTTGGGGCATCTGCATTTGCGGCATTTCCATCTGGGGCATTTGCATTTGTGGCATTTGCATCTGCATTTGTGGCATTTGCATCTGCATTTGCGGCATTTGCATCTGAGGCATTTCCATCTGGGGCATCTGCATTTGAGGCATTTGCATTTGGGGCATTTCCATTGCCGGGGCTGCTGCCATCGGCGGTGGAGCTTGTGTTTCGATCGGCGGCTCAGGCTCTGAACCACCCACGCCGCCTTGGCTTAGGATAAATGTCTCGTAAAGGTTGCGGGCAAAATCAAGCGGATAAAGCTGCATAATCGTTGAGTCAACCAACTCGCCGATTTGCATCCGGAAAGTGATTTTTACGAAAATACCGCTAAGGAACGCCGCAATTTCACCGCCATCAACGTGCTGCATTAAATCGATCCGGCTGGCTTCCGGCGGGCTGATGTCAATCATCTCATCAAGCATTGTTGACAATGAAGTAGCTGAAGCCCCCATCATCTGGTTCATCGCCTCGGATATCGCTGATAAATGAAGCTCCCCGATTTCATCATCGATATTGCTTCCGTCACCGCCCATCATTAGATCCGTGATGACTTTAACATCTGTTTCTTTTAGGATCATGATATTGCTCCCGGTCAGGCCGGCAGTATATTTTATCTGGATAAAGACACAGGGGCGTTCATAATCTTCTATTACCGTGTCCCAATTCGCCAAGGAAACCTGGGGCGTAGTAATATTAACTTTTCTATTCACTAAAGCGTAAAGAGTCGTCGCCGAAGAACCCATGCTAATATTGGCTATCTCGCCAATCGCATCACGTTCTTCCATCGTGAGAAGAGACTCATCGATTGAAGCTTTCGCCCCTTCCGCCGGAGAAGCTTCTTCTGCTATTGGCATAGTTCCGCTAAGTAGTGCGTTTATCTCATCTTGAGATAGCATTCCATCCATTATTCCATCTTCTCCTCTCGTAATACTTGGGTTACCCTGACCGCATAGCTGTTCTTATTCGCGCCGGGCAAAGCGGTAAATTTCTCGATATTGCCGACAAAAATCCGCAGTTCGGAATCAATATGGGAATCAAGCCTGATAATGTCACCTGCCTGCAAGGAGACAAAGTCATTTACTGTCACGCTGCTTCTGCCTAATACTGCTTTTATCGGAACATCAACGCGCCGCAACAAGGCATCGACATATTCTTCGTAATTTTCTTCGTTCCCCTCTTTGATGGTTGAGTACCAGAACTTGGTGTTAAGCTTATCCATGACATTTTCTAAGGTAAAATATGGCAAGCATATATTCATAAGGCCCTCAATGTCACCGATTTTTATATTCATTGTCACAATCGCTATCATGTCATTGGGTGAAATCACTTGGGCAAACTGCGCGTTGGTCTCAATCCTTTCCATCATTGGGTTGATCTCAACAACGTTTTTCCAAGGGTCACGCATAAGCTGCATACATATAATCATCAGCTTTTCGATAATTGACATTTCTATTTCGGAAAAGTCGCGGGCCTTTTCAAGCGGCACACCCTGGCCCCCTAACATCCTGTCTAACATAGCATAACCTATATTGGACGCAAGTTCAATAATAATATTTCCATTTAGGGGCTGAAAATTTACAATGCAGAGAATTACAGGGTTTGATAAAGCATTTGTAAACTCTGAAAAAGTAACTGTTTCGCTGCTAGCCACGCTAACTTGAATATTTTTCCTAAGGTAAACAGGCAAGCTGGTGGAAATCAGCCGCCCATAATGCTCATAAATAATTTCAAGGGTCCGTAAATGCTCTTTGGAGAATTTCGCCGGCCGTTTGAAGTCGTAATCTTTTGCCTGTTTTGCCGTATCTTCCTGAATCTGTTCGACATCCAGTTCGCCAGTACTAAGTGCTGCAAGCAGATTGTCTATCTCATTTTGGGAAAGCACTTCGCCCACGAAATCACCTCCTTTTCTTCATATTCGTATGCCCTTTATTATTGCCCGCTGTAAGTTAACCGTAAGCTACGTCCAAAAATTGGATGCCAAAAATAAAATCCGAATCATATAACACATGGAGGCCGCGGATAATTTCGGCTTTGATTCTTTCGGAAATGACCGGGTCACGGACTTCTTCTAAAGTATAGACTCCAAACGCCCTAATGATAATATCCTGAATCATCGTATCAACAGCGGATAAATCGCCGCTATTGCCAGCCTTTTTGAATGCTTTGTGTTTTGAGTCCATCGAAAGGGCTGTGCGGACCATGACAAATCTGGTTCTTTCTTCTTCGGGCGAAAGCGCAAGGGGAATCCTCATCGATTCACCGTTTGCCACATCATATGTTTCAACGTTTTGGATTGGGACATCGGGGGCAACAAACTCACCGCTTGCAGAAATTCCGGCTGCCGGAAGCTCCAGCCTAAGCACCGTGGCAATATCTGTCATCAGGGCCAAGGCTTTCTGGTTTGGCAGCACCAGGCTGAACATCATAATCGAAGTCAGCGAGATATTGACAATCAGTAAAAATAAAATAATGATGCTTAAAAGGTTTTTTTTCATTTACATCTCCTTTTTTAGTTAAAAGAGCTGACCGTGTTATATAGTTTTATTTCGACGCGGCGGTTCATCGTGCGTCCTTCGGCGGTGCTATTGTCAGCAACCGGGACGTGTTCGCCGCGCCCGGCATAAATCACCCGCGCCGGGTCAAGGGAAGTATTGTCCATCAAAAAACGGTAAACCGAATAGGCACGGCTAATTGAAAGCAGGTCATTGTTGGCGTACATTCCGGTGCCGCTCATCGGGACATTATCAGTATGCCCCTCAATCTGGATGGTGCTTGGGCCAAAACGCTGGACAATTAAGCCAAGCTGGTCAAGCGCCCTTGTTGCTTCTGTTTTTAGTTCCGCGCTTCCGGAATCGTATAAAAATGACCCGCTCATGGTCAAAAGGACATATTGCGAGGTAAATTGGACATCAACCATTCCGTCCAAGGCGCGTTCAGAAATAGCTTCGCTGATTTGCTCCGCCAAAGCTTCACTTTCATTAAGGCCTTTTTCTTCGAGAATCCGCTCCGCGATTTCGGTTGCTTCATCATCGCCGCTTTGCAAGCCTTCGGGTATCAGGCTTCCATCAACATTAAGCCCGGTCGAATTAAATAATTCGCCAAGGTCATTTAGCTGGCTTGCACCGTTTCCTATCATCATTCCGCCGCTGTCAGAAGCCGAGCCGCCGCTAGTAAAAATGCTAAAGGTCTGGTTGAATGAAGCGGCAAACAAATCAAATTTTGCAACGTCAATTGTAGACATCGCAAACAAGAGGACAAAGAAACAGAACATTAAGTTCATCATATCGCTCCATGTCGCCATCCACGGCGCAACGCCTGCCGGAGGGCTATCGGGCTTTTTTGCTTTAGCCATCTTCGCCTCCTCCGCTTTCTTCTTGGGTATCGGCACGATCACCAGGAGCAAGGAATGATTTTAATTTTTCTTCGATGACACGCGGATTTTCACCAGCTTGGATCGAGAGCAAGCCCTCAATCATTATTTCTTTCACCATCATTTCCCGCTCGTTTTGGATTTTTAGTTTTCCTGCAACCGGAGTACCGAGTACATTGGCCAGCAAAGACCCATATAGGGTCGTTATGAAACAGGCGGCCAGGGTCGGACCTAAAGCAGCAACGTCATCAAGGTTTCCTAGCGCGACAATCAAGCCAATTAATGTTCCGATCATTCCCCAGGCTGGGCCATATAATGATAATGTTTCCCAATATGTGATTTTCTTCTTGTGGCGGCCCTCAATACTGATAAGCTCTGTTTCCATAATGCCACGGACAAGATCCGGGTCAGTTCCGTCAACAATTAAAAGGATGCCCTTTTTGAGAAAAGGGTCATTTAGATCCGTGGCTGCTTCTTCCAGCGAAAGCAAGCCTTCTTTTCTTGCTACATTCGAAAGCTCGATGATCTTTGTGATAATTGACTTAATATCCGCTTCCGGCATCTGGAGCGCCAGCTTGAAAGACTTTAGGCCGGAGATAAAATCCGGCAATGTGTTAGTTGTGATAAGGCTGCCGAAAGTTCCCCCGATAACGATAATAAACGACGCCAGATCCAAAAAAGAGCCTACTGCGCCGCCAACGGAGACGATTCCCAGCCCCACGCATATTAATCCAATTACTAAACCGATGATTGTTGCTATATCCACAGAAATTCACCTTTATATATTTCTATGTGCATTAGGGTTTCACTCTAATCCGTAAAAGTCTACGCAAAAATATCCTTTCGATAAGATTTTACTAGATTTTTTACTTCTTGTCTACTTTCTTTTATAATTATCTTTTTTCCGGTGGTAAAAGAGACGATCGTGTCGGGGGATTCTTCCACGATTTCCATAAGGTCAGGGTTGATTAGGACTTTTACGCCGTTGATTTTTGTCACTTCGATCATGGGGGGTGTCTCCTTTTATTGGGATGGGTTGCTGCGTAAGTATGGGTTAATGCGTAAGTATGGGTTAATGCGTAAGTAAGTATGGCTTAATGCGTAAGTCAGAAAACGATCTCTTCGTTGCTGTGCCCTAATGGGTGTAAAATACAAGTGTTCATATGGGTAGAAGGCGGGCAAGGCAACTGCGAGAAACATTTTCTTCCTTACTTAGGTTACGAAGAGAATTGAGGTTGCCATACTCTCATTATGAGAAGCATTTTCTTCCTTACTTAGGTTACGAAGAGAATTGAGGTTGCCATACTCTCATTATGAGAAACATTTTCTTCCTTACTTAGGTTACGTGGAAGAATTTCGTTACCATACTCATAATGGAGTTGGATTGCGTTACCACACTCATTATTACGATTTTCTTCCGTGACTTAGGTTGCGTGGAAGAGCGGGCGAAGCAATCCTTTTTTGGATTGCTTCGCTCACCATTAATTTCCATATTTTACCAAAAGTAGCAATTTTTGTGACAAGCGAATCACAAACTACCTCTTGAGGTTGGTAAGTTCTTCAAGCAAGCTGTCGGACACGGTGATAATCCGGGAGTTGGCTTGGAAACCGCGCTGGGTGGTAATCATTTCGGTGAACTCGCTTGAAAGGTCAACGTTACTCATTTCCAAGACTCCGCTTGTCATATAACCGCCAGCGGATTTGATATCCTGGCCGATATTGTCAAAATCACCGGAGTTCATCGATGCCGAATATAGGTTGTCACCTTTTTTCTCAAGCCCGGAGGGATTGGCAAAGGTTGCAACGGCGATTTGCGCAAGCAAGCGGCTCATTCCGTTATCATAAGTTGCATAAATTTTGCCGTCGTCTTGGACAACAACCTCGATCATCTCACCTTTGCGGCGGCCTGTGCCTAAGCCCCTGTCTTCGCCTGTACCGCCAGCGGAAGCACTAATCGTGCTTCTTGCGTTGTTGTTATTGGTCAGGGTGTTAATGAAATTGATTTCAATGTCTTGGAATTTATCCATATCGACTGCCGGGTTGCTCTTGTTAAATTGAATGCTGATTAGACCCTGGGTATTTCCAGCGATATCATTAAATTGGCCGTTGCCTGAGTTATAGCGCATAATTGCGGCATTGTCAACTTGCTTCTTTATGACCGTCAGCGTGCCGTTTGGCTCAATCTGGAACTCGATTACGCCTAAATGATCCAGACGGATGCCGAATATTTGCTCGATTTCATCAAGGTCAACATCAGAAAGCTCAAGGACTTGACCAACCGGGAGAGGAACATTTAATGCCACCGGCTGTGTCCGGGCAAATTCGATATCGGTTATCGTTGCACTTGCCCCGCCGGGCTGGCCAACTCCAGACAACGCATAACTGACCGGATTTGCCGTGCCGATTTGCATTGTCAGCGTCCCGTCAGGGAAAAGGCTATATTGAATCGGTGTTCCGGCAGTAACAGCAGCATCAACTAAATCACCAACCATATCGCCATAAAAGCTGCGGAGCAGGGCCGGGGTCATTGCATCAGGGTCCGCCGGAGTCCCGCCGATTGTATAATTTCTCGCCGGGTTGGAAATAACGGCGGTATGGGTATCAGTTCCGCGTTCTAGGACGATATCGCGATTGACAATTGCCGTGCCGGACCTGGTCAAATATGAAGCTGCCGTTTCCACGATTTCAGTCATGCCGAAACTCACTTGCCCCATCATTTCCGGCCCAATGCTCCGTCCGGTTGAGTCAAGGATATCATCAAGTTTTACATAATACTCGCCGCGGTCGGCATTAATGACATGGGCGGAAAGCCTGGCCGTAAATTTAAATCCTTGGTCATCAAAGAACTCCAGGTTCATTATTTTCCCTGTCGTTGAATTTATGTCCGGATCATTCCGGTCGATAACGCCAGCAACCGTTGCTTTTGTTGTTGCTTCTGCTCCATAAGTCATTGTGGAATCGTCTATCAGCAGAATGGGGCTCACTGTGTCTTGTTTGATATTGTTTGGATTTTCTGGGTCTACCTGCCAGCCCATGACATTATACCCGGTACTTGTCATCGCCAAGTTGCCAGCCCCATCAATATAGAATGAGCCGGCGCGGGTAAAGAAATTTTCGAATCCGTTACTGACGACAAAGAAGGAATCACCTGTGATGGCAATATCAAAAGGCAGATTGGTGGTTTGCATCGCCCCTTGTGTAGAAATATTGGTATTCATCGAACCCACCTTTACACCAAGGCCGATTTGTCCGGCATTTGTTCCGCCGACGCTTGTTTCGGTGCTTGCGCCGGAGGCGCGTTTGGTGGTCTGGTACATTAGTTCATTAAAAGTGATCGTTTGGGCTTTAAAAGCAGTCGTATTAACATTAGCGATATTATTACCGATAACGTCCATTTTGGTCTGGTGTGTTTTAAGCCCGGCCACACCAGAGTAGAGTGATCTCATCATAACTTTGACCTCCTAGAGTAATTACATTTGTTACACCGTTTTGCGTCTATCTGTCAGTCAAGACGCAGCGTCCCAACGGGACGGTTTTTAGCCTCCATAAGGTCCGGCTAAATTATTACGGCTCCATCAATATTGGTAAAAACATTTTCACTTGCTTCCCGCCCGCTCATTGCGGTAACAACTGTGTTGTTTGGTATGTTGACGATAAAAGCCATTTGGTCAACGATTACCAGTGAATCTTTGATTCCTTTTAAGCTTGCTTTGGCTGTGCCTTCATTCAAACGTTCGATTTGGTTCTCCGAAAGGCTTAAGCCCCTGTCAATCAAGCGGTTAGCCGCGTGTTTGGAAAACTTTACCTCGGCGGTGCTTTGGGTCGTTTTGGCAAGAATTTCCTGAAAGGTAAGGCCCATGTTTGGATTTGGCTGGTTAAGCGGCTTCTTTGTTTGGTTTAAAAGCTGGTCTTTTAGCTTTAAAGCGGATAAATATTGGCTGCTTTGTAGGTTCATTCACATTTCCTCCTTGAAATCATGATTATTCACCCTCGCCGGGTTCTTCTGGCGATTCTTCCGGCACTTCTTCCGGTGTTTCTTCGTCCGGTTCTTCCGGCGGTTTGGCTGCTGCCCTTAGCTGGTCAATTGCGGTGATGTATTCTTGCAATTTTTCAATTAAGGCTTTGGCAATGAAATTTTGCTGATAACCCGACATCGCATTAAAGCCATCTTTTAGATTGTCAATCAATTCACCGTCATCTAAGGTGATGTTGTCAACAAACGGCAGTTCGTTGATTGCCCGGGTAAAAGCGTCTGCCAAGTCAAAGGCGATTTTGTAATTTCCGTCGATGGTTGCATAAACATCATTGGCATTGTAGAGCTGGCCATCGATTGAAAGCAGGGCTTTGTTGTTTTCGAAAACAACGTAGTCAACTCTTCCTTCAACTTCGTGGAATTCACCGTTTGTCATTCTGGTGCGGATGGTGACGAATTGGCCGACATAAGATGTGGCGCGGGACATTTCCATCGTTGTACTCATGTTCTGCATTTGCTCTAGTGATGAAAAAGTCGCGTATTGCGAAACAAATTCGGTGTTTGACTGGGGTTCCAATGGGTCTTGGTATTTTAGCTGGGCGACCAAGAGTTTTAGGAATGCGTCTTTGTCCATTGTGTTCCCGCCAGTGGCGTTTTTGCCGCTGACTGATATTGAACTGACGGATTCAGCTATTTTCCCATCAATTACTTGTGCTACTGACATATTTTCTCCTTTCTTACGCTTTGAAGTCTACGGTTTGGCCGTTTTCAATCATTAGTTCGGCGGCTAGTTTTTCTTCCCCGGTCAGTTCTTCGGGAAGTTCATTTAGGCCGCTTAGGTTGATCCGGCGGCGATTCTTGTGGCTTGCTTGCTCTTCTTGCCGGTTTTCGTCCTTGCCCTGCCAAAGCTTTGAATCAAACGCTTTGCTTTCGAGATTTACCTCTATCGCTTCAACCTTTATGCCTTGCGAACGCATATTTTCTTTCAGTTCAACAATCTGGCTTTCAATCGCTGCCTTGACTGTTTCGTTCTGGGCGGTGAATTGAGCCGTGATGACTCCGGCGGTTGAGGTGATTTTGACCCCGACTGTGCCAAGGCTTGCCGGGTGGAGCTGCATTTCCAAGCTGTCAATTCCCGGTGAAAGCTTAATCTTCATGAAGTCAAGGATTTGGCTTAGGATTTGGGTGGGATCAGGGGCTTCGAGGATTGGGTCAAATTGGGGCTTTAAAGAATCGATTTGGTCTTTTAAAAGATTGTTTAAAATCGTCTCGTAGCCTTCGGTATTCTGGCCGCTGTTTCCGCTTCCGTTTTGTGAGGACTGTTCCTTTGGTTCAAGGACTGCTTCCGTTTCGGCCTTAATCGTTGCCACTTCATCTGTTGCTTTAAGATTGCCGTTTTCATCGGCTTTTTGGGTTATTTCAGTAATAACGCCGTCCTTTTCAATCACAATCGTGATTTTTTGCTCCGGTTCATTCATTTGCTGCTTAGCCAGTTCATTGGCCTGATTGACTGACTCGGTCAATGCTTCGGCATTGGCTGCGGCACTGGCTTCGTCTGTTTCCATTGTTTGGAGCTGATTAATCAGCAAGTTCATTTCTTCCGGGGTAAGTTCGGTTGTCTTAAGCAATTCATCGATGATTGGCTGTACTTCGGCCGAAAGCTCCGTGAAGTTTTCATATAAAACCTCATCGGTCATCAAGTTAAGTAAGTCCGTTCCCTCAAGGGTTAAAACTACCTCGCTTAGCATTTTCGGATCAAGCAATGATTCCGGGATTAGGCCTAATTCTGTTAATACTTCGGCCAGTTCTTCCGGAGTTAGGTCAAACCTTAGGGCAACTGTGTTAAATACTTCTGCGGCGGCTTTTACTACTTCGTCTATTTCCTCCGCAGTCCAGCCGCTTTCCGTGGCCTTAGCCGATTCGCCCGGCTCTTTTTTTGCTTCCGCTTTCGCTTCGGCTTCGCTTAATTTTGGTGAGTTGTCGGTTGCTCTTTCAGCCCTTGACAGAATTTCTTTAGCCCGATTTTCACGATGGGGCATGGTCTGGGACACTGGCTGGGCCATGGTCTGGTTTTCACTCGTCCGGCTGGCGGCAAGTACCATGAAACTACCAAATTTTGCGGTTGTTTCTTGCTTTCCGGCGAAGTTCAAAAGTGAACTTACGTCGGAGTGCATTTTGTCTGCACTTTTGACAAGCGTGTTTGTCATTGATTTCCCTCCTATCTTCAGTTTTCAAGGTTCAAAAAGGCATCGGATTATGCCTATGAATTTATATCGGCTAATCTAGTCAATTGCATTAGATTTTTATTGCCAAATTTTTATGCTTAATTTTCATGCCTTGCCAGGGGCTGCCGCACAGTATTTGCAGTCCTTTCTCACCTGGGTTCCATTATTTTCGTCAGCTGGGCGGCGATATCGGCATCCATTGCCCCAAGAATCGCGCCGCGATCGGCTGCGTTCATTGTGCTTAGGATGCGGGCGGACAGTTCCATATTGTCAGTCATTGCTTCAAAAATGGCGGCCGCGTCCCTTGGCCTCATTGCCGAATAAGCGCGGGCATAGTCCCTTATTTCGTTGCTTTCTTCGATTTCAATCACGACTTGTTTGTATAAGCGATCAGCTGCTGCTGGGTCAATTGCTTCAAAATACTTGCGGTATTCTTCCGGGCCAAGGCTTCTTTCGCCAAAAATCACTTCATCGTAAAACTCATCAAGAATGCGCTGGAACTCCACTTGGCGGTCTTCAAATGGTTTGAGGCGGTCAATCTGGGCCCTAAGCTCCGCCACTTCATTAACTAGATTCGCATTGCTTGCTAATGTCCGGTCAAGCTCATGTTCTAACTGGCGGATTTGGTCAACTGCCGTCCTTAGGTCATAACCTTGGAAAGCATCTGCTTCTTCATTAACAGTAGGCGAAAGGACAGTTCCGGACGGCAAGATCCGGTTAATGACCGGGATGTCTTTTAAAATTGGCTGTAATATGCCCGAACCAAAACCGCCGACATCTAATTTGACCAAGAGGGCAAGAATCACAAGCCAAATTAATACAATGACAAAGGTAACCAAAAATACGGACGCGCCTTTGGGGTCGTTTTCGCTTTCAAGCTCTCTTTCTTTCCGCACCAAATCTTTTGCCCGGGACTTAACTTCTTTATTTTGGGCTTTGCGTTCTTTTTTAAGCTGCTTTTTTTCTTCGGCAAGGCGTTTTTTTTCGGCTATTTCATCAATTCCGGGGGGGAATCCATCCATAAAGTGCTCCTTATTTTACTGCGTGTTTGTAGCTTATCAGTTCATCTACTTCTTTGGCTTCGCTGGCATTTTCTTCTTTGATAAATTCTTCGTAGGATTTTTCACGGAGCCGTTCGTAAGTTTTGCGTTCCTTAATCGCTTCATTTAGCTTAAGCCGGGCAAGTTCAAGCTGGTCCTCGGCTTTTTTTACTTCAAATCTTTGGATATCGATATAGCCGTCAATTGTGATGATGGCATTTTTGTTGTCAATAATATCTTGGACGTTTAGTTTGTCATCACGGAGCCGGCGGCCTTTTTCTTCATAGTCTTCTTTTCGTCCTGCTAAAGCGGCAAGCTTGGCTTCTTCTTCATCTAAGCGCATTCGGGCGTGGGCAAACTCCATCTTCGCCTGTTCTTCAAGCTTTCCCTTGATATTTAAGATATTTTGCATCCGGAAAATGAATTTCGCCATTGATTTTATCCTTTATCCTCGGAAAACAGCGCCGCCATAAATGCTAAGGTTTCTTCAAAGCTAAATTTGTCTTCGACTTCTTGTAAAAGAAATTCGTTAACCGCATCGATTTTTTCAATCGCAAAGTCGATGTTTTTGTTGCTTCCTTTGCGGTATGCCCCGATATTAATCAAGTCTTCTGATTCACTATAGGTGGCAAGGACGGTTTTTAGTTTTCCGACCAGCTGTTTGTGTTCACGCTCAGTTATCTGCGCCATGCACCGGGAAATGCTTTGCAAAACATCAATCGCCGGGTAATGGTTGCGGTGTGCCAAGCGGCGGCTAAGCATGATATGGCCGTCTAAAATGCTGCGGGCAGTATCGGTAATCGGCTCGTTAAAATCATCGGCATCAACCAAAACCGCATAAAGCCCGGTAATTGAACCTTTTTCGGCGCAGCCCGCCCTTTCTAGGAGTTTTGGCATTTCGGCATATACGCTGGGCGGATAACCGCGGGAAACCGGAGGTTCACCGCTGGCTAGGCCAATTTCACGCTGTGCCATTGAAAAGCGGGTCAGGTTATCCATCATAAAAAGGACGTCTTTGCCTTGGTCGCGGAAGTATTCGGCAATCGCTGTTGCTGTTTTGGCCGCTTTATTGCGTTCAAGGGCTGGCTTGTCACTTGTTGCCACAACTACAACCGAGCGTTCCATTCCTTCTTTGCCCAAATCACGTTCAATAAATTCACGGACTTCACGGCCACGCTCGCCGATTAGGGCAATGACATTGATGTCAGCTTTGGTATTGCGGGCAAACATTCCCATCAAGGTTGATTTGCCCACCCCCGAACCAGCAAAAATGCCGATGCGCTGCCCTTTGCCAACAGTTAAAAGCCCGTCAACGGCTTTAACGCCAAGGGTCAGGACATCAGAGATGATTTTTCTGCTCATTGGGTCGGGCGGCTCGGCTTCAACAGAGTATCGCTCGCCGCTAAGTGTGCTTCCGTCAATTGGGCGGCCCAGGCCGTCAAGGGTTTTGCCCAGCAGATCATCATTGACTACTATAGTCAATACCGTTCCGGTATTTTCGACGATGCTTCCTTCACCAATGCCTTCCATATTTTCATAGGGCATGAGGATGTTTTTGCCCTCGTGGATACCAACGACTTCGGCCAGGACGGGGGTCTGGTTTTCTGCCTGGGAGAAAATTTCGCATATGTCGCCGATTTTGGCGTCCGGGCCGGCCGATTCGATTGTAAGGCCGAAGATGTTGACAACGCGGCCTTTTAAGCGGTGGTAGTGTTGTTCCGCCGCGGTCTGGTATTTTGTGAAGTTGATGGTTTCTCTTAGCATTTATACTCCGTTAACGAAAGTTCAAAACGTATACTTGCGCGTTGTGAGATACAATTCCCAATGCGGCCCTTGAAAAACGTCATTACTTAGTTTGCGTTCTTTGCAAACTTACGTAATGCAACGTTTTTCTCGGAGCGGGAGCGGGCCCAGCATGGG
>WRLH01000024.1 GCA_009777715.1 Lachnospiraceae bacterium
CAGAAGTCAAAAATATTTACTCACGAGCAACTGCGTAAACGCTTCTCGCGCCGAATCATCTTTACCTGCGCGTATGGGCTAATGAAAGCCCCATGCTCTTATCTGCGCGTATGGGCTAGTGAAAGCCCCATACCTTCATCGCGCAATTGAGATACAATTCCCAATGCGGCCCTTGAAAAACGTCATTACTTAGTTTGCGTTCTTTGCAAACTTACGTAATGCAACGTTTTTCTCGGAGCGAGAGCGTGCCCAGCATGGGAATTAGTATCTCAAAATGCGTGGATACACCCTTGGCTTTTCGTTTTTCTCGGAGCGAGAGCGGGCCCAGCATGGGAATTAGTATCTCAAAATGCGTGGATACAACGTGGATTCACCCATAGCATAAGAACTAACTCCTCAAAATGCGTGGAAACAACATTGGCAGGAGAACTAATATCAACCCCTCTCATAAGACAACAAGCGCAACTTCTCATTAAGCCCGGCTAACTGCGTGTCAAACCCGGCATCAAAGACCCCGCCGCCCGTTTCAATCAGGCAGTCGCCCGCGGCTAAAGTCTGATCTTTAATAATCTCTATGTTGGCTTGGCCAAGCGAAGCTTCAGCCCTTAGTTTTTCCCGGTTTTCTTCGAGATAGGGATAATCCTCCGGTGAAACGCGGATAATGAAACTTTTGCTTTCGCCGCTCTCACGCATGGCATTGGCAGCAAGATAAGCCACGATTTGGGCCCGGTCTTTTAGCTCGGCCCTGAAGACCTGCTCATAAATATCAGTTATCATCTCAACAAAGCGCGGCTCAAGCTCATCAACTAACTGGTCAAACTCTAGCCTTAGCTTAATTTTTTCTTCATTAAGCTCTGCTTTCATCGCTTCGATTTCACCCATTGCTTTTGCTAAGCCTTCACGATAACCCTGTTCACTTCCTTCTTCAATTGCGCTTTGCTTGGCGTAATTTGCTTCCGCCTGGGCCGAAACAAGAATATTTTCCGCTTCAAGGCGGGCGGCTGATAAGCGTTCTTCGGCTTGGTTTATTAACTCAATTGACAAATCTTCGGGCGTACTTTCAGCGGGTAAATCGCCGGAATTTCCATCATCAATCAATTCTCCGCCGCTTTCGCCCGCTTCGGCTTTGATAACTGTATCATCGCCAAAAAGCCCTTCAACTTGCTCCGGATTGAGGCCGGTAAATGAGAACTCATCATTTTCATCACCGGAATCATATCCTGTGAGGTCGCGGTTATGCTGCCCCCAGACTTCCATTTTTTCATTGAGGCGTTCGTTGGAGTCAATAATCCGGACATCTTCGGAATCAACAACGACCGAACCGGCGCGTAATAAGGCACTTTTTTTAAACAACGATTTCATCACCTCCGCCCCTAGAGATAACAATTTCGGCAGAATCTTCAAGTTTTCTGATAATATTAACAATCTTCTGCTGGGCTTCCTCAACATCTTTCATTCTGACAGGGCCCATAAATTCCATGTCTTCTTTGATCATGACGGACAAACGCGAGGACATATTATTAAAGATGGTATTTTGGACTTCTTCATTGGAGCCTTTAAGGGCAATCGCAAGGTCGTTGTTGTCAACATCGCGCAGTACTCTTTGGATAGCCCGGTCGTCAAGCAACAAGATATCCTCGAAGACAAACATCTTTTTGCGGATTTCATCGGCAAGTTCGGGTTCTTCGATTTCTAAGGTTTCCATAATATGCTTTTCCGTGCCGCGGTCAACGGTATTAAGAATTTCAACAATGGCATCGATACCGCCAATAATGCTGAAATCCTGGTTCACTAATGAAGCAAGCTTTGATTCAAGGACACGCTCAACTTCTTTGATGACATCTGGGCTGGTCCGGTCCATCATTGCAATCCTCCTGGCAACATCGGACTGGCGGTCCGGCGGCAATGCGGAAATAATAAGGGCTGATTGGGACGGTGATAAATAGGATAAAATAAGGGCAATCGTCTGGGGGTGTTCGTCTTGGATAAAGTTTAAAAGCTGGGAAGCGTCTGTTTTTCTGACAAACTCAAACGGCTTAACTTGGAGCGAAGCCGTAAGCTTCCCAATAACGTCCATTGCTTTATCCTGGCCAAGGGCTTTTTCAAGGAGTTCCTTGGCATAACCAATGCCGCCCTCAGCGATATATTGCTGGGCAAGCAGGACTTGGTAAAATTCATCAAGCACCGTTTCCTTAATCTGGGGCGTGATACTCCTTGTATTGGCAATTTCCAAGGTCAGTTCTTCGATTTCATCTTCTTTGAGATGTTTGAATATATGGGCGGACTTTTCCGGTCCCAGCGCAATCAAAAGGATTGCCGCTTTTTGCAGGCCGCCGATTGAACCGTCTCCACTTATACCTCTAGGCATAATTTACTCCTATCCCCAATCCTCATTCAGCCAGTTACGTAATAATGACGCGGCTGCTTCAGGGTTTTCATCAACGAATTTATCAATAATCTTTTTGGACTCACTGCCCTCATCAATACTGATATCTTCAAGTTCGGGTTGTGACTGTAACAGTCTTTCAACTGATAATTCCTCTTCTTCATCTTCTTCTTTTCTGCTGCGCATACTGCGGATTACCACAAAGGCTAACAGGCCAAGAATGATGACGATCAAGAAAATCTGGGTCAAATCAGTCCATGAGACGCTCATTCCCTCGGAATCAACAAAGGTGTTTTCGATATAGGCACGGATAGTAACGCTATTAATCGGAATGCCGGACGCATGGGAAACAACCGAATACAAAGCATCATCAACCTCAACTATAGTTCTTTCATTATGGGCGTTTTTGTATTCTTCCCAAGTTATTCCATCAAGAAGGCCCTGCTGCCTTACATTTTCTTCGCGGATAATATTGTAAGCGAATGCCGTTACGGCTATGGAAGCTTCATCATAAAGCGGCTGTCCGCCGGGATACTCTGATTCCGTAATAATGCTGCTTACTAAGCGGTCAATTGACCTTTCACTTTCGGAAGTGCTGGAATACTGATTGTCCTGCCATTGGTAAGAAGGGCCGCCTTCGGTATTTGAGTCAGTTCCCGGCACTCCGCCGCCTGTATTCTGGGATTCTGATTCATAATATGATTCATGCTGGATAAAACCTTCTTCCCTGCCATCAGCGGTATAATACTGCTGGTCATAGGTGCGGCTGCTGGAAAAATCAATCGGGATATTGCTGACAGCAACGATATGGGAAAATTCATCAGTATTTTGCAGGACGCGCCTTACTTCATTATTGACGGCTTCCTCGGCCCTTGCCTTAATGCTCATTTGGTTGCTTATGCTTCCGCCCCGGCTTGAATAAAGCTCATCGCCAGCAAAAAGCATATTGCCGTTTGTGTCAATGATGGTAATATTAAGCGGAACGCTTGAACCCAAGCCGCCCGCAATAATTTTGGCAAGGTTGGCCGCCTGTTCTTCGCTAAAATCACCGTTTAGGTCAAGCACGACCGAAGCATGGCTTTCACGGTTCTGTGATAATAAAGTGCCGTCATTATAGGGGATATTAAGCGTTGTTGACGCACTCCTTACCCCGCTCATCGTTGCGGCCATGTTATTGATTTGCCTTTCAAGATAAACTTTGTAGCGTCTTTGCTTGTCGGCTTCGGTAACTGAAAAACCGCCAGTTGAGACATTGTCAATTGACCAGATGTCCGTCTGGATATTATTCGCCGCCAATAACATCGTTGCGTTGACTTCTTGTTTGCGGTCAACGGTAAATGTCAGGCTGTCCGGCAAGATCCGGTATTTGATTCCGCCCTCGGCTTCCAGCGCGTCCCTTATTTCGGCTGCTTCCGCCGCATTGGCGGCAACCGTCAGATGGACGTATTGCGTCTGGTTAAGCACGGCAAGCAAAATAGCCATTGTCATGATGATTCCTGCGGCAATAGCGATTATGAATGTTTTTTGGCGGGAAGTGAATTTGTTCCACCACTCTAAGACCGGAGTAAGGTATCTTTGGATTTGCTCTGGCATATTATCCTCCTTAATGCAATGGTGTCTTTAAAGCACCATCATTTAGCTGGAAATAAAAATATAAACATAACGCAATTTATTAATTTGCAAGCAAGCGGATTTGGTGTGGAATCCTTGTTTTGCTTGGTAGTTTTTGATATTTCGTATCTGGGTGATCTTCCGCGATAAAAGTTTGCTTATGAGGTCGCATAAACCTGCGCAAAATGTCCACTTTGTAAACGGACATTGTTGCTGGGTTTTGCTTCCTCCTCATGCGCAAACTATTTCGCTCGCACCCAGATACTGGATAGTGGCAAAGCTAAATCTGCATTTGCATAATCTCTTTGTATGCCTCAAGTATTTTGTCCCGGATAGCTACGGTATATTGTAACGCGATACTGGATTTCTGCATTGCGTTGGTCAGTTCATGGGTGCTTGAAGTTTCGCCAAGGGCCCATCTGATTTCGGCATTCTGTGATTCGTTGATGTATGAGTTAGTTGCATTAAGGTGGTTCATTGCCGTTGCGAGCAGCCCGCCAAAAGCATTCTCGTCCAATGCTTGGTTTGCAGGGTTTCGGCTCAGGGCTTCGCCTAAGGATACGGGGTTTATTCTGCTAAGGCTTGCTATATCCATTGTGGACTCCTTTTCTCAAGTTATTGGGCCATCTCTAATCCCTTCATCGCCATTGTTTTGCTGGCGTTAAAGGCAGTTGCGTTAGCTTCATAAGCCCGGCTTGCATCAATCAAATTCGTCATTTCGGTGACGATATTGACGTTTGGGTATGTTACATAGCCGTTTTCATCAGCATCAGGATGGGCTGGGTCATAAGCCATCACCATTTCACTCTTGTGGTCTTCGCTTACTTTTGTCACCCTCACCCCGTTGCCATTAAAAGTATTACGGGCGCTTTCAAATACGTGCCTAAAGCTTCCGTTGCGGCTGGGCATTTGCTCGAAAGTGACTATTTTGCGGCGGTATGGTGTACCGTCAGCCGTCCGGGTCGTATTGATATTTGCAATGTTTTCGGAAATTACATCCATCCGGTAGCGTTGGGCTGTCATTCCTGACGCATTGACATCAAAAGCATTAAATATTCCCATTCTAGTATGCTCCTTCCAAAATCTGGAAATTTTGAGCGTAGCTCAAATTTTTCATCCCGAATCCATTACTCGGGTTTATTACCTCATTACCATTTTCATCTGCGAATATTCGTGGTTCATCGCTTGAATCAAACCGTTATATCTAAGCTGGTTCGCTGCCAGCTTTACGCCCTCATTATCGACATCGACATTATTTCCGTCTAAGCGGTAAGAAAAATTCGCATTGTCAGTATAAATGCCGGGACGCATCCGGAAGCCATTCGTGTTCAAACTATTAATCTTCGCATCAACTGACATATAGCGCGATTTTCGCATTACGCGCCGGAGCTGCCCCTCAAAATCAATGTCCTGGCGTTTAAAACCGGGGGTAGTATTGTTGGCGATGTTGTTTGCAAGAACCTCATTGCGCTTCCAAGAAGCGTCCGCAGCCTTGTTAAGAACATTAATATAATTGAAAGCATTGGAATTAATCATCTTGCTCCTTTAATAGTTAATCTTTCATCGCCTATTTTATGTCCCTATTTCATTATAAATTATTCTAAGGAAAAAACAAGCCTTTTTTTGAAATTTTTTTGGGAAATCATACCTTATATAGTGTTTTTTTACTTTTCAGACCCAATATTTGGTGTTTTGCGCCTATTTTAGGCTATTGCAGCGCAATAACCCTACACATTCAGCGCATTGCGCTGAATGGGGGAAAAATTAGATATGCTTATTATTTTTTCTTGCGGTGCGGATTTTGTCAACTTCCTCAAAAACCATATTATTCAGGACTTTAATATATGTGCCTTTCATTCCGGAAGAGCGGGATTCAATGATTCCGGCACTTTCAAACTTGCGCAGGGCATTAACAATAACCGAGCGGGTAATTGAGGCCCGGTCAGCAATTTTTGAAGCAACAAGAATGCCTTCCATTCCGCCAAGCTCATCAAAAATATGGACTAATGCTTCCATTTCTGAATATGAAAGGGTTTTAATTGCTGATTCGATGTCTTCTAATTTGCGTTTTTCTTCGGCGTTTTCTTCACTGACGGAGCGGAGCATTTCAAGGCCAACCACTGTTGTGCCATATTCGCAAAGAATTATGTCGTCAATGTCGAACTGCTCTTCGCTTTTGTAGATAAATAAAGTGCCGAGCCGATCCCCGGCGATTTCTATCGGCGTAATGATTCCTTGGAATTTTTTGGCAATTTCCGAATCAAAACCAAGCGTCGCAAGATTGACGTTTTCTTTGGTTGATAAAACAGAAAGCAAGCGTTCATTGAGCATATTGTCAATGAAGCCGCCAACTTCATCAACGATTAATGAAGTTATTGATTCGACTGAATCGGTCGTGCCAACCCCAAGCAGTTTTCCCTTTTTGCTGATGACAAGGGCATGGGCTTTTAAGATATCGCATAAGACGGAGCAGATATCATTAAAGACAACTTTGCTTGAGCTGTTGGTATGTAGCAGTCTGCCGATTTTGCGGGTCCGGTCTAGCAGGTTAACATTGCTCATAAATTCCTCCTTTAGGGATGTCACTGTATAGGGCATCAGGCAAAAATAACTCGTAGTGCGTCCTTGGCCGCCTTCTATCAAAAGAAAACTTATATTTTACATTTAATAACCGCTTGCGGTTATTTTTAGGCCACAGACGCCACGAAGAGTTGTATTTTGCATGATTGCCCGAAAGAGTATCACTATTCGGCCGCTGGGGCGGTGTAGCGGCAATCTGCATTGGCGCAAGCTAATTTCTGCCCTTTTTCGAGTAAAACATCACTGCATTCCGGGCATTTTTTCCCGGTTGGCTTCTGCCAGACCATGAAATCACATTCGGGATTGTCAATACAGCCATAATAACGGCGGCCTTTTTTGGTCTTTTTAAGGATAATGTCTTTGCTGCACTTCGGGCATTCAACGCCAATTTTTTCAAGATAAGGGCTGGTGTTGCGGCAGTCGGGAAAACCGGGGCAAGCAAGGAATTTCCCATGCGGGCCATATTTTATGACCATGTTCCGGCCGCAGTTTTCACATATTTCCTCTGATACTTCATCAGCTATCTCAACTTCTTTTAGTTCCTGTTCAGCGACTTTTACCGCTTCATCCAGATCGGGGTAAAAATTCCTGACCACCGTTTTCCAGCTGACTTTGCCTTCCTCAACCCCATCTAATAAAGCTTCGAGGTTGGCCGTAAAATTAACGTCAACAATCGTTGAAAATGCTTCATTCATCATCCGGTTGACCACTTCGCCAAGCTCCGTGACATAAAGGCTTTTATTTTCCTTGATGACATAACGGCGGCCCATGATGGTTGAGATGGTCGGGGCATAAGTGCTTGGGCGGCCAATCCCTAATTCTTCCAAAGCTTTCACTAAGGAAGCTTCGCTATAATGGGCGGGCGGCTGGGTAAAATGCTGTTTGGTTTCAAATTCATTAAAGCTAAGTTTCGTTTTCTGGTCAATTGTTTTGCTAAGAATGACGCTTGCTTCCGCGTTTTTGTCGTCTTCCTCGGTATAAACGGATAAAAAGCCGTCAAAAATTATTTTGGAGGCGGTGACTGTAAAGCGGTGGGCTTTGCCTTGTTGACTGGATGAGTCAATACGTACTAAGGTCGTTTCATAAACCGCCGGCTTCATTCTGCTGGCAATGAAACGCCGCCAAATCAGCTGGTACAGGCGGAATTGGTCACGGGCAAGCGAAGCCTTTAATGAAGCCGGGGTAAATTCTATTTCGGTCGGGCGGATAGCTTCATGGGCATCCTGGATTTTTTTGCTTTCTTTTTTCTCTGCTAAAGCTACTGCCGCGTAAGATTCACCATAAGTTTTCTTAATATAAGCTTCGGCTGTACTTTCCGCTTCTTTTGAAACTCTGGTTGAATCAGTCCGCAGATAAGTTATCAGGCCGACTGTGCCTTGGCCTTTGATATCAATGCCCTCATAAAGCTGCTGGGCAAGGCGCATTGTTTTCATGGCGGAAAAACCAAGGGCTTTGCTTGCTTCCTGCTGGAGGGTTGAGGTCGTAAAAGGCAGGGGGCTTTTTTTGACACGTTCGCCTTTTTTTACTTCGGCGACGGAGTATTTTGCCCCTTTCAGGTCATCCAGAATGCCGTTTAACTGCTCTTCTGATTTTATTTCAGCCCGGTTTTCGGTTGTGCCGTAGTATTTGGCCAGCAAGGGCTTTTTCTCCCCGGCAACAGAAAACTCGGCGTTAAGGCTCCAGTATTCCTCGGGGATAAAGGCGTTTATTTCGGCTTCGCGGTCACAAATAATGCGTAATGCCACCGATTGGACACGCCCGGCCGAAAGCCCGCGCTTGATTTTCACCCATAAAAGCGGTGAAATCCGGTAGCCGACCATTCGGTCAAGCATTCTTCGCGCCTGCTGGGCATCAACCCGGTCCATATCGATTTCCCTGGCATTTTTCAGCGATTCCTTGACAGCGTTTTTGGTTATTTCATTAAAAGTAATGCGGTAAACTTTTTTTTCATCTAATTTGAGGGCTTTGACAAGATGCCATGAAATTGCTTCCCCCTCGCGGTCAGGGTCAGTCGCCAGATAAATGCGTTCCGCTTTTTTTACTTCTTTCCTAAGTTTCGCAAGCACTTCACCTTTACCGCGGATTGTAATGTACTTTGGCTCATAATCGTTTTCGGCGTCAAACCCCAGCTGGCTTTTTGGCATATCACGGACATGGCCGTTTGAGGCAAGAACTTCATAATTTGCCCCCAAAAATTTCTTGATTGTTTTTACTTTTGCCGGAGATTCGACGACTACAAGGTATTTTGCCATTATTATTTCCTAATGTCTGCGGACAGACCCTTCCCATAATGATACGTTAACGAGATAGACTATACACTATAATTCCATAAGTTGCAAGAGTTAGTTACCAAGCAAACCGCAATCCGACAAAATCTTTTCAATACTCTCCCATATCATTAATGAAGGGTTTTCTTTATAGTATGTATAGCCCTTATGATTATTCAATATATAGCCATTTTCTTTATTTTTCAATTGTATTTCCTTGGCTCTCTTTACTGCATCAACAACATCCTTTAGGTTAATGTCTCTTAAAATGCGTTTGAAATTAGCCTCATGTTTATATTGATGAAGATTTTCAAACTTTTCTTTATAAAATTTGTTGATTGGGCTTAAATATTGATCTCTATGAGTTAGCGAAGTGGCATAATAAGTTTTATGCAAAATTATCCATAGCTCGAAAGTAAAATTGCTAAATCCTGATTTATATCTAATTCCTTTCCCTAAATCGCCAGCTTGTTTCATTGCGTTTAGTGTCTTTTCAAATCGGGCAGCATGAATTTCTTCATTGCTCTCGTAATCAAAAATATGATATACATCTGTATGCCTTTCAAGCGTGTTTAATGCTTTTGCATATTTTAATGGACTTTTCTTCTTACAATCAAATGATACACGGCAGCTTGCGTTTGGATCAGTATTTATTTGCTCTGCCAGCCATTCAAAATACCATTTTTCTGTTTCTCCATCTACGGAAAAATGATATTTCTTGGTAATTGGTCTTTCCGGCATCTTAATCCCTTTCATTGATTTTCAATCAATTTTGAGTTTCAATCAATTTTGAGTTTCAATCAATTTTGAGTTTCAATCAATTTTGAGTTTCAATCAATTTTTCAAAAATAGATGTAAAATCTATGTCTCTAATAGCACCATAGCGGCTGACAAAATAATTCTTCATGTAATCATCCGTTTTTCGCACACCATTTTTCCCACTAGTTTTAAAATCTGAAAGTGAGTAATGAGTACTATTGCCTGTTTCTTCGTCTCTCTCAACGAACTTTATTTCATCTCGCCTGAATAAATTCGAGTTGAGAAAAATCGGATTGTGGGTATTAAAAATTAGTTGCGCTTTATTAGTATTAATTTCATTATCGTGGAAAATATTTATTATGCTCATTAATGCCATTGGATGAATTGAAGCGTCAAATTCATCTACAATCAATACCCCGCCATTCGCGATAACATATAAGATGAAAGGAAAAATATTCGCAAATCTTACTGTTCCATAAGATTCATATACATCAAGGGGGAGAGCCATTTTCATATTTGAATCATCTGCTTCAAATATAGAATACAATCTTATTCGCTTGTCATCATCACTTTTCGCAAAGCTGATCATATTTGATGCTCCGAAAATTCTGGCAGCGTCATTAAGAATATTTTCAGTATAAGTGTCGCCGGATATTAGGGGAAAGTCCATGGCATCAGCCCGGAATACTGCCAAAAATTTTCTTCCCAGCCAATTTGCAATCAAAGCTGCTAATTTTGCATTAACTATTGATTTATATCCATTCATCAAAAAAAGTTCATCCGGTAGCAAATTATCAAGTATGCCGTTAGTAAAATTATCCGCATCCTTTTTATTTATTGTGGGATCTTCAATGCCGAAATAATTTTCTTCCCTTAAAAACATCCGCTCATTATTAATCCTTAATTCTTCGTATGCTATATTACGCTTATAGTCTTTATCCAAAAACTCACCAAGTTCAGCTTTTAAAATATATTCGATTTGCATTTCATCTTGTATAAATTTAATCGAAAATGAAACTGGCTCTTTCGTATTTGAACGATTTGGAATTAGCTCCATATTATGTGTTGCTACATTCGGGACGCTTCGTTCGCTTGTATTGCGGATATGGCCTCTTAGGATAATATTTTTGAAAGTATCCATTGCACTAATAATATTTGATTTGCCTGAAGCATTAGGTCCGTAAACAATTGCCGAACTTAAAACAGAATATTTTTCTTTTCCTATTTGAGCTTTGAGCAAACTATAGTCAAGTCCTTTTTGCTTTTGGGCACGAACCATTGAAAATACAAGCTCTTCTTTAAAAGATTTATAGTTCTTCGTTTTAAATTCCAATAGCATTTTCTTACCTCCATTTTGCCGATATTTTGCAAAATCATATTTATATTATATGCAAAATGCTGATGTTTAGTCAAGCAGAAATTTATTTTGCATTATTTCCGCAAAATCATTCACATATTTTCACGGCGACCCATGATACTGATTTAGGGCCAATGGCCGGATCACGTAATCGCGTGTCAAACTGATGTCGTTATTGTCCGAAAGACGCACCGTTAATAAGTATACCATTGGCTGGCCGTCCGGCGGCGGGACCAGGGAAAAACTGACATTCGTCCACCAGGAAAAATGGCGCGGCAGCAAATCCGTCCCATTCCGTAAAATAAAAGACCGCGTCACCCCGGCTTCGTTTGTTTCGCTGGCATTGGCATAATCAATCAGGTAAGGTGATGAATTAACGCTTATCCGCCAGCCGATAATATTTCCGTCCCCATCTTCCAAGATATTGCCGTATTCATCTTCTAAAGGAAGCGGCCAAGGATTGACTGCCTTTTTGAGATCGCTGACAATCAAGTTGGCAATATTGTCAAAGAGGGTATTATATTCGGCAATCTCATTCGCCCGCTTCATTGTCCTTATCATCGGCATCAAAATTGAGAGCGTGGCTGCCGTCACAATCGAAAAAATAAACATCCCAACAATCAGCTCAACTAAAGTAAGGCCGCGGTTATCTTTAAATTTTTTCCGGTTTTTTCTTTTCATGCTTGCTCCTTAATCGCCGTCAGTTGGCGAAAAAGCCCACATTCTATTATTTTGGTATAACAAAATATCTTGCTCAATCTCAAATTCTAAATCAACAGTATCAACAATCTCAAATGAAAAAGAAAACGTAATTGTTTCCATATTTACATCATCACCAACAACAATATTACCGCCCGCTTGGTCAAGATGAGTAAGGACCGGGTTTGACCAATCATCAAAAACCGGGTTAAACCACTCGTCCTGCATGATTTCCGCATTATCAATGGCGCGGCTTGAGACCCGCATTGAAACAAGGATTATGCTGGTAATTGTCAGCATAAAAATAGAAAGGATGAAAATGCTGACTAGGCTTTCAATCAGCGTTTCGCCTTTATTTGACCTAAAAAATGATTTAGTTTTCCGTTTCAATATTTTCATAACCCACCAAATCCCAAATGCCAAAATTGCCAGCTGAAAAGCTCATCAAATAATCATCGTCATCCGGGGCTTTTATAAGGATATATTGGCAATCATCATCAAGCCCGTCACAAATATCACATTTAGAAGCTGCGTCAGACAAAAAGCCATCTGAATATTCATAAACCGCCCGCGAGGTCACAGTCCTTTCTCTTCCACTATTAGCCGCAAGGATTTCGACCGTTACATTCATTGCTGCATTTATCAAGGCGGTATTTGGAATGCGCGTCCATATCCTTATCCCCTTAAGTAAATCATCTTCATCTAACCACTCATCATCAATTTCTTCTTCATCGGCCCATTCAAACCACTCAAACTCATCTGAATCCCATGGGATATGTGAGTGCCGGGGGTCAGCTGTTTCATCTTCAAATAGCCACTCGAAAAAGGATTCACTATTGTAGATATTCACCCATTGGTCGGGGAAAGACAAAATAACGCGGCGGATTGTCACTTCTTCATCGGCGAAATCAAGGCCCGAAATAACAATTCCCTCGTCATGTTCATCATCTTCCGCGTCATAGATGACTAAAGGGTCTTCCTCGCGCGGAAGTTCCTCATCTGCCAAATGGGTTTCATACAAAGCCATTGCCAGCTGGAAGCCTAGGCTTCCATAGTTTTCATTGTCTTGCAAGCTATACATGATCGTCCGGTGAATCGATTCGTCTAGGATTTTTATTTGGCTAAATTCCCTTTGATTGGACAGATAGCCCGCATTCGTGCTGGCGGCAACCATCAAGGAAACGCCGATTGCCAGCAGGAATAAGGTAATTCCGAGCACGAAAAGCAATGAGGCCCCGGAGTTGTCAGACCAGAATGAAGATTTCTTTATCTTATCCTTTTTGTTTTTCATGATTACCTTTCTTGAGCGGGCAGGCTTGCGCGATAAAAGTTTTCTTACGAAAATTCCGTGCGAAAACTATAATCGACCGTTAACGGTCGTATGCCGCCACCCGCTTTGCACTTTAATCCGGTACTACAATATTTATCTGCGTCACCGGGGAATGCAAGTTAAAATCGGGGCTTCCCGGCTTGGTTGCGGTCAGCATGATCCGGTAATGGAGAATATGGGTCATGCCGGGGATATCATTATTAAGATCTGTCTTGGGGGTAAATTCCAGGTTCCAAGTCCCCCGGACGATATTGGCAATGAAATCATCCGTCTCCCATCTTTGGTTTCCGTCAACAATCTCAAATCCGGGCGGATATGAGGGAATTAAAGGATTTCCGGGCGTGGCCGGAATCTCCGGCGTAAATGGATTGCCATCGGGGTCGGTAAATACAACTGTCGCCATAACGTCATAATTATCTTCGGCAAGCCGTTCAAAAAAGCCGTCATTCTCGGTGATATTAAAGACCTGCGTTGCTGACGCTAAGCGGTCAAATTCCGCCGTGAAGTTTTCGGTTTTGACGCTGATTCCGGCTACTGCTTTGGGGAATACCAACATGACACTAATGTCATATCCTTCCGTATACTCATCGCGGTAAAGATATTTGTAATCGGAAATAATTTGCAGTTCGGCAACGCCATATCCTAAGCCATTATACACTAATTCATAGCGGTATTCTATCACCCTGATGTCATCAGTGCCCAAATTGACCCCGCTAATCGTCATCCGGGTTGAGCCGTCATCAGAGACGCTATATTGGTAACCAGAGTCCGCAACGGCAGTGAAATCACCGCTTCCGCCATTGCGGCGGCTAAGCCCTGTTCCCGGCGCAAGCCTGAATCCATCGGGGATCAGATCAGTAACCAGCCCGGTCGTCCTGACCCTGCTCGTGCCTTGGGTAGTGTCCTCAATCCTTAAGGTAATGGTAAACGGCCCGTCAACAGGCTGCCCGTCATCAACAAGATGGCTAGGCGACGGTGATGTCACCGTTTTTGAAAGCTTAACCGGATCGATGAACACTTGTACCGGAGGGCTTGAGCCATTCCTTTGCTGTTCTGCCTGGTGCGGTGCAGCCGGTGATACGCCTAAGTTTTCGCGGTAATTAACCACGCCTTGGTTACGGAAAAAATATAGCAAGGTAGAAGCCCGCTCCGGGTGGTCTTGGAGGTCGGTCTGCATTAACGTATCACGGACACGGATGCGGAATCTAACCCTTACTTCATCACCAAGCTCAAGGCGTTCATTTTGGGGCAAGCTCACCGTTAAGACGCGGCCTGAATAAGAGACAGTGCAATTATTAATCGCCGCCCAACCACCTGTACTTGTGTTTCTTTCAATGCCAATCATGCCATCATAAGCTATATATTCATCAAAAGGCCATAAACGGTCAGTAATGACAATATTGTCGGCGGTGACCTCGCCATGGTTTTTCACAAACAATTCCGCCACTAAATGATCGCCGGGCTTGACAAAGGAAACATCATTTCCGGCATTATCCCTGATATATTTGTCAATCGTAAGGAACGCCGGGGATTTGAATGATACTCCGTCAAGGTAATTGCCAACATTCACCCTGGTTGGGCCGGAGCGTGACTGGAAAGCAAACTCCGTTTGCGTTTGCCCGTCAGGCACAGTATATTCACCGTAATAACGTTTCCAGCCATAAGAAACATCCCAATAACCGATTACATTATTCCGTGCGTCAGGCACCCATTGAAGCGGAGCGGCGGCATTTAACTGTGCCAAGGTAATTCCGTTCATATGGATATTGGTTGCGCTGCTGACGGCATTGTTGGCGGTAAGATTCCTTGTTGACCAGAAAGTTATGCCATATCCGGTTCGTGTCCCGCCGCGGCCGTTATTGATATTCGGGTTCGCGGTAATATTCCCTGTCGCTAACCCAGTCGCAGTAATCGTGCTATTGGCAATGCTTGTGCGTTCAGTATCAATCCAGACATCATAAAGATAAATAGTTCCGGCCGGGATATTTTGCACCCGGCGGCTGCCGTCAGGCTGTAAATATTCCCTGCCCCGGTGATAGCTAAGGTCATATGGCCCGCCGCTGTTATTCCCGGTGGGATAGGGCTGGGAGGAAGCCCCATATGCCACGGTATTCCATGCCGCCAGATTAAAGCGGACGGCGTTCCCGGCGCTAAGCCCCAAATTGGCGGTATTGACACTATTGGTTGCGCCTGTGTCGGCAATCCCGGCCGGGCCGGACCGGGGGGACTGGCTGGGGCGGATCATGACCATCGCCTCATCACGGACAAAAGCGTATGGCTCAGTTTCAACGATGATTGGTTCGGTATCGTCTACATATGAAAGATAAAGGTGCAAGCGGTCGCCGCCTAGGAAAGGAGTCACAAAACCGGACCAGGGGCTGTAGCCCGGAAATGAGTTAGTCGCGTGATAATATGAATAGAAAAATCCTGCTCCCGGAGTTGAGGGCAAAACTTGATAAAGCGTTCCCGGAGTTTCCGCGTTAAGCTCGGCATAGCGGAAAACGGAATTTCTGACATTATTTGAATCATTGATCGCATTTCTGGCCCTGTTTTGTCCCAAATAGTTAGTCGGCATAAAGTCGGTTGCCGAATTAGGCTCTTGGACTTCAATCAAACGCCATCTTGGGACATTGCTGCTCGAATATCCGTCGGCAAAGTCCCCGGTCGGGAAAAAATAATCCGCATTGCTTGGATTAAAAAGGCTTCTGTCAACCGGCCTTGTATACCAGCCATTATAAATTGACATATCGGCGGTAAACCAGCCATTGGTAAGATACTGATAGGGCGGAATCAAGACATTGTCAACTGCTGTCCCGGCTGGCGGAATGCTTGCCAGGAACGCATCAATAAAATCACCGTTGACAAATTCCGGTCCCAGCGGACGGTTTGCAACCGAAAGGAAGTCATACCAATCATCCCGGTCTACTTGGTCGGGACGAATCGGGCTGTCAGCCTCCGCCCAGCGTTCCGGCTGGGTCATTCCGGCAATGACCGGATAAGGATATCCCCGGCTTGGCTGGGCCCAGTTGCCCATATTAAGCTGACTAAGCGGCTCTTGGTCTTCATCGGGTAATGCTTTATCGATATTTTCCAGTAATAAGTTTTCATCAAAGAGGAAATTAAACCATTCAAGGTCAACAAAATTCGTCACCATCCCAACGCCGCCGCCGGAGACTCTGGTAATCGGCATTTCCCCAAGGCGGCTGGGGAAATTGTAGCGGACATTTTCCCACGTCCTTGCTTCGGTGCGGGAATAGCGGTGGCCGCGAAGATAAAAGCAATCATCATCAACGCCTAAACCGCTCCGGACAAAAGGATATATCATCCTGACCGTGCCAAAAATTTCATCATCTTCTAAATGGCTGGGGGCTGGGGCAAGATATAAGATCCGCCTAATGCTCCCTAGGTTAAGCCCGGCAATTCCGCCGCCGTTATCTGACACGGCTGGCTCATGGGTTTCACTTTGGGTGGAATAAGGCTCGGTATATAACTCAAACTGGGCAATTCTTGCCCTTTGCGTGGCGGGTGTCCCGCCTTGCTGGCCCTGGGTAATATGAAGACGGAAATATCTTCCGCTGGCCGGAGTCGCAAGATGGCGGTTAATAATCATATCACTGTTGCCGGATATGCTGTCAACTGTGGTCCAGTCTGTGCCGTTATTACTGGCTTGCAAAGCAACGGTTGCCGTATTATTAGCCGCGCTGACAGCGGAAAGCTCCGGCCGCCCTGCCCCGTCATTATAGATAATCCAGCGCGAAACGGTGACTTCTTCCGGGAAGTCAAGGCTAAGCCATTGGGGCATCCCTGTCTCGGAAACCCAGCCCTCGCCCCTGCCATAACCTAAGACACCGTCATTCGCCCGGCTCGGAAGATAGTTTCCGCTGTCGGGCAAAAGCGTGCTGCTGGCAGTAGTTTGCGCGTTAGGGGCGATGTTAAAGGCAATCCCTTCCGCGTTTGAACCAGCCGTTGAAAGGAAAAAGACATCTTCTATGACACCGACGTCAGTGTCATTTTCTATGTCAGCAATGCCATTGACGCCAACAATTCCGCCAATATGGACATTTGCTTCTAGCCCGCTTACCGTTGAAAATTGGACGCTTGACCTTTTAATCGTGCCGTAATTGATGGCGGCAATTGCCCCAACTGCTGAATCGCCGGAAAAACCAGCTGGCAAAGTGCCAGCAGGCAAAGTCCGGGCAAAGCCAGTAAAGTTCGAATCAACAATATTTAAGCGGTCAATTACGGCTTGGGCCCCGATTGCTTCAAATAAACCGTATCTGGCATTAACTTTTCTTATTTCATAAAAACCGCCGTCATAAAACCCGGTAAACGGTGAAGTCCCAAGCACCGCCGCCGGAAGCAACGGGGCAATTACGGAACTGGTTTCAAAACTTAGGACTGCGCTGTCTTCAAGCCGGATTCCGCCGGGATCAGGTGAGAGCAAATTATTAAAATCAGCATAAAGTTCAAGCTGGGCAATCCTTGCCCGCTGGGCAGCCAGCGCGCTTGCTTGCTGGCCCTCGTTAATCAAAAGGCGGAAGTAGCGGGCGGAAGCAGGGGTAACTAACGTGCGGTCAACGATATTGTCGGTGTTTGCGGTAATGCTGTCAACATTCGTCCAGCTAGTTCCATTGCTGCTTGACTGGAGCATGACAGCGCGAGTGTTATTTACGGAAGCCGCGATGTAATCCGGCCGTCCATAACCGTCATTATATAAAACCCAGCGCGAAATTGTGACTTCTTCCGGGAACTCAACTAAAAGCCATTGGGGCATTCCTTGTTCGGAAACCCAGCCTTGCCAATTACCGTTCCTTAACATCCCATTGATTGCCCGTTCAGGATAAAAGACCGTCATGGTGCTGCTGGCAGACGCTGCCGCGCTTGGGGCAATATTAATTGATGTCCTGCCCCCCGGCGTTATCAATAACTCTTTCCGATAAAGCCCAAAATCAAGATGCCGTTCCTGGACATAATTAGCCGCCGGGGCTTCGCTTATATTCCTTAAATGGCGGGGCGAGCGGACTAAAAACGTTGTGCCAGACGCCAAATCAACCGTATCAGCATAAAGAGGGTTAAAATAAACCGGGCTTAGGCTTTCATCAGCCGGATAAATCAAATCCCCGGCACTGCTCCTAATATGGAAACCAATGCTGTTTGCTCCGTTTGCCAAGCCTTCCAAAAAGCTGTTTTCAAAGAAGAGGCGGAAGCGGTCCACCATGCGGTCATTTTCATCATCATAATACTGCATATACCAAACCGGAGTATGAGCTGGAAGCCCAGGGACAGCCGTATCCCATACCCAGATACCGTCGTCTATGTCAAAGCGTAGGCCATGCCACCTAAATTCATCAGTTGCGTTATTATATATCAAGCGGTAAGTCATTGCCCCGATTCTTACTTCCATAAAGGAAATAAAATCAAATTCTAATAGATAACCGTCATTAACAACAATTTTATTCCGCCCATCCCGCTCAAGGGCGAATTGCCCGCCCGGCGAATAACCAAAAGTCCCGTCAGCATATATTTCATAATATAAAAGTGCCATTGAGCTTAGCGGAATAACATGAATGTCTTCCCAATGCCAGTTAAGCCCGGCCGTGCCAAACGGATTGTTTCTTCTTAGGACCGGATAAGGATAAAAACCTTGATAAGCATTTTCGCCTTGGACATAAGTATCTCCGCGCCGGAAGTTGCTGCCCAGCTCCCGTAAGCCTTGAAGCTCTTCCTTGGTAACGCCGCCTGACCCGGCAAAAAGGCCGTTTGAAAGATAATAGCTATTGTCCTCTAGCCCTGTATTCCTGCCGCTGATTCCCCCGGCTTCAGCCAGCGGAAGGCCGCTATATAAAGGAAGATAGTTAGTCGCATAAGAATTAAGAATCTGTCCAGCGTTGTCCCCGCTTATGCCGCCAAGATACGCTTCCCCGGTAAGCGGATAAAAACCGTCATCGACATTGTTTTCCGTTATTTGCATTAGCTGCGAAAGGTCGTCAACCACCTCTAAGGCGGTGATATTAACCCGCGCATTGTTAAAACTGTCAATAATTATGCCATCATTTTTCCCGGCCAGGCCGCCAATATTGCCCGCCCCGGCCACAACCCAGCCGACACCGCCGGAAGTAATGAAATTACAGTCGTCACAGCAGGAAGCAATGGTGCGTCCGCTATAAGCAAAGCGATGGCCGTTTTCACAATTGGCTTCATATTCTTCCGCCAAGATAAGCGGATTGGAAAACCCGGCATTAAAGGATTCTTCCAAGCTGCCGTCCGCAATATGGCCAACTAAGCCCCCGGTATTTCCGCTCCCTCCACTCACGCGGCCATAAGCAAAACTCTGGCTGATTCTTCCGCCCCCGCTTATCCGCCCGGCTAAAGCCCCGGCGTTAGCAGCCGTTTCAGCTTTGATAAGAACGTTATATAAGGAAAGGCCTTGAATGCGGCCGCCGTCAACCGTGCCAAACAAACCGACATTGCCGCTAAGCAGCTTTATTTCCGGGTCAATGCTTATTTCGGGGACTGTGTCATCACTAATGATCAGCCTGTCAATCCGGTATTGCAAAGATGAGGTCCGCATGGCATTATAGACCCCGGTGAAACTGACCTCGCCATAAGGAAGCAAGTTTTCTGTCAAAAGATCATATATGTCAGGATTAACCAGCCCAAGGGGAATAAAATCAGTAATTTCATCATAATCATTGCGGCGCAGGTTGATATCAAGGGTCTGGCGGTATTGGTTCTGATGAGTTATGCCTGTACCTGCCAAAACTTCCTGATAGTCGGAAAAAGCGCGGGCAGTTTCCGCATAACGGATATTATTAAGATGGCGGGCTGACCTTATCTCAAACCAGCCGCCGGACATTGTCCCGGCAAAATGAGAATGCTCTCTTGTCCGCGAGGTTATCTTAACTCCGCTTTCATTTGATAATTCGGCGCGGACGTACTGCGGGTTTTTTATTTTCGCCCCAATGCTAAACGTCCCATCAAGATGGCGGTGGTTCGCCGTATCATCACCGATATAATCAATTACCCAAATATAACGGTCATAATATCCGCTTAGGTCAATGTCAAGGTTAAACTGCCTTACTTCATCTTCCGTAACGATATTTTCCGTGTCAAGATAAACGGGAATGCCTTTGACGTGGACAGCTTCACGAAAGTTTGCGGCCAGCGGCCCGTCAATATCAAAAAAATCAGCCAGATAAAGACGATATTCCTCAATCGCACCCTTTAGGCTAAGATGATAGTCGGTATCACGGTTAGCTGGGTCAAGGCTGGGAATCAAGAACTCCGCATAAAGGATATTGGTCCTTTGATTCGGAAAAACATCAGTCACCTTAATCCCGGATTTGTGGACACGGACAGGGTCAACCAGCCCGTCACGGTTAAGCATTCCATCATAAATATTAACGATGAACGGCAAGTTTTCAAGAATCCCGACATCGGCTTTGCCTGTTGACTGGACGCCAAAAAAGCCTTGCCGTCTTTCCCTTGCGTATTGATAACCGTTCCCCTCGCCGCGGTCCCCGGCAACAAGGTTTATATTCGCGGGCCGGGTCACAGGCGCATTTTCATAAACAAACTGGACTTGGTCGGCATCACCGTAAAAAAGGGATAAAATAACACCTGTTATGATATTAAACTCCATCAAGATGGCATTGTTTAGGATTTCTTT
This sequence comes from Lachnospiraceae bacterium, assembly GCA_009777715.1. GTDB lineage: Bacteria > Bacillota > Clostridia > Lachnospirales > Lachnospiraceae > UBA935. Next base: position 20,659 of record WRLH01000024.1, read on the forward strand.
GTCAATGATAATCTCATCAAGGAGATCATAAAAAGCCATTTCAAGGCTTCCTTCGATAAGGCTTGACCGTGGCCCGGCCGGTTTGTCCACATAACGGATAAAAGCATGGTTTTCATCACTGGGAAGACTTAGCTGGTAATCCGCTCCGTCCCCGGCTTCCGCATTTGCAAGCAAAAGAGCCTGGTCTACGCGCTGAAAATCATTAAGAAAACGCATCGCCAAATCATCTTCATCTAAATCTGCCATCTCTTCAAGGGATAAAGGCTCATCACGATAATAAAAATGCGTAATCGCGTCACGCAGATTTTTTTCGGTATAAATTTTGGATAATTGGTTCTGGGCGGCAAGATAGATCGTCCGGGCAATATTCATCCGGTTGTTCTGCCGTCCGCTTTCGACTAAGTTAATTGTTGACGGTACTAATACAGCTGAGAGAATGCCGATGATTAGAATGACGATCATCACCTCAACTAATGAGAATCCTTTATTCATAAACCTAAATCCCGACTTATCCATATCATTCATCAGCTAAAGGTAAAACGGAAATGTATTGAAAACTAAACGGTAAGCGGAAAATATTAAGCGTCCCCAACTCAAACGGCGGAATATTAATATTGACCGGGTAACGGTTCGCGCCGTAAATAGCATAAGCAGTCATCGTGAATGTGCCTTCAACCCGCTCGGTATCAGCGTTTTCGCGGGCCGACATCCGGGAAATGACCATCCGGTCCTGATGGTTCAAAATATAATTAAGGAAATTTTTGTATTCTTGGTAACTGGAAGTAAAATTAAAACTCATGTCCATTGCAATCCCGGTCAGCAAATCGCCGACTTTTGTCTGCCCAAGCTCCATTTCCTCATCGTCATCAGCGGCCTGATTCGCCATCGAAGCCGTGATCGGGCTTCGTTTTTCGGAAGCAAAAGAAACACTTTGCAAGCGGATTGGAAGCTGTTTTTCGGTCCGGTCAATAAAGATAATCGTTGCTTCCTGCGGAAGTTCACGAGGATAGCGGCTAAGTATCTGGCCAATCTCCACTACATACCCTTCGATTGCTTCCCGGTATTCGGGGACTCTTCTTACATATCCTTCAAGGCGCGTTTTTTCGGCATTAAGTTCTTCGATTTCGGCCCTCATGTCGCTAATTTGATTGATTCCGGGCTGGATCAGGAAATAATAAGGCACGGCAATGATGGCAACAATCAACAATAATAGCAAGAGCTTTTTGTCACGTTCGCTGATATCAAGTTTCATTGATTACCTCCCTCTTCTTCATTTCCTAAGGCTTCTAACAGGTCGTTTGAAATCGTAAAGCTAATCGGGAAGCTGGAAACGGCCCGGTCATTGACATCATAAGCATCCCGGATATTGCCAACCCAGACATTATCAATCCACGGTATTTCTTTTAATTCGATAATCATTCTGGCAACGCCAAGTTTCCCAACTGATGATGACATCGTCAGATCAACCTTGCCGTCAGCGGCCGAAAGCTGGGCGACCCTGACTCCGCGCGGCATTATTTCTTCTAAGGTCAGGATCAGCTGGTAAAGGGCTTCATTTTCATTGCGGGTAGATTGGTTAAAGCCGTCAATCAAATCACGGAATCGCCCGGCATCAACATATTCATTATAAACTAGTTCACCGTGGCGGAGTCCTTCGATGTTGCGGCGCAAGGAGTTTTTCTCTGCGTCAAGTTCTGCTTGCTGCCACCAGATGAAACCAACTGCCCCGCCGACTCCGGCGATGGCAAGGAAAACCAAGAAGAAAAGCAAGCCATAACCAATCCCCCCCTTGGTAAAGCGGACTTCCTCGCTAAGGCGCAAATTCAGCGGATTGATGAAAGCCCCGATATTGGGTAAAAAGTCCGTCAAATCATCATTGTGAATCCGCGCCCCTCCTTTATCCTTGCGGATATGGACGCCATGCAAGCTTTTGACCATTTCCACCGGCATCCCCAGGATATTTTCCAAGGTTTTGCCAAGGTAAGAAATCCTGACTCCGCTGCCGATGACGTTTGTTTTTTCGAGGGTAATATCAGGGTTCTTGCTGATAAAGAAATTAATAACACGTGTTATTGATGCCAGATAATCCTGCATTAATTCCTCGTATTCATCAGCCGTCAGATAATCATCAAGTAAGACTGTCTCCTGCTCCTCACGCAAAGCAGCAACACTTTGATGCTTTTGGGATTCGCTGCCGTCAGCATTTTTCTGGTTGAGCAAAATTGCCCGCGCTTCTTTTTCATCAATTCCTTTTGCTGACGCAAGAGCCCCCGCAGGTGCTGACGCATGGGCTTGCGCAAGGGCTGACGCAAGGGCTTGCGCAAGCGTATCAACCCCATAAGGCACGGAACGGCGGAACAATTGGGACGGGCCGCGGAAAATCGAGATATGGGTAACATCATCATCAATCTGTAAAAACAATGCTGAAGACTGGCGGTTTCCCGTCGATTGGCGGCTTTGCCTTTTGACCAGATTGTAAAGGCTGTTAACTTGATAATCAATGCTGACCAGCGGCATTTTCAGCGTTTTGGCAAGCTCAACATAAGAGCTGACCAAATCCTTTAAGACCGCATACACAACGATACTCAAATTCTTGCGTCCCTCTTTTTCAACCGTGTCAAGGATTGTAAAGCGGGTTATATAATCATCCATATTGCTCATCGGGAAATATTCGTTGACATTAGAATCAATCATTGCTTGGATTAGCTCAAGCTTTTTGATATAAGGCATTTCAATTTCTTTGGCGGCAATTTTGCGTGAGTAGACCGTAAAATAAAGCTTTGCCTTACTCATTTCTTTTTTGCCAAGTGCTTCGGCGATGGCGGAAGCGACTTTATTTATGTCAGTAATCAAGCCATCATCAAAAGAATCCGGCGGAGTTGGCGTCGTGATAATCTTCGAGACATAGATATTGCTTCCGGTTTTTTGCCCCTCGATTATCCGGATTAAATCATCGGTGATATAGATGGAAAAAGTTTTCTGGTTAAACGGATTCATGGATTTTTCCTTTTTATGAAAAAAACTGCAAATACCATTTGATCAACTCTTCACCCCAAACCATAGCTGTGAAGATACCGAAGGAAAGGTATGGCCCAAAAGCCAGGACATGGCCTTTTCCCTTTAATTTCATTAGTAAAAGATGGATTAGCGACCCGGACAGTGACCCAATCGCTAAGGCCAGGATAATGTTTTGCCAGCCAATGAGTAGCCCGGCCGCCGCCATCAGCTTAATATCGCCGCCGCCAATTCCTTGTCCTTTGGTGATGATATATATAATAAGAAGCAAGCCGCTGACAGCCGAAAAACCAAGCAAGTAATTAAGCCAGTTACTTAGGTCAAAAAGCAAGTTGACGAAACCAAGTCCGCCAATGAATATATTAAGGCCGGGCGGTATTTCAAAGGTCCGCCAGTCAATAATGGCTATCACGATGAGGGCGGAAGCACATAAGCAATATAAAAGGGCATTAATCGTAAGGCCAAAGAAAGCAAAAATCAAGGCATAGACGATTCCATTCAAAAACTCCACCAAGGGGTATTGGCTGGATAGCTTTTGCTGACAGCTTCGGCAACGTCCCTTTTGGATAATGAAGCTTAAAATCGGAAGCAGCTCATACCACTTCAAAGCGTTCCCACAACCTAAGCAGTGGGAACGCTTGTAAACAATATCTTGTTTTTGCGGGATGCGGAAGATACACACGTTAAGGAAGCTTCCGATAAATATCCCGATGGTGAAGATGAGGTATGTCATATCATTATAGGCGCATTAAGGCATTTACATTATGGTGAATTTCTTCCGGCTACAATATTAAGGTGGTGAACTGCATTTCCGGGTGAAGCCGCAGTAGTGCCATCCCGACTAGTTCCGGTGATAACAACAACAACATTGCCATTATCTATTGCTACGTAAAATGCTGCTGCATTACGACGCGACCTAAGCATATCTATTAATTCATTATTAACCGTAGTCCATGTAGCATCATCATTGCCTTGGGTAGGCAAGTTCAAAGTAAGTGCCACATCTGCCGCCATATTAATCGTGCCGTTCCCGCCATCTGCTCCATTGGTCACACCTCCAATTGCAGTCGCTTCTCCATCATCATCACGCGTACTAATAAATTGCTGGACTGAATTTGCTCTTACCAATGGATCTGCTATTGCTGTCATAATTGCTGTTCTAAGTGAGTTGGCGACTTGCGTATCTGCCGAGACATTGGTCCGCTCAATGAAACGCATCATGTTGGGTGCCATTACGCCGATAAGAATCGCCATAATCGCGATAACAATAATCAGCTCGACCAGTGAAAAACCTTTGTTGCTTAAGCCATTTTCTTTTCTCATAATCTTATCCTCTCCTGCTTTTTAAATAAAATTCAAACTGGTGACAAAAATAAACTGGATATATTTAACAGTTATGTTCTTATAGTACCATTGTATGCAAAAATTGTCAATCAAATATATAAAAGATTTTTTCAAATTCAAAGAACTTTTTTTAAAATTTCGCTAAATTACCCAGAATTAATTGACAAATCAAAAACAGCCTAGTACGATAGCGGCATGGATAGTATTCAGAACGATATTAAGAATGATATTAAGAATGATATTAAGAAAGACATTCAGAAAAAAACTCATGAGAAGATAATCCTGGCGATGGGGATAGGGTTAATTATTATGGTTGGGCTGATTAATATCGGCAACCAATACTTCTTAACGGCCATTGATGATGAGTTTGCCTACTGGGGGAATGCCGCCCAACTTGCGGGATATGACGTGACGGTACTGTTAAGGACCAGCAGTTTTTATTCATATGGGTATAGCTTTTTGCTAGTCCCGTTCTTCCTGCTTGGTTTTTCGGCAGTAGCAATGTACCGGGCTTTAATTATCCTCAATATCTTTTTGATGGTGCTTAGCTTCCTTTTTTGTGTCTGGACGGCCAAGAAAATCTTTGGCAATGACAAGATGGACTCACGACTGCTTGTTTTCTTATGCCTTGTAATAAGCCTTTATCCCTATCATATCTATCAAATGCAGGTGGCCTGGACTGAATCGCTGTTGTGCTTTTTGTTTTGGGCGATCACGGCATTAATTTACCGCATTACTTCGGCAGAAAAGCCAGCGTTTTTTGACCTTTTCTTGGTTTCACTATTAAGCGTTTATATTTATGCCGTCCACAATCGCGCGATTGGAATCACGATGGCCGTTTTTATGCTGCTGCTTTTTCTTTATTATAATTCATTCGCCCAAGGAAAGCTTAAGCACCGTTTTCTGTTAAGTCTTTTTTTCATCGTGGTTTTATTTTTCATCGCGTCATTATTCCGGCAATATACGATTGAAAACTGGTATCAAGGTGCAGAAAATACAATTCTTCGCTTAAATGATTATTCGGGGCAGACGAAAAAACTGACCGGGCTATTAACAGTCGAGGGTTTGAGAAACTTTTTCTTAAGCCTTTCCGGCAAGATTTTTTATCAGCTGGCTGCTACTTTTCTACTGGCTTTATTTCCAGTCTTTGCCATTATTTCCATAATTTGGAAACAAAAACCGCTTAAACGGTGGGGTGCTAACGATTGGCTGCTTTTCTTTTGCACATCGGCTTATTTAAGCCAGATTCTGATCACGGCAATATACAAAACCGGACATTTAAGGAATTTACGGATTGCTGATGTGCTTTATGGCCGCTATCCCGAATTTGCGCTAGGGCCAATCCTGCTTTTTGCCTTTTCATTAATTTTGTGCGGAAAGATAAGGCAAATCAAAAAAATGGCGGCGGCTTCGGTTATCGTTTTTTTAGGCTGTGCCGTGCTTGTTGCTTATCAGCTTTCGAATGTCGGCATTTTGTACTTAAACCCATTGTCAGGAGTCAGGTATTTTTTCCACAATCAAGATTCAATGCTTTTGGCAACGGCTAATATGGTGCTGGTTTCTCTGGCTGGCTTTACTTTATTTGTCACCTTAATCATGATAAGCAGATTGGGGCTAAATAAAAAATGGCTAGATAAGATTGATAACCCTGCTTTTTTTACGAAAATTGCCTTAAAAAGAATCAAGCTGATTGCCTTTTTCTTCATTGGTTTTTATTGGTTAGGTTATGGCCATAATGTGGCGGCTGATTATGTTGTTAACTATAAAGGATATGATTATGATTGCGTCAAAAGCATAAATGAAGCATTAGAAAATCTCGATGGCGAAAGCATGAGCGAAAGCATGGGCGACAGCATGGGCGACAGCCTGACAGAGATATTTTATATCAAGAATCCTGCCGACAATGCTTTCCGCCATCTTAAAATGTTAAAGAGCTTAGAACCTGGCCGGACAATCCACCTGATATCATTAGAAGAAGCCGCCGACATAGAGCCAAGCGGAAAATACGTCCTCATGAGTGACGCAAACCTTGATCTGGTCCGTGAAATAACTAAGCAAGCTGATTTGCTTCATCTAAGCAATGGCCTGGCCATTTATTTACCCTAATGCTTCGTACAAGTCCATCATCGGCATCAAAATGGCGATAATCATTGCCCCGACGACAACGGCCATGATGATGATGATAATCGGTTCAAGCAACGCCATCAACGCATCGGTTGCGACCTGGACGTCATCTTCATAATAATCAGCAATGTTTTCAAGCATTTCTTCGATATTGCCTGTTTCTTCACCGATACCAACCATATATGAGACCATTAAGGGGAAAAGGCCGCTGCCTTTTAGCGGCTGCGACAAGCTGCGTCCGCGCATGATCTGGTCTTTTGCGTCTTCCATGGCATTTTTGAAATGGTAATTGTCCATTGAGCGGGCGGTTATTTCTACTGCTTCAACCAGCGGAATGCCGGCCCCTAAGAGGGTGCTTAACGTCCTGCCTAGGCGGGCGCAAGCTGTTTTGGTCTGGAGCGGGCCAAAAATGGGGAATTTGAGGGCAAGGCTTCCGAAAAATACTTTGCCCGGCTTGGTTGTGCCAAACCAGCGCAGGCCAAAGACCGTGCCAAAAGTGACCACCAGCATTGCCAGCCAGTTAGCTTGGACGAAATTGCTCAAATTCACAATGCTTTGGGTATAAGCGTTCATTTCTGTGCCGATTTCATCAAACATACCCATGAAAGTCGGGATGACCCACATTAAGAGCAAGAACATCAGCCCGATCATCAAAACCACCAAAACGGCGGGGTAGATTGTCGCTTTTTTGATTGATTTGCGGAGTTTGTCTTCTTTTTCAAACTGGACTGCCATCCGGCTAAAGGCGATTTCAAGGCCGCCGGAAGCTTCCCCGGCTTCAACCATGTTGCAGAGCATTTCGGGGAAAACTTTTTTGCGTTTCCGCATGGCTGATGTCAGCGATTCACCTTTGGAAACATCTTCGTGGACTCCAGCAAGGGCGAGCTTCAAGGTTTTGTTTTCGGTTGAATCTTTCATCATTTCCAGGGCATTAATAATGCTGACCCCGGCTTTGATAATGCTGACTATCTGGCGGCAGAAAATACTAAAATCGCGGGCCTTGACTTTTTTTTGGCCGAATGAAACGTTAAAATCCTTTTGCATTAGGCCTACTTCGCCAACGCTTAAGACGATATTGCCTTGGCTTTTAAGGATTTGGTTAAGCTGTTCCGGCGTTTTCGCGTCCATTGTGCCTTTTTTTTCTTTTCCGTCATTGGTAATAATGCGATATGCGTATTCCGGCATTGTTTTCTTTCCTTTCTAATCTGCTTCGTAGGCGACTTTGATTAGTTCGTTGATGGCGGTTGTTCCGTTTAGGACGGCGCGGGTTGCTTGCATTCTAAGGGTGTCCATTCCCTCACTTACCGCTTGGTTTTTCATCTCATCGGCACTTGCCCGGTCATTTATCAGGCTGCGGATTTTGTTGGTCACCGACATGATTTCGTAAATTGCCGTCCGGCCTTTAAAGCCAATGCCCGAACAAGCCGAGCAGCCAACCGGCCCATATAAAGTAACCGGGGAACTGGTAACCGCCCGCTTTTTATTGACCGAGTCAGTCAACGTTTCCTCTTCATCAAACAAGAGCAATAACCGCTTTTCATCATCTGTTGCCGGGCGGGATTTTTTGCAAGCCGGGCAAAGGACGCGGACCAAACGCTGGGCAATGATTCCAACGACCGAATCACCAATCAGGTAAGGCTCAATATCCATGTCCAGCAAGCGGGTAATGGTCGCCGCGGTTGAATTAGTGTGGAGGGTCGAGATGACAAGATGCCCGGTAATCGAAGCCTTGACCGCGATCTGGGCTGTTTCGTTATCACGGATTTCACCAACCATGATGATGTCAGGGTCTTGGCGCAGAATCGAACGGAGGGCATTCGCAAAAGTCAAATCAGCCTTGACGTTGACTTGGACTTGGTTTATGCCGTCAATATTTGCTTCAACCGGGTCTTCGACGGTCACGATATTTACATCGATTGAATTAAGTTCGCTTAAAATTGTATAAACGGTAGTGGATTTCCCGCTCCCGGTCGGGCCGGTCACAAGGATGATCCCATGCGGGTTCTTAAGGATATCATCAAGCCTTGACTCGTCATTTTGGTTAAGGCCAAGATATTTTTTGTCGCGGGTCAAGCTGTCTTTTGCCGCAAGGCGCATAACGGTTTTTTCGCCGTAAACGGTGGGAAGTGATGAAACGCGGACATCATACTCGCGATTGTCCACATAGACCGAAAGCCGCCCGTCCTGCGGTTTCCGCTTCTCGGATATGTCAAGCCCGGACATGATTTTGACCCGCGCAACCATCGCCGGAAGCAGGTTCGGGTTGTAGTCCATCACGTCTTGCAAAACGCCGTCAATCCGGTAACGAATCCGTAGCAGACGTTCAAACGGTTCAATATGGATATCGCTTGCCCCTTGCCTTACTGCTTGTTCAAGCATTGAGCGGACAATTTTTACAATCGGGGCATTATCAATTTCAATATTTGCTTCTGTGTCTATCGTCTCCGGCATTTCATCGGCGTGTTCTTTCTGGTACTGCTCCGCCGCTTCCATGGCTTGCTTTTTGCCAAACATCCGGTCAAGCTGGAGGGCGATCTGGGCTGTTGACGCAAAATAAGGGCGGACATCCATGTTGGTAATCAAAGAAACATCATCAATTGCATTTAGGTCAAGCGGGTCGGACATCGCAACATTTAAGATGTTGGCATTGTTTTCATCAATCGAAAAGGGGACAAGGACGTGCTTTTTCATGATGTCCTCGCCGACTAATTTTATCGCATTGTCTTCAAGCCCGGTTTCATTAAGATTCACCGATTCTATGCCCAGCTGGTCATGAAAGACCGTCGCAAAATCCTGGTGGGAGACATAATTGAGGGCAATAAGGGTTTCGCCAAGTTTTGTTTTGCGGATTTTCTGCTCGCTAAGGGCTGTCCCCAGCTGCTGCTCGGTGATTAGGCCTTGTTTTATTAAAAGGTCGCCGATCCTTACCCGTTTGCCGTATAGTGCCATATTTGCTCCTTCCAACCGCAGTTGCAGCAGTTTGCCGTTTGCAGTTTTCGTATACCAATCCAATCAGATTTGCCGTCTGGCAGTCCCTTATTAATTATATCCTTTTTTTGGGAATTTGTATAGATGAATTGGAAAATGATTGGTTGACAAGGGGGCGGGGATATGATATTTTAGATGTAGGAGAACAATCGCCCACAAGGTGGTTGGCCTGGTTTGGATAGCAGAAGCCACCCGTTCACTGGTCAAGTTTTAGGGTGGCTTTTACTATGTAGCTAACTGCCGAAAGTAAAAATGAAAGTCAGCAATGCTAATAGGAAAAGTCCAAAGGCAATTAAATCCTTAAAATCAAAGCGATTTTTCATGGCATCACCTCCTTAATTTGATGGAGGCCACCACCCTGCAACACGATTGTTCTGTTTAAGATAACATACATTTATAAACATTGCAATACTATTTACAAATATTTTATTTAGTACTCCCAAATTTTTGTGCATATTGCACATAAGGAGGCCATATGAAAAAATGGTGGCAAGAAGAAGTTGTTTATCAAATTTATCCGCGCAGTTTTCAAGATTCTAACGGTGACGGAATCGGGGATATCCCCGGAATCATCAGCCGCCTTGATGAGCTTAAGGAGCTTGGGGTCGGCATTATCTGGCTTTCCCCAGTCTATAAATCCCCGGACGCTGATAATGGTTATGATATAAGCGACTACCGCGATATTAACCCCAAATTCGGCACGATGTCCGACATGGACAACCTAATCAAAGAAGCGGCCAGCCGCAAGATAAAAATTGTCATGGACTTGGTGATTAACCATACCTCTGATGAGCATGAATGGTTTAAGAAAAGCCGCGACAAAAATAGCCCTTACCGCGACTATTATATCTGGAAGCCGGGAAATGCCAACAATAAACCGCCTAATAACTGGACGGGGTTTTTCATGGGAAGCGTTTGGGAATATGACGAGCAAAGCGGCGAATACTATCTTCATCTTTTCCACAAAAAGCAGCCCGATTTAAACTACCACAATCCCAAAGTAATTGAAGAAATAAAAGACATCATGCGCTTCTGGCTTGACAAAGGCATTGCCGGGTTCCGCTGTGACGTGATCAATATTATTTATAAATCTTCTTTTGCCAACGGCAAAAAGGCCTTGGCGATCCGGGGGCTTGAGCATTACAAATCTAAAGAGGGGACACACCGGATTTTGCGCGAGCTTCGCCGTGATGTCCTTGACCGTTATGACTGCTTTACGGTCGGGGAAACGGTGATGGTTGATTTAGATGAAGCAAAGCTTTTATGTGATAATGAGCGAAAAGAGCTTGATATGCTTTTTTATTTTGAACATCTTGAGGTTGACCGCCGGATTGCGCGTTATGTGCCGAAAAAATTCAAAGCCAAAAAACTGCTGGCCGTTTTGGCGAAATGGCAACAAGGGCTTGAATGGAATGCGGTTTACCTTGAGAACCACGACCAGCCCAGAATTGTCTCCCATTATGGCGATGATTCCCTCTACCCTGAGCGGAGTGCCAAAATGCTGGCGACAATGCAATTTACATTGGGCGGGACGATGTTTATTTACCAAGGCCAGGAAATAGGAATGACAAACTTTGATTTTGATGAACTTTCACAGCTAAATGATGTCGAAAGCCATAACATTCATGCTTTGATGAAAAAAATCGGGATTCCGCGTAAATTACGGTGGGAGTGGATAAAAACCGCTTCGCGGGACAATGCAAGGACGCCAATGCAATGGAATGGCGAAGCGATGGCAGGGTTTACTTCTGGGACTCCATGGCTTAAAATTAATGGAAATTATCAGAAAATTAATTATCAAGAGCAAAAAGAAAGAAGTGATTCCGTTTTGGCTTATTATAAGGAAGTAATTGCTTTCCGCCACAATAACGATGTCCTTAAATATGGGAGCTTCACCCCAGTTTTTGCCAAAGGAAGCGTCATTGCATACCGCCGCGAGCTAGATGGGGATAATTATTTAATTATCCTTAATTTTTCTAAGAAACCTGCCAAGGCCGCCTTTAAAGGGAGTTTGGTCTTATCAAATCTTGGGCGGGCCAATTACGATGGCAAATTGGCTGCTTATGAAGCAGTCGTCATGAAATGCGAAAGATAAAAATTAAGTGACTAGATACAATAGTTTGCAAGTTTTGGAAAGGCATTATGATGATTGATTTTAATGATAATATTTTCCGCTTATCAACCAAAAAAACCAGTTATTGGTTTCAAATCACCGCTTTTGGCCATTTGGAGCATATTTATTATGGCAAAGCAATTCCGAATGACCAGCCAGCTTGCCCGCTCGTCCATAAGCGGACGGCGGAGCTTGGGAGCAGCGTCATGTATAAAGGAAATGCCGAGGCCGATTTTTATTGCCTTGACACTATGTGCCTTGAGTGGTCGGGGATTGGCAAGGGTGATTACCGTCATACCCCAGCCGAAATAAAAATGCCGGACGGGACTTTTACGGCTGACTTCATTTATCAAAGCCATGTTATTACTGACGGTACTGTCAAGATGGAAACTTTGCCCGGCGCATACGGAAAAGAATCTGATTCCATCAAAACCTTAACCATTACAATGCTTGATGAAAGCAACAGCGTCAAGCTGTTATTATCCTATACGGTATTTTATGACACCAATGTCATAACGCGGCGGACCGTCCTGATCAATGAAAACAAAACCAGCCTCACCATCCGCAAGCTGATGAGCTTGTCACTTGACCTTGCTAATGACAATTTCCGCTTAGTTACCTTTAACGGCGGCTGGATAAAGGAAGCCCACAAAAATGAACGGCCGCTCTCTTACGGCATCCACCTTAATTCGTCAACCACCGGGGCAAGCAGTAACCGAAACAATCCGGGCTTTCTTCTTGCTTCCGCTAAGGCTTGTGAAAATCACGGCCATGTTTATGGCTTTAACTTAATTTACAGCGGCAATCATTATAGTGCAATTGAACTGTCGGGCCACAACCTTGTCCGCGTCCAAACCGGGATCAATCCTTATTGCTTTGAATGGACGTTAGCCGAAAATGAAAAATTCGAAACCCCGGAAGCGTTTTTTACTTTTTCCCCGGATGGTTTTAACGGCCTGTCCCACAACTTTCATGATTTTATCAATGCCCATATCGTAAGGGGTGATTGGCAAGGCAGGGAACGCCCGGTTCTCATTAATAACTGGGAAGCTTTTTTTTTCAAATTTACCCAAAATAAGCTTTTAAAGCTGGCAAAGCGGGCGAAAAATGCCGGGATTGAGTTATTTGTCCTTGATGATGGCTGGTTCGGAAAGCGGGATAATGATAAAAGCGGATTGGGCGATTATCAAGTAAACAAGAAAAAATTCCCCCGCGGCCTTAAAGCATTCTCCAGCGCGATTAAAGGAATGGGGCTAAAATTCGGCCTTTGGTTTGAGCCGGAAATGATTAATGAGGATAGCTTGCTTTACCGCTCCAACCCCGAATACGCCTTAACAACACCGGGGAAAACGGCGGCCCAGGGCCGGAATCAGCTGGTTTTAGACCTTGCCAACCGAAAAGTGCGTGATTATATCGTTGATAATGTCACCGCGATTCTTGATTCTTGCGATGTCGATTATGTGAAGTGGGATTTTAACCGCCATTTAAGCGACGCTTGCTCGCAAACTCTAGAAAACCAAGGCCGTTTTTTCCACTCTTATATTTTGGGGTTATATGAGGTACTCGGCCGCATTTTTACCGAGCGTCCCCATATTTTGCTTGAAACCTGCTCAAGCGGCGGAAATCGCTTCGATGCCGGAATGCTTTGCTATTCGCCGCAGATTTGGGCGTCAGATAATACTGACCCGATTGAACGGCTGTTTATCCAAGGCGGGTTATCTTATCTTTATCCGCTTTCAACAATCGGCACCCATGTCTCGGAAGCTCCCCACCAGCAGACTTTGCGCGATACTCCGCTGGCGACCCGGTATAATGTCTCTTGTTTTGGCTGTTTGGGTTATGAGCTTGATCTAAAATATCTTTCACGCCTTGAAATTAAGGAAATTAAGGAGCAAATTGCATTTTATAAGGATTATCGGCGCATTTTCCAATACGGCCGCTTTTACCGCAATGCCCCGGACAAAGACAACAAAGTCGTCTGGAATGTTGCCGAAGCGTCAGGCGAAATTTTACTGACTGGCTTTTTCCAGACCCAAGCCAAAGCCAGCGAGGGTTTTGACCGCTTGAAATTGCTTGGCGTTACGGCTTCGGAAAAATATCTTTTAACAACCAGGCCGCAAAGCTTGTTTATTAAGCGGTTTGGCGGGCTGGTCAAGCATATCCTGCCGATTACGCTTAACCCGGACGGGTTTATTTTGCGGCTGGTTAATAAATTCTATTCACTAAATGACTGTGCCGAAGAATACGAAGCTTATGGCGAAGTCCTTGCCGAGGGGATTTTACTTAATAATCAATTTGGCGGGACGCATTACAATAAAAATACGCGGCTGCTTGGTGATTTTGGGTCGAATTTGTATTTGACAAGGAGGAAAGATGGAAAAAAATTTTGAACGGCGTAACCGCTATTGCTTTGGCCTTGGCACGGTCGGGCGGGATATGTTTTATACGATGGTGAGTATGTACCTGCTCTTTTACATTACTGATGTCTTAACGGTCTCAAATTCAACTTTGCTTTTGATGACGAGTGTTTTTACCGCGCTAAGAATCTTTGACGCGGTCAATGACCCGATTATGGGCGTGCTTGTTGACAATACCCGCTCACGCTTCGGCAAATTCAAGCCGGGAATTTTAATCGGGGCGCTTTTAGGTGCGGCGGCAATGCTTCTTTTATTTACTGACCTTGGACTGTCCGGGGCAGGTTATGTTGTTGTTTTTGCTGCTTGTTATCTGATCTGGGATATTTCTTTTGGCTTAAATGACATCGCGTATTGGTCAATGCTTCCCGCCCTTTCAACTGACCAAAAGCAGCGTGAGAAAATTGGGGCTTTTGCCCGGATTTGTGCCAATATCGGTTTGTTTTCGATTGTTGTGTTAATTATTCCGCTGACCAATGCCCTTGGCGAGGCCACAGGAAGCCTTAAGCAGGGCTGGTTTTATTTTGCCATCATTATTATTGCCGTCATGCTTGGTTTTCAGGCCATTACTTTAATCGGGGTCAAAGAGCCAAAGGGTTATTTTAAAGAAGAAGAAAAGACTTCGCTTAAGGAAATGTTCCACGTTATTTTCAAAAATGACCAGCTATTATGGGTTGCGATTGCGCTGTCACTTTTTATGATTGGTTATATGACAACCACGTCATTTGGGGTTTATTATTTCAAATATGCTTATGGTGATGAAAATATGTACTCCGCTTTTGCCGCAATCCTTGGGGTTTCACAGCTTTCTGCTTTAATTATTTTTACTTGGTTCAGTAAGCGTTTCAGCCGGAAAAAACTCTATACCGGCGCGACGATTACCGTTATGGCTGGGTATGTCATCTTCTTTTTTGCCCCCATTGAAATGCTTTTTATCAGTATCGCCGGGGTGCTTATCTTCGTTGGGCAAGCATTTATCCAGCTGTTAATGCTGATGTTCCTTGCAGATACGATTGAATACGGCCAATGGAAGCTTAAGCGGCGTAATGAAAGCGTTACTTTTTCGGTCCAGCCTTTTATTAACAAAATCGGCGGGGCGATGGCTAACGGCGTTGTAGGTTTAACGCTTTACTTTTCCGGAATCAACGCTGCCGAATCGGCGGCCTTTGTCACCCCCAGAGGGATTATGATGCTAAAGTTTTCAATGTTCATTATTCCGCTCTTTGCTATTTTGGCCGGGTATATTATTTATATGAAGAAATACCGGATTGATGAGGCGCGGCATAAGGAGCTTTTGGACGAATTGAAAAAGCGCGGGGACATTATAGCGCCGCCCGGCAGCGGAGCATAAAGGGGTCTACACATCTGCTTTGTTCTATGGGAAATCGTTGCACCGCCCGGTTCTCCTTAATCTGCGTTTGGACAGGCACATTTTTTTGCTTTCGGCATACTATACAACATCAAAGATAAGGATTGGTGCTGTATGAGACATAAAATAATAACAAAAGCAAGCGCATTGCTCTTTAGCAGTTTACTAGTATTCAGCTCCTTTGTCGGCTGCGGCAATGAAGCTAAGGAAAGCAGTTTAAGCACAAGCAATAAAATGACAAAAGTTACTTTAAACGAAGTGGCGCATTCAATCTTTTACGCGCCAATGTATGTGGCAATCGAAGCAGGTTATTTCGCCGAAGAAGGCATTGAACTTACCCTAGTAACTGGTTTTGGCGCGGACAAAACGATGACGGCAGTCTTAACCGATGAAGCCGACATCGGTTTTATGGGGAGCGAAGCTTCTATTTATACCTATCTTGGCGGCGCAAATGACAAGGTCGTCAATTTTGCCCAGCTGACCCAGCGGGCCGGAAACTTCCTTGTCGCAAGAGAGCCAATCGCTGATTTTACTTGGGATATGCTGGCGGGCAAGGATATCATCGGCGGCCGGGCCGGGGGAATGCCCCAAATGGTCTTTGAATTTATTTTGAAAAAAAATGGCCTCGACCCGGAAACTGACATGAACATTGACCAAGGGATTGATTTTGGCTTAACCGCCGCCGCCTTTTCCAGCGGGCAAGCCGACTTTACGGTTGTGAAGCATGATTTACTACACCTTTTAAGATCTACTAAGGCAATTATTTATCGTGCCAAGTTTTTCATATGCCAAGAATAACATCGGCCGATATGCCTACCGCCTTGCAAATTTTAATTACTGACTCAATAGATGGGGTTATTTTGCCATTTTCCCACCGGCTTACATCTTTCTGGCGGACTCCTATTAGCATTGCAAAATCAGCTTGCTTTAACCCTCGGTCTTTTCTTGCTTTCTTAATATTTTCGGCAATATTCATTAAGACCTCTTTTCCCTGTGCCTAATTACCAATGACAAGCACAGCTTTGCCAATCCTATTGCTATAAAGAAAATTCCTAAATACCATAACATATACTTTACACGACATATGGGGTGTGTTATTATTTTAGTAGGCGGAGGGCTTTCGCCCTCGCTGCCTACTCGGTCAATTTGCTTATCAGGATAAGCATTATGCCGATGATTAAGTCTATAAGTGCGGTCGTGACCAGCGGTTTCCACTCTATAGGCTTTTTCTTTTGCTTCTTTTTTCTTCCCATATGTCTACCTCCTTTCTAATTCTAATTATATACTACTTGTGGTATGTTGTCAATACTTTTTTTAAATTTTCTTTAATTTTTTTTCTATTTATTTCTGCTCTTTTTCATATGAAAATCCCCATCGCCCAATAAGCAGCGACAGGGATTTTATTAAGGGGAGAAGTTTTTAGCATAGCCATTAAACTAATAAATTTATCCTGCCAAAGCCGCCTTCGTCTTTGCCCCGACAAGCCCATCGACCACAAGGCGGTGGTTTTTCTGGAACGTGAGAACTGCGTCATCAGTCCTCGCCCCCCAGATGCCATCAACCACCAAGGGATATCCGAGGCCATTCAATTGCCATTGAAGCCACATGACTTCTTGTTTTGGGCTTCCTTTGCGGATTGTGCTGCTTGGCATAGCGTAAGGGTTTTTACCGCCCTGCATGGGCGAATCAGCCGGGGAAAGGAATAATGCCCTTTCGGCTTCCCTGCGCCGGACTAGCCCAGCAAGGACTATGCCGCCGCCTTTGTTGTACGCCGGGAGCTTGTCCGCAATGACAGCTTTGGAGCGAGTGCCGTTTTGCGTCAGCTGGTTAATCGAGCCGACATTATATGCGAAAGAGACCATCGCGTCAAATTCGTTTTGCATCCAATTGTAAATGCCTAGATAATCTACCATCACGCCGCTTACTCTGGCGGACAGGCACAGGCTTTCAAACCTTGCCAAGTCATGGGATTTCCATGCTTGCGCTTCCTTGACGGTACATTTGTCGCCTTGCTTTATTTTTTGACCACTTGGGTATCTAGTAGTTCCGAATCCAATAGTCCATACTTTAGCAGGGCAAAGATACGCTTCGCCGCGATAACCCTCAAATTGCGTAATCAAGTCAATCCCTTTCTGTGATATCTTCATTCCCAAACTCCTCTCTTTCTTCTGCCCGCTTATTTTTTTCCTCGTGGTATTTCCCAAACCTTGCCGAAATAAGATAACTTAAAATGACCGCTATTATTGATACAATAAGCGTAGTAGCGATATCCTGCTGTTTATCTTGGATAATACAGATTGTGACCATTCCCATCGCCCACAACAGGACAATGACGACTAAGATCTTGCTTGTCTCTAAACGCTTTTTCTTTGGCCTGTTTCCGTAAGCCCGCGCCCTTAACTTGGCGTAGTCCCGGCTCGTGAGCGTGATTTCTTTTCTTTTCATATGTACCACCTCACGGCGAACTTTCCATGTCGAGAATTTTGTTGTACAAATCCTTCGCAACATCGTTCCCGCCCAAATCGGAATACGCCTTATATACCTTCCGGATTGATTCTTTCGCATAAATGGGGCAATTC
Organism: Lachnospiraceae bacterium; assembly: GCA_009777715.1. GTDB lineage: Bacteria > Bacillota > Clostridia > Lachnospirales > Lachnospiraceae > UBA935. The sequence continues at coordinate 38,605 of WRLH01000024.1, forward strand.
CCCCGCTCATTATACTTGTTAAAATTGCTGATGATGTTTTCCCTTAGAAGCGCGACAACACCCTCGGCGATGGCGGCGTTCTGCTTCTGGTAAAGATTGAGCCTTTTTGTGAATATCCTAAGGCATAAACAAGCGGCCGTGCTTATCCCGGCAAATAGCCATTCCATTAAATGGTTCATTATAAATTCTAAAATCAGCATATTTTTTACCATCTACGGCATGACCGCATCCTTTATGTCGCCTACCTCTGTTTCAATGTGTGCAAGCTCGTCCTTTATTTCTTCCAATGCTTCCATGACCGGGCTTAAACCGAAATCCTCCGGCGGCTCTGGCTCTGGGCGGCTGACAAACTCTAATTCCTCTTCGTTTACCCAGCCAGTCACCATTTCGCCAGCCCCAAGATAATACTTAGTTTTTTCATGGACAAGACTGCTTTCCAAGACAGCTTGCGCGACCCCAATGAAGCCAGTCTCGATGATTTTTAACTCGTCACCTAATTCAAATTTTTTCATTCCGTTAAGCTCCTTTCTTAGGCAAGTTCCCATGTCGTGATTGTCACAATGACCTCGCTATACACATTCATCGTGCTGCCTGTCCCATAATTGCCCGCATTAATCCTGGCCGGGGCGTTAGATGCCGTAAGAATACCAGCCGATGAATCATAATTCATGTTATATATGCCCGGCCCTGCCTCCGCCAATCTGCCGTTGCCGACAAAATTATCAAATCTTGTGATTGCCTGTATGTTTTTTGCAACCGTAAGATTTTGGTAATTGGGGATGCTTGACAAATCGACCATAATCTCGCCAACATTAGTTGCCGTAGTGTTAGTTGCATTGCTGGTTACTCCAAATTGCCGGATAAGGGCAATGGTAACCACCCTCTTTACCATCTGCCATGACTTGGAAGATACCGATATCTTTTTAATTTCCCCATACCCCACGATTACTTTTTCCCTGTCTGCTTCCAAAACTGAAGCGAGGCCGACCGTGTACTCATTTTTCCCCATGACGCAAAATGCAGTTTGCCCGGCCACCATGTTTTGCACGATTGGCGGCAGGCCCGGCTGAGATAACTCCACGCTTGCGGACTGCTGCCCGGGGTCGGTGCTTGTGCAAATTATTATGGCTTCCATCAGCTTATCCATCTGCCCACCTTCTAAAATTGCATTATATAGCTCTTTTAACCCATCTTGCATATTATCGCTTTCCATTTTTGTGCCTGATTTGTCAAAAGCGACTATTTCGGCCGCTGTATGCGGCAAATATACGTTCCCTTTTTCATCTTGGATCTGCATTTTATTTACTGTTATTGCTGACATTGAAAGCCTCCTTTACATTTTCTTAAAAAACAAACTTATGTTGGCGGCAATGGCATAAGCCGTCCCAAACTTTATGGCGTCTGCGGCAACCCCCGGAGTTCCTTGCGGCCCTTGCGGCCCGGTTGCGCCTTGCGGCCCTTGAGGGCCAGCCACGCCCCGCTCACCCGGCGGCCCGGCATCGCCTTTCGCGCCATCTTTGCCGGGCAGCCCTTGTAGCCCGGCATTCCCCGGCGGTCCTTGCAATCCTTGAGGGCCCCTTTCTCCCTGCCCGCCCTGCGGGCCTTGTATGCCCTGCTCACCCGGCGGCCCTTGCAATCCTTGAGGGCCGGACAAGTCTGCAACAAACTCAAATCCTTCATTGCCTTTAATGAAAATTTTTGAATTATCCGGATCATTTACATCGGCTTCTATAAGGACGAATTGCCCAAACCATACTTCGGGATTAGTAAAATCGGCTTCCATTGCCCTAATTGATGAATATATTTTTGCTATGCGGAATGGGTCGCCCTTTTCGCCCTGTATTCCCTGCTGCCCCTGCGGGCCTTGTATGCCCTGCTCACCCGGTGGCCCTTGCAATCCTTGCGGCCCGGGAGTCAATTCTATCTCATTTATTACTTGGATTAAATTTTTGCCGTCAGGGAAAATTAAAGCGTAAGGAGTGGTATATGGGTCTACTTCAGCTATTGCCTCGCCAGTTTCCGGATTCAGCAGAATGACACGCGCTTTAAAATTTTCATATTGCATGGCTGCCCCCTACTCTATCCGCAATCCCATGTTCGGGCTTACGGAAACAATTTCATCAAATATGACTGCTTTCTGCTTGATTACGTAATAAAAGGTTTTAGGCATCCTCATGTTGATGGGGATGTCATCAGCGGCAACTACAATGTCCACTTTGTTATTAAATAAATTTCCGGCGGCATCTTCTGAAAGCTGGCCGCGGATGCCATTAAACCATGTCAGAAAATCTGTCTGGAAATTATCCATTACCCCGCATATGATTTCTTTTTGCGCGGCCGTCCAGTTTTCTATCTCGTCAATATGCCTAGTTTTAAATTCCCCAACCCAAGCATTGAACTGGCCTGCAAAAAAACCAAAATCAACATCATTAAATTTAGAAGCAATGAATCCGCATAATTCCGGATCGTGGCGCGTGTCCTTTATGTCGGCTTGAGTAATCCTGACTGCTCCGGGGCGGACCGTAATCTCTGCCAAACATTTTTCTTGTATGACATCATCGTTAGTCAGCGGCGGCGGTGACGGTATCTGCGAATAGTGGCCAGAAACTATTATTATGCTGGGCCGTCTTGCCGCTTCATCATTACGGATTATCACACGGTCAACCCTCGTCATTACCGCATGGGCCTGCCCAACTGAAAGTTCGAGGATGGTATTATTATGGATTGTTTTTTCATTTAAAAAAGCGTAGCCAGTACGCGGCCCCCCATCAACTTTAATTTTCATATTGCTGCCGTCAGCGGTGACCCCAAGATGGCCTAACGAAACGCCTTCCTTGAAGAATGGCGCATTATTGACATTCATGTCCAGGCCGTTATATGCCCTGTCACCGTTTACTGAATTGTAGTAATATCCTATTACTGCCATCTAAACTCCTTTCCTTTATTCGTCAAAATCCAGCGAAACTGGCAATGGATGACCGAACGTAGGGACTATAAACATTCCGCTGCCTTCGTATACTTCGCATATTTCTGTTATCCGCAAATCGTATGTTGCTTTGCCCCATTTTTCTTTTTTTATGGTGACGACATCGCCAAGGTCGTAATCTTTCCGGTACACAAAATTTTTGTCCGGCGACACCTCTGTCTCAAAATTTTCTATGGCTGAATGCTTTGACAGATATTCTAGTCCTGCTGCCTTTAATTCTTCAATATATTGGATTTCTTCCATGTTTTCATTGCTGATATTCCGGGCATCATAAAATTTTTCTATTAAGCCAAACCCCTCCCCGCCGCCAACAGACACAAAAACCCTTTCTTCGCCTTCCCCCGCTCCGCCGACAACTACTTTTGTGACAAGGCCATGGTCTGAATATGTATATCTGGCATTATTCAGATTTTCATATGCTTCCGAAAAAATGACCCTAGGATTTATATTCTGCGAAAATGAGCGGTCCACGCCTTTGTATGACTCGAATGTCATTTTCTTTTTCCTAAAATCAGCCGTCACCTTCATGCCTAATTCTGCTGCCCGGCATATTTTTGACATTACCGCCAATAAGCTTTTATATGTTGCCTGAAACCTTATTTTTGCGGCATCGCCGATTGGTTCGGCAATGTCCATCATGGGTATTGGAGACACCCTCTTTAACATAAACCTCAAAGCCTCCTCGGCTGTTCCATTAAAATTTACCATTGGGCCGGTCAGCCGGTCATTAAGGTAAATCGGCAAAAAATAGCCTTTTATTATGATTGCGTTTGATTCCCTGCTTTCTTCAATAATCTGGTCGCCTCGGATTACAGCCGCTTCTTTCCGGTCTTGCTTAGTAACTAAATTGCCGGGCTTTAAAAGCCTTATGTTTTCTTCCGTTACCGGGCAATGCAATTCCATTTCCCCACACTCATAATATTTTCTCGTCCATGTCAGCGATGAAAAATTGTCAATCGTTCCGAGCCTGTCCATTTGCTGGTCATAAATAAATAATTCCATTTTACACCCCCAAATATGACAATCGGTAATATATTGACACCAGCAAATTATCAATCCCTTCATCTGCCGCATATGTGATTGTGTTCGTGCCGTCAATTAATTGAATGAATGCCGCATCCTCATCCAAAAACCTGTTGATTGACACGCCGTAACGGCTGACAACTTTGTTCCAATCAACGACCCCAAATCTGTCCGTAAGCTTCTCAATGTCGGCATTGCTTATGCCGTCAAGCAAAAATATGTTTTTATTCCCGGTGTGGGTATTAATTACTGCGTATTGGCCAGCACCTAAAATAAATGGGCTTTCCATGCTTCCAATCTTGATAAACTGCCCCGACTCGGCATGATAAATGGCAGGGTTGGACACTTTATCATCGGCATAGAAAACGGTAGTCATGCCGATTCCGTCCATGCCGCTGTCATTTTCTATTGCCTTGACAAACTCGGCGCGGCGATACCCAAAGACTATCCCCTCTTCCGGGAAAAATGCCGGGAACGTCAAATTGCTTACCCATGAGGCCATAGTCACCCGGACATCGGTCAAATCGGTAAAATAGGGGCATGGGCAAATCAGCGACACGGCATAATCCCGGATGACACCTTTAATTTTTCCGGGGATAATGCTTTCGACAATATAATTAATCATTTTACGGCCGCCGCTCTCTGCATATTCCATTGTTCCGGGCCTTTTAATTGCAAAACAGCGATATAATATTTCCCGGTTTTGCTTATAGCTTTCGTCCATTTCAAAAGTAAGGATGATATTCCTCTGGATGGCAGTCGCCCCTTGGAAAGTCGAGCCGTCAGTCGTGGTGTTCTCGCTTGTGACGACATTGCTCTCAATTCCGTAAATGCCCTCAATGTCCAATAAATGAAAGGGTGAAAAAACGTCCCACCTAAAAGCAATGCTTATATCCTTATCGTTTGTGCATATCACTTTAATGTCCGTCATTGTCATCCTTTCGCGGCTGCCAATACAAGATTCCTTGTCTGTATTTTTGTCTGCCTTGCCACCTCGTGAGGGCTTAATGGCTTAGGGCTTGAGATGTTTATCGTCTGGTTGTAATCGCCGCCCCTATTGCCGGGCATATCTTCCGGCAGACGGTTGACCGAGTTCCCTGTAAGCGGCGTGACCACGGCCTTGCCGTTCACCATGCTTATCAGTTCCGGCCCGGCCTCGGCAACCATGGCCGTGCCTTCCTTCAATACGCCACCTCGCGCAAGCCTTGGAAAAGATACGTTCCCTATGTCGCCTAAGCTTACGCCGGGGATCATGTTAATGATTTTAATGACACCGTTAATCATCCCTATAAATCTGTTAACAATTCCCTCAATTGTGTTGATGACGGCATTCATCGCCGATTTAAAGGCTTCACCTACGGCCTGTCCTATCTCGACTCCGCTCATGCTAAAAAGCTTCTTTATCCGCTCCCATAAATCAGTAAAAAACAATACTATGTTCCCAAAGCATTCCTGTATCTTTTCAAGGGCATTCTGGAATATGCCGCCAAACCATGAAGCAACATCAGAAAATGCCGCCTTGACATCGCCCCAACGTGCCTTGAACCATTGCCCAATTGCGGTAAAAACCTTTGTGATTCCGTCCCAAGCCTCTTTAAAGCGGCTAGAAAACCATTGGCCGACATCATTAAATATGCCTGTTATCCCATCCCAGAGGTTTTTGAAGAACGCCTTTATTTTTGCGACAAAATCATCAATGAAATTCCGGAAACCTTCGCAATTGTCATATAGCAGCTTAAACGCCCCGGCGAAAGGATTAACCAGCAATAGTAAAAGCCCTTGCCAGTTATCCTTGAAAAAATTGATGATTTTTTTGAATGCGTCCGGAAGCGCCTCGGTAAAAAAATTCTTTATTGCATCGAAAGCCGCAAAAAAAGCATTTTTTATTGCATCCCAGATAGCATTTACTGCGTCCCTGAACCAATCGCATTTTTTATATAAAGCGACAATGCCTGCAACCAAAGCAATTATGGCTATGATTATTAAAGCTATCGGATTCATTGACATCACGGCATTCCAGGCCATCTGGGCGACTGTGGCTATTTTAGTGGCGGCAGTCAGTATAGCCTGTTTTGCCGCCATCGTTGCCTTGGCTTTGGCTAGCACTTGATATGCTTTTATCATTGCCGCTGCCCCTTGTGCCATTTTTCCAAATATGATGAGTGCGGGGGCGATGGCGGCAACGACCGCGCCGATGGCCACGATGGCCGACTGCTGCCCGCTTGTCAGACCGGAAAACTTTTCAATGACACCCTGCACTTTTTCGGCCAGTTTCTGGAGTATCGGCATAATAATATTGCCAACTGAAATGCCTACCCCCTCAAGCGATGCTTTTGTTTTGTTGAGCTGTGCTTGAAAACCGTCATTGACGGTTGCGGCGTGTCCGGCGGCTTGTCCTGCCCCATCGAATTTTTCACTTGCGGCCGCAAGTTCCCTGCTTAGCCCGCTTACCTCGGCTATACCCTCGCCGACTATCATGTTCCAGCCCTTTTGCGCGACTGAGTCGAAAATCATGGCTTCGTAACGGTTCCGCTGCTCGTCCGTGTGCGTGGAAAGCGCCGCTTCCAAATCTGCCAAGATGTCAAACATATCCCTGCTTGCGCCGAGATTGTCGTAAAGCTCTACATTAAGTTCCGCCAGCGCGTCAGCCGCCTTGTCGGTCGGTGTTGACAGATTTTTAAGAATTGCATTCAAAGAAGTCCCGGCAGCACCGCCTTTTAAACCATTTTCGGATAATGTTATCAAAATGGCGTTCACATCGTCAATGCTAAGGCCCGCCTGTGATGCCGCGCCGCCCACATTCACATAAGAATCCGCTAGCTGGGTAAGCTCTAGGTTTGTCAGCGTGGTTGTGGCGGCAAGGCTGTCCACGACTGCCTGCG
>WRLH01000025.1 GCA_009777715.1 Lachnospiraceae bacterium
AGTAAAGAAAGCCGCTGGAGTTTTGGGCGATCTTTTTAATCCGTTCTTCCGAGGTTGGCGCAATGAGTGAAATTAGCTCAAGCCCAGCCGAATTTAAAGGGGCTAATAGTTCATCACGCTCTTCAAAAGGCAGATCGGGAACGATGATGCCGTCAATTCCGCATTCATTGCAACGTTTGGCAAATTTTTCCATTCCATATACAAAAATCGGATTGTAATAAGTCATAAAAAGCAGCGGTATGTTTATATTTGCCCGTACTTTTTTAACCAGGTCAAATAATTTGTCAACCGTACACCCGGCTTTTAATGCGCGTTCGTCGGCAGCTTCGATAACCGGGCCTTCGGCAATCGGGTCAGAAAAGGGAACGCCGATTTCAATAACCCCAGCTCCGGCTTCGGTTAAGGCGTAAAGCAGCTTTTCCGTTGTTTCGATATCCGGGTCGCCCCCGGTGATGAAAGGCATAAAAACCTTGCCTTGGTTAAATGCTTGCTTGATTCGGTTATTATTATTCATTGATTTCGACCCCCTTATATCTGGCAATTGAAGCCACATCTTTGTCGCCGCGTCCTGAAAGCGTGACGACAATTATTTTATTTTTGCCAAGCGTTGGTGCATATTTTTGGGCATAAGCAACAGCATGGGCGCTTTCAATGGCCGGGATAATGCCCTCTGTCCTAGCCAGGTATTCAAATGCTCCCACCGCCTCATCATCGGTAATGGCCTCATACCTTGCCCGCCCGCTATCATATAAACTAGCGTGTTCCGGCCCGATGCCGGGATAATCAAGCCCGGCGGAAATTGAATGGACCGGCGCGATTTGCCCGAACTCATCTTGGCAAAAATAAGATTTCATTCCGTGGAAGATTCCGACTGTCCCGTTGGCAAAAGTTGCGGCATTATCCGGGGTGTCAATGCCCCGTCCCCCGGCCTCGCAGCCGACAAGTTCCACGCTTTTTCCCCCGATAAATTCATAAAAAGAGCCAATCGCGTTGCTCCCGCCGCCAACACAGGCAATAACTGAATCGGGAAGCCGTCCCTCAATCTTAAAAAGCTGTTCTTTGATTTCCTGCCCGATGACGGCTTGGAAATCGCGGACGATGGTGGGGAAAGGGTGCGGGCCCATGACTGAGCCAAGGCAGTAATGGGTATCTTTCATGCGTCCTGCCCATTCCCGCATTGTTGCGCTGACCGCGTCCTTTAAGGTTTTTGTCCCGGAAGTGACGCGGTTAACCTTTGCGCCTAAGAGTTCCATGCGGTAGACATTTAGGGCTTGCCGCTCCATATCCTCACTGCCCATAAAGATTTCACATTCCATGCCTAAAAGTGCTGCCGCTGTTGCGGTAGCGACACCGTGCTGGCCAGCCCCGGTTTCGGCAATCATCCGCATTTTGCCCATTTTGCGGGAAAGTAGTGCTTGCCCTAAGACGTTGTTAATCTTGTGCGAGCCAGTGTGGTTAAGGTCTTCGCGTTTGAGATAGATTTTTGCCCCGCCTAGGTCTTTGCTCATTTTGTCCGCATAATAAAGGGGTGTTGGTCTTCCGGCATAGTTATGGAGCAGGTCGTGGTATTCTTTAATAAAGGTTGGGTCGCCGCGCCATCTTTCGTATGCCTGTGCCAGTTCATTGACGGCGTTCATTAGTGTTTCGGGGACGTATTGTCCGCCGTAATTTCCAAATTTTCCCATTTTGCCCTCCTTAGAAAATTAGGTTTGCTTGATTAATACCGATTAATACCAATTAATCCTAAATAATACTGATTAATACTAAATAATACTAAATAATACCGATTAATACCGATTAATACCGATTAATACTGATTAATACTAAATGATACTAAATAATACTACGTAAGCATGACTTACTACGTAAGTCAGAAAATAATCTCTGCGTTGCTGTGCCCTAATGAGTGTAAAATATAAGTGTTCATTTGGGTAGAAGGCGGGCAAGGCAACTGCGAGAAACATTTTCTTCCTTACTCACTTTTTGGCGTAACCTAATAGGAAACATTCTCTTTCTTACTCACTTTTTGGCGTAACCTAGTAGGAAACATTCTCTTCCTTACTCACTTTTTGACTTCCTGCTGTAACTAATAGGAAACATTTTCTTCCTTACTCACTTTTTGGCTTCCTGCTGTAACTATTAGGAAACATTTTCTTCCTTACTCACTTTTTGGCTTTCTGCTGTAACTAATAGGAAACATTTTTCTTCCTTGCTTACCTTTTGGCGTAACCTAATAGGAAGCATTCTCTTTCTTACTCAATTTACCAACATAAAAAATCCCTGACAGAGCTTCTGCTCTATCAGGGACGAATAATTTATCCGCGGTGCCACCCTGTTTCACGGTTTTCCGTGCGCTTAACGGAGTACTAATATACTCCTGACAACTAACGTATGCCAACACGTCATGGAATACTCGGCATAAAATACGCCTTTGACCATGCCCTCAGCGGTCCATTTGACAAATTGCGTTGTACGGGGCTCTCACCTTTCCCCGCTCTCTGTGACTGCACATCTGCCTTTATCTCCGCTTCAACGGTTTATGCCAGTATACAGCTCATGTTTTGGTTTGTCAAGCGTTTTTTTGCGATTCGGGAGATTGCGGCTCGGAGTTCTATTCCGCGTACGCGAGAGCTGTCGATTCAACGTCCGACACGCTTTCGCTCCGAGAGAAATGTTGCGTTACATAATGCGGTAAAGTACACCGCATAAGTAACGACATTTCTCAAGGGTCGGTCTTTTGAACCGCACTCTCGCTTTCGCGACCTACGTCATTGCGGCCTTAGAGCCGCAATCTCCACACTCACCGCCTTGCATACTTCCTAAAAATATCATCATAATAAAGCGCATTGTCCACAGGCGTGTTGGGCGGAATATGATTGCCAACCGCCATAATGAAGCCGGGACACTTCTTCCCAATGTCCATGCAACGCCTTACTTCCATTTCAATATCTTCCTTTCTGCCCCTCAATAACACATTAGTATCAGCATTACCGACAAAAGCATGGGTCTTGCCGTATTTTTCCGCGATATAAGCCATGTCGGTGCTTGGCTCAAGGACAAACCCATTAACATTGCAGCCAGCAATATCATCAATAAATTCCGTAAAATTGCCATCGGAAGTAAATAAAATCGTTTTTTTCGCGTCATTAAGCGGCGCAAAAAGCTTTTTATAATTAGGAAAAATATAACGCCGATAAAAATCAGGGTGGAGGAATGCGCCGTTGCTCCAGACAATATCATCATGAATCATGACAACCTTTGCTTCACTATTGGCAAGGGCCTCAAAATATTGAAAAATCCAGTCGCAATAGCGTCCGACGAACGCCCCAAAGGAATCGCGGTCAATGGCAGCAGCGGAAAGCAAGATGTTCCAGCCAAGCAGCTCAATCAGCCCGGACATACAGCTTACATAAATGCCTGTCATTGGGACGGCATCTGGCCACAGACGCAGTTGGTTTTGATAATCAAGATTGTATTCGGCGGTTAAAAGATTGATATCTTTTTTACCATATGCTTCGAACATATCATAATCATAAACATCTTCGGGGTCATCAAACAATTTCCCGGTTTCAGCAGAATAATCCGAACCGCTTTCATTATAAGACGCATGGCCCATCTTGGTGTATTTGTCCCCAAAAATATGATTATGCGTTAAAATATTCCAGTACATTCCATAATCCCACGCCTTTACAAAAGCAGATTTCGCATTTTCCCTGATTAAAAGGGAATCATTGTCGCCCGCCGCATTTCCGGTGACGGCCTTTACCAGCTCCCAGTGAAATTCCGCGGAATACTCTGTCCGCGGGACAGTATCAGGCATTTTAAGATTGATTGCTTCCAAGCCTTTTTGATATGACATTTTATAACCGTGCCTTTCTATTTTAGTAACGTGCTTTCAATTGCGGCTTTCTTTAAAAGACGCAAGGTTGTGAATTTTCCCCACCAGTGCGACAGAGATAAAAAAGCTCTGCCGCACTTTTTTATTTGCGACAAGGAAAAAGAATTGTTGGTAAACCAAAGCCGTTTCCGCGGAAAATGTTCACAAAAAGTTCACATTTGAAGCATGAACAGAAAGGAACGAAAATGAGCAAATCAAGATATCTATCCTATGAAGACCGGAAGAACATTGAAATAATGCTGTCCAGAGGTATACCAATTGCCGAAATAGCTAATTTCCTTAAACGACATCGCCAGACCATATATAGGGAAATAGAGCGTTGTCCAAAAGGGAATTATAGTGCTGATGAAGCGCAAAAAACACTCATGAATTAAACAAGCGCCGGAATTGCCGGAAGCAGAAAAATATGCAGATATAAATGAGAGCTCAATATATAGAATGATACCTATTTTATGTATCGGTCTCATCATTTGTGCCATTGGTTTTATCATAGTCGAAGCTCTATTATGGCTAAAAAATAATTTATCCGGAGGGAAAAAATGAGCAAAGTAATCGTAATAGCAAACCAAAAAGGCGGAGTTGGCAAAACCACAACCTGCATTAACCTAGGCGCTGGATTGGTACTGGAAGGGAAACGGGTTCTTCTAATCGATGCCGACCCTCAAGGGAGCCTCACATCCAGCTGCGGTTTTAAACCTGACTCGCTAAAACCCACTTTATCGGACATTCTGGTGAATATTCTGAATGATTATGGCGTCGAGCCGCCAGACGGCATTATCCGCCATGATGAGGGATTCGATTTAATGCCTGGGAATATCAAACTTGCTGACCTAGAATTTACCTTAGTTAATGAAATGAGCCGCGAGCTGTTTTTGAAGCATTACATAGACATTGTCCGGGACGGATACGACTTTATCCTCATCGACAGCTCGCCGTCGCTTGCAATGCTGACGGTAAATGCGCTTACGGCTGCCGACAGCGTTTTAATCCCGGTGCAAGCTTCATTCCTGCCGACAGACGGTTTGCAGCAGCTCCTAAAGACAATCGGCCGTGTCCGGGCCAAACTTAACCGCCAACTGCTGATCGAGGGCATTTTATTTACAATGACAGACAGCCGGACAAATTTAAGCCGGGAAATTGTCGATCTTGTTACTGGTGCATATAAAAACAACCTGCACTTTTTCAGCATCGGCATACCGTATGCGGTCCAAGCCGCCAGGGCCCCCGCTTTCGGGAAAAGCGTCATCGGACATGATCCCAAATCTAAAGCCGCTCATTATTACAGGCTTCTGGCGATGGAAATTGCCGGAATTGTTGCATAGGAAAAATACAGATAACGTGTAAGCATAAACTATAATAAAACAAGCAGAGGTCAGCCAATGGGCAACAATAAAAGTAAACTTAATCTTGCCGGAGGTATAAAATTAACGGATTATGATCAGCTGATGAGCCTTAGCTCCATTGAAAGCAATAATAATCCAAGGCTAAGCGAAAGTGTATTAATCATCGACAACTTTTCCGGCAACCTGGGCATGATAAAAAAACTTATCCTGGCGACCGCGCGGAATTACTGCGCCATCGGCTACTATCTTAAGCAGATCCGCGATACCGGGCAATACAGACAGGCAGGGTATAAAGACATCTGGGAAATGGCAAAAGCGGAATTGGGGTTTTCCGAATCAGCGACTTCACGGCATATCAATATCAATGATGAGTTTTCCATTGATGGGAACAGCCTGGAGCTTGCAGACAAGTATAAATCATTCGGGAAAAGCCATTTACAGGAGATGCTGGCGCTTCCCGATGAAATCCGTGCCGATGTCCGCCCGGATATGACTGTCAAGGAAATCCGCAAGTTAAAACCAGCGAAAAATGATGAGCCTCTCCCGGTATCCAGCACCGCGGTTGAACTCACCCCTGTGGGGGATCAGCTGCCAGGGCAGATGGATGCCAATGATTTTTTTGATGCCAATGGTGATTTCAGCGGCTTTGGCGAGACGAGCCTTGATGCTTGTCCCGGCTTGTCTGCGGAAGAAATACAAGGCTTAAATGATTTCATTGCCCAGAACCGCCCTGTTTTTAAGGAAATGGCCGAGGACTGGAAGAAAAAAGATCCCCGGACTTACTATAAAAAGCATATGGCGCTTAGGGCTTGCGGATTCATGCTTTCACACTTCACAGGTAAGCTACATGACCAAGAATAGAGAGGTGCTTTAAAAATGAACGAAACGAATAACTTAATCCTCGACCTCACCTTTTATGAAACACTCACCTATAACTTAACACCCCTCTCTTATTTTGTAGTTTTAGGCTTGTCTTTAGAAGCATTAAATTCATTATCGATAGGGGATTATAAGAGAGGGTTTATATTGGCTGGGGCTGTCATTATCATGCTGATTCTGATGGCACAAGGCAATTATCTGCTTCCTATAGGCTTATTTCTGGTAGTGGCCGGGGTATTTTTATTCATGGAAATTTGAAGCAGTCTTTATTTTGAATGTGCTTCGTGAAAGATGATTAAACTATATTGACATTGTAGTACAAAAGGAGACATTTATGGAGGAATTTGAAATGGAGCTTAATAAAATGGACAAGCCCGCCTTGCAAGCATCAATCGGAAAAGCCATTACTGAACGCTCGGAGATGCTCCGCCTAAAGGAGCAAATCAATAATGCCGAAAATAATCTTCAAATGACCGAGCGTGACCTTTTTATGATCCCTGCTGTGATAATTATTTTGCTGCCAATGGCGGTCCTGACTGCGCTATCAGTTAAGTACTTTTTTTGCCCATGCCAGGCATTTTGGGTTTCACCTGTAATATATGCAAATTGCATAGATGGAATGTCCGGAATAGATTATTTAACATATTTCGTCATCTTCGGTTCGTCATTTTCTGTAGTAGCGTTAATAACATCTAAGATATTCAAGCTTATCCAGTTGCCCGCCAGCACAAAGAGAAAAAAGAATATTGAAAACGCAGTGAATATTTACAATGGATATGTTTGCTCCATGTCTGATTCAACTCTTTTCTTATTAAATGAAGGTTATGGCGGACACCTCCAAAAGCTTAAGCTAATATCTGCCCAAGCTGACGTGGATAATTGGAGAGAGCTGGAACATCAGTATACGATGGAATGCAATGCGGACAACTTGCGTTCACGTTATTTGACCCGACTGCAAAGCTAAATCTATATATTAATAAAGGAGACCCACGTGCAGAAAATATTCAAGCCAGTACTTGAAAAAATGATTAAGGAAAAAATCAGCGGCCGCGAGCTCAAGCTGCTTTTGCACATAGCCCGTTACCAGGATGATCACGGCACGGTCACTGGCGTTAATTATGATGCGGCCAGCAAGGCGGCCGGCATCTGCCGCCAGAGCTTTTACGATGCCCGTGACGGGCTTGTGAAAAAAGGCATAATTATAGTTGCCAGCAGCCATTATGGCGACTGCGACATTACCATCTTGGGCAACGAAGATCTTTATGCTGCCGGGCCTGCTGATGGGACGGCAAAGCCCTCTTACTTAAGCCTTCATCACCCCATGTTCAAGAGCGCCGGGTTCGGGTCAATGAAAGTCAGGGCGAAGCTCATCGCGATGATGTTCATCATTTATGCCGGGGCTAATGACAAGAAAAGCAAAGAAGGGTCAAAGGGGCATTATAAGATAAAGCCGCAGAAATTCTTTGAGCAGTACGGCGAGCTGCTTGACGTCAAGATGGGGACGCTCCGCCAGTACTTGACCGAGCTTAGGCGCTTTTTCTCTATTTACATAAAAAATGCCGTATATTACATCATGCCGAAAGTAAATGCTTTCGCCAGCAGCAAAACGAAGTCCTTTGGCAGCCAGTCGGATTCCGATTTATTCATTTCAAATTTAATCAGCGTTGCGTTGAGGCGGCGGCCGATGCTTAGGCGCAAGTATTCGCCGTCATACATCAAGAAAGTGGAAGAAGAAGTCAAGCCGTTCTTATGCGGGCATCTGCGCAAGCCCAAAATAGCCGAGCATTTCTTGAGGGCATTCAATCTAAGCACCCAAGACGGCAACATGAGCGTCCCATACATCAACAAACTGTTCCAAAAAGAGCTGGCAGGGCTGGCGGGACAATAGCCAAATGATGAAGCAAATCGTGATGATTGCTTATTTGGCTTCTGCCGGAATCCGCAGACAGGCTGCCATTAAGGGCCTTGCCCGCAAAAAAGACGCCAAGCCAGCTTAATTGAAGCCAGATCTGCCATGCCCTGCTCCGCAAACCGCCGGCAGGCTTTTTTTATTGCGGGAGTTTCAGTATTTTTTTCCAATAACGCCGCAACCCATGCAGGTGGTTTTCCAAGAACGTGCGTATAAATGAAATAAATTTCCAAAATTGCCAGCACAAGTTGTGGCAATCATTCCAAAACTGCATTAAGAAATCTGCATAGAAAAAACCGCAAACGCTTGTAAATACACGCTTGCGGCTAATGTCCCAATCTTTCCATATTGTATTTAATTACATATCCTAGTTTACCTGACTGACATCAGATATTATCATTGCTAAAATCAAGGTATCCACATTGCTGAAATTATGAATCAGCAGGTTTGCAGGTTTTATCCGGCGCATATATACGCGCCCGGATGCACACACCCAGAAAAAACGTTAAAAAATGTCCATCAATCAGCCCCTTGTTTCTTCTTGTGAGCGGAAGCCTTTGCTAATCCCTGCAAGGTCGAGGTATTTCTGGCGTGCCGCTTCGCGCTCGGCCGTGCCGGGAGCGGCACGCCTGTACGCGCTGTAAGCCTGCCGCTTCTCAATGGCAGCGCCCTTTTCCTCAATATATTTCATTATTTCCTCACGGACCGCCTCTAGCTCCGGGGAGACGCTGCAGTCGCATAAAAGCACATATGTTTTGGCGACAATCCCGGCGTTTATTTTTACGTTTGCCATTATTTTTTCCTTTCTAAAATTATTCCAAACCAGCCGCCCTAGGAAACAGCCCGCCATTGGCATAACCGCACCCCGGCAGGTAATAAATGATGCGTTCAAATCCGCATATCTTCTTGCCATTTTGGTCATGGCAGCTATCATCATGGATATGGATCTTGGTTATCACGAAGCACCCGCCTTTTCTTGTCGAAGCAGTATCGAAAAATACATAGGGCTCGCGGAGCTCGGCCCCGTCTTCCCCATGCTCATGCCAGTGCCGGACGGGAATCCCGGCTGAAAAATTTACAGCTTGGCCCTGGGGAACAAGGGGGGATGCCGGATAGGTTATGACTGCCTTGACGATCTGGCCGTCCTTAAATCCGCAATCCGCGCCATAATGCTCGACTGTGTCAATGCCCTTGCCGCAGCTTAAAGCCCTGGCTGCATTAAGGGGCTGGCTGTTGCAAGTATAGCCCGTATTTACGCGGTATCCATAGCTGCCATGGCCCTGCGGGCAGTTTGGCGAAGACCCTACCGGGCCGGACCATTGGTGGTTGCAGTATAGGCACCGGAAATTATCCCGGCGGCCGCAGCTGTCTGTATGGCTGTGGGAAGTGAATGCCCCGCCGTAACAGGCGCTTACATGGGCATGGAAGACGGCGGCATTGTAACAGCCGCCGGGGCTATGGTGTTCATTAGTGCCGATGACATTGTCCTCGCTGTCAACATGGTAGTGGTATATATGCTCGACTTCGCCGATATATACGCCGTTTTCTATCCGCAGGATGGCATTGCGCATTTCCATGAAGCTGTCATCGCTTGCGACCGTTTCCCCCTTGGTCAGCAACGCGGCCGCTATTAAATCTTTGCCGTTACTGACTGATGTAAAAAGTGTTTCTAGCTGGCTGTTTACGGCCGCCTCAAAGTGGTTAATCCGGTCGGCCAGGCTCATGAAATGCGTGGCTGTTTCGCTCCTCACCCCGCCAATCCCGTCAAGGACCGAATCCCCAAGGCTTCCAATCAAGCCGCCCACCGTGTCCACCGAGCCCTCTAAGCTGTCTATCCCGCCGAGGACTGAACCCTTTAGGCTGCCGAACTGTGCATTTGCCGCGTCCTCAAAATTACTGATGGAATCAGATACCGACCCGATTTCGCTTGAAAGGATGTCAAACCTGCCAAGCTTCTGGTCAACCTGCCTAAGGTAGTTAAGCATTGCCGAGAAGTTTTCCATGTTGTCATTCTCCATGCGGCTTGCCATGATTTTTAGGACATCAGTCAAATTAGTATGGTTTTCTTCCGCCAACAGCGCGGCATCGGCGTGCAGGCCCATTATTTCGCCGTATGCCTGTGAATGCAGGTCATTAACCGAAGAAAGCGATGCATTAAGCGCGTTGAAATAATTAAGCATTTCTAAAGATGAAGAATCATTAAGCCGCCCGAGGAGGCCGAAAGCTTCTTCTTTTGCCAATATGATTTCATTTTCCAGTATTCCGAGCCGGGCTGACAGATCTGCTATTTTATCCCCGATGAAGTTTTGCGCTTCAAAGTTCGCCGCTTGGATGCTTTCCATGGCAGACAAAGCTTCTGTGCTGATTAGGGCTTCAAGCTCATCAAGCGCATTGGCAAAGTAGCTGGCATTTTCCAGCCTCTTTTCGTCCTGCTCTTCGCCCATTTCCGAAAGATGGCTTATTATTGCCGCAAATTTTTCCGCGCTGTCATGTTCCAGCCGCTCTGACATGGTTAAAATGCTGTTTATGATGCTTAAAGTTTCCCCGCTGGCCAAGGCCTCAAGGCTGTTAAGGAGCTCCGTGAAATAACTGGCGATATCGCCAAAAGCATCGCCTTGGCCCTTATCCATCTCAATGAGCAGGTTCATGATGGCATTGCTTGAATCAGCAAGTTTATTGGAAACGCCCCTTAAATCTGATTTGAGGGCTGATTGGAGCCCGGCCAAGTCAGCACTTATGTCTGTCTTTGCTTTCCCAATGGCAAAAATTGCTTCTGAATGCGCTTTTGAAAGCTCGTCCCTTGCTTCGCTTAGCGAATCCCTTATGGCAGAAACATGGCTGCCCATTTCGGCATTTGAAATAGCCTGGCGCAAAATGAATGAGTCAAGGCTGTCCAGCAAAGCCATCACCGCCATTTCCAGCGCATCATACCGCTCAAGGACGTTCTGGTTATTTTTTGTGTTTTCAATATAATGCAGGCTAAGTGTGCCTTGGTTGTCATTTACCGAGCTATGGAGCCTTTCAATGTATTCAACCGTGCTGATTAAGTCATGGGCAATCTGGTCCCCAAGCCCGCCCTCTTGTGCTGAAGCTGTCCCAGTTGCCGGCCCTTCTTGTTGCCGGCCCATGCCCAGGGCAATGGCGATGATTAAGACGGCAACGCCGAGGCCGATGGCAGGCAGCATTATCATTGCGCATTTTTTATTGATCTTCAAATAAAAATATTTTTCCATCTTTCCTCCAATCTTGGCTTATTAATTGCGACGTCGCAATTAACTAAAGGGCAGATCATCATCGGTGACGTCTGGGATGATGGGATTGCCGCTTTCATTGCCGGAAGGTTTCTTTTCGGCAAACTCCGATTCTTCAATTATAACATCGGTCGTATAAACCTTGATTCCTTCTTTGTTAGTGTAGCTGCCAGTCTGCATCCGGCCGGAAATGGCAATCTTAATCCCTTTGCGGAAATATTTTTCGGCAAACTCGGCAGATTTCCCGAAAGCCACGCAGTTAATGAAATCTGCGCTTTCATCATCCCCGCGTGAAAAGCGGCGGCTGACAGCCAAGGTGAACCTTGCTATGGCAGTTGCATTTTCGCCCTGGGAATGTTTTACTTCCGGGTCTCTTGTTAAGCGTCCCATTAAAATAACTTTATTCATTTTTTCCTTCTTTCCTGCGGCTTCGGCCACAAACTTTCTTTAGTTTTAACATTCTCCCCTTTTTTAACTGCCCCTCCTTCCTTTTTTCCGCTTAGCCTTGGGCAAAACTGCGCTTAGCGTTGCAAAAAAGCCGCTTCCGTCATCAGATTCAAGCTTGGCAAGCGTGAATTTGCATTTATAAGCCGAGCCTGTGTCTTTCTTTTTACAGCTGGCAGTAATGCTGCCTGTTTCAAGCAGGAGGCCCACCTGCCCGCTGCTTAACGGTTTCCCCGTCCGGGAAAAATAAACTATGTTGCTGGCATTTAATGAAAATTTGCAGTTTTCAGCTTCGCAGGGATAAAATACGCCCTTTTCGCCAGCCTTTTCATATTTTTTCTCCAAGACTGAAGCCCCGCACCAAGGGCATTTCCCGACCGTGATTGTGTCAAACTTGAAATCCACGTTAACTTTCATTTCACCGACCTGCTTAAGCTTTTCATTGATGAAGCTTCTGAACTTGAGCATGAATTCATCTTCGGCCATCCCGCCCGATGAAATCAGGGCGATGTTCTGTTCCCAGTCGGCAGTTATTTTCGGCGAGTAGCAATCCGGCGGCAGCACCTTTATCGTGTTAATCCCCTGCTTTGTCGGCACAAGGTATTTTGTCTTCCCGATTGTTTTTTCCGCGATGTAGTTCTTGCTGAACAGGCCCTGGATGATGGCGGCCCTTGTCGCCTGGGTGCCGATCCCCCGGCCTTTCAGGATCGCCCCGCCCTCGACCGTTGCCCCGGCATTTTCCATGGCTGTAAGGAGCGTCCCCTCGGTGTGGAGCTTTGGCGCGGAAGTTTTCCTCGGCACAATGTCAAGGGATGACATGCTTATTGCCTGGCCCTTGGAAAGCTCCGGGAGCGGCATTTTCCCGCCATCTTCCGTGTCTTTGGCTTTCCCGGACAATGCTTTCAAAACAGCCTTGAAGCCGACATCGATGGCTGTTTTCCCGCTTGCCCTGAACGTGGCCCCGGAAACGGCAATGCTTAGCTGCGTTTCATCATAAACGTGTTTAGCGCTCAAAGCAGCCAGCATCCTTGTGATGACAAGGTTAAGCACATCTGATTCTTTCCCTGACAAGGCCGCAAGGTCAAAACCGCCTAATTTTTCCGTGATGACAAGCGCGTGGTGGTCAGTCACTTTTTCATCATCGACAACCCGGCCGTCAAGGTTAAGCCCGGCCGAAAGAAGGGCATCCGCCACGGCAGAGTAGCGGGGGATGCTTTTGATGATGTTCACGTATCCTGCCATGCGGGGGGCAAGGTCGCTGGTGATGAAGCGGCTGTCTGTGCGGGGATAGCTTAATATTTTGTGTTTCTCATAAAGGCTCTGGGCGGTCTTGAGGGTTTCCTCCGCGCCGTAGCCATGGATGCGGTTAGCTTCGCGCATAAGCTCGGTTATGTCATAAAGCTGCGGCCGGTCTTCCGTTTTCCGTTTAGTTTCAATGCCTGCAACCAGGGCCGTGCCGCCGCTTAACAGTTTTGCCCTCAGCGCATTTGCCGCGCCCTTGTCAAGGATCCGCCCCTCGCCGTCCTTATGCCCCGGCAGGACAGCCCCGTCATCATCTTTTGCATAGTGTGCGGAAAAGCCTTCGGCAAAATTGGCGGTGAGGGCATAATAATCCGTGCTTTTGAATGCTTCTGCTTCCATGTAACGTTTGACGACAAAATAAAGCGTCGGCGACAGGACGCGCCCGACGTCCACCCTGGCGCGGTATTTAAGGCTGGCGGCGCGGGAAAGCGATAAGCCGAATATCCAGTCCGCCCGGTGCTTTAGCCATTCGCCGAGGATTACCCCGTCAAATTCCTCAATGCCGCGCAACTTGCCCATCGCGGCCAAGATTGCCTCGTCCGTCATCGATGTTGCGCAGAAACGCTTGACCGGCTTGGAAAGGCCAGCCTGCTTCCTTATCAGCCATTGCAGGTAATGCCCCTCCGACCCCATGTCGCCGCAGTCAATCACAAGGTCAACGTCCGGGCGGCCGAAAAGCTGCTTGATGATGGCAAATTGCGGGGCGGTTTCCGCTTTGACGACAGTCACAAACTCATCCGGGAACAGCGGAAGCTCTGCCTTTGCCTTAGCTTGCATTTCCGGCCTGTTTCTGTCCCACATATCCGCCATGCTTAAATAACCGTAAGCCTCCGGCGGGGCAAGCTCAATCAAATGGCCGACTGCCCAGGTGACAAGGTATCCATTTCCCGAATAATAGCCGTCATTCCGCTTGTCCGCGCCGATGACGCGGGCAATGTCGCGGGCAACGCTTGGTTTTTCTGTTATTAGTAGTTTATGTCCCATGCCAATTGCCTCCTGTCAAGTTTTCGCTTGCGATGTCGCAACTTTTTCAGCTTTTTTCTGCAGGCCGCTGAAGTCGCCGGACTGCGCCGCAAGGATTATTTCTTCAAGCGTGATCCCCGTCAATGTGATTACATCCTCGGCCTCGCTGAACCGATGATCCCTGATCATGCTCCTTAATCTTGCAATATTGTCTTTTTTCTTTTTGGCCATGGCCTCTAATTTTAATAGTGCCGCTTCTTCTTTCAAAAGCTGTTCCGTAAGCTTATCTTTCATTTCCTTTCACCTCGCATGATTTTTGCCGTTGCTCACTGTCCCCGCTGTCCTTTTTGCCTGCCATTTTCTCCTGCCAGTCGGCTAACGAGGATATATGCTTGCTTCCGTATTCGTTTTCATAAAATTTGCTGAAAACATCGCCCGGCAAAACCTCTGCCCTGCTGCAAGCCCGCCAAGGATGCCCATTGCTGATGCTGACTTTCACGTAATCATCCCTTAATTTTTCAGTATCAAATTCAGCGGAAATGCCAAGTTCGCAGTGCCTTGCAAAATATTCATTCTTTTCCATTTCATTTCCTTTCATTTTTTGGTTTTTTTCTAAAAATTGGGTGTTGACATTACCTGGAAATTGGGGTAAACTATTACTGTAGCTTCCAGTTTTTATTCCTCCCACGGGCAATGATAGCCCGGCTTGGTTGAAGTAACTGGGAGCTTTTTCTTTGTCATAGCCAAGCAGGTTCCCGGCATCAACATTGCGTTTTATATAGCCATTAATTAGTTTTCCCCTCTTATTCCTAAATGGCAAAAAGGCATTTTCGCGGCCATACATGGAGGTGACGCGGTTAACTATATGCCGGTCCTGCTTTGATTTAAGCTGGACGGTAATAATTATGGGGTCGCCCTTTTTGTCTGACAGGTCAGTCAAAACAACCAGCGAGCCTTTATGCGAGCCTTTAAATACCATGACCGGGCCAGCAAGCTGTTCCGGTATTTTGCTTAAGCATTTAACTGACAAGCCGTGCGGGTGGGTGACATTCTTATTCCTTTTTTTGGCAATGCACTTTTCAATTTCACTGCGCCGCATGACTAAGCTTAAATCATCAGCGCCTAGATCAATCAATGATTGCGGGGTGCGGCCGATTATGAACGGCTCACGGCGGCTCTTTGGGGGGGTTCCCAAATAATCTTTAAGCTTAAGGTAAAGGTTGCTTTTCTTTTCATCTTTTGCCATGCTTGCCTACCAATCCGGCAGCCCATAGCCGACAATGACGCTGCTCCCAAGCTGGTACTGCTTGACCCTCACCATGTCGCCGGAGTTGCCTTCTACGGTGTATACATATGTGCCATCCCTGCCGATGACCAGCCCGACATGGTCGCTCCAGCCGTCGCCCTGCCAGTCAAAAAAGATGACGTCGCCCGGGGCTAAGTCCGTGAAATTGCCGTCTTTCCACAGGCCGCGGTCTTTGAAGTAAGGAATCCCCTGCCGCTGGCAGGCAATGAACCTTGGCTCGCTATGCCCCGCCATATGGAAGCACCACGAAACGAAGCAGGCACACCACTCCACGCGGCTTGTGAAGCCCATGAATTGCCAGTAAGGGCGGCCGCCGCTCTGCCCGTTCTGCGAAAGCGCGATGTCAATGATCTGCTGGTTGCCGCTCCTCGTCCCGCTTACCCAGGCGACCCCGGACAGGTCAGCGCTTGACCCGCCGGCAATGCCGAATCCGTAGCGGTCGTGGACTTCGGCCAGCAGGTCAAGGCAAAGCTCATAATTAGACTTAAGCTCGTTTAAGTCATTTTCCTGCTCCTTAGTCCGCGGGGAAATGGCAGCAAGGTTTTCGATCGGTGCCAGGTAGTAAGCATCAAGCAGCTCATAAAACCCATCCATGCGCACAGTTATTTTAAGTACCTCATGCCCCTGGCAATATTCATAGCACCCGCAGTGGAAGCTCCGCTCCAGGCTGCCGCAGCCAGATGTATCGGCGCAGTAATTAAAAGCAAAGCAGTTAATCGCATTATGGAGGAAGTGGCCCTCTGTGTACAAGGGGATGCCGCATATGAGCTCATCATGGCCGGGGCAGTAAAAAGTTTCGCTGTCGCATTCCTCTACGATATTTTCATGGAACCCGGCGGTAAAATTGGGGCAGTCCGGTATTTTTTCATCAGCGTGGCCAAAAATTGCATGGTGGCTCCCGCATTTATCATGCGGGGCAGCGTCTTCGTCTGATAAAATGTCTGTCCGGCAGTATTCAAGCGGGAGCGGCCAGGATTCATGCCCGGCAATGAAGCCCCACATTTCCTTTAACAGAAAGTCTGCTTCCCCGGGCGGAAGGACTAGCCCGTTTTCAATCGCCTTGGCCCAGAAGACCGGCTGCATGATGATGGCAAGGCTGTCAGCTGGGTAAACCATGCTTTCAATTGCCTGGTAAGGTATTTCGTCATCCCTCTCCTCGCTGCCTTCTAGGAACAGCCTGGCAAAATGGTAACTGCCGCCGTTTTCGGCCAGGCTGTCATTATACAGGCTGCGGACTTGGCCGATGAACCCTTCCCTCACCGGCACGATGTTTTCATTTAAGTATCCGTTCATGTCAATTGGCTCATCGCCAGCCCCTTGCCCAGCCCCTTGCCCAGCTTCCTGCCCAAATGAAAAAGTGCCGCTAAATAAAACCATTACCAGGCCGCCGGCAAACCCGGCCGGGACAATTGCTAATGAAGCTGACACAAAAGCCCCCAAAGCCATCATGATGGTTTTCATGAATGCTTTGGCAACAGCTTTAACCACGGCTTTGGCAACTTTAACAGCGGCTTTGCTTGCTGTTTTCCCTGCCCGGGAAGCTGTTTTTCTTGAAAACCTTTTAAGGCTCTTTCCAATTCCGTCCTGCGTGGCCGCATTGGCCGCATTGGCAAAAGTTTTGACCCTGGTTTTAAGCATTTTGCCTTTGGCTGCCAAAGTCCTGGCTCCCCTTGCTGGGGCAGATATCCTATGCCCTGATGGCAGCGCAGCTTCCGGGGCGGTTTTAATCCCTTTCGCCATGTGGCTTGCCATGTGGCGCAAGCCGGACATCGAATAGCCAATTGCCTGCGCATCCATGCTGTCTTTGGCCGCAAGATTCCTCTCAATGCCCATATAGGCGTTAAAAGCCATGCTTTCTGCAATATTGCCGATTCCGCTTGCAGCGTCCGCGGCCTTGCCTTCCATGATGCCCTTGATGCGGTGGTAAATTTTATTTGTGACGCGGGTCCGTATTACCACACTTGCATTTGCGCTGGGGACTGGGCTGGGGTCTGGCTTGCTGGCTTCCCCGACATTGTCGGTATGCCCGGTTTTTATCCTGCTTTCCCTTGGGGCATGGGCAAGAGCAGGGGCGAGAGCAGGAGTGGGAGCAGGGGCAGGAGCATTATCCGGGCTTTCGCCATTTGGCCTGCGCAACCGGCTTGACTCCATGGGCTTGCTCCAGCGTCCGGGGCTTGGCACGCTGCTTGGCACGCTGCTTGGCACGCTGCTTGGCACGCCGCCTGGCTTTCTGCTTACGCTTGTGCTTATGCTTGTGCTTACGCTTGTGCTTATGCGCGTCAGCCGCTGGGCCCGGCTTATGTTTTTGCTGGCGGCATTCCCTGTGTTTTTCAATCCGCGCCCTCGTCCCCGCCCTCGGCAAAGCGGCCCTCGGCAAAGCGGCTGCTCATCAGCTCATATAAATAGCTGTCTTCCGGGAACTCGTCCTTAAATGGGACTATCACGTCCTGGGCCTTTAAAAGGCCGCTGCCAATCGGGGCATTCTGCAAGAACGTTGCCTGGGCCGGCGAAATGTTCAACATCTGGACTAAGATGTTCAAATCCTGCGGCGACTGGTTAAGCATGTACAGGAAATCGGAATTCCCAATCATGCCCCGCGCCATCTCCGAACGCAAAAGCTCCTCGACATTCTGCGTGATCCCGGTAATGACAAGGCCGTATTTCCGGCCGCGCTTATAAAGCTGCTTTAAGATATAGGATGAGTAGTAATTGGCGAACATGGTATGGATTTCATCGCAGTAGCAGTAAGTCCTTACTTTTTTTGCCTTGTTCTGGACCATCCTGTTCCAGATGTAGTCGAACATGATCATCTGCGCGATCGGCCGGAGCTGCTCCCCCATGTCGCGGACGTTGAACGAAATGAGGCGGTTGTCAACGTCAACATTCGTCCGGTGGGAGAAAATGTCAAGCGATCCGCGGGTGTAATACTCTGCTGCATCCGCGACATGGGCAGCTTCGGCGCTGTCTTCATTTTCGAGGGCGGCCTGCAGGTCCATCATCGTGGGAAGGAAGCGCGGGTCAAAATCATTCAAAAGGTAATCGCCGTAACATTGCTTGACGCAGCGGTCAATTATCGTTTTCTGCTGGGGCGATATGCCGGAAGCTTCGCTCCCTGCCCCGGCATTTACCATCCTTTCAATGATCGACATGATGAAGTCGCTTTTTTTCCTAAGCGCCTTTGTCTTTTTTGCTGAAAGCGGCACATTATCGCCGTCATCTTCATCAAGGCCGTAATCCTCGCCCATGTCCATCGGGTTTATGTAATTTAGCGAGTCGGGCGAAATCTTGACGACCGTCCCGCCGAAGCGGCGCACGAAAGCTGAATACTCATTTTCCGGGTCTATGATTATGACGACCGTCCGGCCGTCCTTCAAAAGGACATTTAGCATTTCGCGCTTTATGCTGAACGTCTTCCCTGATCCGGAAGTGCCGAAGCTGAAGCCCGAAGGGGTCATCATGCTGTGGCGGTCGCACATGATGAGGCTCCTTGATATCTGGTTAAGGCCGTAATAAAAACCGCCTTTCTGGAATAATTCCTGTATGGAAAAAGGCATGAAGATTGCCGTCGATTCGGTCGTCAAGGCACGCTCGACCGATAAATGCCTGGGGCTCCGGCCCAGCGGCAGGGTAAGGCGGAAACCCTCTTCCTGCTGGTAATTTAGGCATTTGAGCTGGCAAGTGTATTTCCTTGCTATGCCGTTTAAGGAAGCCGTGTTTGCGGAAAGCTCTTCAAGGTTCCGCCCATAGGCCATCATCGTTATGGTCACGAAAAACAGCTTCTGGTTCTTATTGAGCAGGTCGTCAAGCAGTTCCTGCGCCTGGCCCAGCGACTGCCTTAAGTCATTGTTTATTATATTGGTGCTGTACCCGGCCCTTGCCGCCCTTTTCTGCGCCTCGATTTTATTTGCCTCCATCCCGGTGAGCTGCCTCCTGACCAGCCGCAGGGCTTTGTCCGGCGCGACCGGCTCAATGCTCTTGGTGATGATCAAAGGGAAGTCGCAGCTGGCTAAGTCTTTGAGGACTTCGTCAGTCAGCGAGGCGGGGAGGTTGGCAAGTGTCAGGACACGGTAATGGCCGTCGCCGATCATGAAGTCTTTCGCCGGGCCGAAATGGAATGACGGCGGCGATATGTAGTCCTTGCTTGAAAGGCCCTGCTTTTTTACGAATTCATAATCTATGCTGAACTCGCCCTCATATCCTGGCCGGAACTTGTCATGCAGGAGCTCAAGCCGTTCCGCCGTCGTCATTGCCCTTGCGCTTGACCCGATTTTTTTTATGTTGGCAATGATCTCGCCGTCAATCTTCGCAAAAGCAATGATCGCCTCGATGGGCGACATGGCCGGGATTGTGACTGTCACATATTTTCCCTGCTTGATGTCATTGCGCCCGGCAACGATCTGCCGCTTAAGGATCTTGTTGTATTCTTCGCGGTGCTTGTCATGGCTGTCGCCCGCCAGCGGGTAAAAGACCCTTGATTCCATTTCGGACATGGAGATGATGCTGTTGTCAATCGTCACCTGGACGGTGACCCCGTCGGGGAAGTAATTGAGGAATTCGCCGTAAGCGATGAAAGCCGCTTCCTGCTCGGAGTCATTGGAGATAAGGTAGTTTATGTCTGACAAATAATAGGATTTTGAATAGCGGCCATGCTCGACCTCGAACACCCCCTCGTCATAATCAGCGACATAAGGGATGGTGTCGGCCACGGTCCTTGGGATGAGCAGCTTGGCACGCCTGCGCTTCTTAAGCTCATTGTTGTACGGCGCAAGGGCTTTCTTGGCTTCCTTTATCTCACCCTTGCGGCGGCCAAGCTCCTTGGCGTAAGCTTTCCTGACAGCTTTTTTTTCCTTGCGCGTCAAGGGCGTCAAGGTTTTCCCCGGCCCGCCGGAAAGCATTTTTACGATGCCGGCAAATCCGCTTACGGCCTTTTCCTGGCTGACGTCATCCGCAGTATTAAATTTACCGGCAGTATTATAGTTATCCATACAATCTTACCCCGCTGGCTGTCCTTTTGTCTTCCCTGATCATCCCTAAGAGGGCCTGGTATGCCCCCTGCATGGCCTCGCCCTCCGCTTTCTTCTTTGCCTTCCTAGAAAGGCTGCCGGAGCGGATGAGGTCTTCCTGCCTTGTGGTTTCCGTCCATTCGCGTAAGCAGTTATTAAACTTAAGCTCCCGCCTGGCCGGGAAGATGAACATCTGCCTTATTACTGCATAAATGATGACTTCAAAGGGCATCCCATTGTATTTTACGAACCCGAACCCGGCACAGGGCATGGCGGCCAGCATGACCAGCCACCCTAAAAGCTCCTTATTGATGAAATGCTTCCCGGAGAGGTAAAGCGGGACGCAGACGGCGATTGCCAGGGCAGAGAAGGCAAGCTGCCTGATGGTGAGGCCCAGCAATAATTTTTCCTTGTATGAGCGGATTTCGTTGGGTATCCGGACGGCTATCATTGGGGTTGTCCTTTCTTTCCGCAAATTATTTGCGGGGTTTCTTCTTGCGATGCCGCAAGTGATGAAATAAATTAAGTTTCAGCGGCCGTCTTTTCTGGCGGCTTTTTTATCTTTTGCTTTTTCTTTGGGCTCCTTGGGCTTGGCTGCCCCATTTTTTCCCTGTTTCTTTAGGGCCGCCTTCCAGCGTGTAATGGCATTTTCCATTTTGGGTACGCCGAGGTCGTCAAGGATTTTGCCAATGTCCACTTCTTTCGCATGACGCCCGTATTCTGCTTTGACCCTTCCATCAATCTTCTTGTATAGCACATTTAATTCATGTAATGTTGCATCCATTTCTCCATGAAGATATGTGTCCATATATGAATCAAATACTTTGACAAGCCTTTTTTCGGCTGGGTTAAGCGATTCACGCCAGCCATCGGGCTGTCTGGCATTGCCAAAAACATAGTCATGCAGGATTGCATACCTGTCCGTAATTCCGTTGTTTTTCATTCTTTCATTCCTTTCTTCTTGCGATGCCGCAAGTGGTGAAATAAATTTACCGTTTAGGCTGCGTCAAACAGCGCCTTTGACCACTGGCCTGACTTCATGATGCTCGTCCCAAGCAGGACGATCCCGAGCAGGAGGGCAAAGAGTGCGCCAAGTGCCGCCCCGAGCCCCGATCCCCCGCCAAGCCCTACAAGCGATGAGACAAAGAGCGAGTAAAGCCTTATGCAGATGATGATCGCAAGGCCGGAGAGGGCTGTCCCGGCGAAGCGGAAGGCAAACTGCTTGAAGATCCGGTTGCCTTCGAGCGGGATGAAAGCACAGGCGATCGGCGCGACCGAGACCAGGAAGAAGATCTCGAACATCCTGGCGTAGGCCATGACCTGGATTGCGAGCGACATCAGGACCACGGCGAGGATCGGCAGGATGGCAAGGAAGACAAACCCTAGCACCCCGGCCCAGCTCATCTCGTCAAGGGTAAATTTGATAGATTCACCGATGACTGAAGATACGTCGGACATATCGCCGCCAGCATTATTCCATGCCCCGGCAATCCAGCCGGCGGCCGTCTGGTAGATCGCGGCCAGGAGCAGGCCCATGATGTCCATGGCCGCCCGGGCAAGCACAAGCCCGAACAGCACTTTTGCAAGGTACTCCCATTTCATGATGCTCATCTCGACCGTCAGCTTTATGAACTGGATGAGGAAGCAGACGGCGCATATTGCAACCGAGGCCCCCCTGATGATGGCCTGGATGCTGTTCGCAAATGCGAGCATCCCGCCATAATCGCCGGACGGCGAAAACAGGTTGGCCGACAGGATTTCGGCTGCCCTTAGGACATTCGCGTCTACCATGCCAAGGTAGAATAATATCGCATCCAGCATTATTTCTTTGAAACCGCCCATCTTGCGTCCCTTTCTACTTTAGGAAATTGGGGGCAAAGCCGCCGACGGCCGCGATGATCCCGCCGGCCACCATCGTCAGCATTGCCTTGTTCTTGCTGTCAGGCTCGCCTGAATGGATCGCCAGGGCGAATAAAATCAGCCCGACCACGGCAACGGCCGCCCCTGACCGGAAAAGCCAGGGCATGATGAAATCGACGACGTCGCCCCAGACGGCCTCGCCCGTCGTCAAGGGGGCAATGGCAAGCAGCTGGGTTAATGGAAATTCTTTTAGCATTTGGAAATCTCCTTTCGTTTACGCATTAACTGGTTCATATTTTTATGTTCATGGGGCCAGGGCTTCTAAATCAATGCCGGCTAGAATATCGTCAAAATCCTCCGGGACTTCGCCGGATTCGAAAATAGCCTCTTCCTGGACATCCCCTTCTTCTCCATGGCTAAGTGAAATGCTTTCCGGGCTTTCGATGGCTGTCTTTATGGCGCTGGCAAGGGCGCGGGGCGAATTGTCAAGTTCTATGGGCCCGCCAGGCCCGCCAAACAGCTCATCAGCCCCAGGGCTGATGTCCCCGCCATTATCCAGGAAACTGCCAGCTTCGCGCTTTGGAAGCCCCGGCTGGGGCGGTTCAAAATGATATGTGTTTTTCTTGTTTCCGTCACTGGTATGGCGGTAGTTTTTATGTCTTTCATACCTGTATTTGCTGGAATAAAACGGCGCTGTCCCGCCAACGACCAGAAGGCATTTCCTGCGGCTCATCCTGCGGATTTCGTCAGGCAGCAAAAGCTCGCGCTTAAGGTTGTCAAGGGTCTGTGAAGAGCCGCCCCTGCCGGTCCGCTGCATGGAAAAGCTTTTTTTGTCATAAGTCCCCGCCCCGAGCAGCTTTGACAAGTATTCAAGGGTATCCATGTGGGTCACCGCGCCCAGGTAAAGGAGCGTGTTGGAGTTGTCAATGATGACGCCCCAGTCCTTTTCATAAATTTTCTTTATCTGGTCAAGGGACTGGAGGATCGTCGTGATCCCGACGCCAAGCGAGCGGGCGTAGGCCAGGATCTCAATGAACTGGGGAATCCGGCAGGTATTGGCAAACTCGTCAAGGATGAAGCGGACAGGGACAGGCAGGCGCTGGCCATTATGCTTGTTCTTAATCAGCGCGCAGTGCTGTATTTCCTGGAAAAGCTGGGTGAACAGTATCCCGGCGATGAAGTTGAAGGTCTTGTCCGTCGGCGGGACGATGACGAATACTGCGGTTTTTTCTTCGCCAATCCTGTCAAGGGACATCTGGTCATATGAAAAAATGCGCTTGACCTCGCTCACCCTGAAAGGCGCAAGGCGGGCGACCGCCGAGATGACGATGCTTTTTGCGGTCTTGCCGGAAGATTTTGAGCGGAACTCGTTATACTGCTGCACGCCGATATGGCTTTCGCCGTATTTTTCAGCGAATGCTTCGCAGAAATAGTCAAGGTCCGAATCACGCAGGTCCTCATCTTCAGGCAGCTCAAGCCAGCTTATCAGCTCCATGACGGTATTAAAGTTGCGTTCGTCATCGGGGAAGCCCTGGGCGGTAAAGAAGAAGATGGATTGCAGGAAAAGCCGCTCTGCCGTTTCCCAGAACGGGTCAGCGGCGGCCCCGGCGTTTTCGCCTTTCGTGTTTATGATGATTGTCTCGATCAAGGTAAGTATCCGTGCTTCCCAGCCGTGCCGCTCCATGTGGATGTAATTGAACGGGTTATACCCGCAGCTGCCCTCGAGCTGGTCCAGGTTAAGGACGCGGATCTTATAGCCCGCCATTTCCAGGAAATGGCCGCTTTTTTCGAGGATCTCGCCCTTGGGGTCGGTGATGACGTAGCTTGAATGGGCCTGGAGCAGGTTCGGCATGACGTAGCTCCTTGTCTTGCCGGAGCCTGAGCCGCCGATGACCAGGGTGTTGTTGTTTATTTCGTAGTTATGGATGCTTGCCCGCTCCGTGGCGGTAAGGATCATGTCCGCATCCTTGTATTTTTCTTTGATTTTCCTTATTTCTTCCATTTTCCTGGGGATGCTTATGCCGTGCCTTAAGATGGCCCCCCTCTTAAGGCGGCCGGCAATGCTGCTGGCAAAAAGGTTTTTGATGTCGGCCTTGCTGCCCCACCTGGCCGTGCCATGCTCCTTGCCGCGGATGTATTTGCCCCTGGATGCATAATAATAAACAAGGGCCATTGCCAGGATTCCCAGGCCCGTCCCGGCAAACAAGGGCGAGCTTTCGTTAAATTCGATGTTGAACGGCTCATTTTCCGTCCGCCTGGTCAATTCGGATAAGACCGCGCCAAGGCCTGCCTTGCCGCCGTCAGGGGCCAGGGCTTTGGCTGCTTCATGGGAAGATGCCAGGTGGAGTGACATGAGAAGCACGAAGGCAAATGCCATGATGATCATTATTAAGCCGGTTCCGGTTTTCTTTTTGGGTTCCATGGTCCTCCTTGGGTTTAAAGCTTAAGCACAAAATTATTTACCGGGCAGGTGCAGTTGCAAGGGCAGGTGCAAGGGCAGGTGCAGGGGCAGGTTTAAGTTTATTGCCAGCCTGAGGGACAGCCTTAAGGGTATCAGGTGCTTTCCCGGCGTTGCCGGCCTTGCGCCCTTTAATTTTGTCAATCTTATCTTTCCATTGGTGCATTGGGGCGGTTTTATCATTGGCTTTGCCTTCAGAAAGGGCTTCAAAGCTCATGCGGTCGGTGATGCTTTTTACAAGGCTTAAGTCTTTCTTCCTGACGATTATCTGGAACGTTTCGCCGCCGGCACTTATGGTTTCGGTCGATGAAAAGGCCAGGCCCTGGCGTTTGGCAAGGTATTGGAAGCGTTCCATCTGCCCCCGGCCCATGGTAGTATTGATATATTCAAGCGGCCCGCCTGAAGCCCTGAGCTTGGCGGCGGCGACGTAGCCGGGGGAATGGTCAAGCTTTTTGCCTGCCTTGCCTTGCGCAAGCTTCCCCTTGGCTTCCAGGGCCCTGGCTTTTGCCAGCTCCTTGTTTATGCGGCGGTTTTCCGCTTCCATCAGCCACTCAATGAATTTGGCCATGGCGCTTAATAATGTTTTTGTGGTTGAGATTGTCGCCTGGACGGCTTCAGTTCCTATTTCGCTCATCGCATCTCCTTTTTTGCTTTCCCATCTTTTCCTTCCAGTCCCACGCGCCGGTCGCCCAAGCGGCCGCGCCGTTCGCCCTCAATCCGCTCAAAGTTCCTGATGACAAAATGGAAATCCCCTGAATCATCAAGGGCATTGTTAATCCTTTCCTTGGCGTCATTAAGCGAAGTGATTTTATGGCGGGTGATGATTTCAAGGCTTTTCAGGTTGTCATTTATGCAGCCGAGCAGGTATCGTGCCTTGTAATCAGTGACGTTTTTCTTTCCGTTAACGGTTGGCAAAATGCCTGCTGGCAAAAGGCCTGCTTCTTTCTTAAGCTCTGTCATCTTCTTGTCGCCGTCGGCAAAGATCAGCTTGGCGAGGCCATCAAGATCCAGCCCGGAATGCTTTAGGCTTCCAATTTCTTTTTCTGCTTTTTCCCTTCCCTTTAGCCATGATTCCTCGGCAAGGGTAAAAACCTGTTTTGGCCACATTACGTCATCCTCTTTTAAATTTACTGCTGGCGCGGGAGCTGGCGCTGTTGCTGGCTCTATTGCTGGCGCGGGGGCTGGCGCTGTGTCAATGGCGGCGGCATTATTAAGTTCCTTGCCCAGACTGGGGACCGCAAGCAAGTTGATTGTTTTCTCAAGTGCCTCCCGGGTATAATATTCACCGTCCCCTAGGCTTGAGTCCCTGGTGCCCTTGCCCTGCCCCGGGGCTTTGAATGAGATGTGCTTAAGCCACCCGCCGCTTGCATTTTTATCCCGGATCTCATAGCCTTTGGCGCGGAGCTTTGAAAGGAGCTGCTCATAGCTTGAGGCCGAGCCAATTAAGCCGTCAATGTCCTTTTCGATCACGGAGGCATTCGTCCCCCTTAAGGCATTTTTTTCCTTGAATGCTTCGGTGTCCCGGTAATCGCCGGGCCTTGCAAACTCTTTTTTCTTGCGTTCCCGCGCCTTCCGTTCCGTGGGCTCGAAGTAGCGGGTTTCCCCTGCTTCATTTTCCCATTTCACCAGCCTTACTTTCTTGGTTGCCCCAAGGACGTTTAGCCCATATTCTTCGCACAGGCGGTCGCTCGCGGCACGCAGGCTCTGGTAAAAACGGTTTGAGTTGTTGTGCTTCTTTAAGTCCATCCCCCACGCGCCAATCACGATGTGGTTATGGACATGGCTGGTGTTAGTGTGAGTGCCTACGACCGCGGGGAAGCCGGGGAACAGTTCTTCCGCCAGCTTTATGCCGATCTCGTGGGCGGTTTCCGGGCTGAGCACGGCGGCTGGCTCAAGGAAATTCTGCTGGAAATGCCAGCCGAAAATTTCCTCGCCGTCTTTTGCCTGGGTTGCCCTTTCGCCCCTTAACGCCTTTGATTTTAATTCAAGCGCGCGGCTGACCTTGTATGCCGAGCTGGCGGTGCAGTTAATCCCGGTTGAAAGGGTCGGACTCCGTTTCCCGTCCTTTGTTTCTTTATGCCCAGAAGCGTATGAAAAGGCGCGGCCAAGGGTCTTGGTTATTTTCCCGGTGCTTACGTATGCCATATGCCCAAACCCCTTTTTTTAAGTTGCCCCGGCCTGTTTCCGGGCGGCCTCGCTGGACGGGCCAGTCATTAAATTTATGTAAAGCTCGAAAAGCTCGTTGTAGGCATTTTTAAGCTCCGTGAAGTCATTTTTTGTCACGGCCCCGATGTCATTGACATGCTTCGCCACCTGGTTTAAGTTCCTCCCGATTTTGTTCATTTCGGTTATCGCCATTTTTAAGTCTGCGGTCTGGAAGTTGATGATGAAGCCGTTTACTTGCGTCCCGGCCGCTGACGGTTTTGCTGGCCTTGAGTTTCTTATGAACCCGCGCAAAAGCTCGCTCATGTTTATCCCAAGGTAACGCGATTTTTCATATGCAAGGCTGTATTCATCGTCTGACAGCCAGAGCCTTAATTGCCTTTTCCTCAAGCGCCCCGCTTCCGCCAATTTCTTGTCCTCGCTCTGCCAATGCCCCATCAAAAGTCCTGTTTCCCCTGACTGGCATAATCCACCCTTACCCTTACATAGCAAGCATAGGCTACATGCCCCCACGGCGGTAAATTTTTAAGGCTTGCGCCTTTCAAATTTTCCCCGTGGGCATTCCGCCGCTTGTCAGGGGAAGCCCCCTGAGACCCCTCTTAAAAGCCTTTGTGCAGTCCGTATTCCCTCATTCTTGTTTCGAGGCACTCCCGCCCGCCCATTCACACGCCCTGCACAAAGGCCCCGGGGCGGCATTTATTTGCCGTGCCATAAAAATACCACACATCAAATAAATATGCGACTACATGAAATGCTTCCAAGCCGCAGGGACCGTCACGACAATCCCAAGGATGGCTCTTTCGCCACGGCTGTCCAATGATGGGCGCCGCTAATGGGCCAAGGCTTAAATATTCAATTTTATTTGCAATATTTTGCCGCTATGGGTATAATGGTTTTGGGCTGGGGCTTTTGTGGGAATACGGCAAATAATTTAGGAAAGGGCAGGGAATGAAGCAAATGATACTTAAGCATTACAGCAATACCATTTCCGTCAGGCCAAAGCCGAGGCTTGATGAGGAGGCCATAAATGAGATGGCGGACCAGCTTATCAATATTGATAAGCTTGAAGGCAAGGACTTTGAAAATTATCTTGCCGATTTATTTGTTAAGCTAGGCTATGTGACCGTGGAGGTTACAGAAAAAAACAAGCGCGGGAATGACGGCGGCATAGACTTATATGTTACGGATGGCAATGGCATAAAAACAGCTGTCCAGGCAAAAGGCTGGAGCTTGGGATCTGCCAGGGTAGTAGGTGTCCGGGATGTCAGGGAATTAAATGGGGTAATATCATGTCATGAAAATGGCGCAATTATCACGTCACATTTATTTTCGCCTGGCGCAATCAAGGAAGCAAAAGAATATGGGATTGAGCTGATTGACAGGGAAGGCTTGATCAAACTGATTTCGCTGCTTGAGCCGAGGATAATTGAAAAAGCGTTCTTTGAGGTCATTACTGCACACATGGGCAAATGCCCCGACTGCGGCAGCATTCTGCTGAATAAAAAATTCTTTATAGGCTGCTCAAGATTTCCGGTATGTGAATACAAAAAAGATTTTGACGCTGCGTTGCCGGAGCAAGGAGGATTAAATGGCAAGATCATCTAAAAAGTGTTTATTATTTGCAATTATTTTTTCTTTCTCCATTTCATTGAATGCAATGGCAGGAAACATAGGCTTCACGCAGGAAGACATGAGGAACAGGTTCAAGGAGTTTGAGCAAGTCCTTTCCGCGAACTGGGAAGAGTGGAGTACGCCGCCGGATACATACACATATGGTCATCAAGGCTGGCTCCCGGGTTTGAGGGGTTTTGCCGGAACTATTGAAAACGTATGTTCATTTACTAACGAGCAATACTTAGAGCTTGATGAAATGAGCGTAGATTATTTTAATATGAATTTTTTTCTTAATGCAATTGATTTAGTCAATCCAAGTTCCACGTCAACAATATCCTGGTATGGCAAATATCAAAATGTGGATAATTTTTTAGCAAGTGTTGAATCAATATATCTAAAAGGCATTTATGGACTTGGACTCAATCCCCATGTAGAAACTCTTCGCGAATTAATAGGAAGCTATGCCGAATATGTCGCCGCATTCTATGAAGCGACCGGATTGGTCTACAGCCCGCTTGAGGATATTTTTTATGCGCAGCTTGGAGTGCCTTATTCCGATGGGGAAGCCATGCCGGATGCGCAGACGGCAGATGCCGGAAGCAATAATAATGCCGGTTCTTCCGATGTGATAGATATCTTCGAGGGCCTTTCGGGGGACGAAAGGGAAGAGCTTGAGAATTTCATCAACGAATCAATCGCTGAGCTTGAATCACCGCCGCTTGGAGCGGCTCCATCTTCCGGGGCAGGCGGCAAAGGAAATAATTTCTTGCTGATCGGCGGCATCATTGTGCTGGCAGCCATTGCCATAATAATCATCTTACGGAAAAAGAGGCAGAAATTCTTAAGCGATCCGGAATAGGCGGAGCGGCCAGCCAAGAAGCCTGCCCCGGCAGGCTTCTTTTATTTATGGGGAATTAACCAGCCGTAAATTACTTTTTGAGGGAGAGGAAAAATGGACACAAAGTACACAAAGCTTACGCACGATGACAGGCGGACAATCGAACGGATGTACAACCTAAAAAAGAGGTTCAGAATTTCGGAAATTGCCGCTGCCATCGGTAAGCACCGCAGCACTGTTTACCGGGAAATCGAAAGGGGCAAGTACCAGCACAAGCACAGCGTAAATGACTGGTCAAGCAAGACCGAAACCCGCTATAGCGCGGACAAAGGGCATGCCCAGGCATTGGCAAAACGGAAGAGGGACGGGCGGCCTTTAAAAATTTTCTTGGCCAAAGACAAAGGCGAATGGTTCATTTCAATGGTGCGTGAAAAAATAAAAAAAGATAAACACAGCCCGGCGGCTGCCCTGGCTTTCATTGCCAGGCAAGGCCGTGACATAATAACGGTATCAATTAAGACCCTTTACCGGTATATTTACAAGGGCATAATTGGCATAAAGGAGTCCTGCCTGCCGCATGGGCGTTATTCAAATAAGAAATATACCGATGTTGACAGGAAAAAAAGCATACCGTACCCCGGCAAGAGCATAGAGAAGCGGCCGCCCGAAGTACTTAAGCGCGAAGAGTTCGGGCATTGGGAAATGGACACCGTCATGGGGAAGCTGGGCATTTCGAAACACAGCCTATTAGTCCTCACCGAGCGGAAGACAAGGTTTGAGCTGATTATGCTCCTAAGTTCCCATACTTCCGATAGTGTCGTCAAGGAAATGAATAAGCTGGAGAATGCCCTGGGAAGCGGTTTTCATTCAATATTTAAATCAATCACGCTTGATAACGGGACGGAATTTGCCGATGCAGAGGGGATCATGAAATCCTGCATTGACAGTTCATACCGCTTGATAAACTTGTATTATTGCCACCCGCGGAGTCCTGGGGAGCGTGGGAGCAACGAAAACTGTAACCGCCTAATCCGCCGCCACATCCCAAAAGGCACGGATTTTGATGGCAAAAAGCCGGAAGACATCAATACAATTCAAAACTGGATTAATGAATATGCAAGGAAGCTCCACAACTATGAAACCGCCTCCGACCGCCTAAAAAAAGAACTCGCCCCACTCAGGTTCAGCAATATGAAAAACGTATTGGCGGTTTTTACATAGACATTATTAATCGTAATTTAGCCGTTCCTTGAAGCAAAGTAATAAGCCCATTGCCCCATATTATTCATTACTATATATAGCCCTGTCATAACTGTTAATACAATATGTAGAAAAAGGTGTTGACAGGTGGTGTTTTATTGTGTAAAATTATGTCAACACAATAGCTTTTCTTTTTTTATTTCTGATGTCGCAATGGTTGTGACAATTCACCTAAAAGACGCAAGGTCTTATATTCCCGCGGTGAAGCCCCATAACGCTTTTTGAACATATTATAAAAATAGGATTCATTTAAAATCCCGACTTTCTGTGCGACTTTTCCGACGCTTAGATTGGTAGTTTCCAAAAGCTCGGCTGCTTTTTCCAAGCGGACTTTATTAATGTATTCGGGCAGCGAAACACCAAGTTTTTTGGCAAAAATCCGGCTCAGGTATTTGCCGGAAATTTTTATTTTATCAGCGATATTTGTAAGACATAAATCAGGGTCGTCATAGCTTTCAAGGACAATTGCCTGTGCCGTCCCGATAATTGTTTCATGCTTTATATTAACCTTTTCAACTTTTTCCGCGGAAAAAAATGTCCTTAAGTCATTAATAAGCCCTTCCCGGTAATCGGAAAGAGTTTCCGCAGTTAACAGATTCCGCCCGATCCGGTTTAGGCTTTCATGCTTAATCATTGCTTTAGTCGTATGCGTATCAAGCAAAATCCGGTGGAAAGTGACCGAAAGATGGAAGAGTGAAATCATAATGTTTTCATAAGACATTGTTTTTATTTCATCAAGAATCAAAGAAAGCTTAAGCTCGATCTTCTCGATTTCACCGCTTTTGATTGTTTCGGGCAGCTGCTTTTCAATCGTGAACTTATAATCAAGATCATTTTGCTGATGCTTTGCTTCGATTAATTCTTTGGTGATAATCGAATTTGGCCCATGGGCAAAACGGTAGGCCATATTTTTCATTGCTGCTTCAAATTCCAAAGGAAGATTGGCCAGGCTTTCTGCATAGCTTGAGATGGAGATTGAGACAGAAAGCTTAAGATGTTCCGTAACGTTTGTTTGGATTTTTAAAAGAAGCGGCGTTAGGATTTCGCCGTTCATTAAAGGGGCAGTGTTTAAAATGACCGCAGCCATATTGTCAGTTAATGAGACACCCTCACAAGGATATGAGGGGGCAAGATTTTCACCGGCGATTTTGATAATTTCCGCCAGCTTAAACTCACGCTCGCGGACAGTATTAGCATTTTCAAACAGCCTGCGTGAGTCAACGGCAATCAAAAGGACGATAAAGCCTTGGCTTCCGGTTAGCGGAATCTGGTGCTTGGCCGCTTGGCTGGTAAATTCATCGCCTGTAATTATTTTTCTGCCGTTAAGAATTTCTAGCAGCAAGGTTGCTTTCAAAGTTGCGCTATAGGTATTTTGCTCATGCTCATAAGCAATCAGGCGGTTTTCATTTTTGGCGAAAGTATCTTCAAGAAAGCGGAATTCGTCGCCCCGGTATTTTTCCTGATCATTTATCCGGCTGACGAGCCTAAGGATTGGCTGATAAAGCCGCTTGGAAGTCGCAAAGGTGATAAAAAGGGCGGCCAGCAAAAAAATCAAGGTGATCAGGAATAATTGCATCCTGACCGCGTTTAGGTATTTGCCGATTTGGCTGCTTTCGACAATCCTTAACAGGCCTAACTCCGTTTCGCGGATTGGCAGATACGAAAGATGGTAGGCAACGCCATCAAGCTCGGTTTGAAAAAAGGTTTCAAATCCGCCCGATGGGACAATGCTATTTTGGTAAAATTCCTTAAGCGCGTCTTTTAAGTGGCCATTGGCATTAGCATCACCGAATAAGTCGCCGTCATTGGTTACGAGCATGACAAAAGCCGTGTCCTCTGTTTCGGAAGAGCTGGCAGTCCGGATATTATTAAGAAGCCATTCGGTTTCAATATTGACAGCAATTCCGCCGTTCGCCATGCTTGCGTCATAATAAAAATAAGTAAGGAAACTGCCGGAAAACCCCGGTTCATTTACTTGGCGGTAGATGGGCGTGAATTTTGGCGGCATATACTCTCCGGCCGTTATCTTAAGCAAGTCCTTGTCCTCAAATAAAAGGCCGCGGTAAGATGAATAATAAACCCCGGTATAATTGTTATAGACAAAAATGGAATGGACATATGGGTTTGCCCGGACGACTGAGCGGGTGACGGAATTCATCATCAATGTCATTTCCGCAAAATCACTTTCGATATTTTTGTCACGCATAAAAGAAATAATCGCAGCATTATTAAAAATGGATATGCAAATGCTGCGGATGTGTTCGTTCATGAAAACAACGCTATTTTCGATTTGAGTAAGGAGCAAGCGGTCATTTTTTTGCTGGTATTCGTCAACTAAGCGATTGACATAAGAAAACATTACGGCTTGAAGAGCAAGCATTAAGATAATAATGCTTCCGCCGACCCAGAGAAAGATTTTAAATAAAAACTTCTTTGACCATAAAAAAGTCATCTTACCTACCATATTTCTATCCATGATTCTTTTCAAAGACTATCCGAATCGATGATTCGGGTTTTGCGCTGGTATAATGTCTAGTGACATTATACCAAATCCAAGCTCTTCAAGCGACTGTAAAAATAGCAATTATATCTAAATTTGATGAAAATGGCAGTTTTTGTACTATGATACCCAATTTTATTAAGGTATACTAAAATAACCAAAACTCAGGAGGACTTTCATGGATTCAAGAGAAAGATTATTAACAGTCCTAAATAAAGGCATCCCCGACCATGTCCCGGTTGCCCCCGACACCTCAAATATGATCCCGGCCAAAATGACCGGAAAGCCATTCTGGCAGCTTTATCTTTATCAAGACCCGCCGATCTGGAAAGCTTATCTTGACTGCGTAAAATATTTTGGCTTCGATTCATTAATGGACGGTTATGTTTCAATTGAATTTGATGATTTATATCTTGATGAGCCTGATGAAAGCCGCCCGGTGATTGTATACCAGGACGAAGAGCGGATCGTGACCCAAAACTTAGAACAAGCAAATGGGAAAAATTTCTGGTCGCCTTGGGTAAATGTCTATTACCGGGCTGACCCGCCCACCTATGGCGTTGACCCTTTATCAATCCGCTTGCCCAAAGAGCCGTCAGGCTATCAGGAAGTCGAGGGGGTGAGGGTGTGGCCGTCCGGCGGAGAGCTGCTTAGCCTTGTCAAAAAAGAAATGGGCAACCACGGCTTGGTTGGGGTTTTTTGCGGGACTAGCAAATTGCTTAATTGCGAAGCGGATATATATGAATATTATGACGACCCCGATGTCTTCAGAAACCGCCGGGATAAAGCCCTTGCTTTTTACGAAAGAAAATTCCACCGCTTGATGGGGTTGAACGCTAAACCTGATTTCATCTGCGTTGGCGGTTCAGGAACGCTTATCCACCAGACACCGGAAATTTTCCGCGAGCTGGGCTTGCCGATTGTGAAAAAAATTACCGCGCTCTCTAAAGCTTTTGGGATTCCGTCCCATGTCCATTCCTGCGGGCCGGAAAAACTGTTAGTAAAAATAATGGCAGAAGAAACGGATTTAACCGTCATTGACCCGTTAGAAATTCCCCCGATGGGTGATTGCTGCCTAAAAGAATTAAAAAGGGATTATGGCGAGCGGCTGGTCCTTAAGGGCAATCTCCACACCACCGAAATCATGCTTAACGGCACGGTAGCAGACGTAATCGAAGCGTCAAAAAAGGCCATTGATGATGCTAAAGAGGGCGGCGGCTTCATCTTGTCAACCGGAGACCAATGCGGCCGCGATACACCTTATGAAAATATTTTTGCAATGATTGAAACAGCAAAAACCTATGGTAAATACTAAAAGGAGCAATTTATGACAAGTCGTGAAAGAGTGCTGGCAGCCCTTAAATTTTTGCCTGTTGACCGGATTCCGCTGGAAGTCGAACCCGGTTTTGATGAATTTGCTTCTGATATATTAGTTCCCTCATATCATTATGGCAAAGGAAAGGCGGCGGGTGAATATGGGGTAAAAGGGAAACGGACGGATTATTGGGGTTCGATATGGGAAAGCGCCGAGGACGGAGTAAAAGGCGAGGTGAGACAGCCGGCTTTTACTGATTGGACAGAGCTTAGCTCACTTTATGTGCCGTATGAAGCCCTTGAGCAAGCGGATTTGTCTTTCGTAAATGATGAATGTAAAAGCTTGGGCAAGTTCACCATGAAAATGTGGGGAATTGAACCATTCCAGCGGATGCAGTATCTGCGCGGGACAGAGAATTTATTTTTGGATTTGGCAATGGAAGATGAAAATGTCCTCAAATTAAGGGATATTGTCCATGGCTTTTACAAAACAGAGGTTGAAATGTGGTGCAACACTTTAGTTGACGCAATTCACATAGAAGATGATTGGGGTACCCAAAACGCAATGCTGATTTCGCCTTTAATGTGGCGCGAATTATTTAAGCCGCTCTACAAGGATTATTGCGACATTGCCAGAAAATATGGTAAAATGGTAATCATGCACTCAGACGGTTATATCCTTGACATAATTCCGGATTTAATCGAAATTGGGATTAACGCGCTTAATCCGCAGCTTAATGTCATGCCTTATGACAAGCTTTCGGGTTATATGAGGGGAAAAATGGCATTATGGGGCGGAATCGACCGCCAAGCCTTGCTTCCCTTTGGGACTGAGGAGGATTTGGAGGCGGAGGTTCATAAGATTGCCGGGTATTTTGGCGGAGAGGGGAATACGGGCATTATTGGGCAGTGTTATATGGATAAAGGGGCAAGGCCAGAAAACATCAGGGCCGTTTACCGCGCCTGGCTTTCGCGGCCTGCGTCATAGCTGGCGTTTCGCGGCTTGTCATTGCGGGCTTGCCCCGCAATCTAGCCGAGAGACATACCGCGCGTTTGAGAGCTGTAGTTACTGCGTAAATATGACTTACATACGTAAGTATGACTTACATACGTAAGTATGACTTACATACGTAAGTATGACTTACTGCGTAAGTCAGAAAATAATCTCTCCGTTGCTGTGCCCTAATGAGTGTAAAATACAAACGTTCATATGGGTAGAAGGCGGGCAAGGCAACTGCGAGAAACATTTTCTTCCTTACTCACGTTACGAAAGCACCCGATGTAAATCCGCGAAATCGGACACTTCATCGTGCGATAGAGAGTGCGATTCATAAGACCGACCCTTGAGAAGCGTCGTTACTTATGCGGTGTCCTTTACCGCATTATGTAACGCAACGCTTCTCTCGGAGCGGAAGCGGGCCGGACGCCCCATCGGCAGCTCTCAAACGCGCGGAGTTTTTCTCGGAGCGAAAGCGTGCCGGACGCCCCATCGGCAGCTCTCAAACGCGCGGGAAAACACATGGAGAGATTGCGGAGCAAGCCCGCAATGACACAGGCTGCGAAAGCGGTCGGGCGATGAAACGATAAAATAATTTGAAAGGGCAATCCACATGACCAAAAACGACTACCTAAAACTAATTGACAAAGTCATCGCCGCAGGGCCGTATGACGACACATGGGAATCGCTGTGCCGCTGGGAAGCCCCGGAATGGTATAAGGACGCCAAACTAGGCATCTTTATCCATTGGGGCGTTTACGCTGTCCCGGCTTACGGCAGCGAATGGTATTCACGCTATATGTATGTAAAAGGAAGCAAAGAATACGAACACCACCAAAAAACCTACGGCACACAGGATAAATTCGGCTATAAGGATTTTATCCCCATGTTTAAGGGGGAAAAATTTGATGCCGCAGAATGGGTGAAACTGTTTAAAGAAGCCGGGGCAAAATACATCATGCCTGTTTCGGAACATCATGATGGCTTCCAGATGTATGAAAGCGAACTATCGGAATGGAATGCCGGGAAAATGGGGCCATGCCGTGATGTAATTTCTGAGCTTAAGAAAGCTTGTGAAGATGAAGGCATGACCCTCACATTATCAAACCACCGCGCTGAACATTGCTGGTTCTTTAACGGCGGCCTTGATTATGAATGTGATGTTAATGATCCGCTTTATGAATCATTTTATGATAAACAGCAAGCCAAAATCGATATTGACATCATGGATATCTATGCTTTCCCGCCGCCAGCCTCCCATTGTGAGGATTGGCTGGCAAGGCTTTGCGAAATCGTGGAAAAATACCGGCCCGCAATAATGTATTTTGATTGGTGGATTCATAATACCGGATTTGCCCCATATTTAAGGAAATTTGCCGCCTATTATTATAACCGGATGGCGCAGTCAGGGTTAACAGGAATTATTAACTACAAGTTCCGCGCCTTTGCGCCGGGCAGTGCCGTTTTTGATGTCGAACGCGGCCAGCTTAACGGAATTAATCCCCGGATATGGCAAACCTGCACCGCGGCAGCGCGTAATTCATGGGGCTATACCGAAAATAATGATTTCAAAGACCCGGCCGAACTAATCAGGGATTTGATTGACATCGTCAGCAAGAATGGGCGGATGCTCCTTAATGTCGGGCCAAGGGCGGACGGAAGCATAACAGATGAAGACCGGGATATCCTTGCAAAAATCGGTGCATGGCTTAAGATAAACGGCGAGGGCATTAACGGAACAAGCTTTTTTGAGGTTTTTGGCGAAGGGTCTACCAATATTGGCGGCGGAAGCATGACCGATGGGAAACCGCTTGAATATACCGAAAATGATATCCGCTTTACCCAGCGGGGCGGCTTTGTTTATGCTTTTCTGATGAAATACCCCCCAAATGGGAAAATCGCGATAAAATATTTTAAAAAACATACTCCCCAATATCATTCCGGCGGTGATCTGGACATTAAGGAAGTGACGGTTTTAGGTTATGATGTCCCGCTTACTTTTTCCCGCGATGATGACGCAATGAATATTCAAATTGGCGGAGCAGTTAAGAGCGATTACCCAGTTTGCCTAAAAATAAAAATATACCCCTAGTATACAAAATGAATCTTCGATTCGTTTCGAACCTTTGATTCGTTTCGAATCTTCGATTCATTTCGAATCTTCGAACTCGTTTCGAATCTTCGACCCGAGCGAATCTACAAATTATTGAGCAACGCTCAAAAATTTTGAAAGGACACAGGTATGAATATGTCAAATACCATGAAAGCGGCTTATTTGCCGGGCAACAGCACCGTCGTA
The DNA here is from genome assembly GCA_009777715.1 of Lachnospiraceae bacterium. Classification (GTDB taxonomy): domain Bacteria; phylum Bacillota; class Clostridia; order Lachnospirales; family Lachnospiraceae; genus UBA935. The sequence goes on from WRLH01000025.1 coordinate 37,602, forward strand.
TTAAAGGAAGTCCCGATTCCCGAACCGGGATATGGCCAAGTTTTATTAAAAACCAAGGCATCAACTATCTGCGGAAGTGATATCCGCGCCATTTACCGTGAGCATATTGGCAAAGGCCCGGAGGGTTACCAAAACAAAATTGCCGGACACGAGCCGGCCGGGCAGATTGTCGGGGGCGGCCTGGGCTTAAAACGATTTAAGATTGGTGACCGGGTTGCGGTTTACCATATTTCCGGCTGCGGCGTATGTATGGATTGCCGCCGCGGTTATCAGATTTCCTGCACCAGCGAACACCGCGCCGCCTATGGCTGGCAGCGTGATGGCGGAATGGCCCCTTTTATGCTGGTTGATGAGCGGGACCTTATCCCTTTGCCGGATTCCCTTTCTTATCTTGACGGAGCCCAGGTGGCTTGCGGCTTTGGGACAGTCTATGAAGGTTTGCTTAGGATCGGCATTTCCGGGACTGACGCGGTGCTAGTAACCGGGCTTGGGCCAGTCGGCTTAGCGGCTTTAATGCTGGCAAGAGCAATGGGGGCGGAGAAATTATACGCTTATGACATGAACGCCTACCGCTGCCAGCTGGCAGTTGATAAAGGGCTTGCCGATCATATCATCTGGCCGCACGAGGAACTGCTTCCCAAAATTGCGAAGCTAACAGACGGATACGGTGTTGAACGCGCTGTTGATTGTTCGGGAAACACAAAAGCCCGCCAGGGTGCAATCAGGGCAACATCGAAATGGGGAAAAATCGTTTTTATCGGCGAGGGCGGGACAGTTGAATTTAATCCCAGCCCTGATATCATCCATGACCAAAAAAGCATTTACGGCTCATGGGTGACCAGCACATGGAGAATGGAAGAGCTGATGGGCAAAATTGTCCGCTGGGGCATTCACCCCGATGAGCTTATTACCCACAAATATAGTTTGGAGAAGACTGATAAAGCTTATGCCATGATGAATAAGGGCAATTGCGGCAAAGTTGCGGTCGTCTTTGAGGAAGATTAGGAGCATTATGGCAGTTATGGAGATAAACCAAGAGAAAATCCCCACCGTAAGGCTTTTTGACGGTCAGTTAGCCCCTTGTATCGGCATGGGTACATTTGGCTCTGACCACGCCAGCCCGGTTAAGGTAAAGGAAGCGGTTTATGGCGCGATCCGGTATGGATACCGTTTCTTTGACTGTGCCTCGGTCTATGGCAATGAAGCCGAAATCGGGGAAATTTTTACAAAAGCGGTCAGTGAAGGCATTGTCCGGCGGGGGGAACTGTTCATCACATCGAAAGTATGGAACGACAGGCATGGGAAAGGCGATGTCCTCATTAGCTTGGCCCAGACCCTAAAGGATTTACAGCTTGATTATGTTGATTGCTATTTTGTCCACTGGCCCTTTCCCAATTACCACGCGCCGGGCTGTGACGCCGATTCCCGCAATCCGGGAGCAAAACCCTTTAAAGCCGGGCAGTTCATGGAAGTATGGCAGCAGATGGAAAAAATTGCTGACATGGGCCTTAGCCGCTATATCGGGATGTCAAATATGACAATCCCAAAGCTTGAGGCGGTCCTGCCCTTATGCCGGATTAAGCCCGCCTTTATCGAAATGGAATTTCACCCCAGCTTTCAGCAAAAAGAACTATTGGATTATTGCTTTAAGCATGGGATTAAGCCAATCGGATTCTGCCCGCTGGGTTCGCCAAACCGCCCTGTGCGTGATAAAACCCCGGACGATGTTGTTGACACAGAATTGACCGAGGTAGTCAATGTTGCCGCAGCCAGGGGCATCCACCCGGCTCTTGTCTGCCTTAAGTGGGCAGTCCAAAAAGGGGTAATCCCGATTCCTTTTTCAACAAACGAAAAAAATTACCAAGCCAATCTGCGCTGTGTGACAGAGGGTTTGCTTAAAAAAAGCGAAATGGAATTGCTAGAAAAAGCGGAGCGGAATTGCCGTTTAGTCAAAGGGCAGGTTTTTTTGTGGCCGGAAGCTAAAGGTTGGCAGGATTTATGGGACTAAAACGATTTAGTGAAACAATTTATCAAAAAATAGCAAGAATTAGCACAAGATTGACAATAATTAAAAGGCTATTTTCCACAAATTGTGTTATCGTATCTCTTAGTACGAAAATGAATTTTCGCGAAAATACATTTGAAGGAAATATGTGTATGGTTAATAAAAAATCAAAATGGTTAGAGTTCCGCTTACATATGGTCCGTTTCTGGACGCTATATGTCATGCTTGCGATTCCCTTATCGCAGGTCGTAATTTTCCGCTATGGCCCAATGATTAATATTTTGGCCGCTTTTAAGGAAAACAAGTTCCTTTGGCCCGTCATGGAACGCGCATGGGCAGGGAATCACGGTTTTGAGTTTTTCATCAAAGCCTTTGACAATCCTCTTTTCATGGAGTCTTTGCGCAATACCTTTGTCCTAAGCATACTCCAAATCCTGATTGGTTTTCCGATCCCGATTATTTTGGCTTTATTCCTTAATGAATTACGCTCGACTTTATTTAAGCGTTTTACGCAGACGATTCTTTATATGCCCAACTTTTTATCCTGGGCGATCATCGGCGGAATGGCAACGGGCATTTTTGGCGCAGCCGGATTGGTTAATAATGCGCTGGGAACAAGCATTCCCTTTCTGACTAGCAGCACCCATTGGATATTTTCTTATGTCTTTATCGGCATCTGGCAGAGCATGGGCTGGAATACTATTATTTTCCTTGCCGCCATTGCCGGGGTGAATCCAGAGCTTTATGAAGCCGCCGCTGTTGACGGGGCGAAACGCTTTCGGATGATGTGGCACGTTACCCTGCCAAGCATCCGTTCCGTCATTATTATTCTGCTGTTGCTGAATGTCGGCGGAATCATGGGCAACAACTTTGAGCGGATTATGGCAATGCGTAATCCACTTGTTTATGGTGTTTCCGATGTTATCGAGGTTTTTGTTTATGACCGCGGCATTAGGGGAATGGATCAGTCGCTGGCGGCTGCCGTTGGGCTTTTCCAATCCATTGTATCAGTAGTCTTATTATTTAGTGCGAACGCCATCGCAAAGCGAGCCGGCGAACGCGGAATTATGTGAGGTGCGGCCATGAAAAGATTCAATAGCTCAAAAATAGGTGATGTTTTCATAATCATTATGTTCATTGGCTTGATATGCTTGTGCCTGTTTCCAATCATGAACGTTTTCTCGCGGGCGATGAGTTCCCCGGCGGCCCTTGTCCGCATGGAAGTGGGACTTTTCCCGGTCGGGCTCAATTTTGATGCCTTTAGCATTGTCTGGAGCGATGCGAAATATCCGCGGTCGCTATTATGGACAATTATCCTGACAATCATCTGCACGTTTGTTTCACTGGTCCTGACCGTCCTTTGTGCTTATCCGTTTGTCTACAAAGAACTGAAATTCAGGAAGACCCTTAACGTCCTTTTAATTTTTACGATGTACTTTGGCGCAGGAATGATTCCGACCTTTCTTTTAATGAGGTCGCTGGGGCTGATTGACCACCCGCTTTCGCTTATTTTGCCGAGCGCGCTTAGCATTTTTAATATGATTTTAATGCGGTCATTTTTTTACGGGATTCCCGATAGCCTTAGGGAATCGGCCCAGATAGACGGCGCAGGGCCGGTCAGGATGCTGGTCTCGATTTATCTGCCGCTTTCAAAGCCGGTGCTGGCAACGATTTCCTTATTTTATGCCGTTGGCCGCTGGAATGGGTTTGGTGACGCTTTACTGTTTATGAGGGCCGAGCGAGCTTATGACCCGATCCAATTATTGCTTTACCGGATTCAGCAGCAGCTGCAAAGCATTGATTCAGCCCAGCTTGACGGCGGAGCGACTGGCTTGCCCGAAGCCGCAAGGACGGCGACAATCGTTATTGCCATGGTCCCGATTCTGATTGTTTATCCTTTTATCCAAAAGTATTTTGTTTCCGGCGCAACGCTTGGAGCAATCAAAGAATGATTAATTTACTGGCGAAGCTGGTATTTTAATAAAAGCAACCTATAAGGAGGAAGAAATGAAAAAGAAGTTTAAATCACTGGTAGCGCTTCTGCTTTGCACCGTTTTACTGGCAGCTTGCGGAAGCACAACCGAAACACCACAGGATACTCCGGCAGCACCTGCCCCAGCGCCGCAAGTTACCGCGCCGGACGCACCGCCGGAAACACCGGCTGGCGTATTTGATGAATTGGGACTTGATGAGAACCGCCGTTTTTATGAACAGCGTTCGATCCGCGTACTTGCATGGGCACGCGACAATGACCCGACCAAAACCATTTTCGCCGACTACTTGAAAGAAAGAATGCTTGAAGAGCATAACGTTGTTGTTGAGTTTGTCACAACAGAACGTTGGAATGAGGTAGACGACCTTACCTTGCTTCTTGCTGAAGGCCAAGCGCCTGACGTATGCTACACTTTCAACTACCCGACCATTGAAGCATTCGCAAACCAAGATGTCATTACTGACCTTAATCCATTGCTTGCTGACAGCGGCGACCTTTACCCCAATTTGTGGGAACGCCTTGGCTGGATGCGGCTTTATTGGAATCAAGACAGTACGACAGGACACGTCTGGTCAATGCTGGGAATGCAGCCTTTTAACCAAAGGTTCATCTCATTTATCCGTGAAGATTGGCTTAATGCTTTAGGCATGGCTCTTCCGACCACGCTTGAAGAGTTTGAAGCAGCCCTTTATGCCTTCAAAGACAATGCTGAACTTTTGCTTGGTTCAGATGCCGGGCAGATTGTCCCGCTTCATATGACCGATGATCCAGGCTGGCTTGCCGGTCCGCTTATCGAAAGCTTTATCCCGAACGACATTACCGACAAAGAGCTTTATATCTCCGGCACAGGTGACCCTGGTGCATCCAATGCCCGTAAGTTCTTTGCCCCTGGCGTTAAGGAAGCAATCCGTGTCCTTAACAAATGGTACAACGACGGCCTTATCCACCCTGACTTTGCTTTATTCTCACAGACTGATGATACAGCTGACAACTTTGTCCGCTCCGGTTTCGTTGGCGCAATAGCTGGACACAGCTTTGACCAGCCTTACCGTGACGGCGAAGAAGGCTGGACCGGAAGAATGCACGCTGCCAGGGGAACTGACGCAAACTTTATCGCGGTAAATACTTTCAAAAATGATGCTGGCCTTTATCGCAAGTATCTTGGCGCAACTATTGACCGTAATATGTTTATCCCGGCCACAAGCACCGAGCCGATCGCCGCTCTTCTTTACCTTGATTTACTTTGCCGTCAAGATGTCATCACTTTCTTACAGATGGGTACCGAAGGCATCAACCACGAAGTAATGCCGGACGGAGCAATGATGGCTTTATCTGTTGAAGCTGGTGACTACAACCAGATGACATCAGGCCGTAACTATGACCTTAGCATCCCGATTAACGGTCTTGACTTGGGCGATCCTGATTTGACATCAAAATCAGCTGCCCTTGGTTATGCCGGAGTCGAAGGCCGCTTAATCCAACAAGCTTATGCAGTCCAAGCGGTAGACAACCGCGTTACCGGCAACGTTGGAACTCCTTCAGTCCAATCAGAAGAAGGCCTTGGCGATACAATCAGGGAACGTGGCAATGCTGCTTTCTGCCGTGCCATTTTCGCTTCTGTTGACCAGTTCGATGCCGTTTATGACAGCGAAATGGAATCTCTTTACACCCAGTTCGTTAATGCTTCAAGGGACGAACGCTTAATGCTTTGGGAATCAGTCCATGGCAGTGCTGATATGTTGCCGCAAGGTGATTGATTTTGGGTTTTATCTGAGAAGTATTAGTTAATAGCAAAAAAGCACCAGCCCTTAACTTATGTTGGGGGCTGGTTTTTTGCGCCATTGCGGGCTTGCTCCGCAATCTCACCGCGCGTTTGAGGGCTGTAGTTACTGCGTAAGTATGACTTACATACGTAAGTATGACTTACTGCGTAAGTCAGAAAATAATCTCTTCGTTGCTGTGCCCTAATGAGTGTAAAATTCAAACGTCCATATGGGTAGAAGGCGGGCAAGGCAACTGCGAGAAACATTTTCTTCCTTACTCACGTTACGAAGTGCGATTCAGCAACGCATTTTCACCCGATGTAAATCCGTGAAAACGGACACTTCATCGTGCGATAGAGAGTGCGATTCATAAGACCGACCCTTGAGAAGCGTCGTTACTTATGCGGTGTCCTTTACCGCATTATGTAACGCAACGCTTCTCTCGGA
>WRLH01000026.1 GCA_009777715.1 Lachnospiraceae bacterium
TGAGCTGGTAACCTCAGCACGTCCCCGCTCCTCGTCACCCCGCGTATTGCGGACGACAAAAAAGATATTCATGAGAGCCACCGCCAGAATGACCCAAATCAGCATAAAGCCGCTATACATCGCCCCGGCCGGGAACTCATCAGGCGAATCAAGCCCATAAATTGGCCCCATCATCGAAACCATCAAAGGATTGTCATAAATCTGGACCACCTGTAATCTTGATTCTTCGTCAGGAAACATCGCGTCAACCCCCGGTGCTAAGATTGCCGAAAATGCCACCAGAAGAACTACCCAGATGATAATATAAAACTTGTCACGCCGTAAAATTGAATGCGTTAATTTAACCGTGTTATCAAAATTTCCGTTTTGCATAATCGTCCTCCTTTAATTAGTATCATAATGAAGCATAAAAAGTTCTTCAAGCGTTGGCGGCGTACTGTCTAATTTGGTGATTTCATATCCGGAAAGATAGGCAATAACTGCCCCGATTTCATTTCCGTCCACTTGGAATGTTAGCATATTCTGCTTTTTATTAAGGTCATAAACGCCTTTAAAACTTTCAAAGCCATCAACAATTTTGGCGGTTTCAACATGGATTGTATTGCGGGTTAAATGCCGCATTTCCTTTAGAGTGCCAGTTTCAACTAGTTTACCCTCGCGGATAATGCCGACCCGGTCACATAAACGCTCAACCTCTGAAAGGATATGGCTTGATAAAAAGATGCCCTTGCCGTTATTTTTCTGCTCCAAAACACATTCTTGGAAGACCTGCTCCATTAATGGGTCAAGCCCGCTGGTTGGCTCGTCAAGGATAAATAAATTTGCTTCCGAGGCAAAAGCGGCAACTAGGGCAACTTTCTGGCGATTGCCCTTAGAATAAGTCCGGCATTTTTTGGTTGGGTCAAGGTCAAAATCCTTAAGCAGTTTTTCCCGCCGTTCCTTATTTGGTTTCCCCCTTAGGGCAACAAAGAGGTCGATGACTTCACCGCCAGTCATATTCGGCCAAAGGTTTACGTCACCCGGCACATAAGCTATCCTTTTGTGAATCTCAACCGCATTTTTCCACGCATCAAGGCCAAAAACCTGTGCTGTCCCTTTGGTTGCTTTTAAAATCCCAAGCAATACCCTGATTGTGGTCGTTTTCCCTGCGCCATTAGGGCCAATATAACCAAATACTTCGCCCTCTCTTACCTTAAGGTTAATATCACTTAAGGCGGTGAATTTCCCAAAATTCTTGGTCAGGTTAGTGATTTCAAGACTGTTTTTTTTCATTTATTTCTCCTCCTATAAAAATATTTTTTCATTAAATCAAGACAAGCAAATAAATCATCGGTGTACTTCTCAATCGTCTCCGGATTAAAGTCATGCTTTAGGTTATTTGCCATTCCCTCACCTGCCCAGACCAAAAGCTGGTCAATTAATCCGGCATTGACATCATCTTTAAAGCGGGATATGTCGATATCATCAAAAATAAAACGTTTGCGGATATCAAGGCTTTTTTGCAAGTATTCCTTTATTTCATCGCGGACATCTTTATCCTGCTCCATATAAAAACTGGTCAGGAAAGCAAAAATCGCCGGGTGTTCTTTCATCATCGAAAGCTTAATCTTTGTCATCATTTTCATGTTGTCAAAAAAATCCGTAATGCTTGCGTCAAAATCACGCTCCATTCGTTCAAACATTTTTTTCCCGCTTAATTCGGCAAGATACAAGTAAAGATTTTTTTTGCTGCCGAAATAATAATTAATCATGCCTTTAGCTAACCCGGCTTCAGCACAAATATCAGCTACAGAAGCTTTTTTATAGCCATTCTGGGCAAAAATGCTCATCGCGGCATTAATTAAATCGGTCTGCTCCTTTGCATGGGGATTAATAAAATTTTCCATCTTGCACCTGCTTTCTATTAGCACTAATCTTCGTCATTGTGGCTATTCGTTATTGCGCTATTCGTCATTCAGGCGTTTTTGTCATTGCGGGCCTGACCCGCAATCTAAACGAACTGTATTGACTCTATCGTATTGAACGATTCGTTCTGTACTAATTGTATAGCATAAAAATGGAATTGTCAAGAAAAATTTTCCAAATCTTTTTTTGAATTTTTAAGTTTTAATTAATTACCAAATAATGGAATCAATTTAGAACAAAGAATCGCGGGCTTACCCACAATAACAAGACCCCTAATTGTATTTAAAAGTTCTTCGTTAATCAAATTTGCCCAAGCGGGATTACTCAATCCCTATTCAAAACGCCAAAACCCTACGTTCAAATCCACGTCCCCCTCAATCCCATCAACCCGGCCGCGTTCCGTATACTGCCAGATCCTGTGTTCGTAAGGAAAATAAATCGGGGTGCGGAAAAAAGCAAACCATTTTTCGTACTCTTCCAAACGCTCCATCTCAAGCATCAAGAAAAAGCTGCGCAGATTCCCATAAATCATCGGCGTGTAACCAGCTTCTTTAATCCGCTCGCAAAAAGCGATTGCCACGTCCGTCCACTCCTCTTTTGTCATGAACTGCGTCCGTGGATTGGTGGTGCTGATTGCTTCGATATCAATGACAACCGGATATTTTAGGTCATACCCGGCAATATGCTCAAGGACAAACTCGGCTTCTTCGATTGCTTCTTCTTCATTTAAGGCCTGGGTAAAAAAATAAACGCCTGTCTCAATCCCATTTGCCAACGCACCCTCAATATTTGCCTCATAATATTGGTCAAGCATTAAAGCCCCCTCGCTCGAACCGCGGAAGCCAACCCTGATAATCGCAAAATCAACCCCATCAGCCGCCACTTTCTCCCAGTCAATTTCTAACTGATAGCGTGAAACATCAATGCCCTTTTGTGAAATGATGTTTCCGTCCTCGTCTTGGTAAGCTAAAATGCCGTCATCATCAAGCACAAATTGTTCGGGTATGTAATCATGCTTTTTAAGTTCATCATTAATGGGGAAAAAATAAAACTGGCCATCTGCGCCAACGACAATGTCATCAACCAATAAAGCCCTAAGAATCGCTGAAAAATCCTCTCCCTGTGACACCCGTTCCTTTAATTCATCAAGGACATCCGCTGCCAGCGGGGTCGTAATATTTATCTCAATCGGAGCTTCCGGCTCATCGCGGACCGAATCTTCCTGATTGCCAAAAACACCGTCCTCAATCTGCCCCATGACGGGGACAAATTCAGCTTGTTCATTTTTGAGCTGCTGATTTTCCAAAATAAGGAAAATGCAGCCTGTCAGTGAAGCTAACGCTATCAAGCAAGTAATAATCGTCACAAAAATATTGCTGCTCCGAGAGGAACGTTTTTCCCGGTTTTTCCGCAAGCGGTTCTTTTTGAAGGTTTCTTTTGTTTTGGCTTCCATTGGTACTCCTTTGTATTTCCCTTACTTAAGTATATTTATATTTTATCTAATATTCAACTAAAAAATAATACCAAAAATAGTAATCCATAAATTATCGGCTGGTGAAGCATATAAATAAGCAAGCTATGGCGGCCCATTAATCCTAATGATGAGCTTAAAACCTGCCTTAATTTTCCTTTAGTGTTATGCTGATGGCGTGGTTTTTTTGATAATGAAGAAAATAGTCCCATGCCATAAAAACCAGCCAAATAAAGAAACCACCACGGAATAATCGGAAAATAATCCGCCGAGGCAAAATTATGATTAGGTAAGCCTAAGAAAAATAAATAAGATGACTCAAATAATGAGGGCGAAAGTGCAAATTTAAACAGCGAAAAAAAGCTTAAATATCCTGACGGAAGATTTTTAAATAGAATAAATAAAAAAACAGCAATCGGAAGCCCTATTTGTGCCGGAATCAGCTTAAGGGCCGATCTTAATAAGAAAGTCAAGAAAATAGCCGCCGCCAAAAAATGCAAAATGCCAAAGACAATAAACTCATCTGGGATTACTAAAAAGGTAGCCAGATTTAGGATTATGGCGCAAACCATTAATATCATCCCGTTTTTCAGCGGCTTTTTGCTAAGCGTAAAAGAAATCCCCGCCACAAAAATAAAAGTACTGCAAATCATTTGCTGCCAAGCAAAAGCCTGGCGAATGCTAAACCAGCTTAAACGATACCCAAAGATATAAACAAGGTCATAAAGCAGATGATAAAAAATCATGTTAAGCAAAGCAAAACCCCTTATTATGTCAAGCATTGCTAGCCGTCCTGCCTGTTTATCTTTGTTATTTGCCATCTTTTTTAAGATTTTCATTTTTAACCTATGTCTGCTCTACATCTTCACTATATATGCTCTACATCTTCAACATATATGCTCTACATCTTGCTTTAGCAGACTTATTTAAATTGCCCTTGTTGCTTTTTTGAGCCACTTTTTTTCCTCATCATTAAGGTAAGCCGAAACCACCTCATAAACACGCTGATGATAATCATTGAGCTGTTTTTTGTCCTCTTTAGTAAGCTGCGTTTCATCAATTGCCCCTAAATCTATTGGCACTAATGTTAATGTATAAAAACCAAGGAATTTACCGCATTCATTTTGCTCTATTTCTTTTACTGCCATCACATTTTCAAGCCTAATCCCATACTCGTAAGCCTTATAAACCCCCGGCTCATTAGAGATAAGCATCCCCGGCTCAAGCACAATTTCACCGACATCTTCATTATAAGGCATCGAAATCCGCTGTGGCCCCTCATGGACGCTTAACATATAACCGATGCCATGCCCTGTGCCGTGCTTATAATCATATTTTATGTCCCATAAAGGCTTTCTTGCAATAATATCAATGCTCCGCCCCGTTACTCCGCTAAGGAAAGTAAGGTTACTAAGATTAAGCATTCCCCGTGCCACCGCGGTAAAATGCCGCTTCATTTCCGCAGAGATTTCACCAGTTGCAATTGTCCGGGTGATGTCAGTTGTCCCGCCAAAATATTGACCGCCTGAGTCAATAAGATAAAGCCCATCTTTACCGATGATGGCATTATTTTCTTCATCTGCTTGGTAATGGACAATCGCAGCGTTCGCTCCATAAGCAGAAATTGTGTTAAAAGAAATGTCCAAAAAGCCCGGGATTTCGCTTCTTAAGGCATCCATTTTCTTGGCCGCATCGATTTCGCTTACCGCTTCATTATTTTCTTTAAGCCATTTAATGAATTTGATTACGGCAATGCTGTCTTTTAAATATACCTCGCGGATATGCTTTAATTCTGTTTCATTTTTGATGGCCTTTAAAGTTGTTGTTGGGCTTAAGGCTAGGACTGGTTTGGCTTTTTCTTTAATTAGTTCATAGATAAAATAATTGCATTTTTCATTATCCAATAATATTTTGTGGTCTTTTTTAAGCTTTAAGTTTTCGAGCCATTCATAAAAATCATGATATTCAGCAATTTTAATGTTTTTAGCCGTCATTACTTTACGAAAATCATCGTCTATTATTTGGGTTTGGATAAATAAAACCGCTTCATCTTCGGTGACATAAGCATATGAAAGGGCAATTGGATTCTGGGGAATGTCACTTCCGCGCAGATTAAACAACCACATGATATCATCAAGGCTATTTAGGATGAGGGCAAAATTGCCGCTTTCGTTAAGTTTTTTGCGGACTTCGCTAATTTTTTCGGTTGTAGATTGACCAGTCCAGTCAATGGACAGCTCCCAAATTTTGTTTGCCGGAAGCAAAGGACGTTCTGGCCAGATTAAGGCTATTAAATCACTTTCATAATTTATTTTTACGCCGATTTCGTTTAATTCATCAGCCATTCTTAAGCCGCTTGAAGCTGGCACCATGCGGCCGTCAAAAGCAAGGGTCTGGCCTTTTTTCATTATTTTTTTTAGATATTCATTGATGGTCGGGATATCTTTTTCGCCCTTGCGGTAAAGGGTGATTAAAGTTCCTCTTAGCTCCCTTTCAGCCTGGACGAAGTAGCGGCCGTCCGTAAAGAGGCCCGCCTCGTTTGCTGTCACCACCAATGTCCCGGCCGATCCGGTGAAGCCGGAAAGGTATTTGAGGGCCTCAAAGGCGGCGCAGATGTATTCAGAGCAATGGTGGTCGCTGGTTGGGACTATGTAGCAGTCGATGTTGTTTTTTTTCATTTCGTGTCTGAGGTGGTCTATTTTTTTCATGTTTACTCCGTATTGGTTTTAGGTATTTCCGCGTTGCTATTCACGTGTCTTTGAGATGTCAAGGCAAAATATAACTCTTCGTATTTAAGGTATTTCCGTGTTGCTATCACGTGTGATTTAGGTTTTGAATGTCAAGGCAATAAATAACTCTTCGTATTTCCGCGTTGCGAGAGCTGTCGATTCAACGTCCGACACGCTTTCGCTCCGAGAGAAGCGTTGCGTTATGTAAATTCGCAAAACACGCGAATTAAATAACGACGCTTCTCAAGGGCCGGTCTTTTGAATCGCACTCTCGCTTTCGCGATTAATCTTAGCCGCGAAAGCGGAAACTACAATCTAATTATACCATATAAATAGACATAAATACACCAAAACTCCCAACCTCCGTTATGAAATTTTTGTGAATAAAATCTTAACAATCAAAGTTTCCCTTGTATTTTAGCTTAAATTGCTGTAAAATCCAAAAGTATACAAGTATACTTGTATACTTGTATGCTTGGATATTTTGCATAAGTTAATAACAACGTGAATAAACTACATGGATTGTCTGCGGACTGCCCTTTAGCTCCATGATTGTATACGCGACTGCATTATTATAATTAATAAAACTAATAAAATTAATAAATTAATAAATTAATAAATTAATAAATTAATAAATTAATAAATTAATAAATTAATAAATTAATTAATAATTAAAAGAAAGGTGATATATGGACCAAAATTCATTTTCCCGGATTACTCCCGAAATAATTGAAATGACAAAACTGGTTGATAAAAACGATTTTATTGACCCGGAATTATTCATAAAACACGATGTAAAAAGGGGGCTGCGCGACTTAAAAGGAAGAGGCGTTGTCGCCGGGCTTACCAATATTTCTGATGTGCAAGCTTCGACTATCGTTAATGGCGAAACCGTTCCTGCTGATGGGAAGCTTTTTTACCGCGGCTATAATGTTGAAGATCTTATTGACGGAATTAATCAAAGCAACCACAATGGCTTTGAGGAAATTACATACTTATTATTATTCGGCGATTTGCCGACCCAAAAACAGCTTGATGATTTCCATAATATCCTGGCAAGCTACCGTTCGCTTCCGACCAGCTTTGTCCGCGACATCATCATGAAAGCGCCAAGCAATGACATGATGAACGGCCTTGCCCGCAGCGTGCTGACCCTTTACTCTTATGATGACCGGGCTGATGATACTGACCTAAGCAATGTTTTGCGCCAAAGTATGCAACTAATCAGCCTTTTCCCTTTGCTGGCCATTTACGGTTACCAAGCCTACAATCATTTCCACGATGGCCAAAGCCTGCTTATCCACCATCCAAAACCAGAGCTGTCAACCGCGGAAAACATTCTCCACCTCATCAGGCCGGATAGCAAATATACAAAAAGTGAAGCAAAGCTTCTTGATATTGCCTTGGTTCTGCATATGGAGCATGGCGGCGGGAATAATTCTTCTTTCACCACCCATGTCATTACCTCAACCCTGACTGATACATATTCCGTTATTGCCGCTGCGATTGGCTCACTGAAAGGGCCGCGCCATGGCGGGGCAAACAGCAAAGTAATCCAGATGTTTGAGGAGCTTAAAAAAACCGTCAAGGACTGGAAAGATGAAGACGAGGTTACAAATTACCTCAAAAAAATCCTTAATAAAGAAGCCTTTGACCGCCTTGGCCTTATTTACGGCGTTGGCCATGCCATTTATTCAAAGTCTGACCCGCGGGCGGAAATATTCCGTTCTTATGTCGCGGAATTATCAATTGAAAAAGGCTTAAAAGAAGAATATGATTTATATGAATTAGTTGAACGCCTAGGGCCAAAGGTCATTGCTTCCGAGCGGAAAATGTATAAGGGCGTCAGCTCAAATGTTGACTTTTACTCCGGTTTTGCTTATACGATGCTGGGATTGCCAATGGAGCTTTTTGCGCCTTTATTTGCAATTGCCCGGATCTCCGGCTGGAGCGCCCACCGCCTTGAAGAGCTGGCAAACAACAGCAAGATGATTAGGCCAGCTTACAATCCCATCTGCGCCGAGAAAAAATACCTTAGCATGGCTGAGCGGCATGGCTAAAACGACATGGCTGAACGCCCTTAGCAGGGGTATCTTGCCCCTGCCCTTGCCAGCCTCACATTGGTCTCTGAACCGCAATGGCTTACCCTAAGAAATCTTCAACCACCCTTGGCATATCCTCGATTTCACATACCGTCTTATGCCGGATTGCGGCGGTTTTTAATTCTTCAATCGCCGCCGGGATTTTTATCTTTGATAAATGATTAAGCCTGTCAATCAAAGCAAATTCATCAAGCTCTGCGCTTTCTTTTTCAAGAGCTGTGACAACGCTTTTTAGGAATTTGTAAGGGCTTGCCGTTGAAACAATTACCGTCTTAGTATTGTCAAGCGCAAAATGCTTTTGATAAACAAAATCAGCCACGGCCGTATGCGGGTCAATTACATAACCGCTCTTTTCATATACCCTTTTTATCGCATTAACCGTGTCCGCTTCGCTGGCAAAACCCCCGGCAAAATCCTTTAGCTTTTCTTTCATCAAAGAGGTAATAGCATATTGGCCCTCTTTGGTAAGGTTTTGCATAAGGTCTTTGCATTTCTCCGGGTCATTATCCGCGATATGGTAAATTAAGCGTTCCAAATTGCTGGAAACCAAAATATCCATTGACGGCGATGAGGTTAAGACAAAATCACGGTTTTTGTCATAAATTCCCGACTGAAAGAAATCATATAAAACTTTGTTTTCATTGGAAGCGCAAACCAGCTTTTCAATCGGAAGCCCCATTTCTTTTGCATAATATGCCGCCAGGATATTGCCGAAATTCCCGGTCGGGACAGCAAAATTTATTTTTTCGCCCGCGCTTATTTTCCCTCTTCTTAAAAGCTCGCAATAAGCATAAAAATAATAAGTAATTTGGGGAATTAAACGCCCGATGTTGATTGAATTGGCAGAAGAAAAAATATAGCCCCTTTCCCTTAGCCGTTTGCGCATCCCTTCATTACCAAAAATATGCTTAACCGCCGTCTGCGCATCGTCAAAATTCCCTTTAATCGCAACCACATGGGTATTATCTCCAGTCTGCGTTACCATTTGCCGCTCTTGAATCAGGCTGACCCCGTCCTTGGGATAAAAAACAATAATCTTTATCCCGGGAACAGAAGCAAAACCAGCCAAGGCCGCTTTCCCGGTATCACCTGAGGTGGCGGTCAGGATAACAATTTCTTCTTGCAAATCATTCTTTTTTGCCGAAACGCTCATAAGATGGGGCAAAATTGACAACGCCATATCTTTAAAAGCAATCGTTTTTCCGTGAAATAACTCCAGATAATAAACTCCGCCAGCCTCTTTAAGGGGGGCAATTGCTGGGTCGGAAAATTTTCCGTCATAGGCTTTTTCGATGCAGCCTTTTAATTCCGCTTCGGAAAAATCGCTTAAATAAAGCTTCATTACTTCGAATGCAACTTGCTGGTAACTCATTGCCTTAAGGTCGCTAAAGCTTCGCAAAAATAAAGGGATATGGTCAGGGACAAAAAGCCCGCCATCTAAAGCTATCCCCTGTAAAATCGCTTGTGAAGCGGTGAGCTTTTTCCCGTTGCTTCTAGTGCTTTGGTAGGTAACGTTCATTATTTTGCCTTTCTTGATTAGGATTTGCATAAAGATTGTACATAAATCCACACGCACGAGCCAATTTAATCCATTTATGTCATATTTAACAGCAACTCTTGACCTGCGGTCAATCGTTGAATAACCAGGTAAAAACAAATGCCCGCTCCGCGGTCGCTTGTTTTCCTGCTGGTTATTCATTATACCATATTTTCTTTACGAAATCAACTCAATCACATCAATTGACCGATTATAATAATACACCGTATCAGCAAGAACCTCCTCCGGGTCAACTTGCGTTTCATTGATTTCACAAACAAGCTTTAATAATTCGGCGCGGTCCGCCGTCTTTTGCGCTGGGCTTAAAATAATTTCATGGATCGAACTGGGGAAAATATAAAGATCCGCTCCGATCCGGTCAGCAAAATTTTTGATGAAATCCGGATAAAGCAAAACCGCCGCGCCAAATAATTTCTGCTGGTTTCCGGCGACATACATTGCGCTAGACTGACAGTCTTTTTTTATTCCTTTGTCATGCTCTTTCGCCAGAAATTCTTTGACCAAAATTTTTGTTTCATCATCACCGCCATACTTTTTATCAATTCTGGCTGCAAGCAACTCTTTCATTACCTCGGCCATTGTCTTAATAACTGCCGGACGAAGCTTCGGCGTATTATGAAGCGCATCGGCAAATACTTCTTCCAGCGAAACGCCCCACAGCGTTAGATGGGAATTATCAAGCAAAATCGTGCCATTTTCAAAAAAATTATTGCTAAAATCACAGTAAAAAACCAGCGCAAGATCATAAAAGCATTTATGCGGGATTCCGGCAAGCAAGTCTTTATTTTTCTGGAAATTTATTAACCGGAACAGCACTTTTTCCTTTACATTTGCATAAAACCTAAAAAAGCCCAAATCAAAAGCCGTGCTTAGGCATTGGTCATAATAAATCCTAATAATCTCACCAATCGTTTCGCGGATTCTTGTTTCACAATCTTCTGGCGAGCTTACATCAATTTTATATTGGTCAGTCAAATAAAATACTGGCGACATATTATTAGACTGATCCGTGATCGAAATGCCTTGTAAAATGACCCCATTATTTTTTTTGACCTGCGAAATTAAAACTAAAAACTCCGCACCCATTTTCATCTGTAATTCATTTTTGATTCTTTCGATATATTTTTTATAAGTCATCATAAAAATGCTCCTTTCTAAACGAGGGTTTCTGAATGTAACTTTGGGGAACAAAAAAAGCAATAGAATATTAATTCTACTGCTTACAAGCTTTTATAGTCGATAAATTATGCCCGGCCTAAATAATCTCCGCTCCTTGTGTCGATTTTGATCACGTCACCTAACTCAACAAATAGGGGAACAAGAACCGTTGCGCCTGTTTCAACAATGCAAGGCTTTGTTGCGCCTGTCGCGGTGTCCCCTTTAAAGCCGGGTTCGGTTTCTATGATTTTTAGCTCAACTGACAGCGGCGGATCAATGGCGAAGACGCTTCCATTATGGCTACAGACCTTGACCTTTTCGTTTTCTTTGATAAATTTAAGAGCATTGCCAACCGATTCTTCATTCAGGCTGATTTGGTCATAGGTTGCTTCGTCCATAAAGTGGTATAATTCACCATCATTATATAGATACTGCATATCTTTTCTATCGATTCGTGCTTGGGGGTACTTTTCCGTTGGCCTGAATGTCTTTTCAACGATACCGCCGTTGATTATGTTTCTAAGCTTTGTTCTGACGAAAGCAGCGCCTTTTCCCGGTTTTACGTGCTGAAAATCAATAATCTGGAAAACGCTGTTTTCATATTCAATGGTCAGGCCATTTTTGAAATCACCCGCAGATATCATCACTAATCCTCCTAAATCCTAATTCTTTAACAGTTTAATCCAAAATAAGCCATGTGTCAACCCCAATGTGTTTAAATAAAAAAGCAACCAGAGGCTGCTTTTTATTTGGGGCCCAAAATGCCGGTTCTCGTATTTTGACTCCTAGCAATGCTAGGTGGGTAACCGCAGACCCGCTTCTGTCTTCCACTGCGTATGAAATCAATGACTTCAATGGTGGCCTGACATAGGCGTGACAATATAGGAATCCCGTTTAAAGATAATGTAGGTTCAAAATACAAGAATTATCGGGCATCTCAGGTTGCCTATGATAATAATACCCCATTAATCCATAAAATGCAATCCTTTTTTTGCTTTTCCCGGTATTTTCCAGAGGTGTTTTGTGCTTCGTAAAGTAGCGAATACGCTTATACGAGAGCTGTCGATGGGGCGTCCGACGCGCTTCCGCTCCGAGAGAAATGTTTTTACATTATCTCAAGGGTCGGTCTTTTGAATCGCACTCTCGTATTTCGCGAACTTTCAATCGCGAACACAACACAAAAATTATATATTCGTCCGCACAACCCGCGGGCGATAACCTTCATTTTCTAAAGTCGTAATGATTTCATTTTTGTGTTCAGACCCAAAGGCTTCCAAGGTAATCCTAAGCTCAACGGCAGCATTACGGTTAATTGATACAAATTGGTTATGCTCAAGCTTGATGACATTGCCATTTTGCCCGGCAATCACCCCTGAAACACGAGTTAACTCACCCGGCTTGTCAGGCAGCAAAACGGAAACGGTAAAAATCCGGTCACGGATAATAAGGCCGCGCTGGACAACAGATGACATCGTAATCACGTCCATATTTCCGCCGCTTAGAATCGCGGCAACGCGCTTGTTTTTTACATTTAAATGCTTGATGGCCGCAATTGAAAGTAAACCAGAATTTTCAACTACCATCTTGTGGTTTTCCACCATGTCAAGGAAAGCCGCAACCAGCTCTTCATCTTCAATCGTGATTATTTCATCAAGATTTTCTTTAATATAAGGAAAAATAATTGTGCCGGGCGTCCTGACCGCTGTGCCGTCAGCAATTGTGTTAACCTCATCAATTGAAACCACTTTGCCCGCCTTTAATGATTCCTTAAGGCAGCTTGCTCCCGCTGGTTCAATTCCGATCACCTTTATTTGGGGATTTAACAGCTTCGCCAAAACTGATACGCCGCAAGCCAAACCGCCGCCGCCAACCGGAACGAGGACATAATCAACTAGCGGCAATTCTTTGTGAATTTCCATCATAATTGTGCCTTGCCCAGTCGCTACTGCCACATCATCAAAAGGGTGGATAAAGGTATAACCTTTTTCATTAGCCATCTTAAGCGCGATTTGATATGATTCATCGTACATATCGCCAGCAAGAATAACTTCGGCTCCCATGCTCTTTGTGCGGTTCACTTTTATCAGCGGGGTGGTCGTCGGCATAACAATAATCGCTTTCAAGCCGTATTTCTTAGCCGCGTAAGCAACGCCCTGGGCATGGTTTCCCGCCGAAGCGGTAATCAACCCGCGTCTTCGTTCCGCTTCGGTTAAGGTGCTGATTTTGTAGTATGCACCCCGCAATTTGTACGCTCCGGTAAGCTGCATATTTTCGGGCTTTAAATATATTTCGCCCCCAGTTTGCAAACTTAGATATTCGCTATAAATAAGCTTCGTTTCCTGGACGACTGTCTTTACTGCTTCCGAAGCTTCCTTAAAGCTTGCGAGGGTCAGGTATTTTTCATTCATTTTTTAATCTCCATGCCTTGGATACTCTTGGCTAAAGCAAAATTACTGCTTACTCCGCCTTTTTATTATCTACATTTTTAGGGTTTTCATAAAATTCCCTCTCAATTACTGATATACAATTGTCCAACGAACCTTCATTTATCTCTAATCCTATATCATGCAAAAAGCATAACCTAAACAGTAATTCATATTTTTTTATTGCTAACTTTGTTTTCCGTGGCGTGAAGTATTTATCGGATTTATACAAATGAGACATAAGATTTCTTGTGTTACAGGATTTTTGCAGAAATTCGTCCAAAAATTTATCCTTAGTTTCACGCGCAAAAATCTTCTTAGTATATTCCGTATGGTTGATGGCGAATTCAAGCTTTTGTTTTAGGCTCATTTTATGGATATTACCCAAGATAGTTTTTACATTATTTATTATCTCTTCGCATTTTTTGCCAAATAAATCATTAATCTCTTTGGATTCTTTCAATGCATTTTCTATGGTTTCTATCAAAATCTTTTTTGGCTCAGCATTTTTTGCACCACCTTTTTTAACGAACTCTGGCTTGAGTAGTTCTTTTTCGTGATGCGTACTAAAATACCCTTCCAAGCACTGGATAAGTATTACTGCTTTTGATTCCATCATTAAATCGCGGCCATCCAATGCATTCCTAAACATCTTAAACACAATTGGGTTCTTCTGGGTAAATTTTTCATATGCAGCAGAAAAGTTTTGGGAATCAAGTAAATGTAAGCATTTCCCATTCCCGCCTTTAGAGTTCGATGAAAACAGAATGTCGTGATATGTGGCATAAACAAATTCCGTAGGTTCGCCACAGAAAAATCTCATCTCAATTATTATGGGAATATACCCGACAAATAAAGAATACATTTTCAACAAACTATTAAAACAATCTTTCATTTCTTTTAGTGAAATGGGGCTTGTAGAAACTAGTTCAAAAAAATCTTTCTTTTCCTTACTGTAAGTATTAACAGTAATTGAGCCTGAAGCAATATCATATGTATTTTTTTTGATATTGTAACTAAAATTCCCTTTGGTGTAATTAACTTCACCCTTCATTCTATCCACAAAATAGGTGTCTTCATCTTTTATATGTTGCCCTATGATTATATTGTTCCATACGATATTAATTCTTTTATCCGATGGATAAACGCTACAGTCTAATAGTGTAAACGGGATATCATTATTATCTAGCCCATGAATATATTCAAATTCATATGAATAATGCTTGAATTCGCGCACCAAACTAACAGAAAGTACGCAGGGGTTGTAATAATAGTGCATAATAAAAGCTTTTAGTAAAGTATCATCGGGGCAAATTTCAAATTTGTCCTTTTTTAAGTCAATAGTAAAATTAGCGTTTATTTTTTCAATCTGCATTTCTCCGCTTTTATTTCTAAACACAATATCAACAAGAGTACCCCCCTGTATTTCGGTCATATATCTGGAATTTGATTTACTCACTTAGCTTCTCCCTCACGGCGGCCTAATTACACCGTCATTAATTTTGTCGACAACGTCGACAAAATGTCACCTGTTTGCTATTTCACTATGTTCCGTTTCGCCAGAATATTAATACCCGCTTTCAAACAATGCCGCAACAAACTCGTCCGGCTTAAATTTCTCAAGGTCAGTTATTTTCTCGCCGACCCCAATATATTTCACCGGAACATTCATTTCTGCTTGGATGGCAATTGCGATTCCGCCCTTTGCCGTCCCGTCAAGCTTGGTTAAAACCAAGCCGCTAAGCTCCGCTGCTTCGCCAAATTCCCGCGCTTGGTTCAGGGCGTTCTGCCCGGTTGTCCCATCAAGCACAAGCAAATTTTCGCGGTGTGCTTCAGGAAATTCCCGTTCGATAATCCGGTTAATTTTTTTAAGCTCTTCCATTAAGTTCTTTTTGTTATGAAGCCGCCCGGCGGTATCACATATCAAAACGTCAGCTTTCCTTGCCTTGGCGGCGCATACCGCGTCATAAATGACACTTGCCGGGTCAGCACCCTCTGAACCGCTTATCAAAACTGCCCCCGAACGCTCCGCCCAAGCTTCAAGCTGTTCACCTGCGGCGGCCCGGAAAGTATCAGCGGCGGCAAGGATAACTTTTTTCCCTTGCTCATTCAGGCGCATTGCGATTTTGCCAATTGTTGTTGTCTTGCCGACACCATTAACGCCTATTACCAGAATGACAGCTTGTTTATTTTCAAATTCATAGGCTATCTCTTCGCCGCTCATCAGCTCTTTAATGCTTTCGATTAATAATTGCTTGCAATCGGTGGGTTCTTTGATATGCCTTTCGCGGACTTGTTTTTTTAGTTTTCCGATAATCTCTTCGGCGGCATGGATTCCGATATCGCCGATAATGAGGATTTCTAGAAGCTCTTCATAAAAATCTTCATCGATTTGGGAAAAGCCATTAAAAACAGCATCCATTCCGCTAATAATATTATTTCTGGTTTTGGCAAGCCCGTCTTTTAGCCGCCCAAAAAAACTTCTTTTTTCTTCCATTCATGCCCTTTTCTGCCCTGCGGACTAATTTCATACCTTATATTTTTCTGCAAGCAAAACATATAGTGTCACCCATTTATTTGGCTTTCCAATCATTCCCACATCAAAATATGGTGCTTTGAAGGAGTCGCTAAGCACATACTTGTTATCTGTGTTTTTGTAATTTTCTAACAATGACCATGCCTCCTCACAATTCGGGTTACCTGCTTTGCCCAGAACCGAAAGCCCATACATAATCATCTGCAAACCAATATGCACATGGTCAAGCGGATAAAAAGTTCCTGCCATTTCTTTGATAATCACCTTTTTAAGGTCGTCTTTATGGAATAAAACATGATGGCTTAGATAAAAATCAACCAGTTGCTCAAATTGCGGAAGAATAACGCCTTTTTTCTTTAATTCGCAAGCGAGCAAAAGATAAGTTGTCGTTTGCCGATAACAGCCCATGTCCGGAAGCTTAGAGTCATTTGTTTTTTTGGTTTTGTCTAAACAGCGAATCATTCCGTCTTGCCTTATCGCCGCAAAGGCCAACGGAATTTGCTCTTTAAGCCATGGATGCTCATCATATCCAAGGGCAACTAAGTTTCTTAACAGTAATATCTTTGCACATTTCATGGCTCTTAAATCGATGTTTTTTATTATCCGTTCCAGATACTGGTCAATTGGGACATCGTTTTTTGTTAAGCCAAATTCAGAAAGTGCCATCAAAGCATTAATATTCTCCCACTTATCACCAAGCTTAAATTTATCCATAACCAAATTAAGCCTCTTTGAGCAGAGGAGATTTTCATATGCTTTTTTTACTTCATCATCGCTCTTTGACATACCAAGAAGTTCGGTCATCACCCGGTATTTCACTTCCGGCACTTCATCATCAAGAAGCCAATCCACTACATTACTCATTAATTTATCCTTTTGTCAACCTCTCGCGCCTGTGCTTAGATCTCGCGCCAGGCTGATATATTCCAAAAGCAAGACCCCTAATCATCCAAATCCTTCTCCACCAGCTTCACGCTAACCAGCGCAGAAACCCCTTTCTCCTGCATCGTGATCCCATATAAGCGGTCAGCTTTTTCCATTGTGCCGCGGCGGTGGGTAATAACAATAAACTGCGTGTTTTTCGCCAACTTATGCAAATAGCGGGCAAAACGGCCAACATTATTTTCGTCAAGGGCCGCTTCTATTTCATCAAGCAGGCAAAAAGGTGACGGCTTTAAGTTTTGGATTGCAAACAATAAGGCAATCGCCGTTAAAGCTTTTTCACCGCCGGAAAGCTGCATCATATTTTGCAGTTTTTTGCCCGGCGGCTGGGCAATAATGCGGATTCCGGCATAAAGAATGTCTTCGTCTTCCATTAATTCTAACGTTCCCTTGCCGCCGCCAAATAATTCCTTAAAGACCTTGTCAAACTCGCGCCCGATTTCGGCAAATTTTTCATTAAACTGGCGGCGCATCGCGGTATCAAGCTCGGCAATAATCTCCGTTAACGTTTTTTCCGCTTCAATTAAATCATCATGCTGGGTTTTAAGGAAAGTATAACGCTCAAGGACATTTTTATAATCCTCAATTGCGTTAACATTTACGTCACCAAGCTTTTTTATTTCATCTTTTAAGATTGATATCTGCCGTTTCATTTCGGCGGGAGATTTACCTAACGCCTCTTCTTCCTTTAGCTCCCCGACTTGGGAAAGGGTAATCTCATACTCTTCCCACATATAATGGATCTGGCCCGCAATTTGCTCTTGAAGACGCTCTTTTTGGCTGCCCAAACGATAAACCTCTTTGTCAAGGGCGCTCATTCGTTCCGCCAGGCCTTCACGTTCGCCAAAAAAGCTCTTTTGCTTCGTAACCAGTTCATCTTTTTTGAGGATATCCTCTTCTAAGCTAAGCTTCGTATTATCTTGCTGGGCGTGGGAAGCTGCAATCGTTTTCTCAATTGCGGCGATATTTTCTTCTTTAACCCGGACATCTTCTTTGTTTTTAAGCAGCCCCTCCTTAATTTCCTTAAGCTCACCTTCCATTCTGGTGATTTCACCGTCAATCCGCTCAATATTTTGCTGATGGAAGCCTTGCTGCTGGAACAATTTTTCAACCTTTACTTCCTGTTCCGAAACAGCCAAAAAGCGGACCGATTCTTCTTCGCGGCCAGCCTCCAATTCTGTTTGATAAGTACGGATTTCTTCTTCCAGCTTTTTTTCCAGCACTTCCGAAGCCGATAACTCCAATAAAATCGCCGCTTTTGCTTCATCGATTTCTTTTATCTGTCCGGCGATTTCCGCTTCTTCAGAAATAAGGGCGACACTTCCGGCTAATGCGTCCTCTTTTTTTTCAGTTGCTTTGATGACGTTTAGGCGGGCGGTATTTTGCTCGATGAATTTGCCTTGCAGGTCGTTTTTTGCCTCTTCAAGCTTTAATCGGAGGCTGTTCCTGTTTGCTTTAGTTTCTTCAATGCCTTTCATCAGCTCATCTATTTCAAACAGGTATTTTTTGATCTTTGCTTCGGCTTCTTCCGTTTCACGGTGGCGGCTTAAAAGGCTTGAGGAATTTTTGAAAGTTCCGCCGCTGATTGCGCCGCCGGGGACAAGAAGCTCGCCGTCCAAAGTGACCATCCGGATTCCGTAATCATATTTTCTGGCGATTTTGACCGCGTTATCGATATTGTCAACAACAATAATCCGCCCCAGCATGGCCCTGGCAACAGATTCATATTGCGCCGCAACCTTGACTAATTTGTCCGCAAGGCCAATGACGCCATTTTCTGCCAAAGCTTCCGGCTGTTTAAACTCTTGAATATTGACCAGACTGGTCAACGGCAAAAAAGTCGCCCGCCCGGCTTTTTGGCTCTTTAATAAAGCAATCAGCCGTTTTGCTGTTTCTTCATTTTCGGTGACAATATTTTGGATATTGCCGCCAAGGGCAATTTCTATTGCCGTTTCATATTTCCGGTCAACCTTGATAATATCAGCAACCACGCCAATAATTCCGCGTTCATTTTTTTTCTCTTCCATGACCCGCTTGCCCGCCCCGCCATAACCCTCATAACGCTCCGTCAGATTATTTAAGGCCTCAAGCTTTGATTTTTCCTGATGGTATTTTACTTGGGTATCGCGTAATGAGCGGTCTTTTGCGGCCAGCTCGTCCCGGAGCAAAAATAATTTTTCTTCAAAATCTGCCTGATTGTCGTTTAAGCCCCTGATTATTTCATTGATTTCCTCAAATTCTTTTTGCAGCCTGGTAATTTCGGTTTCCTGCTCGGCTTCGTCCGATTTTGCCCTAATCAGGCGGGAATTAAGCTCGGCTTTGCGAATTGTTATTTGCTCAAGCATCGTATCATAGCGGCCGATTTTTGATTTGATTGTCGCCCGCGAGTTTAATGCTTCGATAATTTTATTTTTGCCGTCCTCGATTTTGGTATTAAGCTCATCATTTTTGGTCTGAATAATTTGCAAGCTTTCCCTGGCTTCATTGCGGACATCAGCAATTTCAGCGGCTTGCAGGTCAATTATTTTTTTGTCGGCGATAATCGCTTCGCGGTCAATATTTTTAACATCGATTTCACTTTGGACCGAACGGACCCGCCCATTTAAATGCTCTTCATTATTGCGACTGGCATTAATTTGTTCTTTTAAAACATTAATTTCGCCCTCTAATTTTCCGCGCAGTAAGCCCGTATCATTTAGCTCATCTCGTTCTTTTTGAATCGCTTCGTCAAGGAAACGCAGCTGTTCATCGATTTCCTCGTATTCGATTTTTATTTTTTCATAACGGCTGGTTGTTTCTAAAAGCTCCGCGCTGGCAAGCTGGTGCTTGTCCGCCGCTGATTTGATTAGTTCATTAAGGCGGTTATGCTCAAGCAAAAAGATATTGATGTCAAGACTCTTAAGCTCTTCTTTTTTGCGCAGATAAACACGGGCAACCTCGGCTTGTTTTTCTAACGGGCCGGTCTGCTTCTCAAGCTCGGTGATGATGTCGCCAATCCGGAGCAGGTTTATTTTTTCATCTTCAAGTTTTTTCTGGGCAGCGTTTTTACGGCGTTTAAATTTGACAATCCCGGCTGCTTCGTCAAAAAGTTCACGGCGGTCTTCCGGTTTGCCGCTTAAGATTTTGTCAATCTGGCCTTGGCCGATAATTGAATAACCTTCTTTTCCGATGCCTGTATCATAAAAAAGCTCGCTGATATCCTTTAGACGGCATGGCGTGCCATTAAGCAAATATTCACTTTCGCCGGAACGGTAAATGCGGCGGGCAACGGTCACTTCATCATAACCGATTGCCAATTCATTGTCGGAATTGTCAAAGGTGATTGCAACATAAGCATAGCTTAGGGGCTTACGCATTTCAGTCCCGGAAAAAATAACGTCCTGCATTGACGCGCCGCGCAGCTGCTTTATCCGCTGTTCGCCAAGCACCCAGCGGACAGCATCGGCGACATTGCTTTTGCCTGAACCATTAGGGCCGACAATTCCGGTGATGCCATTGTGGAACTTAAAATTTATGCGATTTGCAAAGGATTTGAATCCTTGAATTTCAATTCGTTTAAGATACATATATAACCATACCTAGTATTTTTTATCAGCGGAGTCCCCGTCCCCCCACTTTAATAATCCCGATTCAAGGGCAATTAAAGCCGCCTTTTGCTCGGCGTTTTTTTTGCTTCTTCCGCTTCCGTTGCTTAATTTCATTCCGTCAAGATATAAATCAATGCTAAACACCTTGTCATGTTCGGGCCCGCTTACGCTTTCAAGCTCATATCGTAAGTGGCCCAGCCCATTTTTGATGACAAATTCTTGGATTGTTGATTTGCTGTCAAGAAACCATTCCCTTTTAGCTGATTCAAAAAGGACAAACTTTGTGACAAAATCCTTGGCGGCCAAAAGCCCGCTGTCCCGGTAAATCGCGCCGATGATTGCTTCCGTCACATCAGCCAAAATCGAGACCCGGTCATGCCCGCCGCTCCTTGCTTCACCCTTTCCCAGCCGGAAATATTGGCCCAGATTAAGCTGCCTTGCGCTGTTGGCAAGAGCCGGTTCACAAACTATTTGGGCCCTGGCTTTGGTAAGGTCGCCCTCCGCCATCTCCGGATAGGTATCCATCAGGTCTTCGCTGGCAATCAAATCCAAGACAGCATCGCCAAGATACTCTAGCCGCTCATAACTTATCTCGCGTTTAATCAATTGCTCATTGACAAAAGATTTATGCGTTAAAGCTTGCCGGAAAAGCTCTTTGTCTTTAAAAAAATAGCCAATTCTTATTTCTAAATCATGGATTTGTGCTTCCCAATTATCCATTATTAAGTTTCCTTTATTAAATTTAGCGCATCCGCGACTGTCCTTATCGTTTCTGCTTGTGAGTGAGTGATTTCAATGCCAAATTCCTGTTCAATGCCCATAATGATTTGGTATACATCTAAAGAATCAATGCCTAGGTCGTCCATAAAAGTGGTTTCGATGCTGATTTCTTCGCGATGGACTCCGGTTATTTCGGCAATAATCGTTGTTAATTTTTCCAGTACCATATTTATCCCTTTAAAAGTTTTGCCTTTATTTTTTCGTTTATTTCCTGTTCTTTAAATTGGACACATTGGAAAATGGCATTTTTTATCTCGGTGGCTTTTGCGTTGCCATGCGTTTTTACGACCAGGCCATTTAATCCTAATAAAGGGGCCCCGCCGTATTCTTTCGTATCAAAGGCTTTGAGTGTTTTCTTTAAACCCGGTTTTACTAATAATGCGCCAATTTTAGCCATCGTTGTTGACATCATGCCTTTTTTGATCATTTTAAGGAGTGTCGCCCCCGTCCCTTCGTAAAGCTTTAGGATGACATTGCCAACAAAGGCTTCGCAAACAATGACGTCCGCTTTTCCTTGCGGAATTTCACGGGCTTCAATGCTGCCAATAAAATTGATGCCGGGGCAACTCTTAAGGAGCGGAAAAGTTTCTTTGACTAAAGCATTGCCTTTTTCTTCTTCGGCCCCATTATTGACAATTCCGACCTTGGGATTTTTGATCCCCACAACATTCTCCATATAAATAGAACCGATTTGGGCAAATTGAACCAGATGTTCCGGCCTTGCGTCAACATTTGCCCCACAGTCGATTAAGAGGCTCGCCCCGGCCTCGGTCGGAATAAGGGGGGCTAAGGGCGGTCTTTTGATTCCTTTTATCCGCCCGACCAAAACTTGGCCGCCAACCAGCACCGCGCCTGTCGAACCTGCCGAAATAAAACCATCACACTTTCCCTCTTTTATCAAACCCAAACCCAAAACAATGGAAGAATTTTTCTTCGTCCTGATGGCCATGACTGGCGGTTCTGCCGTTTCAATGACTTCCGTTGCATGGATTATTTCGAGCCGGGTTTTGTCATATGGCTGGCCGCTTAACTCTTTTTCGATTAGGCCTTTGTCCCCGGCCAGGCAGATTTTTATGTTTTCGTTCTGATTCATGGCAAGAATCGCGCCTTTTACGATTTCGCCCGGGGCATGGTCGCCGCCCATTGCGTCTAAAGCCACATTTATTGATGTCGGCATAATCATCTCTCTACTTTCTTTGCTTGACTTATTTAAATATACTAAACCATTGTCCAAAAATCAAGTGCCAACTTGAATCAAGTGCCAACTTGATTACGCATAGCTTGATTTTTAGTAGTAAGTTTGATATAATCATAAAAGTTCCAAAAGCGTGCCGGGCGTTAATTACAGCTCGCGCCATATGAAAAAGGCGAAAAGAAAAGCGAAAGGAAAAGATGGCATGGCAAAGGTTGCAATATGTGACAATGATATCAATGAGATTGCAAAGCTAAGGGAACTGCTTACTGTTTTTGATGATTTTGAAGTTCATTCATATCTTAACCCGCTTAAACTTAGCAAAGACATAAATACTGGCATCCATTTTGATATTTATATTATGGAAATTATCATGTCCGAACTAAGCGGATTAGAGCTGGCCAGACACATTAGGCAGTTTGACGAAACCGCTTTTATTATTTTCCTTACCAAAAATGACGGATATGCCCTTTCTGCCTTTGGTGTCCGGGCATTCCAATATTTATTAAAGCCAATCGACAAGAAAATCCTTTATTCCGAACTCAATTTCGCCCGCAATCTCATCGTACAGCCTGACCAAGCTTTGTTCCCTATCAAAACCCCAACCGGGATTGTTGCCATTCCGTTTCACAAAATTGCTTATTGCCGGGCAGAAAATCGCCGGATCATATGTGTGCAAAATGATAATCAAGTCATCCGAAGCTCCACGCTGCGGATTTCCTTTAGCAATGCCATTAGCCCGCTGCTTAGCGACAATTCTTTTATCCAGACCCATATCTCATTTGTTGTTAACCTGAATTATGTTTCATGTCTTAAAGAGCTAGATTTTATGATGAAAGACCAAGCTTTAATTCCGATTGCCCAACGCTCTTATTCCGAAGCAAAAGAATCTTATCTTTCGTTTGTTTATGGTTTATGAATTTTTGATTTAAATTTTTGATTTAAATTTTTTATTTAAATTTTTAAATTTAATTACGCGAGTCGTTCAATAATAATACGGCACACCAAAAGGTATGCCGTATTATTATTGAACCGAAAAATTACTTCTCGGATTGCTTCCCGGAAGCTTGCTTCTCGGAAGTTTACTTCCGTGGAAGCTTGCTTCCGTGGAAACTTGCTTCCGTTTTTTCTTAATCTACGCTAATGATTTCTCTCTTATTGTATGCGCCGCAAGCTTTGCAAACACGATGCGGCACCATCAGCTTACTGCATTTGCTGCACTTAACTAATGTCGGAGCGGTCATTTTCCAATTCGCCCGGCGTTTGTCTCTTCTGCCTTTGGAAGATTTATTTTTAGGACATATAGCCATTTCACACCTCCTTATTTATGCTTTCGTCTGCGTATTTATCACACTTTTATAAGTATACTCATGGTTTTATTGTTTGTCAATCTTTTTTTTCCATTGTCTCACTTCCGGGTCTGTCAAATTAAGCCGCTAGTTGCCTTGAGCATATTCGCCAAACTGCCCTGTGATGTCTTTAGCTCGTTTGTGAGGGTTGCTATGTCTGCTTGGTATTTTTCCTTGATTGCGGCCTGCTGTTCCGCAATAGAGCGGGCGTTGGCATCAAAAGCGGCTGCCATTTTTACATAGGGATTATTGGGCGAGAAAATGCCATTCCGATACTCATTCTGGTGCTTGCCTATTTCATATTTAGCCTGTAAAGAACGTTCAACCTTATCAATAAACCAATATTCATCTGCTTCAGTTCTTTCATCTGCTTTGAGTAATGACTCAAACATGGCAGAATAGCCGCTTGCAAAGGCAGAATTTATTAAAGGCAAAGTATATTCCCTAAATAAAGAAAGTAAATAATCCATATCTTTAGCATTAAGTTTTTCGCCGCTTTTTAGCTTTTGGTATATGGTATTTTCTTCGTCACTAGCCGCTGCTTGCTGGAATAAAATTGCACCTTCCTTTGTCCCTGTCCTATCTGATGGACGCATATAAACACATTGACTGTCACCAACGTCAACATAGGCGATATTATTTGGTAGATTATCAAAATTCAGAAAGTAAACCGCTTCATATCCCTGTTCAATCATTTCCGCGCCTTTTAGCATACTGTTAATCTGCTTAAGAAAGTGGGAACTGTCTTCCTCATCCAAATATTGAGCCATGTCTTTTGCCATATTCATTACTGCCTCGCGGAGAATTACCCGTTCTTCCAATGTAGATTGGAGAGGTATTGAGGCAGGGTCATTATGCCGTCCCTGAAGACAGCCCACAAGACGCATGGCATTTAGCATATCGGCAGCTTCCCGCTTGTCTTCAAATACACCTGCTTCCGTCAGCTTAATGGCAAAGTAATTCTGAAAATCAGAATTCATCCAATGATAGGAATCTACATCTTCACTATGCAAAAAATTTACGTGATATCTATTATGCAGTATCTCATACTCCCCCATATCAGTATCTTTGCTAATTATAACGGAATTTTCTACCGTATGAAACCATTTTCTATCTTGAAAACTATTTGGTAATTGCTTCAGGCTGTCATACAACGCCCTTGCTTCATCGCTGATATATAATTCCGCTGCAATGTCAGCTGCTTTGGGGGCTGGGGTTTGGGTGGGTACATTAGCCGCGTTACTTGTATGGCTGGCTGTATGAGTTGCTGCTGTTGTAGCATAATTGTTATTGATAATCATAAAAATTTCTCCTAATATACGATAAGGCCTTGGGAATAAATAAATAATTTTGTTGAATTACTGGTGACTGAACCTCCGCTGGCATATACTTCACCAAGATCAAAGTAATAAACTACCGGCCACATTATTTGATAGCTTTGAACTCCGGCTGCCTGGGGAGCCGCTACTGTTGCTGTGAAATTTCCGTTGATATCTGCCCTGACGGTTACTGAATTGGGGTACTGGCTATACCAGTCATTATTCCGGATTGTTACAGTAATTAGCGCATAGCTCGCCCCTATTGTTTCTCCATTATAGGCTGTGCCACTAACGGTCAAGCTCTGGCCATTAGTTATTGAGCGGCGAGTGCCATATTCATTGCCAAAAGTAACACTAGGGTTACCGCCGGATATGCCGTCAGGTTGAATTACTATGCTCGTCACAGGGATTGTAGCAGGATAAAAAGTAGGATAAGGACTTTGAAAATTCCAAATATTCAAATCATCCCAGCCAATATATGTACTACGAGTGTACATTTGCGATGTTGTCCTTGCCTGAGTTGTAGGTGTGGTAATTCCAGCAATACTACTATTAAAGTAAGAAGCTATTATTGTCAAGGCCGGATCAGATGGCGCAAGGCCGCTGCCGCCTTGGCTT
Source organism: Lachnospiraceae bacterium (assembly GCA_009777715.1). Lineage (GTDB taxonomy): Bacteria > Bacillota > Clostridia > Lachnospirales > Lachnospiraceae > UBA935. The sequence continues at coordinate 25,670 of WRLH01000026.1, forward strand.
ATGCTGTTTGCGGCATAGCAGTTAACTATTCTTGTGCTATTGCTTACCCTGCCTAGCAGGCCGCCAACGTATGTGCTGTTGTCGGTTGAGGCCACATTCCCCCTGGCATAGGAATCATTTATTCTTGCAAAACTAGAATTGCCGACAAGGCCGCCGACATTCGCATTGCCAGTCACATTCCCGGTTGAATGACACCTATCTATGTAGATAGACGCTAGAGACTGCAAGCTATCGCTGCCGATCGCGTTGCCAATTAAGCCGCCTGTGTTGTCACCGCCGCTTACTTGCACGGTGGAATAACTGCTTCTTATAAAACATCTCAATGAGGCATTGCCTATCAGCCCGCCGACTCTTGCCGTCCCGCTGACCGAGCCATTGCCAGTGACGGAACAGCCAGTAATGGAAGTCTCAACTATTTCCCCAATAAAGCCCCCGGTATTATTTACGCCGGACACCGCCACGTTTCCGCTGACGGAGCAATTAGTGACAATGCTATTTCTAATATAGCCTATGCTGCCGCCCACATAATTGCTGCCATTTACCAGGATAGTTCCTGTTATGGAGCTGTTTGTGACCGTGCTATTGCTTAGATGACCTGCCAGACCCCCGACATAAATGTTCCCGGTGACGGAATTATCCCCTGTTATCAAACAATTTCTTATGGTCCCGCCTTCCAGGCGGCCGACCAGGATGCCCGTCCCGGCAGAAATTGACGCCCCGGTCACATGGGCATTCTCTATCACCAAGTCAGTAAAAGATGCCGAAACAGCATGGCCGAACAGTCCCGCTGAACCCTGGGCGCTCACCGCAAAATTCTTGAGACTGTGGCCGCCGCCGGAAAGGCTGCCTGTGAACGGCACAGGCGTTGGCCCGGCAGGTGATATTTGGGCTATCGAGATAGGGTCTAAGGCCTCGCCCCCAAAGTCAATGTCAGCGGTCAGTTTGTAGTGGGCAGAAAGGTCATATTTGATTAACTTAAACTGTTCCGCCGTGCTGATCAAATAAGGATTCCCGGCAGTCCCTGCCCCGCTAAATGGGGACTCTGCCCCTTTCCAGTCCGGTTCTCCGACATTAATAAGGTAAGGGTATGTATTGCCCTCGTCAATCGCCCAGATGTCATTAAAATCCCAGCCGGGGTAAGAAGCCTTGTGCATCATCGCCGGGGTCACCTTTCCGATGTTGAAAGCATTATAAATCGATATCCCGGCCTTAATGCTGTCGAAATAGGAGCTTTCCACTATCAAGGCCGGATCAGCTGGCACTAGGCCGCTGCCGCCCTGGCTTATGCTGCCTGCGGCATAGCAGTTAATTATCGTCACGTTCAGGCTGGCCCGCCCGGCCAATCCCCCGGCATATATGCTGGCCATATTCGATGACACGTTCCCCAAAGCAAATGAATTGCTTACCGTGACAAAGGATGCTTCGCCAATGAGGCCGCCGACATTCGCATTGCCAGCCACGTCCCCGGTTGAGTAGCATTCGCTTACCAAAACGATGCCTGAACTGCCGATTTGGGATGTTGAGCCGATTAATCCGCCGACGCTTCCTGTGCCATTCACCTCTGCGGCGGAATGGCTGCGGATCACGCTCCCGCCGCCGTATGCCACGCCGATAAGGCCGCCCACCCTCGAATTTCCCGTGACCGTCACGCCGCTGGCCGAGCAGCCTGTCACATCAGAGCCGTTGCTTGATCCAATAAGCCCCCCGGCATTGCCGGTCCCGCTGACCATGACATTGCCGATGGCGGAGCAGTTTTCAATCGTGCTTACGTTTGCGATCCCTATAAGCCCGCCGATGCTGCTGTTCGGCCCGCTGACTGTGACATTCCCACTCACGGAGCAATCCTCTATCATGCTTCCGCTGACAGTCCCGGCAAGCCCCCCGGCGAAAAATCCGGTGACGGAACTGCCGCCAGTTATGGAAACATTGCTTATCATTCCGTTTTCTAATGACCCCACAAGGAGGCCTGTGTTGCTGAAAGGGGCGGTGTGGCTCACTTGCGCGTCCCCGATCGCCAAGCCCGTGAACGAAGCCGAAACGGCATGGCCGAACAGGCCCGTGCTGCCCGTGCCGGGCGTTATCACGAAGTTGCTAAGGCTGTGGCCGTCCCCGGAAAGGCTGCCTGTGAATGGGGCGGCCGCCGTGCCGATGGGGGCAAGCTCCTCGCCATCAAAATCAATGTCGGCCGTCAGCACATAATATGCGGACAGGTCGGCGGCGATATCATTAAATGATTCTGCATCATATATTATGTAAGGATTGCTCTCTGTGCCATCACCAAAATCCAGCTCGTCATCTTCTTCAAGTGCATTGTCATCATCTGATTCATCATCTAATTCATCATCTTCTTCTGTTCCATTGCCAATACCTGGTTCATCATCTTCTGGTTCGTTGTTTTCATCTGGCCCTTCATCTTCAGGTTCGCCAGTTTCCCCTGGTTTCTCGCCCTCCCCCGGATCTGGTTCGGGTTCACCGCCATCTCCTAGCTCGCCATCATCCAATCCGTCATCGCCACCTTCTGCCCCAAAAGCATCATCATTTAATATGCTTTCATCAATCATTTCTGGCGTTGCATACGCAACATTAGATAGATTGGCTGTTGCCATACATAACATCAAAATCAAGGCAACTGCTTTCCGTAATTTCATAAACTTTTTTTCCATGTCTTTCTCCTTGTAGTTTTTTCATAAAAAAACCCATATGAAGTTTATTCATGTGGGTTCTTTTCATCTTTTTGTGTGCAAAACTCCCACTAAAGATATATTACCATCTCTTTCCAATTAATGCAAGCACTTTTTTTGATTTTTTTTATGTTTTTTTATTTTTTTATTTTTGTACCATTACGCCTTGTCATTGCGGCGAAAGCCGCAATCTGTAATTTGCAATTCATTGCCATTTGCAATTTACTGCAAATTTATTTACTTACTGCAACTGGGCCTGTACCGCGGTCAGGGCAACAACGCCAACGATATCTTCCCAAGAGCAGCCCCGCGACAAGTCATTAACCGGCTTGGAAATGCCTTGCAGCATTGGACCATAAGCTTCGGCATTACCCAGACGCTGGACCAGCTTGTAAGCGATGTTGCCGCAGTCAAGATTGGGGAAGATTAAGACATTGGCTTTTCCGCCGACCTCGCTATCCGGCGATTTGGTCTTTGCCACCATCGGGACCAATGCGGCATCTGATTGAAGTTCGCCGTCAATAGTTAAATGGGGGTATTGCTCCCTTGCTATCCGGGTTGCTTCGACCATTTTGTCAACCAGGGGGTGCTTTGCGCTGCCTTTTGTTGAGTGGGACAGCATGGCAATAATCGGCTTTGTGCCAACTAGGCTTTTGAAGCTGCGGGCGGAGGTCTCCGCGATGGCTGCCAGCTGCTCCGCGGTCGGGTCTTGATTTAGGCCGCAGTCAGCAAAGATAAAAGTGCCGTCTTCACCGTAAGGGCTTCCCGGACAGCACATCAGGAAAAAGCCTGACACCAGCTTTGTCCCCGGGGCAGTCTTTAAGATTTGCAAAGCCGGGCGAAGCGTATCGGCTGTGGCATGGCAAGCCCCTGCGACCATTCCGTCAGCGTGTCCCGCCTTAACCATCACAACCCCAAACGTCAGATAATCGCTTAAAAGGATTTCGCGGGCTTTTTCTATTGTCATGCCCTTTGCTTTTCTTGTTTCGTAAAGTAAATCGACATATTCATCTAATAATTCTGTCTCGGCCGGATTGATGATGGTGACGTGTTCAAGATCAAGCTCAAGCCAAGTCGCTCCGTCTAGGATTTTTTCCCGGTTGCCAATCATGATGATTTTGGCAATGCCTTCATGGACGATATTGGCGGCGGCGATTAATGTCCGCTTGTCGGTGGTCTCCGGCAGGACGATTTTCTTCCGGTCCAAACGGGCCTTTTCTTTAATAAGTTCTATGTATGACATCTTGTCTCCTTTATAATGGCTCTTATTTATAAAATACCACAAATTCCCCTTGCTTTCAAGCCTATTATATGATAAAACTTATATAATGTGGAAATAAAATTTCCACTTTCCTATTTAAAAACTTTAGTTTTTTGCAGTTTTCACAAGCTCCGCTTGTGAAATACAGGGGTATAATGAAAACAATTGGAATTATTGCCGAATTTAATCCTTTCCATCGTGGGCATAAGCACCTTATTGACGAAGCTAAGCGTTTAACGCAAGCTGATTTTTGCATTGCCTTAATGAGCGGCAACTTTGTCCAGCGGGGAAGCCCGGCCTTAATTAATAAATACTTACGCACCCGGATGGCTCTTCTTAACGGCATTGACTTGGTAATTGAGCTTCCGGTTGTTTATGCGACCGGGAGTGCCGAGTATTTCAGCCGCGGCGCAGTCCGGCTGTTTGACAAATTGGGGGTTGTTGATTTCCTATGCTTCGGCAGTGAATGCGGTGAGATCGAAATCCTTAAAAAAACGGCCGCCCAATTTAGCGATGAAAGCCCGGCTTTTCAGAAAAACTTACAAACCCAGCTAAAAAAAGGGCTGTCTTTTCCCCATGCCAGAAGTCTGGCGATTGACTCACCCAGTCAATCTTCTTGCGAAAACAAATCATTGCCGATAACCAGCTCACTAACAGCCGCGTTAGCAAATGCGTCACTTGCAAATGCGTCACTAGCAACCGCGCCAAACAATATCCTCGCCATTGAATACCTAAAAGCATTAAGTTTTTTTGACAGCAAAATCGACCCGGTGACCATCAAAAGAAAAGGGGCAGGATATCATGATGAACAGGCGGCTTCGGCAAGCATATTAAGGAAGCTGTTGAGCAACGAACTGCCCGGCGAGTTGCCCAGCGAGTTGCCCAGCGGCTTGAACAATCCAAAATTAGAAAAGGGAATGCCCGGCGAATTGCCCAGCGGCTGCCCCTCTTGGAATGAACTCGTGCCGGAAAACACCCTCCCACTTTATGATTATAATGGAGAAACTTCATTCTGTGATATTAATTCATTTTCGGACTTGCTTTATTACAAGCTGACTTTAAACGCTGATTCCGGTTACACGCAGTTTTTTGATGTGTCAAAAGATTTATCTGACAAAATCCGCAAAAACTTGGCGGCGTATTCCGGATATGAAAGCTTTATCCATGCTCTAAAATCAAAAGACTTAACCTATCTTCGGATTTCACGTTGCCTAAACCACATTCTCTTGGATATTTTTAAAAACGATGTCACTTTATTCATTGATAATGATTATGTCTTTTATGCCCGGATGTTAGGTTTCAGGGAAAGTGCCGGAACGCTTTTAAAAGCAATTAAAGCTAACTCCGCGCTTCCGCTTTTATCAAAATTGGCCGATGCCGAAAAGCTGCTTGATAAAGTTGGGCTTAAAATGCTTAAAAAAGATATCCAAGCCGCCCATATCTATGATAGAACCATTAATGAGTATACTGCGCCGATTATTAAGCATTAGGTGGAATGCCAATTATATCCCTGACAACCGTTGCGGCAAGTAAAAGGCCAGCCGCTGAGGGAACAAACGAAATGCTTCCGGGAATACGGGCTTCTTCCTCGTTTACATTGACAGGCTTTATCGGTTCTTCTTTCGAATAAACAACCTTAAGTTCTTTGAGTCCACGCTTTCTTAGCTCTCTTCTCATTACTTTGGCTAAGGGGCAGATACTTGTTTGATAAATATCCGCAACTTCTAAGCGGCTGGGGTCTAGTTTGCTTCCTGTCCCCATTGAACTAATGATGGGCGTATTGAATGAAGCTGCTTTAACTGCCAGTTCTATTTTTAGGGTGACATTATCAACCGCGTCAATGACATAATCAAAGCCAGCAAAATCAAACCGCTCCATCATTTCACCGGGCAGCAAAAATAAATGATGGGGGTAAACGACTGCTTCCTTATTGATTGACAGGATTCTTTCTTTGATTACATCAACCTTGGGGCGGTTAAGCGAACAGGCTGTTGCAATTATCTGGCGGTTCAAATTCGTTTTTGTGACAATATCGCCGTCAACAACAGTCAGCTTTGAAACCCCGGCCCTGGCCAGGGCTTCAACCGCAAATCCGCCTACGCCGCCAATGCCAAAAACCGCAATATGGGCATTTTTTATTTTTTCGTTGGCTTCTTTGCCAATCAGCTTTACCGTCCGTTCGTCCCAGCCAGCCAAATCATCAAATACTTTGCTATCTGTTTTCATTGACATAAATCTGCGCCCGGCTTTGGATAATTTCAACTACTTCATGGACATTTTTCTGTCCGGCAAAAAACGAGCCCGCTTCTTCGTTGATGATGTTAACTAATGCTTCATTATATTCCCCTATCTTGTCAACTGTTAAGATATAGGCAGTAAATTTGTCAACTTCTGCTTGCGTCATTGGGGTTAAGATGATTTCCTGCCCCTCAAGATAATATATATCATCATATTCTACTTTATTGCCGTCTTGATCCATGTAATAAGGTTTTTCCATTGCTTCTTTTGCCTTAATGTCAAATGCTTTCCGGCTAATCGGGAACATAAAGCTTTGGCTTGTTTGGAAATCTTCGGTTAAATACTGGCGTAAAAATGCCCACGCACCGTCTTGGTTTTTGGATTTGGCGGAAATTGCAAAAGACTGGTAATTGAATATTGCCGCGCCAATGCCATTATCCCCCGGAAATCCAATTGCTGTTATCTCTTCGCCAAACTGTCCCTTGGCAATGCTATTGTAATCACGGATATTATTAATGTTCGTCAGCATGAGCAAAGTGCTGTCAGTCCTTAATCTGCTTTCCCAATTATTCCAGATCCCCATCTCATCATACATCGAATAATCGATTTCTTCCGGGAACTCTTTCATGAACTCCAAAAGATGGATAAAAGCCTCATCGTCAAATTTGCAAATGCCTTTTTCCCAGTCAATAAACTGGTCGCCGCCAAAAATCATGGCATAATACATTAATGTTGACCTGACCATCATGTCAAACAAACTGGAATCCGGCATTCTCGCACTAAGCGCCTGGGCATCCCTTATCGTCCAGCCCGGCTCGCTCCCGACTAATGATGTTTTGGCAAAAACTGTCCCGATACTGAACTGCGGCGAAAAACGGTACATCTTGCCATTCATTGAATAAGCCGAAACAACATTGGGCATTAAGTCACTTACATCAAGCTCATCATCTTTGTCAATAAAGGAAAGAAAATCAGCAAATAATCCTTTCGCCATATAACTTTCAAACGGCAAATCATTGGTGACGGTCACAATGTCCGGTATCCGGCCGGAAGCAATATCAGTATTAAGCCTGGTCACCCCGGCATTCCAGTCATCACCTGTGTTATACAGACTGCCATAGTCCATTAAAGAAATGCGGTATTTTTCATTAGATTTATTAAAGCTAATGACCCGGTTACGGATTTCCCAGTCGATATAACTCCCGGCCAGCACAAGGCCAATCCGGTCAATAACATCTTCGGGCGGGACTTTTTCTAATTGGGCAAAATAATTGCGGTTTTCACTTGTGTCATAAATCATGGCTAAGAAACGGCCCGGCTCTACTGCAAATAAAGTACTGATACTGTAAATGCTCAAATCCGAATCAACATAATTCATTAGCTTAACTGGCTCTTGGCCCAAATCATAACCATATAGGTTGTTTTGGTCAGACAAATATAAATCATAACCTGCGCCGGCGTTGATTGAATAGTTGTAGACATTGCCTTCAAAGGTGTACTCGTTGCCTAATCGTCCGCTTAAAGGATCAAACTCCTTAAAGATAATGGTCTGGTCGCCATAGTAATAAAGAAGCGTCCGCCCATCGCGGAGGTTGACAAAGTTAACGCCCCAGACATTGTCGCCAAGATCAAGTTCCAGCAAACCAAGATAAGTGCCATCTGATTCATATATGGCAAATTTTTCCATTGCTGAAACAATCAGCTTGTTCCCCGGCAAGCCAAAAATTTGGTTTACATAAAAATACTCCATCGTGTTAAGGTCAAGATTATCACTAAGCACGATTGTTTGCTTTTCGCTTCCGTCCATGCCAAGCTCAACCAAAAGATGCTGCTCCGTCTGCGTCATATAGCCGCCGGGACGGCCGATGTCCGCAATGGCGATGTCCGCTGTGGCGATATCTCTTCTAAAATTCGATTCAGCAACGATTTCTTCGCCGTTCTCTGCGCCGTTTTCCTCGCCGTTTTCTGCGCCGTTTTCGTTGCCGCTTTCTCCGCCGTTTTCGTCCCCATTATTTCCCCCCTCGCCATTTAAAAAGCTATCTAACGGCATTATGTCCATTCCGCCGTCACCAAAACCATCATCATAAACCGGGTATTCAGTCCTCGTGGCAAAAAGCCGCCCATCACTTGTCGCTGCTACGCTTCCATAAAAAGAATTGGGCGGGGTTTTAAAGCTTACCTTTTCAAGAATATCACCGTCTGTGGAGATCCGGGCCACAAGCAGCTCGGAATCCATATAAAACTCATCCCAAACTGTCCCATACAAGAAAGCATTATCCCCGACAACAGTTATGTTTGCCCCATCGCGGAACTCGCCTGAAACCGGTAATTCGATCACGCGGTAAATATAGTCCTTTGACGCCATTTCTTCACTGCGGCTTCCGCAGCCGGGCAGCATAAGGATAAGGGCTATTACTGTGAGAAGAATTATTTTGATTTTCATGTTCACCTCTTTTTTCTTAGATGTATATTTATTATTGCAATGCGCGAGTAAGTTTGCTTACATTATCTACGTCTATCCCCAATCTTTTTATGGACAAATTCAAAAGAATTTTTACTAATGCCCCAAAGCTTTAGCCCAACCCCTTTCATCGTCCATGTCCGGCGGCGGAAGGCGAAAAATAACATAACACTCGTTATTATTATCGGGACAGCCAGAAAAATCACTTGGAAGACCAAAATAAACGCCAAAATATCCTCAAAACCACGCGCATAATTTTCCCAGTAAGGGAAGCGGTGCGAGGTTGAGTGCATTGACCTTGTGCCTGTCAAAGCCATAATCCTAAATAGTGATTCCAGCTTAAAGCGGGCTGTATTGTCAATTACAATCATGCTTTCTTCATTGTACCCAAAATTTTCTAAAGCAACCCGATAAGCAAACCCAGTCACCGGATTTGGCATGACGAACTCATATTGCTTTATCCCGGCTGTCCTGCCATAAGCGGAAAGCGATTCCGCCGAAAGATAAACAAAGCCGCTGTTTAGCCCGGCCGCTTCATATAAACGCCCGCTTTCCCTTGTGATGACCCCCCTGACATAATGAGGAATCCCGCCGATTGACACTTGCATTCCGGCAATGTCAGATGAGCCAAACAATTGCCAAGCCGCTTCCTCGTCCAGAATAATCGAATCTTTCATTAAATCATGGCCGGAAAAATAAGCGCCGCTCACCAGCTTCAATGGGTGAAAGAGGAAAAAATCGCCCCCAATCCCAATCGCTTTTGATTCAAAGCTTGTGCGTTCACTTATGATGTTAATCATCCCCATGCTTGAATAAGCGTCAATATATGCCCGGCCGCTTCCATCTAAATCATATGAAGCTTCGCGCAAGCTTTTTTCAATTTGGCTCCTGAAACTCATCACCTGATTAAGATCAAGGGCTTGGTCATCAGCAAAAAAGCAGCTGACCTGGGCAAAATCACCCTCGTTTGACCATCGCTGGGCTGCCCGCTGGCTGTCTAATGATCTTTTAAGGGCGTTTGCCGTCAAACTTAACGCGCCGCAAATAAGCAGCGAAATTAACACGGTGCTTAACAGGATTATTTGTTTTTTACTGAGCATAATTATGTTCATGTTCCTCAAATTCTTTAGAAGCTAGTTCGTTAACCTAATCTGCTGGCCCGGCGCAACTGGTTTTGTTGCCGTTGTAATGACATAGTCATATCCGGGAATGGGAGCAATAATCGCCGTATTATTGTCATCTTGGGCGATTATCTCAACATCAACCCTGTTTGCATAATAACGGTTGCTGATGGGCGTGTTCCTCATTTCGACCAGCAAAATAAATTTTGAGTTACTGTCTTCCCGGATTGCGCTGTTAGGAACAGTCAAATCATATTGGGCGCTTCTTTGCCCAACCGAAATATTAAGCTGCTGTCCGGCCTGGACATCATTTCCGGTCACGGTAAAGATTAACTCCTTTTGCGTGCCGGGGTTATTGGGGTCGGGACGGATTCCGGTCAGGATAACCGTAAAATCATTAAACCAAAACCAGCTGCTTTGGACCTCGGCCGGATCGCCGACACTTACCCGGCTTGCCTGTTCGTTCGTCACCGTAAAGCTGGTGGTAAAGCCCTTTCCGGCAATCTGGATCACCGCGACGGTGGTATCAAGCTGAATCGTTTCACCTGCAACATGGTTAAGCGAGGTAATGATTCCGGCAATCGGGGCGGTAATGGCACTTCCGGTTGATTTTTCTTCTAATCTGGCGATCTCGGCTTTTTTGGCGTCGATTTGGGCAACAAGGTTATTGAATGTCAGTTCAGCTTGGATATCGGCGACAACATCATTGCGGTTATCCGTCATCGTGCCAACCCTGTCTTGGGCATCCATTAACGCTTGTTGGGCAAGAATCAAATTGTTTTCGGCTATTTTGATCGCGTCATTTAATTTGGTCAAATTACTATTATAACGTGCTAATATTTCGTCATATGCCCCAAAAGAAGCGTTATACTGCCCCTCGGATATTCTTCCGTCAAGGTACATTGCCCTTAGCGTTGTTTTCATTCTTGCCTCTATCAAGGCAGATTCAACTGAATCAAGGGCTGTTTCCCCATAATGGAGCAAAATGCCATTGACTGCCTTTAGGGCATTTTCACCTGCCCGCTCTACATTTAGAAGCAGTTCATCTTTTAGCGCAACCTGGCTGCCGGATTGAACACCAAGCGAAACCAAACGCCTGTGCATTTCCTCAACATTTCTTTCCAAGGTTTCTACTTGGTTTTCAGCATATACCTCACCGTTTAGGATATTCGTCAGCTGATTCTTAAAATCATCATATGAGCGGAATGTCCCCGCATCAATCCTGCCAATCACGCTTGAGCGGATCGTGCCGCTAAAAAGCTGCTGCATAAATGAAAGCTCCATGCTGGCAAGCTCATCTAAAGCCATCTTCAGCTCATTGCTTTCACCCTCTTCAAGATAATAAATGATATCATCTTTTTCGACCTCGTCACCGACCTTTAGCGGAACGCTGCTGACAACCCGGCTTTCCGTTGCGATAACACTATAAGGATCAGAAGCCTCAACCGTGCCGCTGCCCCTGATTCTTGTCGTGATACTGCCGGGCTGGACAAAAACTGTTGCTACTTCCGGCAAAGAATAATTCATAATCGTATTCGAAAAAAATGTAAGTGCCAGCAACACTGATAAAAATACGATCGCCACGTTTTTGATTAGGTCTTTTCTTTTTGTCTTTTCTTTCATACAATTCCCTTCCCTGTCCTGTTTGCTTATCCTTTGATTCCGCCTTGATAAGTGATACCCTCAACTAAATAATCCTCACCATACAAGAAGACCAAAATCGGCGGGACCATATAAATTGTCGCTACCGCAAATGCCAAACCGATTTCTGCGTCTTTTATCCTTGATAAAAATACTGACAGCGGGTGGTACATTGAATCTGATATCAGTATTAATGGCTGCTCAACCATGTTCCAGTAATCAATAAAAACTAGTATTGCGACCGAGCCAATTGCGCCTTTGCATAAAGGCAACGCGATCTTCATAAATAATTGCAATTCCCCTGCTCCGTCAATCTGGGCCGCTTCCATATAGGCCGCCGGAATTTTGCGCATATATTTTGTCAGCAAAAAGACCGCAAACGGCGAAACAATCCCCGGAAGCCAAATCGCCCAGCGGGTATCAAGCAAATTGAGCCAGTCCGAGACCAGAAAATTCGGGACTAGCGTAACTTGGTACGGCATTAGCATCAGTATTATGTAAGAGAAAAAAATTATTTCTTTAATCCGTCCTTGGTATCTTGTAAAGCCATAAGCCGCCAGCGTTGCAAGGGCTAATTGGAAAACAACAATCGGCACAACGAGGATGACTGAGTTCCAGAATTTCATCAAGTAATCAGGGCTTTTCAGCAAGACGGTGTTGTACTGGCTAAACGAGACCATGTCGGGAATAAACTTAAGGTTCACCTTTTCGGAGATAAAAACTTTTCCCCCAGTATCAGTCGTCTGGAAGACTTGGCCGTAATTTGCTGATATTTCTGAGGCCTTCATAAAGGAGTTCGTTATCGTTAAGAAAGTCGGCATTAAAAAGAGTACCGCAAAGAAAACCGCAACTGTTGTCGCCAGCATGATTTTGGCAAGGCCGATGTTCCTGCGGCGGGCTGCCCTCTTTTTTATTGTTTTGTGCCAATTCTTAAGTGATACGTCCATCAATTCTGCCCTATTATGTTATGTCCTATGTATTTTTGCTTAATATATTCCGTTGTATTTTGCTTAATATATTCCGCGCGTTTGAGAGTTGCCGATTCAACGTCCGACCCGCTCTCGCTCCGAGAGGATTCCCCGCGCGTTTGAGAGTTGCCGATTCAACGTCCGACACGCTTTCGCTCCGAGAGAAATGTTGCGTTACATAAATTCGCAAAATACGCGAATTAAGTAACGACATTTCTCAAGGGTCG
>WRLH01000027.1 GCA_009777715.1 Lachnospiraceae bacterium
GTCCGTAATTTTGCCGCCTTTGCTGATTTTAATGGCAATTTCCCAAGCGGATGCAATGCTGACGGCAAGTTCAACGGTCTTGTCGGCTATTATATCCCTTGCTCTTGCGGACAGTTTTTCATCATCGCCCAACAATGCCCATATCGCGGTATGTGTATCAAGCAGATATTTTGTCATTACATATACTCCTTAAAGTCCGCGAGAACATCGCTGAAATCATCATCAATGTTTAATATGCCTTTCAAACAGCCAAACTGAAACTCCGGGCGTACAAAGTCTGTTTTTTCGCTCTTTTGCAAAAACGGCTTTATGTCCGTAACTACCTGCATCAGATAGGCATTGAGAGCAGTTTCAATGTCTATCCCATAATGGCTGAGTACAGGTCTTGCTTTTGCCGCAAGCTCGCGGTTTAGGTTTACAGAAATAGTGTCCATATTTTTGCATCCTCCCTTGGTCATTAATTCATTTCTTTTGCCGATTTTGCTTTGAGTGTTTCTATAAACTCTTTAATAAGCGCTGGTTACTTGACAAATCAATCCATTACGATTATAGCACAATTTCATTCCGCTGTCAGTAGATTAGGAAAAATAATATGAAACCTAGAATTAAGATAAAACCATAATTAATTTAACGCTGTATATAATCCATAAATGAAGCGGATAAAACACATAAAAGAAATATTTTGCCAAGGCACTTTCCGAGCCCCGCTCGCCGTTATATAAGAAAATAAAGGGAAGTGCAATAAGGAAAAGCGGTTCGCTAATGGGATAACCAGCGCAATTATTTGGATTAAAATAAAACCAGCAAGCATTAAGACTTTTCTATCACGCCAAAAATACATTACCAGCATGAATGGGATTAGAATAGCACCCCATTCCAGACAAAAGCCAATGCCACAACTGATAACTCCTAAAACTAGAAATCCAGCTCTTTTCTTAAAAATTATGGTCTTATCTGATAATATCTTTATCCCAAAGATAGCCAAAATGCCCATTGCTAACGTGATCAGAATGTGATTATCGATAAGCATCTGGCGGTTTATCCCAATTCCGCTTGATGAAATGGAATGTCTGATAATTCTATTTGTTTTTGCATTATATATTTTCTGCTTTCTTATCCTACAAATCTTTCCTCATAAATATTTTGAGGGAAAAATTATATGATATTGCAATAAATACTGTAGAAAACACTATCATAATTGCAATTAATTTTTCGACGTTTTCAATAATATTCTGAAAAATTGAAACATCCATATATTTTCCCAAAAACCCGATTAGCAAAGGTGTTGCAACTATCAAAACCATAAAGTAATATTTCATGTTTTCATATCCCAACTTAAACTCTAAAGGAATATATAAGCCCAAAAATATTATGTTTGCCGTTCCTGCAATTATAATTGATGGGAGAGAAAGAGGCTTTACTGCTGGCACAAGAAGATATGTTATTATATAGCCCAAAATACTCATTATGAATACCAATAATAAAAAAACATATTTTGAAACAACAATATCTTTTCTGCTTATAGGGGTCAAGGTTAAATAAGCAGCACCCTTATATTTGTGTTCAATCAATCCTAACTTACTTAAAACCATAAAAAAGCAATAAAAAGAGCTTAGAAGAAGCGAAGCAAAATCTGATCCTTGGCCAAACCCCAGATCCTGTAAAGCGAATGTTATATAAAGAGGTATTCCAATTGATAAAAGGATAATAATTATTACATTAAACTTATCGATTGTAAAATCTTTTTTTATTAAAATTACTATGTTTTTCATATGCCGTTCCCTCGCTTCATATATTCAATAAAATCTATAATACAATCTTCCAGAGTCATAAAGTCTGTGCCAATTATTTTCTTATGCAAAGAGGAGATATTAGACAAAGCTTCGTTAAACACAATTTTTCCATCGTGAATAAAAATAATGTTCTTTGCAACTTTTTCCAGATCGGAAGTAATATGCGTCGAAAAAAGGACACTCCTTGTTCCATCAGCGATAAATTCTTTCAAAACGCTAATTATTTGGCTTCTGATTAAAGGGTCTAACCCACTCGTTGGCTCATCCATAATCAATAAGCGGGCATTATGGGATAATGCAAGGGCTAACGCATATTTCATCTTCATTCCTTTAGAAAGCTCTTCAACTTTTTGGCTTTCATCTAATAAAAATAAGTCTAAATAACGCTGATAATCATTTTCATTCCAATTACGGTATGTGCCAGAAATAGTATTTTTAATTGACTTTAACGTTTGCTTTTCGTAAAAATAGCTGCTATCCATTACATATCCGATCAGCTCATTTGTGTATTTTGATTTCCGTTCTTCACCAAAAAACCTCAAAACTCCGTTATCTTTCTTGATTAAATCGGCAATAATTTTGATTGTTGTACTTTTGCCCGCACCATTAATGCCAACAAAGCCAGTAATAACTCCCGGACTAACTGAAAAGGATATATCTTTAAGGCTAAATCTTTTATATTTTTTACTGACGTTTTCTAATTCTAGTAAATATTTCATACGTTCCTTTCCGCTTATACAACATAGGAAAATACTGATCAATAAAAAATTATGTCCCTCTTCATTATAAAGAGGGACATAACGAGAATCAACTTAAAAACGTGCTGTATTGATTTTTATGCCGGGCCCCATCGTTGCCGCGACGGTGATACTCCTTAAGAATTGGCCTTTTAGGGCTGAGGGGCGGGCTTTGACAATTGCTTCCATCAAAGCGTTGAAGTTTTCTTCTAATTTCTCCTCGGTAAAAGAAGCTTTGCCGATTGGGACGTGAATGATGTTGGACTTATCAAGGCGGTATTCAATTTTACCTGCTTTGATGTCGTCAATCGCTTTTTTTACGTCCATGGTAACCGTTCCGGCTTTGGGGTTTGGCATTAAGCCCTTCGGGCCAAGGAATTTACCAAGGCGGCCGACCACACCCATCATATCTGGTGTTGCGACAACAACGTCAAAATCAAGCCAGCCTTCGTTTTGGATGCGGGGGATAAGTTCTTCGCCGCCGACATGGTCAGCCCCGGCCGCTTCTGCTTCCGCTACTTTTTCACCTTTGGCAAAAACTAAGACTTTTACGGTTTTACCTGTGCCGTTAGGCAAGACGACTGCGCCGCGGATTTGCTGTTCGGCATGGCGGCCGTCACAGCCGGTGCGGATATGAACTTCAATTGTTTCATCGAACTTTGCAACCGCTGTTTTCTTGGCCAAAGCAATTGCTTCAGCAGGTTCATATTGGTTGAGACGGTCAACTAATTTTGCCGTTTCATTGTATTTTTTTCCACGTTTCATGATATGCTCCCTTCCTTAATCTGCTTCGACTGTAATACCCATGCTCCGCGCTGTACCTGCAATCATGCTCATTGCGGCATCGATATCAACAGCGTTTAGGTCAGGCATTTTGATTTCGGCAATTTCTTTTAGTTTTGCTTTGGAGATTGTTGCAACTTTGGTTTTGTTGGGAACGGCCGAGCCGGACTTTAAGTTGCAGGCTTTCTTTAAAAGAATTGCCGCCGGGGGAGTTTTGGTAACGAAACTGAAACTTCTGTCGGCATAAACTGTGATGACAACCGGGATAATCGTGTCTCCTTTGTCTGCCGTCCGGGCGTTAAACTGTTTTGTAAATTCCACAATGTTTACGCCATGCTGTCCGAGCGCCGGGCCAACCGGGGGGGCTGGTGTTGCTTTTCCGGCAGGGATTTGTAACTTGATATAAGCTTCTACTTTTTTTGCCATATTGGCACCTCCTGTGAATAATTTTTGTGGTCATGCAGCAGGTACTGCTCCCACGCTTACTTTATATGATAAGATTCAAAGCGTTTACGAGTGGCTTCGCTTTGATCTATTATCAGTGCATTTTGCGTACTTCGGCAAAGCTGATTTCAACCGGGGTTTCGCGCCCGAATAAATCCACGTTAATCGTTGCGGTTTGTTTGCCCATATCAATCCGCTGGACAACGCCAATCGTATCGCGCCAGATTCCGGCAACAACGGCAATTGGATCACCAACGGCAAAATCAATCGTGATATTCTCCGTCCTGATTCCGAGCGGCTTCATTTCCGCTTCTGATAAAGGCACAGGTTTTGAGCCTGGCCCGACAAAACCTGTCACGCCCCGGGTGTTCCTTACGACATACCATGTATCATCGTTCATCACCATATTCACCAGCACATAACCGGGGAACATCTTTTTTTGGACAGTTTTGCGCTGTCCGTTTTTGACCTCGATTACATCTTGCATCGGAACACGGACTTCAACAATTTCTTCTTCAAGATGGCGGTTCTCGATTGTTTTATCCAAATTTGCTTTTACTTTTTTTTCATATCCGGAATAGGTATGGACAACATACCAGTTAGGTTCTGCCATGGTTTTTACCTTTCAAAAGCTTCTAAACATTAAGCGTCGTAATAAAATCAACGCCCATTTGCAAGAAGAAATCCAATATCGCAATAATAATGCCCAAGACGAGCGAAATAAAAACTACCATCGTGGTTTGCTTGACAATCGCCTCGCGGTCGGGCCAGGTAATTTTCAAAAACTCAGATTTCACGCTTTTCCAAAAGCTGTTTTTCGCGGTTTTTTCTTTTTCTGCCATTGCTGGTCTCCTATTTACTTGGTTTCCTTATGTGAAGTGTGTGTCCGGCAGAACCGGCAATACTTCTTGGTTTCCATCCGGTCCGGATGATTCTTTTTTTCTTTAGTAGTATTATAATTACGTTGTTTGCATTCCATGCACGCTAATGTTATTCTTGTCCGCATTGGGATTCCTCCAAAATAAAATAAATAGCATAAAAAAAAGAGCTGATCTCTTTGCAAATTACTATAGCATATAAAAAAAGGGGAGTCAACAGGTTTTCAAAAAATTCTTCGAATTTTTCAAATTCTTCGGATTTTTCAAAACTTGTTTTTTCCAAATTCAAATTTATCGAAATTTTTCAAAACTGTTTTTCAAATTCAAATTTACCAAAATTTTCCAAAACTTCAATCCCCCTCACCCTCATCAGTGACCGGGAGGGAAAAAATAAATTCTGACCCGATTCCCTCCGTGCTGATTACGTTGATGTTTTCGTTGTGCGAGTTGATGATTTCCTTAACAATTGCCAGCCCAAGTCCAGTACCGCGCCGATCGCGGCCGCGTGAGGAATCGGACTTAAAGAAGCGGTCGAAAATGAATTTTAGTTCATTTTTGGGGATTCCTGCCCCATTGTCCTTGATTGAAACAAAGATTTTGTTATGCTTTTCCGTCGTTTCAATTTTGATGATTGAATCAGTCGGGCTGAATTTAATCGCATTATCCAAAAGGTTATAAAGAACCTGCTGGATTTTATCCATGTCAGCATAAACAGTGATACTGTCAGTCAGTAAAAGCTCAATCGCAATTTTCTTTTTCCGGCACGTCCCCTCAAACGAGACCGCGGTATTGCGGATAATATTATTGACGTCAAAACTGGATTTATCCAAAAACATTCCCCGCATATTTAAGTTATTTAGAGTAAGCAAGCTATTGGTCAGCTTAATCAAGCGGTCGGTTTCATTAGTCAGGATGTCAATGTATTTTTCATACATCTCCGGCGGGACTGTCCCATCACGCATTGCTTCAAGATAACCACGGATTGAAGTAAGCGGCGAACGGAAATCATGGGAGACATTGGCGACAAATTTTTTCTGGTCGTCGCCGGCCCTTGCTATCTCACTTGCCATATAAGATAAAGAAGCCGCCAGATAACCCATTTCATCTTCGCTGTCAACGCTAAACTCATAGTGCATATTCCCATCGGCATATTGTTCTGTGGCGACCGTGATTTTGCGCAAAGGGCGGTAAACCATTTCGGTGAAAAAAATGAGGATAATCAGCGACAGCAAAAATAAAATCACGAGCATCAGATAAGAAATATTAAGCAAGGCATCGGCCGAAGTTGCAATATTTTTAATTGAATAATGCAAAGCGACATAACCATTGATTTTGAAATCAGAAGCAATTGGCGCAAGGACGCTGATATAATCTTCATCAAAAATATCAAAAAAAGTGCCAATCACATAATGCGAGCCAGCCATAATCGATGGGTCAAAATCGGCAACAAAAACTTCCGTTTCCAAATCAATCGGGTTGCGGGAGTCAAGAATCATCAGCCCAGAGGGGTTGATGATCCAGACCGCGGCCGAAAAAAAGGTGTCAAGGGCATCAATTTGCTTTTTGACCGTCTCAAGCGAAGTTTCGTTATTATATAGGTCAGTTGCATAAGTATTCGCAATAAGGATTGCTTCCCGGTATAAGGCCTCAGCTTTCTCACGCTGTAAATGCTCCTTTGTCATTGACGAAACAAAGGTTGCCACAACAACAAACCCGAAGAAGCCAAAGATGATATAAGCTAAGATGAACTTTAAGTAGAGTGTTTTGCGCATTAAATCCAAGCTCCTTTAAAAGTCTGGAAACTTTGAGCGTGGCTCAAATCATCCCGAATCATAGATTCGGGTTGCTGAAAGAATTTCATTCTTTCAACCTTTAACCTCAAATTTGTACCCAACCCCCCAAATCGTTGAAATACGCCATGCCTTGCCTGTATCATCGATTTTCTCCCGGATGCGTTTGATATGTACGTCTACGGTCCTGGTATCGCCAACATATTCATAACCCCAGATTTTGTCAAGCAGCTGCTCGCGGGTAAAAACGCGGTTAGGGGTTTTGGCAAGGAAATAAAGCAATTCCAATTCTTTCGGCGGCATTTCAACTGATTTACCCATAAAAATGACGGAATAATTGGTTTGATTGACAATCAGGTCAGGATATTCAACTTTATTTTCGGCATCATGGCTTGCCGCCGGGGAAGCCGTTATTTGCTTGTAACGGCGAAGGACCGCTTTGACCCTGGCCACCAATTCTTTGGAATCAAAAGGTTTCTCGACATAATCATCAGCCCCAAGCTCAAGCCCTAAGACCTTGTCGAAGACCTCACCCTTAGCCGAAAGCATGATAATTGGCGTTTGTGCTTTGGTCCTTACTTCCCTTAAAACCTGATAACCGTCAATGCCCGGAAGCATCAAATCAAGCAAAATCAAATTCGGGGCAAACGAGGAGCAAGCAAGAAGAGCCGCCTCCCCATCGTGGACAATCATTGTCTCAAAGCATTCCTTTGTCAAGTAAAGTGAAATCAATTCAGCAATGTTTTCATCGTCATCAACAATCAATATCTTTTGCTTACCAACCATACAATCTCCCTAACTCTTAAACTTTACGACCGTTACACCGCTGTCACCCTCCCCATATTCGCCCAAGCGGAAAGAATCTATATAATCCAGTTTTTTCAAATGTTGATGGACAGCCTTGCGGAGTGTGCCAGTCCCCTTGCCGTGGACGACCCTGACGCTAGGAAAATGGGATAAATACGCATCATCAAGGTATTTGTCCAGCTGGGAAAGCGCTTCATCAACCGTTTTCCCGCGCAGGCTTATTTCAGAAGGAACGCTCGCAACTTTTGATAAATCCATGCTGCCTTTTGGGCTAAGATTAATGCTGCTATTGCCGGGCTTGTTTGACCAGCTTTTTCCGTTCTTTGGTTTAGCGTTTAACTCATCTGCGGAAACGAGAGCCAAATCATTGATATTGGCATTCGTCCGCATTGCCCCGCATTGGATAAAAACGTTGCCTTTATGATCGGGCAGGGAATTGACCGAGCCAGTCAATCCCATTGAAATAATTTTGACCATTGTGCCGATTTTTATGTCAGCTTTAATATCTTCTTTTTCATTTTTATCTTCAGTTTTAAACTTAAGCTGCTCATTTTTATCTTCAATCTGCTGCCTTAAGCTGTCACGTGCTTGCTCAAGCTCTTTCATGCCATCACTTATTCCGGCTTTTTGCAAAGTACGGATGGTAAGGTCGGCAAAATCCTTAGCTTCAATCAATATGTCACGCGCCTCGTCCCTGGCTTGCCTAAGAATCCGGTCACGGTTAAGGTCGATTTTGTCCGTTTTTTCTTTCAGGCGGGCTTTTAAGGATTTTATCTCATTATTGCTTGCGATGATTTCTAATTGCTCCTGTTCAATCGTCATGCGGCTTTTTTCCAAACTGGCAATAATATCCTCAAAACTAGTCTCATCGGCTTTCATCTGCTCCTTTGCATGGCTGATGATAAAGTCGGGCAAGCCAAGCTTTGATGAAATGGCAAAAGCATTGCTTTTTCCGGGAATGCCAATCAGGAGCCGATAAGTCGGCTTAAGGGTTTCAACATCAAATTCACAGCTGGCATTTTGGACTGAATCTGTTGATAAGGCATAAAGCTTTAGCTCGTTATAATGAGTTGTCGCCATGCTCAAAATCTTTCGTTTATTAAGGTAGCTAAGAATCGCAATGGCCAGCGCGGCCCCTTCGGCCGGGTCAGTCCCAGCCCCAAGCTCATCAAACAAGCACAGAGAGTTTTCGTTAGCATTTTCCAATATATTAACAATCGTCATCATATGTGATGAAAAAGTGCTTAAGCTTTGCTCAATGCTTTGCTCATCACCAATATCAGCAAACACCTCATCAAAAATAGCCAGTTCCGAGCGGTCGCCCGCCGGGATATGAAGCCCCGCCTGCCCCATCAGGGTAAATAAGCCGACCGTTTTAAGTGATACTGTTTTCCCCCCGGTATTTGGCCCGGTGATAACAAGAAGCTTGAAATCACGCCCCAGATGAATGTCAATTGGGACGACCGTATCAGCGTTAAGGAGCGGATGGCGGCCTTTGCGGATATGGATAAAATGGTTCTCGTTCATAATTGGTTTTGTGGCGTTTTGCTCCAAAGCCAAATTTGCTTTCGCAAAAATAAAATCAAGCTCCGTCATCATGCTTTGGTTCGTGCTGATTGCTACTGTGTGTTCGCCGACTTCTGCGCTTAATTTTGCAACAATGATATCGATTTCATCTTTTTCCTTAATCGCAAGCTCGCGAAGCTGGTTATTCAAATTGACAATTGCGGCTGGTTCAATAAAAAAAGTCGAACCGGACGACGATTGGTCATGAATCATTCCCTGGACATGATTTTTATACTCGCTTTTAACCGGGATGCAATAACGGTTGTCTCGCAGGGTAATAACCGCGTCTTGCAAATAATTCCTGACTGACCCATTAACCATGCTGTTTAATTGAGTCTGGATTTTGGCGTTGGTCTGGGAAATGCTGCGCCGGATCTTTAAAAGCCCAGCGCTGGCGTCATCGGCAATCATGTCCTCACCGAGAATGCAGCGCCGAATCTCTGAACTTACTTGGCTTAAAGGCTCAAGGGCATCAAAATAACCGGCCAAGGAATCTGGTGTTTCATCATTCCGCCCCGGGCGGCCATACTGCTTAATGCGGTTGACGTTTTCTAAAAGCCCGGCGATTTTCAGTAATTCCGGAATAGAAATTGTGTTGCCTTTATCAAGTGATTTCATTGCCCAGCCAATATCATGGTTGTTGCCGAAAGAAGTTGCACCTTTTTTAAATAAGCAAGAAAGCGCGTCTTGTGTTTCTTGCTGCGCTTTAACGATATCAGAAAGATGCGTCATTGGGACTAAATTTTTGCATTTTAAAATGCCCAGCTCCGATCCGGCTTTTTCGGAAAGGCTGTTAATTATTTTCGTATATTCAAGAGTGCGTAATACTTTTTCATTCATAATCAGTTAATGACAATCGTTTTCATTACTTGGTCAGCAATGGGCTTATCTTGATGGTCAACCGCCGTTTCGGCAATTTTATCAACCACTTCCATGCCGCTTATTATTTTGCCAAAGGCAGCATATGAACCATCTAAATGCCTTGAGTCTTTGTGCATGATAAAAAATTGCGAGCCAGCGGAATCAGGGTCAGAGCTTCGCGCCATTGAAAGCACCCCGGCGGTATGCTTAAGATTGTTTTCAACTCCATTTTCGGAAAACTCGCCTTTGATCCCATATCCTGGGCCGCCGTAACCTGCGCCAAGCGGGTCGCCGCCCTGAATCATAAAGCCTTTGATGACACGATGAAAAATCAGCCCGTCATAAAAACCTTCTTTGGTAAGCTTAAGGAAATTCTCAACCGTAATCGGAGCGATGTCCGGGTATAATTCAGCGGTCATTGTCTCGCCGCTTTCCATTGTGATAGTAATTTCAGTTTTTTTTGCCATTTTGGTCTCCTTTGTGGTACACTAGGTGCATGGGGTATACATATGGAAATTAAAATTTCCACTTTTTATTCAAGCAGTTTCACAAGCTCCGCTTGTGAAATGCGTAGGGTATAAACATTGTATATGAAAAAAGCGAAATTTACAATGCTTAAGCAAATCATATTTATATTAAAAACGGATCAATCGTTTTATATTAAGACGATTATATCAGATATCAAGTACCTTGCGGGAAAGTTCAAGGAAAACGAGGTTAAGGTATCTTATTTGCTGAGTGAAGATAATTGGGGTTTTAATCCGTCTTATATAAAGGAGGCCGGGCAGCTGCCTGATACCCTATACCTTGCCGATGACGCGGAAACGCTTGAAAAAATGCTGGCCGCAGGATATTATGTCATTGCCCACCAGCATGACCAAAATCACCGTGCCGACTTGCAAAAAGCATTATACGCAATGAGCGAAATCCGCGACCTTGATTTTGATTCATTCCTGAAAGCTTATCAGCGTTTGGCAGGGCTTCCTTGGCATATCCTCGATACCAAGCGGCTAACGCTCCGCGAAACAACGATTGAAGATGTTGATGAATTTTACCGCATTTATAGTGACCCCTTGATTACCCTTTATATCCCCAATTTGCTCAATATCAATGAAGAAAGGATATATGCCGCTGAATACATCAAAACAATTTATACCTTTTACGGATATGGGATTTGGACGGTGACTCTTCGTGAAACCGGGGAAGTCATCGGCCGGGCCGGAATTAGCTGGCGCGAGGGATTCAGCATTCCGGAGCTTGGCTTTGTCATTGCCCAAAACCACCAGCGCAAAGGATATGCCGAGGAAATTTTAAGGGCGATTCTTGAGCTTGCATTAAGGGAACTGGAGCTTAACGTGATACAAGCTTTAGTCCGGCATGAAAACATTGCTTCGATGAATCTTTTAAAAAAGTTAGGTTTCGTAAGCAATGGGAAGACATATCTTGAAGAAGAGGAGTATTTTATTTTCACCATTAACTTAGCGTGAAAGTCCCCCACTTGTGCAAATTGCCAACTTAGTATAGAATGAATATAGAGAACGTTATTGTTTAGCAGGAAAGGATGGTTATATGTATTACAAAAATTATGGAAACACCGAAATGAAAGTATCGGCAATAGGATTTGGCTGTATGCGCTATGACGACGAGGATATTAAGAAAGGACAGCTGGAAAAATGCGCCGAAGTCGCACTTTACGCCCACGAAAAAGGGATTAACTATTTTGACACCGCCCCTTTATATAGCTACGACAACAAAAGTGAAATCATTACCGGAATGGCTTTATCACAAGTAAAGCGTGACAGTTATTATATTTCGACGAAAGGCAATTTTGGGACTTGTGAGGGAACGCAGACAAAAGATGGCTTCCGCCGCCGTCTGGAAACATCACTAAAGCAGCTTAAGGTTGACTACATAGATTTTTACCATCTGTGGTGCATTATGAATTTGGACGGATTCCAAAGGCTTTATGACGCCATGTATGAAGTCTGCGAAGAAGCAAAAGCCGAAGGCCTGATCCGCAATATTGTTTTTTCTTCCCATATGCCCGGCGAACAGCTCGAAAAGGTAATTGAAACTGACAAATTCAAAGGAATGCTGATTGGCTATAATGCCCTTAATTACCGTTTCCGCCAAAATGGGATCAGTACCGCTTACGAAAAAGGCATGGGCGTAGTTGCGATGAATCCTTTAGGCGGCGGCTTGATTCCGGATAATGCGGACAAATTTGCTTATCTGACTGAAGGAACTAATTTTAATGTTGCCCAGGCTGCGCTTAGGTTTGTTGCGTCCCATCGCGAAATAACCGTTGCCCTTGCCGGGTGTAAGACAAAAGCCCATGTTGATGACGCTTGTCTTTCCGTGGAAAACCTCGTTGAAAAACCAGCAGTAGAAATATGCAAGGAGTATGAAAATACAGGCGAATCGATTAATGATATGTGTACTGGCTGCAATTATTGTGACAAATGCCCTGCCGGAATCCAAATCCCCAAATACATGGATGCCTACAACATGGTTTTATTAGGGGGGAGCTTTATGAACCGCCTTGCCTGGCATTGGGATGTCACGGCGGACGGCGCAGGGGACTGTACCCGTTGCGGGCTGTGCGAGGGCCTTTGCACCCAGCACCTTAATATCATGGACCGCCTTACCCATATCAGCAACAAGGTTGACCCGAAAGCGGTCTAATATTAGCATGAAATATAAGGGAGACAAAATGGCTTTTGCAATTGTTACTGATTCAGCATCCGATATGCCTTTGGAGATAAAAGAAAAATATGACATCCATGTCATACCGACTCCGGTCACGATTGAGGGGACGGATTATTTTGACAGCGAGAATATTTTTCCTGATGAATTTTACCGGATCCAAAGCGAAGGAAAAGAAATCAAGACTTACCATATCAACCAGTATATGTTTGTAAAGCATTTCACTCCTTATGCCGAGCGGGATGACGAAGTACTGTATATCTGTTTTTCAACCGGAATAGCCGGAACATTTAATGCGGCAATATTGGCAAGGGACGAAATAAAAGAAACCTATCCCGATTTCAAAATGACCATCATTGATTCCAAAAGTGCTTCCTGCGGCATTGCCCTGATTGTTGAAAGACTATTTATCATGAAAGAAAACGGGGCCCCAAGGGATATCCTGCTAAAAGCTGCCCGCTTTTATAGCGCGAACCGTGTTGAGCACGTTGTTTCGGTAACGACCTTGGAATATTTGATTAAGGGCGGCCGGGTCAGCAAGTTTTCCGGGGCGATGGGGGGAGCTCTTGACATCAAACCGATTATTATTGTTAATGAAAAAGGTGCTCTTGAGCCAAAAGAAAAAATCCGCGGTTTCCGCAAAGCCGTCAGCCGCCTGATTGAGATGGTTGGCGAACGGGGCGTAGAGCTTGAAAAACAACGGATTTTCGTCTGTGTCGGCACTGACAAAGAATTAGGGACGACTTTAGCCAAACGGCTGGAAGAAACATACCATGTCAAAAGCGTTGTGATTGGCCAAGTCGGCTGCGCAATCGGCGCCCATACCGGCCCTGGCATTGTTGGCATCGTTTTTTTGAACGCTTCCGAAAATGAATTTGCCGAATACTTATAAGGAGAGCTTCCAATGATAAAAAACGAAATTAGGAATCACTTGGAAAATGTCATCATCCCTTTTTGGAAAAACCTGCGCGATTACGAAAATGGCGGTTATTTTGGTGAAGTTGATTATGATTTAAAGATTAACAAATTTGCCGAAAAAGGCTGTCTCCTAAACAGCCAGATTTTATGGTTTTTTGCTAATACGTTTACCCTGCTTAATGATGAATCACTACTAGATGAAGCCAAACACGCTTACCTTTTTTTGAAAGAAAATTGCCTCGATACCGAAAATGGCGGTATTTTTTGGTCAATCCGCAATAACGGCGTTCCGGCTTCGACGGACAAATATACTTGCACCCAAGCGGCTTCCATCTATGCCCTTGCTTCCTATTATGAAGCAACAAGTGACAACGAGGCCCTAAACCTTGCTTTTGATCTGTTTAGCTTAATTGAGGAAAAATGCACGGACAAATTTGGCTATAAAGATTCTTTTGATGAATACTTTAATTATATCCCCAATGACGAATTGACAGAAAATTGTCCAACCGCAGAAAAGACATTGAAAACACTCCTCTATATTCTGGAAGCTTATACCGAGCTTTTCCGAGTTTCACAAAACAAAGCAGTTAAAGACCGTCTGGAATGGATTCTAAGCACAATTGATGAGAAAATATATAACCCGACTTTACGCCGACTGGAGATTTTTTTCGACGCGAAGATGAATCCGGTTATTGATTTTCATTCATATGGTTATGATATCGAAGCCGCATGGCTGATTGACAGGGCTGTAGAGGTAATCAAGAACCGCTCCTATTTTATCCGGATGACCCCGATTACCGCCAATATAACCGATGAAATATTAATAATAGCCTTTGACGGAAATTCACTTGCTTATGAAGCACTAAAAGGCGAAGTTAATGAAGCCCGCCGATGGTGGGTGCAGGCGGAAAGCGTTATTGGCTTCTTATCCGGCTATAAACGTGAGCCGAAACGGATTGAATATCTGGAAGCAGCGCGGAATATCTGGGGCTTCATCAAAGAATTTGTGGTTGACCAAAGGGCGGATTCGGAATGGTTCACGGAAGTCCTAAAAGATGGCTTTCCAACTCCCGGCCTTCCGCTTGCCGGACTATGGAAATCCCCTTGCCATAATGGGCGAATGTGCTTTGAGGTGATTCGGTCGGAAGTGGATATTTGAATAATCCGCCTAAACTACTACCGCCCCCCTCTAATCACCTTATGCAAAGTCGCAAAATCCGACGGCCCGGCCTCAAGGAAAACGCGGTGAAACTCATAATCGCTGTATTTTTCACCCCACAAGCTTTTTGCTTCGTTTTTCAAATTGGTTATTTCTAAGAAACCTAAATAATATTTGGGATAATTCGCTGGCTCACTAATGATATAATCAAAAATCGAAAGGGCCACATCTTTATCAACAATCCCGATTGTAACAAGGATTTTCCGCACTTGCTCAAGATCAGCCCCATCATAATGGATAGCGATATCAAGCAATGAATAAAGCCCAAGCTGCAAGGCATGGTTTAACCGGAGATATTCATATAAAAATTCTACTTCAGGATATTTCTCCATCATCACGCTTTTGGCAAAATCAAAGGCTTCCATTTCAACATACAATGCCCAGCCCTCTTGATATCCGCCAAAATGCAAAATATGGCGGAGCGGGTTGCCGTTTGTTTTTTCCATAAAATAACGGTTAAAAACAGTTTGGTAAAGATGGCCGGGATAACCCTCATGGGCCAGGGTCGTATATAATGATAACCCGGTCAGATTATTTTTCTGGTTAATGTAAATCGTATTTTCCAGATAATAATCAATGGGCGGTGACAGATAATATGCCGGGCTGGCATAATCTTCCATCGCCGGAGAAACATTTTTAAGAATTAACTCGACCTCGGCAGTAAAGCGGGGAAAATCGGCCGCCATTTTTTCTTCCAAATCTTTTAACATCGCTTCCGGGGTATCAATGATAAACGGTAAATCCGCTTCATCTTGGTTATCCATCAAAGCCGGGTACAAACGCAGCAAGCTGATAAGCTCATTGTAATTTTGCCGGAAATCTTTAAACAGCCATTCTTTTATCTCTTCAATGCCCCGCTTCGTTCCGGTTGACTGCGCCAGCAAATGAAGATAATATTCCTTGCCCTCGGCAAAATGCGCAAGCCCCATTTCATTTTTACCTGAACCTTTTAATAAAAACAACTCATCTCCGGTCCTTATGTAAGCCGGGGCAACAACCGTTAATAAAAGCCTGTCATTTTCGGCAAGATAACCGTTCATTTCTTCGGCACTAATCAAACCATTGTCCGCAAGGGTCTTAAGCCGCTCTTTGAACGAAATCTGTAAAAAATGAGTTCCCGACAAAATCTCGTTTTTGCCAATGATGATATCGCATTGCTCAATAATCCGGTCGATAATCCGGTCAGGCATAAATAGCCCAACGGCGGCTTTTTCCCGCGCAAATATACATAATCCGGCAAGATAATCATCAATCTGGTCAAGAATCTGTAAATAATTTTCAACATCTGAAGCCGAACGGAAAACATAGTCGTTTAAAAGAATCGGCAGCATTACTTGGGCTCCAGAGCTTGGCGAAAATGGTTCATCATAAAAATGAAATCGCTGGCCGTTTTTTAGATTAAGCAGATAAGCCTTTAATAAGTTATATGTATAATTGTCATCCGGGGCTAAAAATACCGGGGTTATTCCCTCAAGCGACATGATTATATCATTTAATTCATCTTCACGCGATTTTATTTCCGCCGCAACATAAGGGGTCAGCTTTGGAATATGCACAATCCCGAAATTTTCAGGATAAGCAATCGTATAATGCAAATTCAAAGTATTTGCGGTCAGCTCATTAATAAAAATCTCGCGTGAAAGCTGGGCAAATGTCCGGCGGTCATTAACAAGGGTATAACCAAAAACAAATAAGCAAGAGAGAAATATCATGGCCGCAATAATAATTATTTTTTTTATATTAAGGCTTAGTTTGCTGGGAGAGCTTGAATTATGCGAAAATTTCAATTTTGCACCTATGATAGGCTTTACATCTAATATATGCACTATGGGAATGGGATAGACGAAAAGAGAAAAGGCAAGTATTTTACGCCCTAATAATTATTGAATATGAAAAGAATCCTCCATTACTGCTATAGCTGCACTCGCCATTATATTTCCTTATTGCTTCTTCAACATTCTGCAAGCCAATCCCATGCTCTTCGGGATTTTGCTTTGTCGAAACAGGATAATCATTGATGGTTTTTAACTTGCCTGTCATTGGGTTTTTGATAATTATGTTAAGCTCATCATTTTGCCAAATGCACTGGAATTTGATGATTCTGCTTTCTTCATTTAAATTCATACAAGCTTCTATTGCATTGTCCAGTAAATTAGAAAGTATTATTACTAAATCCTCATCTGATATTTTTATGTTTGCCAAATCGCTTAAAGAAAGCATGATTATAATGCCATTCGCTTCCGCCATCTTATATTTTTGGTTAATTATTGCGTTGGCAATAGCGTGGTTTGTATCTTTCTTCTGCCAATCTGGCTTTTAAGATACTGTTATCTCTTTGGATAATATCCCGGATAATATAAAAACTAATGAAATTCGCGGAAGCCAAGCCAAAGGTGACAAAAATAACCGCATTAATATCATCAAATCCGCTTACAATGAACCAGGCCATTGATAAGATTGATAAAATTGGCAAAAACAAAAACCTTATCCATTCAGCACTTGTAATTAAGCCAAGCCCATTTCCTTTTTTTAGCTTCCTGCTTAGAAAGAAGATCACTAACAGCATTAATGTTTTACTAAAAAGGGCTACTATAGTTACCCTTGCTGAACTTTCTAAGCTATCAGTTTGGGTTAAAATCAGCAAAACATAATCGATCGCAAATGATATTGCGTAAAATCCCGTTGCTAGAAAAACAATTTTAAGCGGCGAGCTTTTACAATAAACCGACATGACAATTATTATTGTTAATATGGCTAAAATTATTTTAAGAAAAAATTTAACGTCGCCCCAAAATGAAGCACTCAAAAACCCAATCAGATAAAACGCTGATAATAGTATTAAGAATAATAACGCATTAGGCCCTTTTTTCCGCGACCTCTTTTCAGAGAATATGTCAAAAAACAAAAGACAGCCACACGCTTCGTAAAAAGTAAGGATTACGCCTGTCAAATAATAAATCATAGCAAATTGCTCCTGTACTCGAAATAACGGTCTCTCACCAGCTTAAATTTCACCCGGGGAATTGGCAGCTCCATTTTCCCCTCCAAAGTGGCACGATAAGGAACGATTTTTTGGACATATCCCGCATTAACAAGAAAACTTTTGTGAATCCGCAGAAATCCAAATTCTTTTAGTTCTTTTTCAATATCATCAAGTTTCCTGACTATGCTGAACTGCTTTTTCATATGCTTATATGTATGAAAATATAGTTTGTGGTTACTGCTCGAAATATAGTATCTGGCTGGTATTTAATGTTTCTCTTCCTTCCAAAAAATCCATTGTAATCGTTCCGGCTTTAAGTTTTAACCGCTTAATAATAGTTCTTATGCATTCCGGCAAAGTTTTGGCAAAAGTATCTTTTAAAAGATAATCGGCCACTCCATATTTATAACCTTCGATTGAATAATCAATAAAGGCAGTCACAAATACAATCAAGACATCATCATCATATTTCCTGATGTGCTTTGCTAGCTCAAGGCCAGTTAACTCCTGCATATTGATGTCAAGAAAAATTACGTTATATTTTGAGATATTTTCATTAAGGCCAGCTAATTTGCGCGAAGAAAGATAAGTTTCGATTGCAAAATTATTAATGCCTAATTTATTAAGCTCGATTTCTACCGCTGTTTTCATTTTTTCAAGAAAAAAATCTTCATCATCGCAAATCGCAATTTTCAGCATTTTTCGCCCTCTTTTCTCTTATATATTTCTTACCGATTTTCATCCATATAAACTTGTACCCGGTTTTGAATAATCCCTGCAACCTCTCTGGCCGACTTTTGCCCCGCTAAAAGACCTGTGGCTTCTTCGCTGATAATCAGCAAAATTTGCTCATCTGCTGCCTTAATGCTATTCGTGCTGGAAATAATATCCTTATATATTTCCATGTATTCATCATCGCGGGAAAAATCAATCCGGACAAACATATCTTCATGGCCATATCCGTACTCATACGTTCCGCGCTTATCGCCAATCAATGTTTTTGTCAATAATCTTTTTTCAAATGAAGCAAGGGCAGAATTTTTAACCGGAATAAAAAACATTCTCGGCTTATCTGTTTGCTGATATATGTCGCTAAGTAAGTAAGAAATGAAAGCAAAAGCCGCTTCAGCATTATCAGAGTTAGCCGAGATAGCAGTCGCCCCGGCAGGGCGTGCCAAAAAGCCGCTGCCGTCACGAGCTGGAAAACAGATATATTTCGCTTCTCCATCAAACATAACGTCATATTCATAGAATGTATCGATACTAGAAATAAACGCATGGCTTAAAAGATAATAATTATTTTTGAAACCTTCACGCATTCCGATAAAATGAGGACTGCTCCGGTCATTTTCTTCATCGTCCGTATGGTTAGCGGCAGCAAACTCCAAAATACTAATAAAATCATCGTTTAAGAAATCACATTTCCCTGTTTGCCAATCAGTAAAACGATGATAATCATCACTCATCAAAAGTGCCAAAATATCATTAGTATAGCTGCGGAGCAGTTTGGCGTCCGGGTATTTGCTTGCCCATTCTATTAGCTCTGGTATCGACCAGCTGTTAATATTATTTAGTTTGCTTTCGTGTCCAACTAAGGTTTCAATCGAAAATTCCGGCGTTACGGCATATGTATTTCCCATGACATTATAGCCATTAAAGGCTAAATAATGATAATCATCATGGCGGATTTTGCTTTTTTCAAGCAAAGGGTTTAGATCCAAAAAAGCACCCTTGGCGGCAAGCTGCGGGAAATTTATATCAGCGATATTGATCAGATCCGGCGGATTTGCGCTGCTGATTGCCATGTTAAACCTGATCAAAGCCGCCGCAAGGCTTTCCGTATCGCCATAATCAATCCCGGTAAAGTATTCCTTAACATTAATATGGTATTTTCCATTTGTTTTGTTAAACTCAACAATGGTGTCCAAGATGTATGAGTCTAAATAACCAGTCGCATACGTAATATACTGCCGGGAAGGCATTTCCCTGATGGTAGTCGGGGTTAAATTAATCACTTCAGCGGAATGCACCCCCTCATTATTCATTTGCCTGACTGCCCAATAACCGCCGTCTTTAAGACTGCCAAAATAATAAATTCTAACAACACTAATGCTGCTTTCAAGCCAATTCAAAATAGCATTGGCTGAGCCGCTTGCCAAATCAACTTCCCATATCCCGGAAACATCGGCACATAATAAACCAGAATCTGAAGCAGAAGAAAAACCGATTAGATTATTATATTTAATGCTGTCCGGAAAAGAAATCTTGGTTATCGCGCCTGATTCAAAATCCAGTTCCTTTAGCACTGTCCCATCATCGCCGGAAGAATGCAAATATATATTATTATCAGCGCAGATAACTAGGTTAAAAAGGTAATCTTCATCAATAAATTTATTAGCTATTTCCATGTTGTCTTTTAGAACATAGATATGAGTTGCCGGATTCATCGGAACGATTATGTAAATCATTTCATCCATATCCAAATACATTTTATTGGTCGATACATTCCCGGATAGGCCTAACAAGTCATTTAGGTTTGTATTGCTAACTAAATCACCACTTGCCGAAATCTCGATAAGGTTTGATACTGTCCCAGTATTATCCCATGTGGAAACTAGCAATAAAAAATTGCCATTTGCTTTAAGCGCAAAATCATAAACGCTTTGATTGCTTCCTAAGAAATCCAAGCTAATATTTGCTTGTTCATTATTGCCAAAAGAAATTTTCGTGATATTGCTTTGGCTGATATCGTCGCCCAAGGCATAAAGATAATCACTATCAGAAGCTACGGCACTTATATTGATATTTTCTATTTCAAAAGAAGAAGCCAAATAAACGACCGTATCAAGGTCAATCCCTGTACTATTTCCGGTTTTGGTGCAGGCGGATAGGAAAAGAGGGCTGATAGTTAATATTAGCATTATTAATGGGATAAGTTTTTTCATATTTGTTCTTCATATTTAGGTGTTACCCACGAACACATTTACCGCTCATGGGTAACACGCTAATTATTTATTTGCTTTCAACGTCTCTTAACCATTCTTCTAGAATTGCTTTTCCGCCCTCATAGTCGCGAAGAATCCGCGCAACATAAACTGCGCAACGCTCGCACCGCCAAGGTTCGGTTTCATTTATGTGATTAACCATCTCTTCCATTGTGGTTTCATCGGTGATAAAAAATTCTGCGGCCATATCACCTTGGACAACCTTTGAGTCAAGATAACTCAATTCGTCACTCTCTCCAATCACCGCGCCAGCCATTGCGCCACCGTATAGATAATTAAAATACTGGCGGATAGATACAGGTGTCCCGGAAAGAGCAGACGCATTTTTATTACAATCATCACAGTAAATTTGCGGGCCCATGCTATCCATCGAAGAATATACAATAAGGCTGCCGATACCAACAATGCTGATGACAGAAATAGTTAATATTAATAGTTTTAGACTAGTTTTCATAGTTATCTCCTAAATATATTCGCTAGTAATTCAGGCTTTACTTTACTAACGCTGAAATTGCGGAAAATACTTTACCACTAATGAATAGTATATGCTTGACATATGACTGCTAATTTCATCATCAGCTTCATATCCATTTTGACCGTTAATAATATAGAATGGGGTACTTCCCGCAAAATCAAAGCCCTTTTTATTATATATTTTTATGTGGAATTGAACCCATCTTCCGCCGTCATAATAGCGGAAATCATCGTTGCTTTTGCCAGTTATCTTAACTTGTTTCAGTAGTTCATATAATTCGGAAACATCATTTTCTGATAATACTGCGGCTTCATTTGGCGATAAAGAGTATAAAGTTATGCTCTCTATCTGCGATATATCCAGATTATTCAATATATATTTTGGCGAATGAAGAATTAAGCCAAAGCATATTATCATAAGTGCAGCTATCCCGATTAAGATAGTAATTATTAATGCCTTTTTTACCTGCTGTTTTTTACTGTACATTATTATTACTCTTGGCTATTTGCTTTTCTTTCAAGAATTTTGATAAAGGCGGGATCGTATTAACAACAATGTCGAAAATAATCCCAAAATCCAAATCATGATAGCCGTGAGCCGCGCGGTTTCGGAAACCAATGACATGCTGCCAATTACCTAATGGATATTCAGCTTTTTCTTCGATTGTTAGGCTTTTGAATAATTCGCCTAAATCAAGCAAGCACATGGTGACTGCGCGTTTGGCTAAAATAGATTTTTTTAGCTCCTGCACAGAATCTATTCCTTTCATACACTCGGTTAATTCATCGCAGGTTTGAACCATATGGTCTAAATAATCCCAGCTCTTATATTTCATAAATATACCTCATTTCCTGCAACACGCGCTCTCGAAATTTTTGAGGCGTTGTTGATAAAGAATCAACTGTCACTAGATCTGTCTTTAATCCAATGGTGCTTTCTAATTCATCCCAAAAATTATAGAATAACCCAGCTATGCCTTTTGTATAATCCAACTCCACAAGAATGTCTAAATCAGAGTCGTTGGTCGCATCACCCCGGGCATAGCTGCCAAAAATTGCTGCCCGCTTTATGGGGTATTGTCTGAAAATCGGGGTTAATGTATCAATTAATTCTTGTTGGGTGTGCATATATAATACTCTCCTTTTTCTTTCACAATCTCATTATATCTTACCCCTGACCTAATTTCAATTGTGCCATTGCCATTATTTCCGTATTCCGCTTACCTAAATTACTCTTCCCCCTACTCCCCCCCTACTCTACCCCCACCTTTAAAACTACCGGCAATTCGGAGCTTAACCCCGGCGCATTTACGTGAAGCCCCTCTTTATCCGCCTGCCAAGCCAGCTTAATATCATAACCTAATATGCTAACATCTTTAATTAAGCCATGGAAAGCGGGTTTATGCGGATCTTTTGACTCACCCAATGATTTAATTGTTATATTTCCCTCAGCTGGCCACTCCATGCAGATGGCATAAATATTCCCGTTCCCAGCGGTAAAGCGGAAGTCAGAACTCGTATAACCGCCGCCAGCAATACCATCACTAAACTGCCCCTCGGCTTCTTTGGTCGGGCCTTCCGCGGAATAACGCCAGCATTTGCTTTCATAAACCGCTTCCCCATTAACCTTAAGCCACTTGCCGATATCAGCAAGGATTTGCCTGTCTTTACCGGGGATGCTTCCATCTGCTTTCGGCCCGATATTTAAGAGTAAATTGGCATTTTTGCTGACAACATCAATCAAGTAGCAAATAATCTCCTTGGAATTCTTATAGTCAAGCGTAGATGTATAACACCACGAATTGCGGGCGATTGCGGTGTCGGTCTGCCAATAAAAAGGCTTTGCTTCGGCTAACCTGCCCCGCTCAACATCAACAATGCCGCAGCCAAAAGCAAAAGCATCATGTTTATAACAGATTGCGGTCGGAATGCCCCATTCTTTACCGCGATTATAGTAATAAGCAGCTATTTTCTTAAGGTGCTTTTTATATGCTTCATGTTGAATCCACCAATCGAAATACAAGAATTTCGGTTGGTATTTGTCAATGATTTCACAAGTCCTGATTAACCAATCGTCTAAAAATTCTTCTGATGGGTCAGGTTTTGCCCTAAGGTTTTGCTGGTCAGGCTGTTCAATAACCGAGGGCCAATAAAAATCACCGCAAGTTAACGGCTCTTTAATGTCAGAATCAAACTCTTTCCCGTTACCCATGAACCAGTGGTGTTCTGCCCGGTGGGAAGAAGCGGCAAAAACAAGCCCCTGCTCCTCATAAGCAGCTTTCAGCTCGCCAAGGACATCACGTTTTGGCCCAATCCGCTTTGCGTTCCACGCGGACAACTCCGATTCATACATTTGGAATCCATCATGATGCTCTGCAACCTGAACAACATAACGGGCCCCGGCTTCCTTAAACAAGCTTGCCCATTCATCAGCGTCAAATTTATCAGCTGTAAAGAGGGGGATAAAATCCTTATAGCCAAAATCCTTATGCGGCCCATAGGTTTTTACGTGATGTTCAAACTCCGGTGTCCCCTTAATATACATATTCCGCGAATACCATTCATTATTAAAAGCCGGGACACTATAAAGCCCCCAATGGACAAAAATGCCGAATTTTGCTTTCGTGAACCACTCCGGGATTTGGAACGCGGACAGGGAACTCCACTCGTCTTTAAACTCACCCTTATCAATAACCTCATTGATTTGCTTTAAATATGCTTTTTTGTCCATAAAACCTCTTTTCCTTAAAATCTCACTTTGCGCCATCATGCCCACCATGCGACTCAATAGCCAGCTTCCGCGCTTCATTCAGTTTGATTGCATTCTCAAGGTCTGCCGCAAAAACCTTTTCATAACCAAAACTAAACACCGTATCTTGCATTTCTTTTTTCAAGTTCTGATAATGGTCATTATCGCGGGCAAAAATCATCTGCCAAGAATACTCCAAGATAATCGGCTGACACCAAGTCCGGATTGTGGTTATTTCCAAGGATTCCGCCGGGATAGTAAAACCTGTTCCCGGAGCGACAATTATTTTTCCATTTTTTTCCAAATATTCCTTGGTTGAATTTTCACCCATTACCGCCCGCCAGTCTGCTTCAAGCTTTGTTTCGTCCATTGCCAAAACCGAATCCCATAGGGTATACGAATACGGAAAACCATCCGGGGTCAGCTCAACTAGTGCCACCGTCTGGTAGTTGAGGGCAGATACTCCGTCTTCCCAAATCCCGCCGCCCCATTCTTCGGGCATTATGGTATCATTTTCAAAAAAAGCCTGCTTGCCAAACTCCGTCAGCTCCGGGCCATTTCCGCCCATCACCCACATCAGCCCCTCTGGGCCTGCCGTGCCGCCGGAAGCTTGGGCGCCATTATAAAAAATTCCCTCCGGCGAATAAAGCCAATCAATGAAATCAGCAAGCCGTTCCGGGTCTTTTGCTTGTGAGCCAATGCTAATGACCGTTTTGGCATTACCCTCAGGAATGCAGCCTTGGGAAAAAATCCTCATGTCCTCAATATCCGCAACCATAAATCCCTTTCCGGCCGTGCGGTTAGTCATCGTATTATAAGCGGATTGCCCAAGCCACGGCCAAGGTGAGTAAAGGATTTCACCATTTTTGTATTTTTCAAAGGTTTCATCAAAATTTTGATGAATTGATTCGGGGTCAACCAAGCCAAGCTGGTTGGCTTCATAATACAATCTAAGAACCCGCATATACATTGAATCATCGTCCATAATGCTTTGATAATCGCTGCCATCTGCCATGGCAAGGGCAAAACCAATTTCATCATAACCATAAAAGCAAGCTGGCTGTTTGGCTGCATTCATTAGATTGCCGTCCCAATCGCGGAAAAAAGAAAAGCCATAGGTTGGTTTGCCGGACTCACTTAACGGATAGGCTTCCTGCATCGCTTTTAGGACCGGGAGCAAATCCTCCAAGGTCTCCATCTTCGGATAACCAAGCGCAGCATAAAGATCCCAGCGCAGATAAGGGCCAAAAGTCAGTTCAAGCCCCTCACTTGGGATTAGCGGTGAATTTTCTGATACTTCCGAGGGAATGCCATAAATACCCACAGGCGTAATGTCTTGGTTAAGATTGTCAATGGCTCGCTGATAGCGCATTATTTGCTTATCTTTTAATAAATCGGTCATGTCAAGGACCAGCCGCGAGGTCACCATCTCTTGTAATGCCCCGCGTTCACCCTCGCTGATAATCAAATCGCCAACATTTCCGGCCGCCGCCCGGATTTCAATTAAAGCCTTGCGCCCTCCGGCGACATTTGGCGCAATTATATTTAGCTCCATATTAAACTTGTCCTTGACGACTTTTGCAAACCAGCCGGATTGGATGCCTTGAAAATTCGCCAGCTCGTCAAAGACATCAATAACAAGGAACTCTTCATATTTATGCCCATTGCTTCCATTAAAGCTAATGTTTGCACAGCCGGGAAGAAGCAAAACTATACATAGGATTAAAATAACTGGCTTCGATTGTTTTTTCATTGACTTGTCTTTACTTCCTTATTATAATTTTAGTATGGAAACGGTATTTATCGCCGACGATGAACAAATTATCCGCGAAGGCCTAAAGCATATTATTGATTGGGCAAACCTTGGCTTTACCATCTGTGGCGAAGCCGGAAGCGGTGAGGAAGCACTTGATGGGATTATGAAGCTTAATCCCAGTTTGGTGCTTATGGATATCCGGATGCCAAAGTTATTAGGCACGGATATTATCCGCAATGCCAGGGAGCAAGGTTTTAGCGGCAAATTCATCATCATTAGCGGCTATTCTGATTTTTCCTATGCCCAGACGGCAATCCGCCATGGGGTCGAGTTTTATCTCACGAAACCAATTGATGAGGAAGAGCTATTAGAAGCAGTCACCCGCATCCGCGAACTCTTAGCCAAGGAGCAGGAAAGCTCAACCAATATTGATTTATTCCGCAAAAAAGCCAAAAATGTCATTCTCCATGAGCTTGTCACCGGTATTTATTCCCCCGAAAGCAAAAATGCCCTGCCGGATCTAATTGCTGATTTGTACCAAGTCGTTATTTATGAGGAGTTTTATGGAACTGCTTCCCCGGCTTATAGTTTTGCCGAACTCCTAAAGGTTGCTAATCGCGGCAACCACTCATTTGAACATCTTACCATTGATTCCCGCGAAATCTTCTTGCTCAAGGGTTCGTTTGCGCTTCGCAAATTTGAAGCATTTTTAACTCATTATGAGCTACGGGAATATCAGGAAAAAAGTCCGCTTGATACGCTTTTTCTCGCCTATGGCCGCCCGGTCAAAAATATGGACCAGATTTATTTATCTTATGAAGAAGCCCTTTTACTTTGCCGCCGCCGTTTCTTTTGCACCCAGGGCCAGCACGCCCTTGGTTATGAAGAATTGCCTTTCTTAAATACCAAGGTAAATGAAATCGATAAAGCCAAGCTTAAGCTATATCAAGAGCTGCTCACCGATTCGCTTAAAAGTTTTAACCGCCGGAAAGTTGCCGAATCTTTACATGAGCTTGAGGTCTTTTTATATAATGTAAAAGATGATATCAAATCTGTAAAGCGTTTTTTGACCGATTTGTATTTTCAGATCAAAGAAAAAATTAATATCATTTACAGCAGCGCGGCGATTCCCTTTCCGTCTAACTCGGAAATAATCGAGCGGATTGATAACAGCTTTTATCTTTATGAGATAATTATTTTTATTTCCGAGCAAACCGATTTGATTATCAATGCAACCGGAGCTCCCTCGCGTGATTCAGTCCTTTATGATATTCTTTATTATATTGACCACAATTATCAGTCGAATATCAAGCTGGAAACTATTGCCCCGCTGTTTGGTTATAACTCTGCCTATCTTGGCAAGATTTTCAACAAGGCCACCGGGGAGAGTTTTAATACCTATATCGACCACCGCCGGATTGAGTATTCAAAGCAGCTGCTAATTGAAAACAAGCTTAAGGTTTATGAGATTGCGGAGCAGGTCGGTTACAAAAACGTTGATTATTTTCACAAAAAATTCAAAAAATATGTCGGGGTCAGTCCCGCCGAGTACCGCAAAGCGGATATTCCCTAGGGTGTATTCTAGGGTGTATTCTAGGATGTATTCTAGAGTTGTATTCTAGTCGCATTGAGAAAGCTGTCGATTCACCGTCCGACACGCTTTCGCTCCGTGAGAATCGTTGCGTTACATAAATCCGCAAAATACGCGAATTAAGTAACGACGCTTCTCAAGGGTCGGACTTTTGAATCGCACTTTCTCCATGCGGCGTTCTCCCATTTGCCGATGGCAGCTTCTTCCATACAAATCTACACATCACACAGGCAACATAATTTTTACGCAAGTCCCAGCCCCAGGCTGTGACGTAATCTCAATTCCGTACTGCTCGCCATAACATAACTTAAGCCGCTGATTAATATTATAAAGCCCAATGCTGGTGCTTTTCTCGGGACTGCGGATTTCGATGCCTTGCTTTAATAAAGCTAACTCCTCTTTTGTCATTCCGCACCCATTATCACTTATTTCAATCATCAGGTTTTTATTTTCTTGATAAACATGAATCCGCAATTTTCCATTATTATCCATTTCTTCCAAGCCATGCAAAATCGCATTCTCAACAATCGGCTGCAATAATAACGGCAGGATATTATATTTTTGCAATGATATTTCCGGGGCGACATCTAAATGATAAGCAAATTTCTCCCCAAACCGCAGTATTTGAATGGCAAGATAAGTTTCTATATGATTTAATTCTTTTTCGAGGGTAGTAAAATTCGTCCCGGTATTTTCAAGGACATAACGCATTATTTTACCTAATAGTTTTATCGCGGTTGCAACCTCTTTGTCACCAGTCGTAAAAGCTTTCATGCGGATTGTTTCCAAAGCATTATAAAGAAAATGGGGATTGATTTGGCTGGCCAGCATTTTGAACTCCATCACCTGCTGCTCGTTTTCCAAGTCTTTTTCCTTAATCAGCGTTTCATACATTCTGGCATCTTTTTCCTTTATCTGCTCAACCATGATTTCCAGATCGGCAAACGCTTTCGAAACCTCATCATCACCTTTAAGCGAGTCAGTGATGACATAGTCTTCCTGGCTGACCCGGTGCATCGTCTCCCTGAGGGTAAAAATCCGCCGGGTAAAATAAACCGTAAAAAAGTGGACCAGAATAGCGGGGATAATAATTGAAAGAATAATAATAAGCAAATTGGTGTTGGAGATACTCCGGATATTGCGGTAAGCTTCACTATCTAACACGGTAATATATATTTTTGATTCCGAAAGGTTCATTTTCTGGGTCGATACCTCCGCCATATAACGGATTCCATCAATTATGACATCACCGCTATAGTTAAAGTTGTCAGCTAAAAGATCAATCTCAATCTTTTGCGGCTGCCCATAATCCTCGCGGTCGCTTGAGAAAAAGGCCAGATTGTCATCAACTGATAAAGTGGTTTTGTACATTCCGCTGTCAATCCGGGCTTTTAAGTAATTGTCGCTGATTTTTAGGACCAGGACCGCATTTCCGCCTGACCTGACTAAGGGGATTCTCTGGACGAGGGACAAATTCCAGTATTCATTGCCGAATCGGTCTTTTGTTGGCATCGAAAGCCAAAACAGGCTGGCTTGGCTAAGGGCTTTTTGATACCAGTGAAGTACCTCGATATTTTCATCGACAGGGATAAATTGCTTATAAGCAGAAACGCTAGGGTTGTCAGTATAAATTTCAATCACCTCAACGTCAACATAATTAACCTCATACTGCTCAAGAATCGTCATTTCATTAACCCGCTCAATAAAATCCCGCTCCGAGCCATGAAACTGGGTCAAGATTTCCTGGATATCCCTGTTGCTTGCGATATCACGGGAAATATTATAGATCTGGGTCGTTATTTCAAAAAGAATCGTTTTAACCCGCTGATTGTCAGAGTAAAGCAGATCGTGGTGATAATTGGTCAAAATACGGTTATTATTGACCAGCAAAAATGTACCGATAATAGAAATCGGCAGAAAAATGGCAATAAAATAAATCGAATAAAGCTGCTGCCGGGTATTAAGATTTTTGAGCCGCTTCCACATGACTATAGTATATCAAAAAGCACGAACCAAGTAAATCATTTCAAGAATCACTAAAAAAATATGCTTTTCATCTAAAATTTTGACCGTTGCTTTTATTATTAATCCTTATTATCCTTATAGGGAAGACTAAAACAAGAAAGGAAAAATAATATGAAATTCAGTAATGGCTGTTGGCTACAGAAAGAAGGCTGCACCTGCTTTTCGCCCCATGAGGTTTATTTTACGAAAATCACCGCTACAAAAGTGACCCTGCTTGCCCCGACCCACCACATCAACCACCGCGGTGATACCTTGGGCGGCATCAACCTGACCCTCGAAATCACTTCGCCCGCCCCCGATATTATCCGGTTACGTACATACCATTACAAAGGGGAAGTCAAAAAAGGGCCAGCGTTTGAACTATTATTAAATGATGAATTGCCTTTAGATGTAAAAGATTCCGATGAACTGATTGCCATTAAAAGCGGAAACTTAAGCTTGGAAATCACAAAAAAGACTTGGTTGATGGCGTATAAGAGAGGTGATGAAGTCATCACAAAAAGCACCGGGCGTGACCTTGGAATCATGAAAACTGACTGGAAAGGCGACTATTACGACAAAGGCGATGAAAACGAGACCTATACGCGCCAAATGCTTTCTATTTCGGTCGGCGAGCTAATCTATGGAACTGGCGAGCGGTTTACCGCTTTTGTCAAAAATGGCCAATGCTTTGACATCTGGAATGAAGACGGCGGAACTTGTACCGAGCAAGCTTACAAAAACATTCCCTTTTACCTGACCAACAAAGGTTATGGCGTTTTCGTAAACCACCCGGAAAGGGTTTCTTTTGAAATGGCGTCGGATATGTCAACCCGTGCAGAATTTTCCGTTCCCGGCGGCCACCTTGACTACTATTTAATCAATGGGCCGACAATGAAAGAAGTGCTTACCCGCTATACGGATTTGACCGGAAAACCCACTTTGCCCGCACCTTGGACTTTTGGGCTTTGGTTATCTACTTCGTTTACGACAAATTATGATGAGAAAACCGTCATGAGCTTTATTGACGGGATGATTGATCGCGGCATTCCGCTTAGGACGTTCCATTTTGACTGCTTCTGGATGAAAGAATTTCATTGGTCAGATTTTACTTGGGATAACCGTGTTTTCCCCGACCCCAAAGGAATGCTTGAAAGAATCAAAGCAAAAAATCTTAATGTCTGCGTCTGGATAAATCCTTATATTGCCCAAGAATCATGTCTTTTTGATGAGGGAATGGAAAAAGGCTATCTTTTAAAGAGAACAAATGGCGATGTCTGGCAATGGGATATGTGGCAGCCGGGGATGGCATTGGTTGATTTCACCAATCCGTCAGCGGCCAAATGGTACCAGCGAAAATTGGAAGCATTAATCGATATGGGCGTTGACTGTTTTAAGACCGACTTCGGCGAGCGGATTCCAACCGATGGAATTTGCTATTTTGATGGCTCAGATCCCTTGAAAATGCACAACTATTATACGTACCTTTTTAATAAATGTGTCTTTGAACTCCTTACCCGGAAGCGCGGAGCAGGGGAGGCGGTCTTGTTCGCCCGGTCGGCAACAGCTGGCGGCCAGAAATTCCCTGTCCATTGGGGCGGCGACTGCTGGTCAGATTATGAATCAATGGAACAAAGCTTGCGCGGCGGCCTTTCCCTTATTATGTCCGGCTTTGGTTTCTGGAGTCACGATATCGGCGGCTTTGAGCATACCTCAACGGCTGATGTTTATAAAAGATGGTGTGCTTTTGGCCTCTTATCCACTCATAGCCGTTTGCATGGTTCGACTTCTTACCGTGTGCCTTGGGCTTATGATGATGAAGCTGTTGATGTCGTCCGCTTCTTTACGCGCTTAAAAAACCGCTTAATGCCTTATCTTTTTGCCAATGCGGTTTTGACGGCAAAAACCGGAGTCCCGATGATGCGGAGCATGGTCATGGAATTTACTTCTGACCGGATATGTGATTATTTGGATAAACAATATCTGCTTGGCGAAAATATTCTGGTCGCGCCAATCTTTAATGAAGACGGAATCGGTGAGTACTACCTGCCGGAGGGAACATGGACGTGCTTATTGACTGGATCGGTCAATGAGGGCGGAAAATATTATCGCCAAAAATACGATTATCTTAGCTTGCCATTATACGTCAAAGAAAACTCAATCATCATGACCGGAAATTGTGACGACCGCCCTGATTATGATCTGGCGGAAAACGTGGTTGCCAGTATCTATGCCCTAAAAGACGGCAAAACCTGTACGGCAATGGTTTATGACAAGGATGGTGATGTCAGCGAGAAATTACGCATCTCGGCCTTTAATAAAGACGGCCAGATTTCCATAAAAATAACCGCCGCCGGGGCATATACGATTAGGTTAGTAAACCTCGCTGCCGAAAAATCCTCGGCTGACTTCAAAATTGAAAAAGGCGATACTATCATTTCCGGCAAGGGAAATATGGAATTTACGGTAAATTAGCAGCAATGACTTAATAAAAAGTTACAGTTCAGCCTTTGGCCGGACTGTAACTTTTTTATTCTTCCAAAATAGCGATTAAACGGTTATATAAAACATCGATGTCAAGCCCCTCTGAATTGATGAGGTTGCTGCTTGCTATTTCCGTATCATCATTTATGA
This sequence comes from Lachnospiraceae bacterium, assembly GCA_009777715.1. Classification (GTDB taxonomy): domain Bacteria; phylum Bacillota; class Clostridia; order Lachnospirales; family Lachnospiraceae; genus UBA935. The sequence goes on from WRLH01000027.1 coordinate 31,699, forward strand.
TAACCGCTTCTGCTTTTACGTCATCGATTGCATTTTCTTTAATAACAGCCAGAATTAAGTCAGCTTCATAAAAACAAGCCATCTCTTGGCACTTGTTAGCAAGCAAGCTTAAATCCTCAACATAAAAACATTCCGGGGAGCAATCGCCCTTATGCTGCGAAAAAAGGAGCGGGAGATAATTATCGTTAAGCAATTTCCCGGCAACCGCCCGCATTAAAGACAGCTGTTTTTCCCCGATAAAAGTAACTAGCGGAACGTTATCTGTTACGGAGCAGGAAGCAAAATATTTAACTGTTTTTAAATAATATTGCTTTTCAAAAGAAAAAGACCCGGCCATCCGATAAAGCTCTGCACGGATTTCCTCAATATTTTTATCCTCGTTTGAAGATATAAGATTAAAGACAGCCGCTGATATAACTGGGGCTGCGTAACTATTAAATTGTGAAAATGCAATTGGTTCAGTTCCGGGCAAGAGAACAAGGTCATGGTTTGCGCTGGCGGACAATTCAATTCCGCCGTTGGGTTCCTGATTCACGATGTATTGCGGGCCAACAAGCGTCCTGTCTGCCCTGACGCCAATCACGTTTGGAAAGGTTGCCGGAAAGCTTATATTTTTCCCGTTTTTACAGGCGGCAACAATTATTCCGCCGTTTCTAACTATCTCATTTACTGCTTCATATAATGCCGGGACATCGCTGGCCTGGGTGCTTCCAATGCTCAAATGAATTAATTTTATCCGCTGTTCGCTACACCACTTAAGAGCAGCGAGCAAGGCATCCAGATTTCCCCGCCCTTTTTCCCCCAAAACCCGGATGCTGCCTATTTTTGCCTGCGGCGCATATTTCTTGATGATGGCGGCGCAGACACTTCCATGGCTAAGATGGCTGATTGCTTTTTTTTCTTCTTGGATAATGCCTTTCTTATGGGCAAGCCGGAAACTTAAATCAGGCATGGTTTCCCGCGAAATCCCATCATCTATTACAGCTACTGCTAAGTTCATACTACATTCACACCTCATACTTCTTTGACTGCAATGTATACAATTTGCTATATTCCCCCCCAAGCTCCATCAATTCCTTATGGCTTCCGCTTTCGGTGATATGCCCGTCCTCAAGGATAAGAATATGGTCTGAAAGATGAACTATGCTCAAGCGGTGAGACGTAAACAGCGCAGATTTGCCTTTGAATAATTCTTTCATATTTTCAAACAAATTCATCTCCGAGATTGGGTCAAGCGAAGAAGATGGCTCATCAAAAATAATCATCTGGCAGGAGCGGTAAACGGTGCGGGCCAGTGCTATTTTTTGCTCTTCGCCCCCGGATAGCTCGATTCCGTCAGGGTCAAAATATCGTGAAAGCGGCGTATCAAGCCCTTTTGCCGCTTTTTTGAGAAGCCCTAAGGCATCCACTTTTTCCAATGTTTCAATAGCTCGCTTGTCATCACTTGCTTGCTTTTCCAAATCAGAGATGATAACATTATCCCGGAGTGAAAAGGCATATTTATCATACTGCTGGAAAAAAGTGCTGAAACACCTGCGCAAGCTGCTTAAACTGTATTCCCTTATATCATTTCCATTAATAATGATATTTCCATTGCTGACATCGTAAAACCGGAGCAATAGTTTGATGATTGTACTTTTTCCTGCTCCGTTTATGCCAATCAGGCATATTTTTTCCTTGGGGGCGATCCGGAAAGAAAGCCCATTTAATATTAAGCGTTCTGTGCCGGGGTATTTAAAGCTGACATCCTTAAATTCAATATCTAAATCACCGCTTAATTCTTTTGTCCCATTGTCAAGCACAGAATTAGCCCTTGATTCAAATTTCTTAATTGTATCGACCTTTAATTTGTCCTCATAGATATTAACAATTGAGTTTATGGCGTAAGTCAGGCTTCCAGCCAGCGTTGCAAGAAGGCCGGAGTATAGTGTATAATCACCGACGGTATTTCTTCCGTCAAAGATGTTGCGCGTTACTAAGATAAGGATAATAAAAATTATCGCTTCCGGCAATAGTGAAGCAGAAAGAGCAGCAAATAGTTGCCGCTTCAACAGCTTTTTCCTGCCCATAATCAATAATGTCCATATATCCTGATACCGCCCGACCAAAAACTCCCGCAGGTTAAAAAGCCTTATATCATTGGCAAATGTTTTGTTGCTTGCCAGCGATTGTATGTAGCCCATTTTGCGATCTTCGTTGATATGGGAAAGCCGCCACCCATATAAAAGCTTTGTATACCGCTGGTTCGAGATGGCGGACGGAAACGCGGCAGCGGTCAGAATCAATGGATATAACCAATTTACTGTCCCCAGCATGATGAACGCGCTGGTGAATGATATCAGGCTGCTGAACCCGGCAAATATATTCCAGACGATGTTCGGCAGGGCAAATGAATCCATCATAGTTGCTTGCATGGAATCAATATAATCTGGTGAATCAAAAAAATCCATGTCAACGCTCATGCTCTTTTCCATTAAGCCGACTTGAATCCGGTTGTTCATCAGCTCGATATGGATATCCTGTATGTATTGGAGCAATCGGTTAGTTACTGCCACGGAAATCGTAATGCCGCAGATGATGATTAGCCAAAAAACCGCTTCATGGAAAGGACGCGCTACGTGCCCTGCCTGTACGAGGATATCAATGAAAACTTTTGAAGCATATATAGAAATTAAAGGAATGATGGCATTAGTTAAATATATAAAAAGCCGTAAAACTGTATAAAGGCGTGACGATTCCCATGAGAGGCGAATGCAAAACCCTATTGTTGACAGAAAACTACGCATATTATCCATTTAATTTCTCTCCTGTATGCTTAAAAATATCTATCTTAACTCATTAACGTAAATTCCGATCCTATTTGCTGCGATGTCAGCGGCTTCATCGGCAGTTTTTGCCCCGCTGAAAAATGACCCGGCTTCCTCTTTTAGGATATTATTAATCCGTTCATCAAAGCTGCGGGTTTTTGTGGCACTGTTAATCAAATCCCGGAGCTGCTGGGCATCTTCTTCCGTGGGCTTATCCAGCTCAATCGTTATGTGTTCATTACCCCAATTAAAACCCATCCCAGTCAATCCGCCCTCAATATCGAATGATTCCATCACCTCGTTTAACAATGCCTCAAACGCGCTTTTCTTAAGCGGTATCTCATACATTGATTCGCTGCTTGCCTGGTACCCGTCCGCCAGAAGGCTGCTGATGAAAGACCATGACGCTTCCTTATTGGGGCTGGAATGGCTTATTGCCAGTACCATGCTTGAATAAACCAGGTTGCCGCTGCCCCCCTCGGCCGGATATCCGGGGTAAGACACCGGCCCGCCAAAAATCATCTGATAGAAATTGATATTGCCTATATTATTGATAAAAATAGAGTCATTGTGGATCTGGACCTGCTTATCCTGGAACTGCGTAAAGGGATTGGCCGCCGCATATAAATGGTCAGGGGTAAAGCGGTTGGCAAACTCAATCATCTTGAGGAACAGGCTGCGGTCAAAAACGCCGCCATTGTCCCAGTCAACCAGGGCATCGCCGTTGGCCTCAAGGCACGTCCTTAGCACCCCGGACTTGCTGTGGTTGCTAAAGACATGGCTCTCCGGCGGATGAGAGTCCGCATAACCTATCATTTCATCTAAGGTCCACGAGCTTATCCCGCCAACTTCTGCCTGGGAAGCAAGGACCGTCTGGATGGAGTAACTGACCGGGATCCCGAACAGCTGCCCATCCACCTCGTAGGCCTTCAGGATGTTTTCCTGCAAGTCTTCCCTGCCGGCCGTGCCGTCGGCATCAAGCAGGGGATAAAGGTCTGCCAGAGCCCCCACCTTTGCATAGACAGCCATCGAGAAACTAAGCGGCAGGTAGATGATGTCCGGCGCATTGCCAGTAATGATGGCCATGTCCAGCTGGCTTTGGTCCTCATATTCCTTTATCTCGATCCGGTAACCAGGATTGCTTTCGTTAAAATCAGACACGGCTTTCGTGAATGGATGGTCACTGCTGAACCAGGGGAACAGGCAGAGCGTCAGAATCTCCCTCCCGGCCAGCTCCCGGCTTTCTTCCCCGCTTGGCCGCCCAATCCTTTCAAGCTCCGCGGCGGCTTCGCTTTCGGGGACGGGCCGGAGCAGCCACAAATCAGCCTGGCCAGCGGCCGCGTTTTCCTTGAGCCAGCCCAGCTGGTTACCGGGCAGGCTAAGCAGCGTCCCGCCGTCCGCCAGGTTGCCCGGCACCCCGGCGGCATTTAAGCTTAAAAGCTCAGCCTTGCCATTTGTGGCTGGGTCATATTCATAAACCCGCCTGTCGGCTGCCAGGAGCAGGCCGCCGGAAAGGCCGGGCGCCATGCCGCCAATTGAGGCGATGCCCGGAATGCCATGCCACGGCCCAATGGCCCCGGCTTCCGGGTCGACTGGCGCAATCACGTCGTAACCGAGGGCAGGCTCAGGCCGGGCGGCATATAACCTGCCCCCGTGGTCAAATGACATGAACAATATCCGGCTTCCGGCGGGTATCCGGTGCTTTAAGATCCCGCCCATGTCCCAGACATAGACGGTCTCGCCCAATGCCAGGTAAAAGAAATCGTCATCGGCCAGGAACTGTGCCGGCCAGCCATATCCCCCGCTGATGTCGCCGATGATGGGAAGCGTCTTGGGCGGGCTGCCGTCCGGGCTCATCTTCATTATGGCGGCATCGGCAAACCCTTCCCCGTCAAATTTCAGGAGCAAAAGGCCAAGGCTCCCGTCAGGGTGGGGCGACAGCATGCTGACGATGAAATCCCCGCCCGGGTCCCTTAATAGCTCCTCCGCTTCCGGGGTTTCACTCTCCATGTCAATGGCATGGATGGCGTGGCTGTTTATGCAGTAAAAATAAACCTTGCCCTCAAAGCTGACGGGGGACAGGACATTGGCGAACTCGCCGAACTCCACTTTTTCCGCCAGATACGCAAATCCCTCTTCCGGCTGGCTGCCGCAGGCTGGGAGCAGGATGGTGAGGGCGGCGAGCAGCAATAATGGCAAGGCCCGCTTCTTAATCTTATTAAGCTTCATTTTACACCTCATGCAGTTTTTTAGAAAGTGGAAATTTAATTTCCACATTTGACGCCTCATTGTCTGAATGCCAGTTCCGGCACAGCAGCCTAATATCCAAGCAGCTGTGCTTTTACTGGCAAAATTTTGTCATTTGCACTGCCTTATAAATGACTGAAAGTTTTGCATTTGTCTACCTATTAATGACTTGAAGTCTAGTAGTTAAAGAACTGCTGTTTGGTGTGTGGGAATAGGCGCTAGTGTTACTATTGTCCGAAAGATGGTGGTTGCCGTATTGCGGGGGATTTGGCGGCTGCGCCCCAGGGCAATTGCAGGTAATGCAATTACATGAACATGTACACGAGCATGAACAAAAACATGCATAAGCCTCAATGGAACGCGAAATAGATTTACTTTTCTTAAAATTCATAAGTTTGCTCCTCCTTTCTAATGACTCCTCATTGTCTGAATGCCAGTTACGGCACAGCAGCCCAGAATCCAAGCTGCTGTGCTTTTACTGGCAAATATTTCATTTGCACTGCCTTATAAATGACTGAAAGTTTTGCTTTTGCTACTTATGAACGCCTTGAAAATTATTATTGCTTGGCGATTGGCCAACGCCACCATAATTACTATTGTCCGAAAGATGGTGGTTGCCGTATTGCGGGGGATTTGGCGGCTGCGCCCCTGGGCAACTGCAGGTAATGCAATTACATGAACATATACAATAACACGTACAAGAACTTGCATAAGCCTCAATGGAACGCGAAATAGATTTACTTTTCCTAAAATTCATAAATTTGCTCCTCCTCGTATTATATAGTAGTAGTGTTTATTGTCCCTCTCCAAGGACAGTATGTTATACTCTTACAGACGCTGTGGATCAGTATAGTTCTCCTAACGCTTTGACGTTTTCAGAAAGGCTATGACCGCA
>WRLH01000028.1 GCA_009777715.1 Lachnospiraceae bacterium
ATTATCAAGGTACGTTTTATCTATGCTGCTAAGCAGTTTATTTGAAAATATTTCATTTTAGGTATTGACATTTAATAGTTAGTCTTTCTATGTATTTCATTGCCTAAAGAAATTAATTTATTGTAATGCTAAAGCAGTGCAAACATTACCCAAACAAAATTGAACAAATCCCTCCCACGCCGTCACTAACAACATCAAAAAATGGAATCTCTGAATGGCCGCCCTGTTTTTGAATTTGCTTCTTTACTGTATCTAGATTTGCATAAACATAAGAAACTTTTTTTGCTTGCGTTACATTGGCACTATCAATAATAATATTGCTAACATGAACCGCATCAATAACTGCACCTAAGCGGACTGATAAATCCTTGCTTATTTCCGCAAGTAAATTACTTATGGCTAAGTCAGTTGGGACACAGCAGATGAAATAATCTGGTTTGATTGCCTGGCCTAACATATATGTATAGATACCAAAGCCGTGGGGGGCGATATTATTATAGCGCATTACCGAATCAGGAGCTTCAATCAGGATGATATCTGGTAATTCTGTTTGCTCCAAATTTTTGAGACATAAATTAACAGCCATTATTTTGGCGACTTCTGTTATATTGCCATCATAAAAAAGATGATTCAGACAATGATAATTAAGCCCTGACATTTTAGCATGGCAATGTTTAGAAACAACTGTTGTATTCACTCCTTGCTTCTTAAGACAGCTGGCAAGGCCAAGCAATACCTCTAACGTATCTTCCGCTGCAAACAGCCCACCCACCAGAACAATGGGTATTTCAAGCACTTTATAATTTCCGTCACCTCTTTTAGCTTCATCAAGGTGCATATCCTCGGTAATTATCGTCATCGCAACAGGATATATTTCAGATAATTTCCTTATTTGCTCCGGGACATCTTTTTTACTATTATCAAAATAAATGATTCTTTTGCCCGCTGAAAGGGTCTTATTGGCTATGTCACAAATCGTATCTTCATCAAAGACGTGCAACTGGTTAACTCGCGTCAGAAACAAGACTTCCCATGATGTTTCATCTGCCTTGAATCCATCCAAAACTATATGCCCGACATTGGGATGGTTGCGGGCATGGGCAGCATCTTTTCCGCCCAACCCAAGTCCGGCAGGTGAAAAAAGCCGGGCAATAGAATACTTATCCTGTAGATCTTCGAAATGCTTTACAATGGGAAGCAATTCAGAACAGTAGGGATATATGGCAACTGGTATCCTCATAGTTCCTCCTCCTTTATGCTTAGCTGGCGAGAGTAAAATTGTGGAATTTCTTTAAATAAAAGATATTGTTCCAGATTTTGATATGCCCTTGATTTTGCTTCATTGCAAAACGATAGTTTTACTTCGGCTGATAATTTTCCAAATTCATCGTCAGCCTTTTTGGCACATAAACTGCAATACCTAAAGCACCAACATTTTTTGCATTCCTCTTTTGTTAATGTTCCGATCCCAAGCACATCTTTTGCCTTTTCTAGATTAAATCCTTCGTCTAAAGAACCAATGCACATCGCTTGTGATTTTTCACTGACTCTCTCACAGGGGAATAGCAATCCGTCAACATTTACAAACAGGCGCATCTGCCCTGGTATACATGGCCCGGAAGGCACGTCTGTTTCGCGCAGGAATGAGCCGCTGCAAGTCCTTGTATATTCATCTAATGACCGGGCCAGACGGCTATCGGCTATTGGCGATACATCTTCTTTAGGATATCTTCCATAGTGGGAAAGCATGGCAAGAAAAAATTGGTATTCTGTTTTCCACACATAATTGCTGGAAAATTGCGGATTCTCTTCACCGTATTCACGTTCAACTAATGTTGGCGAAATGGTTAATTTATTAAATTCCGATCCGTCAATGTTTATTGCGTTAATACAATCAAAATCATTTTCTGGATCCATTACCATGCTAATCATTAACTTTTCCGCATAATCCGGGCAAATTTCTTTAATCCTGCTAACCCGCTCTGATACGGTATCAAAAGTTCCGCTGCCATCGATGAAAATCCGGTTAAGGTCATTTATCTCCTTGGGGCCGTCAAGGCTAATCATCATGGTGACATCTTGCTCTTTCAAATATAGAATCATCTCATCAGTAAGAAGAGTTGCATTTGTAGTCATATTAAAAGTGAGTTTTCTCCCTGCAAAGCATTCCTTGGCATATTCGATTATTCTTTTTAGCAAGGAAAATTCAAGTAATGGCTCTCCGCCATAAAAACCAATATTTACTTCCGGATTATCGATCGAATGAGCCAGGAAAAAGTCCACCGCTTTCTTGGCGATTTCCCAAGATATGCTCTTAATCGAATGGCTGCGCTGGCGTGAACTATGCTCTTCCGAATAAATACAGTACTTACAACGCAGATTGCAGTCTTGCGTTAGTTGGAGGGTTAACATTGCAAGTTTTCGATCGAGAAAAAACTCTAGGTATTCATTATAAGCATGGCTTATTTCTTTTATATTGCTTTCCGTTTTGAGGTAACCTTGCTCCTTAAGCTCTAATAATTCTGGGGGCATGACTCCAATTTCCGTATTTTCATCAGCTTGAAGACAACTTAAATACCTGAACGACTCTTCATTTACAGATATCATTTCATCTTTGTTTGCGTCAAAAAAATAATTAGCGTTTGGAGTTTTTAAGAGGACGATTAGCGGTTTCATTTGTTTTACTCCTTTTTGAGTTTGCATTTTGCCTGCCAATGTGCTTTTATCGTCCAAGTATATCATAAAATTACATTGATGATGTCCTGTAACAGGACAAATTATAAATTTTTTATTAATTTTTTTGCTAAATACAATTAAGCTAATCGTCTAGACACAAGTCTAATCTAGACGTAAGTCTAATCTAGACGCAAAAGAAAATCTATGGTATTTTATTATTATCAGAGCAAAAAGCTATTGCTAAAAAGCTGAAGCTAAAAAGCTAAAGCTAAAAAGCTAAAGCTAAAAAGCTAAAGCTAAAAAGCTAAAGCTAAAAAGCTAAAGCTTTAGCTTTTTGGAAACCCATATTAATTGATAAATTCATATGAAAGGCGAAAAAATGAACAATCTTTTACTTAAAAAAACAGCCAATGAAGTCCGCAAAGGGATTGTTACGGCGGTTTACAATGCCAAAGCCGGGCATCCTGGCGGCTCTCTTTCGGCAGCAGACATTTACACCTATCTTTATTTTGAAGAAATGAATATTGACCCGGCCAATCCCAAAAAAGAAGACCGAGACCGCTTCGTTCTTTCGAAAGGGCATACCGCCCCCGGGCTTTATTCGGCGATGGCTCACCGGGGCTTTTTCCCGGTTTCCGACCTGACCACCTTAAGGAAGCTTGGCTCAAATCTCCAAGGCCACCCCAGTATGCAGTATGTCCCCGGCATTGACATGAGCAGCGGTTCTTTAGGCCAAGGGGTCTCCGTTGCCGCCGGAATGGCCCTTGCCGGGCAAATGGATAATGCAGGCTACCGCGTTTATACCCTTGTTGGCGACGGCGAAATCCAAGAAGGCCAGATTTGGGAAGCGGCTATGTTTGCCGGACACAAAAAGCTTGACAATCTGGTGGTGATTGTAGACAATAATGGGCTGCAAATTGACGGCCCGGTTGATGAAGTGTGTTCACCTTATCCAATTGATAAGAAATTCGAAGCTTTCCATTTCCATGTCATCAATATTGATGCCCATGATTTTGACGCAATCCGGGCGGCCTTTGCACAGGCCCGTCAGACTAAAGGCAAGCCGACCTGCATTATTGCCAAAAGCATAAAAGGCAAAGGCGTGTCTTTCATGGAGGGGCAATGTGCATGGCATGGCACAGCACCAAACGATGAGCAATACGAAATTGCAATAAAAGACCTTGAAGAAATAAGCAAGAAATTGGCGGAAGCATAAAGCAAAAATTTCAGCTGGTAAATTTGATTTAAACATAGAAAGGATAAGCAGAAAATATGAGTGATAAAAAAATTGCAACTCGTGAGAGTTATGGAAATGCCCTTGTTGAATTAGGGGCAAAATACGAAAATGTTGTTGTCCTTGATGCGGATCTTGCCGCCGCCACAAAAACAGGGGTCTTTAAAAAAGCTTACCCCGAACGGCATATCAATTGCGGGATTGCGGAATGCAATATGACCGGAATCGCCGCCGGGCTTTCCACGTGTGGCAAAATTCCTTTTATAAGCTCTTTTGCAATGTTTGCCGCCGGGCGGAATTTTGAACAAGTCCGCAATTCAATTGGCTATCCCCGCCTCAATGTCAAAATCGGCGCGACCCATGCCGGAATTACTGTCGGCGAAGATGGCGCAAGCCATCAATGTAACGAAGATATCGCCTTAATGCGGGTTATTCCCGGAATGGTTGTCATGAATCCGGCTGATGATATTGAAGCAAAAGCCGCTGTCCATGCCGCCGCAGCTTATGAGGGCCCGGTTTATCTCCGCTTCGGGCGGGCTGCCTGCCCGGTCATCAATGACCGCCCCGAATATCACTTCGAAATCGGAAAAGGTGAAGTTTTATTAACAGGAAGTGACGTTACAATCGTTGCAACCGGAATTTGTGTCGGTGCGGCACTTTCTGCTGCGGAAGAACTAAAAGCAGAGGGCATTAGCGCGGAAGTCATTAATATTTGCACAATCAAGCCCCTTGATGAAAAATTGATTATCGAAAGCGCAAGAAAAACCGGACGGGTTGTTACTGCCGAAGAGCATTCCATTATCGGCGGGCTTGGAAGCGCGGTCTGTGAAACCCTTGCCGAAAGCGGCGTTTCCGCGCCAGTCTACCGCATTGGCATCCGTGATGTTTACGGCGAATCCGGCAGCGCGGCCGCCCTGGTCGAAAAATACCGCCTTGATGCCAAAGGGCTATATGAACAAGTAAAAGAATTTTTAAGTAAGTAAAAAGGCTTGAGCAAAGTAATGCTTGCGAAAAAAAGAACTACCGCGTGAGCAAAATATATGCTTACGAAAAACTAACTACCGCGTGAGCAAAATATATATCCAAAAGCGGCCCTTGAAAAACGTCGTTAAATAACGCAACGTTTTTCTCGGAGCGAAAGCGTGCCTAGCGTTGGATATATATGTTTGCTCCAGCGGCCAAAGTATATTTGCTTACGCGACCAAAGTAATATTTGCAAAAACAGATAAAAGAAGAGACAAACCATGATAAAACTATCCCCCTCAATCCTTGCCGCCGACTTCTCAATCCTCGGCGAGCAAATAAAAGAACTCAACGCAATGAAAGAAAACAATGCCCCATATCTCCACATTGATGTCATGGACGGCATTTTCGTGCCTTCGATTTCATTTGGAATGCCCATAATGGAATCAATCCGCAAAATAACGGACAAAATATTTGATGTCCACCTCATGATAATGGACCCTCACCGCTATATATCCGCATTCAAAAAAAGCGGAGCCGACATCATCACTTTTCATCTTGAAGCTTGTGACGCTCCAAGCGAATTAATTGGCGACCTGCATACCATGGGGATCAAAGCCGGAATTACGGTTAAACCCGAAACTCCGGTCGAACTGCTTTACCCCTACCTAAACCAAGTCGAAATGGTTCTTATCATGAGCGTAAACCCCGGCTTTGGCGGGCAGGAATTTATCAGCGGCTCGCTTGAGCGGATTCGCAAAATACGAAAATATCTTGATGAAAACAACCTGCGTACTGACATCCAAGTTGACGGCGGAATTTACCATGAAAATGTCCATGAAGTAATTGAAGCCGGAGCGAATGTAATTGTGGCCGGGTCAGCAGTCTTTGGCGGAAACATTCAAGAAAATGTGCATAAGTTCAATAAAATTTTTGCAAATCGCTGAAAGGTATTTATGTATGACGTAATCATCATCGGCGGCGGAGTTATCGGCTTAAGTATCGCCCGCGAGCTGGCCAGCAAACAATTAAAAATTGCTGTTTTGGAAAAAAACTCCGACATCGGCGAGGGTGCTTCCAAAGCCAACAGCGGAATAGTCCATGCCGGATTTGACGCATCTTTTGGCACTTTAAAGGCGCGTCTTAACTTACGCGGAAGCACTTTAATGCCAAAGCTTGCAAAAGAGCTGGATTTTGAGTACTTAAATAATGGGGCGATGGTACTTTGCTTTAGCGAAAACGAAAAACCAAAGCTTGAAGAACTCCTTGCCAGAGGGTTAAAAAATGGCGTCACCGGGCTTGAGATTTTGTCTCAAGCCGAGGTAAATAAAAAAGAACCATCTATAAATGAAAATGTAAAATATGCCTTATATGCTCCGTCAGGAGCAATCGTCTGCCCCTTTAATCTTGCCATTGCAATGGCCGAAAACGCAAGAGCCAATGGAGTCGAATTTTTCCGCGAAAAAAAAGTAATAATTATTAAGAAAAATAACACCTGTTATTTTATTCTGGCCGACGATGGCACAAGTTTTGAAGCAAAAGTTATTGTCAACTGCGCTGGCATTTTTGCTGACGAAATCCACCGATTGGTCAGCTCCATTCCCCTTACCCTCGCCCCGCGCAAAGGCGAGTATCTTTTATTTGACAAAACCGTTGGCAATACTGTTAAGCATACCCTCTTTCAGCTGCCGACCGAATATGGGAAAGGTGTCCTTATTACCCCAACTGTCCATGGCAATCTGCTGATTGGGCCAACGGCTTTAGATATTGAAGACAAGGCCGGGGTTGACACGACGGGAGATGGGCTTGAAACAGTGCTAAAAAAAGCAGCGGAAAGCATTAAGGAGATTCCCCGGCGGGAAATCATCACTTCTTTTGCCGGGCTGCGGGCCAATTCGGGCCAAGGTGATTTCATTATTGCAGAGGTAAGTGATTCCCCTGGCTTTATTGATGTGGCCGGGATTGATTCACCGGGCCTTACCAGCGCCCCGGCGATTGGCGAATATGTCAAAGCTTTAATTGCTGATATTTTGCCCGCCCTTGATAATCCTCATTTTGTCAGCAAACGCGAGGGGATAAAACCCGGAAACAATGAGGTCATCTGCCGCTGTGAAACCATTACAAAGGCTGAAATATTAGCGGCAATCCAACGTACCAACGAATTGTTCAAAAACCCCGGCCAGATAAGCTTAGATAGCATAAAACGCCGGGTCCGTCCCGGTATGGGCAGGTGCCAGGCTGGTTTTTGCACCCCCCGTGTCGCGGAGCTGATTGCCGGGGAGCTTGGTATCAACGAAACGGATATTACCAAATCCGGGAGAGGCTCGGAAATATTAATGGGGTTAATTTCATGAAAGCAGAACTGGCAATCGTTGGCGGCGGCCCGGCAGGAATGGCGTCGGCAGTCGCGGCTTACGAAAAAGGAATAAAAAATATTCTTATTATTGAGCGGGATAAAAAGCTGGGCGGGATTTTAAACCAGTGCATTCACCATGGCTTTGGGCTTCACGCCTTTAAAGAAGAGCTGACCGGCCCAGAATATGCTCTCCGTTATATTGAAATGATAACCGAAAGAGAAATACCGTATCTATTAAAAGCAATGGTTCTCAAAATAACACCAGCTGATGGCAAAACCCCCCACCTGCTAGAAGTGATGACAGATGACCAAGGGCTTTTCGCCATCGAAGCAAAAGCCGTTATTCTGGCCATGGGCTGCCGGGAACGCCCCCGCGGAGCCCTTAATATCCCCGGCTATCGTCCGTCCGGCATCTATCCGGCTGGCATGGCCCAGTACTTTGTCAATATCAAAGGCTATCTTCCCGGCCAAAAAGTGGTTATTTTGGGCTCAGGCGATATCGGCCTAATCATGGCGCGGCGAATGAAGCTTCAAGGGGCAGATGTCAAAATGGTGGTTGAAATTTTGCCTTATTCCGGCGGCCTTGTCCGGAATATCGTCCAATGCTTAGATGATTTTGAGATCCCGCTAAAACTTAGCCATACCATCATTGGCATTGACGGAATTAACCGTTTAAAAGGCGTTACTGTGGCACAGGTTGATGAAAATTTGAAGCCGCTTTTAAAGACTGCTGAATATATTCCCTGTGATACCCTGCTTTTATCCTGCGGCTTGATTCCCGAAAACGAGTTAAGCCTTTCCGCCGGAATCAGCATTGATGAAAAAACAGGCGGGCCGGTTGTTAATCAGCGGCTGGAAACTGCTGTCCGCGGTATCTTTGCTTGCGGCAATGTCCTTCATGTCCATGACCTTGCCGATAATGTTTCAATTGAAGCAGCTGCCGCCGGGGAAGCCGCCGCCGACGATATCATAACAGGTGTTATTTCTGACTGGGGCGAGGCAAAAAGGCCAAAGGCTGCGCCGAAAACCCGCTATACCCCCAGAGCAAACTTAAGCTTAGCCAACCAGCTAGTTTGTATCGGCTGCCCGGCAAGCTGTGTGGTTACGGTTGAAAAAGAAAAGGACGATTCCTTAACCATTACCGGGAACGCTTGCCCGGTTGGCGAGGAATACGCCCGCAAGGAAGTAACCGCCCCGGCCCGGAACATCACTTCCCTAATCCGGGTAATCGGCGGGGAAAACAATGTTGTTTCCGTCAAAACAACTGATGGCATTCCCAAAGATAAAATTTTTGCTTGCCTTAGTGAAATTGGCTTAACGGCCGTATCAGCCCCGGTTAAAGCTGGTGACGTGCTTATTGAAAATGTTGCCGGGACGGAAGTAAATATCATCGCAACTGCAAATTGTTAGATTGCGGATCAAGTCCGCAATGACATAGTCATTAGGAGCGAATCAAATGGAAAAATATATCCTTGCCTTAGACCAAGGCACAACCAGTTCACGTTGCATTATTTTTGACCACGCCGGGACGGTTAAGAGCATGGCGCAGAAAGAAATAAAGCAGATTTACCCCCGGCCGGGCTGGGTTGAGCATGACCCGATGGAAATCTGGTCATCACAGCTAGCCGTTGCCGCGGAAGCTTTGGCACAAGCCGGGCTTAATTTTTCCGCGATAAAAGCAATCGGAATCACCAACCAGCGCGAAACGGCCATTGTCTGGGACAAACTTACTGGCAAGCCGATTCATAACGCTATTGTCTGGCAATGCCGCCGGACCGCGGACAAAGTTGAGGAGCTAAAAGAGCTTGGCTTAACCGATTATATCCGCGAGCGGACCGGATTAATTCCCGATGCTTATTTCAGCGCGACAAAAATCGCCTGGCTGCTTGATAATGTCAAAGGGGCGAGGGAACGCGCCGCGGCTGGCGAGCTTTTATTTGGAACGGTTGATTCTTGGCTTGTCTTTAAGCTGACGGGCGGAAAAAAACATTTAACCGACTTTACAAACGCTTCCCGGACGATGATTTTTGATATCCACCGCTTATGCTGGGACGAAAAATTATTAGGAATACATAACATTCCCCGGACAATGCTGCCAAAAGTATGCCCATCGGGATATTATTTTGGCGATACCGACCCAGCTATTTTGGGCGGAAAAATCCCGATTGCCGGAATCGCCGGGGATCAGCAGGCCGCCTTATTTGGGCAATGCTGTTTTAATAAAGGCGAAGTAAAAAATACATATGGGACGGGCTGTTTTTTACTGATGAATACTGGCAATGAGGCGGTTAAATCCAGCCACGGCCTGATTACGACAATTGCCGCAACCGTTTCAACTGTTGCAACCATTGGTCCCGTTTTGCCCCAATATGCCATTGAGGGAAGTGTTTTTGTGGCCGGAGATGCAATTAAGTGGCTTCGTGACGGAATGCGTTTGCTAAGCTCGGCGGCCGAGTCACAGGAATATGCCGAAAAAGTCAGTGATACCGAGGGCTGTTATTTAGTCCCTGCTTTTACCGGATTGGGAGCCCCCTACTGGAATCCTTATGCCCGTGGTATCTTGGTCGGAATTACCCACGGATTTTCAAAGGAACATTTTATCCGCGCCGCCCTTGAATCAATTGCTTACCAGACTGTTGATGTCCTAAAAGCGATGGAAGAAGACGCGGGAGTAGCCATCAATAGCTTAAGGGTTGACGGCGGCGCGAGTGCCAATGATTTCCTGATGCAATTCCAAGCTGACATTTTGAATGCAGAAACCCATCGCCCGGAATGTATTGAAACCACCGCCCTTGGGGCTGCTTACCTTGCCGGGCTGACGACTGGCTTTTGGTCTGATACTGGTGAAATCCTCAAAAATTGGCGGCTTAACCGCAGCTTTACCCCGGAAATTGACGAAACCCGGCGCAAAGAATTGCTGGCCGGGTGGGAAAAGGCTTTAGGCTGCGCCTTGTACGCCGCCCGGTGATTGCGGCTCGGAGGCCGCAATGACGATAGCAGTAGCCCGCAATGACGATAGCAGTAGCCCGCAATGACGATAGCAGCAAGGCCGCAATGACGATAGCAAGGCCGCATTGCATTTTACTTAATTTCATGGTATAATTTACAACTAACGATCCAAACTGGAGATTTAAATGGAAAAGAAAGAATTTGCCCCGGGGACGCTCCTTTACGAAACAGGGCAGCCGATCGATAAATTGCTCCTTATCATTGAAGGCACAGTCACAGCAACATCTGAATGGGGCGATGAAATGACCATGCAAAAAGGCCAGGTTGTTGGCATTGCTGGCCTCTGCCATGCCCATTACCGCTTTACGGCAAAATGCAAAACCAAAGTCACCGCCGCCGTTTATGGCTATTCAGATGGCGAAATTACGAATCTCTTAAAAAGGCATCCTGAGGCCAAAAATTATTTTACCGCCTCGATTACGCGGCAGCTATTTGAACTCTTTAACCAATATAAAGCGAAAAAAAACGAATGTATTAACCTGTACAACGTCTATGACAAGACATACAAGCATTACGTAAAAATGTGCGAGAGCAACGGGATAACTGTCCGGACTTTGCCCGGCCAAGATGAAATTGAAGAATTTCGCGTTGATGATGATTTAGAGCCGTGGAGCGAAGCTTTCCACAAAACACTATATACCTTGATTAGCAAAGCGGAAGAGCCAGCCAAAATAAGCGCGGAATTTTATGCCGGATATATCATCAAAATGGGGCGGAGCATCTTTAATGTCGTCTCGATTGTCAAACAGATCACGGAATACCGGGAATCAGTCTTTAGGATGATTATCAATGAAGACCGCCTTGATTTGTTCGAATTGCTTTCGGCTGCCTTTCTTCGCGTATCTGTTCTTTCGGGAAAAGATAAGCCAAACTTTGAAATGCTTGATGAAATAATTGCCTTGATTAAAACTTTGGGCGGGGAAAACAAAGAATATGAAAATCGGATTAATGAATTTCTGAATAAAATAAATGATACGAGCCAAAACAAGGAAGCGGTTAATGATTTAGACGAAACCAAGGAGCAGGCGGAACTTGTCCGCGATTCGCTTGGCGTTATTTTGGATTATGTCGGTTATTCCAATGAAGAAAGCGATATCTTCAAAAAAGAACTGCTTTTATACAAAAAAACCGCGAACAAATCTTCAACCGAAGACGTTGACCGCAAGCGCAGAATGGTGCTTTCAAAACATTTCTATAGTATTTACAGTGAAGCGGTCTTAAGAAGCCTTGACAGCAAAAATATCCCTCGCATTATCAAAATGTTCTTGAATTTTGGTTATATTGATGAGGAGCTAGCCGGAATAGAAAATGCCGTTTATCTATACAATATTGTTGAACATATTCCGTCAAACCCGGACAAGGGCATTTTCACCTTTTATGAATGGCTGTTAGCAATTTATGCCGGAAAACGGGCTCCCTGCCGGAATGAGTTTGACAATGATTATTTTGATTATGTTAATGAATTAAAGCGCAATCACAAAATCACGCCAGCTGAAACAATAATCATGATGGCTGATACACGGAAAATGGTTATTTATGAGATGGAAAATGCCTTTTCCAGCGCAAACAAGGTTACATATGGGCGGATTACTACTTTTTGCCCGGTTTTTTCTGACCATAATATCATCAAGTCGCTTAAGCAGATGTTATTAAGCGCGGATATTATCGAGAATGAAATAAATAATATCTGCCGGAAAGATTATGGCGCATTTTGCCGGGAATCAGTTTTTTCCCAGCCGGAAAACGGCATTGCCAAAGAAATGATTAATACCGAAGTCCTGCCCGATGTGATTTTATTCCCCAACGTCGGAAGCCGCGGCGTTATGTGGCAAGAAATAGAGGGCAAGAAGCGCAGTACCCCTGCCCGCTTTATGCTATCATTATTCCAAGCAGACGATATTAACAAAATCCTGCTTCGCCTGATTGCCGAGTTCCGCTGGGAAATGTGCAAGCGCATTCAAGGCGCAAGATGGAATGACGCATCGGAACATTCGCTGACTAGTGATTATTCTGATTACATTGCTTCCTATCGCAAGAATCATGATTTATCAAGCGATGTAAAAGAAAAAATCAAGTCCGATTTGATTAAAGTAAAGAACCGGACCAAGGAAATGTTTATTGCTGATTATTATAGCTGGCTTCAATACGAAAGCAACGGTTCGCCTAGGCTTAACAAAGTTGCAAGGATGATCATGTTTGCTTATTGCCCATTCAGCAAAGAAATCCGGGAAAAACTTAGGGCTAATCCTTTTTATACCGAAACAGTTGACCGTTATGAAGCAAAACTGAAAAATTCGCTCCATTATTATGATAATTTATATAAAAGCTTGAAAAATAAAGGCTTTAAGATTCCTGATGAGGTAGCTGAAACGCGCCGCTTGATGGAATCCTAGAGGAGGGTATTGAAAGATGAACAAAAAATACTATATTACCACCGCGATTGTCTATGCAACCGGAAAACCGCATATCGGAAATATTTACGAGATTATTATGGCGGACGCTATTGCCCGCTATAAAAGGCTTTGCGGTTATGATGTTTTTTTCCAGACCGGAACTGATGAGCATGGGCAAAAGGTTGAGCAAAAGGCCCTTGAGGCAGGCCTTTCCCCCCGCGCTTATGTTGATGATGTCGCGGGGAAAATCCGGGCTTTATTTGATATGATGAATACATCGTATGACAAATTTATCCGGACGACTGACGCTGACCATGAACTCCAGATTCAAAAGATGTTTAGGCGCTTTTATGAACAGGGTGATATCTATAAAAGTGTTTATGAAGGGCCATATTGTACGCCTTGTGAATCATTTTGGACAGAATCACAACTAATCGAGGGCAATTGCCCGGACTGCGGCCGTAAAACTGATCTTTCCGGCGAGGAAGCATATTTCTTTAAAATGAGTAAATATGCTGCCCGCTTGATTGAGCATATCAATAACAACCCCGATTTCATCAAACCTGTCTCGCGGAAAAACGAAATGATGAACAATTTCCTCCTCCCAGGCCTTAAGGATTTGTGCGTTTCGCGGACATCATACAAGTGGGGAATCCCGGTTGACTTCGATCAAAAACACGTTGTTTATGTTTGGATGGATGCCCTTAGCAACTATATTACGGGCATTGGTTATGACTGTGACGGCAATCATACCGACCAATATAAAAAGCTTTGGCCAGCCGACTTACATTTGATTGGCAAAGATATTGTCCGCTTCCATACTATCTATTGGCCCATCTTCCTGATGGCCCTTGATGAGCCGCTGCCAAGGCAGGTTTTTGGCCATCCGTGGCTGTTAATGGGCGATGGCAAAATGAGCAAATCAAAGGGCAATACCTTGTATGCCGATGACCTTGTTAAAGAATTTGGCGTTGACGCTGTCCGTTATTATGTGCTTAATGAAATGCCCTACGACAATGACGGCACTATTTCCCACGAGCTGATGATTGAAAAAGTCAACTCTGACCTTGCCAATATCCTTGGCAATCTCGTTAACCGGACGGTGGCAATGAGCAATAAATATTTTGGCGGCGCGGTCAGAAGAACTGACGCAAGTGAGCCGATTGATGAAGAATTGAAAGAAATGGCAACCAGGTTGACTGACCGAGTCAGTCAAAAAATGGGCGAATTAAACCATTCCGAAGCCCTTTCAGAAATATTTGGCCTCTTTAAACGCTGTAATAAGTATATTGACGAAACAGAACCATGGTTATTAGCAAAGAGTGAAAAAAGCTTCGCCCGCTTAAATGCCGTCCTATACAATCTTGTTGAGTCAATTAGCATTGGCGCGGTTTTGCTTTCGCCATTCATGCCGGAAACTGCGGAAAAAATCCTTAAGCAAATTAACGCCCCGGCTCGTTTATATGGAAGCCTAGGAAGCTTTGGCATTTACCCAAGCGGCACTAAAGTAACCGAAAAACCGGAAATATTATTTGCGCGGATTGATACAAAAAAATAAGGTGAAATATGATAACAAGAGAAACCATCTACTATGAATCACGCTCCCAAAGCCAAAAAGTCCATGCCGTCAAATGGATACCCGATGGCGAAATAAAAGCAGTCTTCATTATCGCCCACGGAATGGCGGAGCATATCGGCCGTTATGAGGCTTTTGCGGAATACCTTGCCCACCGGGGCATCGTTGTGGCGGGCTGTGATTATATCGGCCATGGGAAATCGGTGGTCGGGCAGGAGCTTTATGGTTATTTTTGCCCCCGCGATGCCGCGACTGTTGTTATCCGTGATGTCCATCGGTTAAAGAAAATCATGCAAGGCGATTACCATGGCCTGCCCCAGATTATCATGGGCCATAGCTTTGGCTCATTTGTCGTCCGCAATTATTTATGCCGTTATGGCAGCGGAGTAAATGCCGCCATTCTGATGGGGACGGGAATGCCGCCAAAGGCTTTGATTTCGGTCTTGGGATTTCTCGCCAATATCCAAGCTTTATTATTCGGGGCGGACAAACCGGGGAATCTGCTTGATAAACTGGCTTTTGGCAGTTATAATAAAAGGATAACAGATAAGGCTTCCAAATTTTCCTGGCTTAGCTTCAACAAGGAAAATGTGGAAAAATATGACGCTGACCCACTATGCGGCTTTATTTTTACCATCAATGGTTTTCAGACCCTTGCCGAGATGATAAAGCGGCTTCATAATCAAAAAGATTTGGCTAATATCCCGGCTGATTTGCCGATCATGATGGTTTCCGGATTAGAAGATGCGGTCGGCGAATATGGCGAAGGGGTCAAAAAAGCCAAAAGAAGCCTTAAAAAAGCCGGGGTCAAGGATATATCCGTGCGGCTTTACCCATGGGGCCGCCATGAGATTCTTAAGGAAGAGGAAAAAGCAGAGGTTTACCAAGAAATTATTGATTGGCTTAATGAAAAACTTGGGCTTGGAGTGTGAAAGGCATAGTATTATTATGAAGCATAAATTTCATCGGTTGTCCATATATATACTATTGGTGCTTTTTTTGGCAAGTGCCGTTCCGGCTGGCGGCATGGCTAGTAGCCTGGCAGTTCATGCTAATAGCAGCGCGTTTGATTTTTTGCCTGATTTATCTGAATATCAAGACCAGCTTGCCGAATTTTTTTCCGGTGTCGATGAAGAAGTTTTGCCGGAGGTTTTTGATTTTCTCCAAGAAAAGGCTGGTGACGGAAGCTTAAAATCCGAATCAGGAATCGAAGAAGCCATCAAAGAGGGCCAAGAAAAATTCGGCGGCGAAATCGAGGGGAAATTAAGCGAACAGCATATTAAAAGCATGGTTGAACTGGCGACAACCCTTGAAGACATGGGCTTTAGCGGGGAAAGCATTATTGAAAAGTCCCGCGCGATGTATGAAGAATATGGCACGAATTTTGTCAACCATTTTGATGAACTGGTAACCGAAGCGGTAAAAGATTCAATCGGGAACATGATTAAAAATGCCCTTAATCGTTTTTGGCAAATGATTGGCAATTTTTTCAAAGATTTAATAAATAGTTTCAAATAATAAAGTTGCTTTTTTCAGGTAACTAATATATAATGAAGGAGTACTTAAGTACCGCTAGAAAGCTTGGATATTATTATGGATAAATTGCCTCCATGCCACATAAGATTTGCCCGCCGTGACGAATGGGATGACGCGATGACATTGGTATGGGAGACCTTTTTGGTTTTTGAGGCTCCTGACTATCTTCCGGAAGGCATTAAGAGCTTTGAGAATTTTATCACCGACTCGACCTTAAAAAGAATGTTTGAAATGGGTTCATACCAAATGTTGGTGGCGGTTTTGGGGAAAAAGATTATTGGTATGATCACACTCCGTGATAAAACACATATTTCGCTTTTGTTTGTTGAAGAACAGTATCATTTCAGGGGAGTAGGCAGGGCATTGGTTGCCCGCCTCTGCCGCTATCTAAAAAATGAAGCGGGGGAACGGCGTATTACTGTAAACGCATCGCCATACGGAGTAGATTTTTATCATAGAATCGGATTCAAGGATATAGGGATTGAGACCTTGTCCGATGGAATAAGATATACGCCTATGGAAATGCAATTTTGATTGAAAGGTATGATCATGCAGCATATCCATAGCAAAGATATTTTTTATTTGCTTCGTGATACTTTGAAACTATTTGACCGCCGTCCGATTGTCCACGGCGGCAAGGTTGCTTATTATGTTTACATGATGTTAAAGCAAAAAGGCCAGCTTGAACCAAAAAGCCGGCTTGAAAATTTTGAACTTGCTGATATTATTTACTTGGCCACTTTCCATGACATTGGGGCTTATAAAACAGATGAAATGGAACAGATGGTTCGTTTTGAGACTAAAAACTACCAGCCCCACAGCCTTTACGGCCAGTTATTTTTTGAAAAAATGACGACGATTGGTGATTTATCCAAAGTAATCCTTTATCACCATACCGATTATGCCGTTTTGTCAAAAATGGGCTTTGACCAAAGTGAACTGACATCATACATCAATTTTGCGGAAGCGATTGACATTTTCAAACAATCGCTCGGAGCGAAATTCAGTCTCGATATTTTCAAGAAAAATGTCGGGACGAAATTTTCACCAGAGGCCTTTGACCTCTTTTTAAAAGCTGACAAAGAGCATGATTTATTTGAGCGGATAAACTCCAGGGCATACATGGATGAAATCAGCGAGGTAATGGACTTCTTTATCATGACGAATGAGGATAAAGAAAAATCGCTTGAATTATTAATGTTTACCTTGGCTCTTAAAAGTACTATAATAATAGATAATGCGGCGGTTTGCGTTGCCTTATGCGAAAAGCTTGGCGCTTTAATGAAATTAAGCGCCGAACAGAAAAAGGACTTACTTTACGCAGCTTATGTCCATGACATTGGTTTTATTGCTTTCCGTAAGGATTGGCTTGAGAATCCACCGGATCTTTCGACCGCTTATCTGGATAAACTGTCACAGCATACTTTGCTGATGGAGCAGCTGTTAAAGGATCGGATAAAAAGGGAAATCATTGTCATTGCCGCCACGCACCATGAGCGGGTTGACGGAAAAGGATATCCGCGGCGGCTTAAGGAAAAGCAAATGAATCTGTCACAGCTGATCCTGCAATTTTCAGACGCGGTTGCCCCGATGATGAAGCAGGAATTTGACAAAGAAGAACTCATCGCCAAAATTAAACGCCAGACAGAAGCCGGGCAATTTAGCCAAGCGGTTACCAAATTATTCATCGATAAATTTGATGAAATTGCAATCGACACTAAAGTGCGTTCAAATGCAATGCTTAATCATTTTAAAGAAATAAATAGGCAATACGAAAAAAGCATAAAAGAAACCGATATATAATATAAAGATAGGGAACAGATGGGTAGATTTTTTAGTTTAGACAGTCCTTTAATGGCAGCACTTAGCCGCATGGCTGATTTGATGATTCTTAATATTATCGTGCTATTTATGTGCATCCCGGTTATTACAATTGGGCCGACCATCACCGCCATGCACTGCGTCTTACTAAAGATGGTCCGCAAAGAAGAAGGTTACATTATTGCCCCTTTCTTTAAGTCATTCAAACAAAATTTTAAGCAAACGTCAATAAGCGGGCTAATCATTATTTTTATTGTCATTGTCTTCATTGTCGATTTACAGATTATTAACGGCTTGGAACTAAGCTTTACGAACTGGCTGCGGGTAGCATTGCTTGCTTGCGGGATAATTGGCGTAATGACCTTGATGTATGTTTTCCCCTTATTTGCCCGCTTTAATAATACCATCCGGGGGACATTCAAAAATGCGCTGTTCATGTCGATACTTAATTTACCAAGGACAATATTAATGATCCTTGCTTGCTTATTGCCTGTAGTTCTGGTAGCATTAAATATCAGTATGTTCCCCATCATTTTTTTAGCAGGGATCACCGGCCCAGGATATTTATGCGCCATGCTTTATAGCAAGACCTTTAAACGCTTTGAACCGGAAGAAGCCGCAATAGATGCTGATTCTTGGTCAGTCTCAATAGCTGATGATAGTGAGATAGAGTAACATTTTTGTTACCGGGAGAACTTATGAAAGAAGAAAAAAACAAAATCTTAACTCAATGGATGATGCCAACGATTATACTCGTTGTTATTATAGCTGGAATGGTTATTAACTTTAATGCCCGCAGCGGCCAAATGGCGGTTACTTCTATTTCAAAAGAATTAATTGTCGTTTCTGAGCGGTATGCCAAAGAACTGGAAAAAGACCTTGCGGTAATGTCAAGCCTGACAAGGGCAGTTGGCGAAGCAATCTTAAACATTGATGAAAATGATACTGAAGCAATCACAAACGTGCTTAATTCATTATTCCGGCATTCTTATGCTTATACAGTAATCCTTTCTGACGTAAATGGCGCAGGCATTACCAACACCGGGATAAGGGTGGACTTATCGGAGACATCATATTTTTCCGAGCTAAAAGAAACAGGGACAAATCATTTTTTCTTTGTTGCCAATGATGAAATCGCAGGCTCAATGGCAAAGGCTGTTGGCTATATAAGCAAAATTCCGGGTTATCCCGAACGGATGCTCATCTCCTATTATCCAATTGAAAACATGGGCAAAAGCATTTTACGGAGCGATTTTGACGGCGATATTTTATATATGCTGATGTCCAGTGATGATAACGCAATGCTTGCCAGCAACAAAGACTATGTCAGCAAATTTATTGCTGATGACATCATCGCAACGCTACGGCGCAGCTATAGCAGCGAAATACGGAATATGGACGTCCGCCTGAAAAATGGCCATTCAGACACAATGAAGGTTGAAATTGATGGCGAGGAGCGGACCTTGATTTATACCCCGCTTTCAATGAATAACTGGTATATCATGGTCGGGGTAAATGAATTTTTCGTTGAGAACTTAGAAAGACGGGTGTGGGAGTACACGAGGAGGACATTGCTCAATCTGGCTCTCATCATCAGCGGCTTTGCCATCTTAATGGTGCTGATCAATATGATTGCCAAAATACGCCATACCTCAAAGACCAAAGAACTGATGGTAAAAGCAGATACAGACCAGCTGACCGGGCTTCTTAATAAGGTTGCAACCGAACGCCGGGTAATAGAATATATGGAAACCTACCCAAATGAACAGGCAATTATGTTCGTTCTGGATATTGATAATTTCAAAAAAATTAATGACACGATGGGCCATGCTTTTGGCGACGAGGTTCTCCGCTCACTAGGCCAGCAGATAACGCCCATTTTCCGTTCGACTGACATTATCGGGCGGATAGGCGGCGATGAACTAATCATCTTGCTTAAGAATATCTACAATGATGAAAATCTGTTAAGGGAAGCAGAAAAAGTCGCCCGCTTCTTCCATGATTTCAAAGCAGGTGAATATACCAAGTATTCCGCAACCGCAAGTATCGGCGCGGCTATTTTCCCCCGCGATGGAAAAGATTTTGAGTCAATATACAAAGCCGCTGACCAAGCCCTCTATGCCGCCAAAAAGCGGGGCAAAAACCAGCTGGCATTCTACCATGATAATTTTGACGCCGTGGTGATTAAGAATTAGCAGCAAGGAAGTCAAAATAAACTCGTCATGTGACCTTGCCCGCCTTCTATCATAAGAAAACTTTTGCTTTAAAGCCAATAAGGGCACAGATACATGACGAATTATATTTTGACTGACTATAACTAATATACAAATTGCCCAATATATTAGCAAGAAAATTGGGCATTTTGATTGAGAGAAAGATAAAACCATGACATTATAAGCAAATTCCCTACTTGCAAGCAAAATTTTTGTGGAAATATGGTATAGTAAAAAAGACATGGTTTAGGTATACTAAAAACAATGTTGTACATAGTAGCAACAATATCCCTAAGGAGGCAAAGTAATGGCAAGTCTATCACTACAAAATATCACTAAAGTTTACCCCAACGGTTTTGAAGCGGTTAAGGATTTCAATCTGGAAATCGCCGACCAAGAGTTCATCATTTTCGTTGGCCCGTCAGGTTGCGGCAAATCAACGACCCTGCGCATGATCGCTGGTCTGGAAGATATTTCTTCTGGCGAACTGCGCATTGGCGACCGCCTTGTCAATGATGTTGAGCCAAAAGACCGTGACATCGCAATGGTATTCCAGAACTACGCCCTATATCCTCATATGTCAGTTTATGACAACATGGCGTTTGGTCTGAAACTCCGCAAAGTACCAAAAGATGAAATTGACAAAATGGTAAAAGAAGCGGCCAAAATCCTCGAATTAACCCCGCTCCTTGACCGGAAACCCAAAGCATTGTCCGGCGGACAAAGACAGCGTGTTGCGATGGGCCGTGCTATCGTCCGTAACCCCAAGGTTTTCCTGATGGACGAACCGCTTTCAAACCTTGACGCAAAACTCCGTGTCCAAATGCGTATCGAAATCGCAAAACTCCACCAGAGATTAGGCACTACCATCATCTATGTTACCCATGACCAGACCGAAGCTATGACCCTTGGCACAAGAATCGTTGTTATGAAAGACGGCCTTGTCCAACAGGTAGATTCACCGCGCAACCTCTATGAAAAACCGAACAACCTTTTTGTTGCCGGCTTCATGGGTTCACCGCAAATGAACTTCCTTGATGGCGTGATCAAAATTACTGGCGATGATGCCGCGATTGAAGTTGCCGGAAAGAGCATTCCGCTCCCGCCAGCGAAATCCAAGAAACTCATTGATGGCAAATATGACGGCAAAACCGTTACCTTTGGTATCCGTCCGGAAGATGTTGACGATTCAGAAATGTTCATCGAAACCGCCAAATGCGTCTTTGAGTCAACGGTTAAGGTTTACGAATTGCTTGGTTCAGAAGTATTCTTATACTTTGACCTTGAAGAATTCCCGATTACGGCCAGAGTTGACCCCCGCACCACCGCAAGGCCTGGTGACACAGTCAAATTTGCTTTCGATATCGAGAAAATCCATATCTTCGATAAAGAAACAGAACAGGTCATCACCAACTAAACATACCTCATTATCAAAACAACTAAAGAATGGGATGAATTTTATCCCATTCTTTTTTTACTCTAAAAGGAAAATTATGATATCCAATCAAATCATCAAAAACTGCATTACCGAGCTTAAGGCAATCTCCAAAGTCGATATTTTTGTCTTTGATGCCGAAGGCTCGCT
Organism: Lachnospiraceae bacterium; assembly: GCA_009777715.1. Classification (GTDB taxonomy): domain Bacteria; phylum Bacillota; class Clostridia; order Lachnospirales; family Lachnospiraceae; genus UBA935. Next base: position 21,363 of record WRLH01000028.1, read on the forward strand.
TCTTTCCGCCACTAGTGAAGAAGAACAGCTTACGAAAGATATCATCAGGAGTTTTGCTTTATCCCCGGCCGACAGCCAGGTTATCGGCATGAACCATCTGGTCAAAATCATCGATGAAAACGAAATCGCATACATCATCAATGCTTTTGGTTCTGCCGATGAGGTATATATGATTGGCAGGATTGCCGCCAGCCAGCTCCAAAATCTGATGATTGCCTACAAGGAAAAATTTGACCGCAACAGCTTCTTCCAAAACTTGATTCTTGACAATCTTTTGCTTATTGATGTGTATAACCGGGCGAAAAAACTCCATATTGAAATATCTGTTCCCCGCGTGGTTATTTTGGTCGAAATCAGCGCAGAAAAAGACAATGCCGCCATTGAACTGCTGCGAGGTATGTATTCTTACCATGCCGGAGACTATGTAACAGCCGTTGATGAGCGGAAAATTATCCTCATTAAGTCCCTTAATGCCAATGACGGTTATGATCATATTGAGCAAATAGCAAATACAATCGTTGACATGATGAATATGGAAGTGTTACTAAGCGTCCGCGTCGCTTATGGCACGATTATCAAGGAGCTTAAGGACGTATCAAAATCTTACAAAGAAGCAACCATGGCTTTGGATGTCGGCAAGATTTTTTATATCGAAAGAAACGTCAATGCTTATAATACCTTGGGCATTGGCCGTTTGATTTACCAATTGCCGGTCAACCTATGCAAAATATTCATTAAGGAAATATTCCACGATGTTAACCCGGATGAAATCGACGAGGAAATAATCACCACCGTTTACAAATTCTTTGAAAACAGCTTAAATGTTTCCGAGGCCTCAAGGCAGCTTTTTGTCCACCGCAATACCCTTGTTTACCGGATTGAAAAGCTTGAGAAAAGCATTGGCTTAGATGTCAGGACCTTTGACGACGCTTTGACCTTTAAAATTGCCATGATGGTGGTCAATTACATGAAATATTTAGAGTCAGTTACATTTTAGGTTACGCGATAATGCCCATAGCATATGTAAATGGCATATGTAAATAGCATATGTAAATAGCATATGTAAATAGCATATGTAAATAGCATATGCTATTGCATATGCTATTTGCATATATGGCCCTCCCTTAGCATATTATTAAGCATAATATCGCGGGAGGGTTTTTATTTGAAATATTTTAAAAAAATATTATATCTTTCATATATGGAAAATGAAAAGAAAGTTTCTAATTGCGGAAACGTAAAAATAGAAGCAAGAGGGACAAGAATTTTGCTGGATATGCAGATTAATATGAAAAGATATCTCCAAAATGGCAAGTTCAATGCAACTATAAGTTTAAATGATGATTCCATTTCGCTTGGATTGGTTTATTTCAAAGACGGGCTGTTAAGCTTTAGAAAAGAATTCGATAACCAGTTTACTTATGATGACATCTGCGATATAAAGGTAAATATTAATGAACATAAATATATAATCGGTAAAATAAAGGAGTGTCAGCCAAGCCGAGTAGTTGAGGTTAAAAAAGAGCAATTTGATAAAGCCCCGCAAGGTAAAGAGTGGAAATTTGTTAATGCACCGGGTGAAGAAGCGTCTAAACCCATTTTGGAAGCTGCCGAACACCTAAGCGAAGAAATCACACCCACGCCCCCCAGAACGCCATCACATGAAGACGTCCGCAAGACTCTCCATGATATCAGGATGACCCCGGATAAATGGCACCAGCTTCTGAAAAATTATAAACAAATAAACCCTTATGCCGATGAACGCCTTTATCTTTCACTCGAACCAAAAGATTTAACCGTTCTACGCAGTGAATATCATCAATTAGTCCATAACAGCTTTCTCTTGCATGGCTTTTACAATTACCGCCACCTTATTTTGGGCAAAGAAAACGAAGATTATTACCTTGGCGTCCCGGGTGTTTTCTACGAGCGGGAAAAAAGTGTCGCCATGATGTTTGGCTTTGAAACTTTTGAATGTGAGGGCCAAAAGCCAGCAAATGGGATGTTTGGGTATTATTTGAAGAAGGTGGGGATATAACAGCATCTTCTACGCCTAATCCATGCCTAATATATAAAGAGGGGTCAAGAACGGCAATCTTTTGCCGAACCACCCCGCAATCCTTTAAAAGCAGCTTGGCGATGGCAATCCGCTGCTGCTCGCCGCCGGAGCATTCAAAAACCTTTTTGCTTGCGAAACCATCATTTAAGCCGACATTTTCAAGAGCCTGGCTTATCAGCGAGCGTTTTAATCCTGCTTTTTTATGCTGCAATGATTTGACAAGAGCTAAATTATCGTAAACGGTTTCATTGTCAATCAAACCAAAATTTTGGAAGACAAACCCGATTTTTTCACTTAACAGCTTTCTTTTCTGGCGTTCTTTCTCGACTGGCTTATCATCGTAATAGATTGTCCCGCTGTCCATTTTCTCAATCAGGCCAAGCATATTGATTAATGTCGTTTTGCCAGAGCCGGATTTTCCCGTCACCGCCACCATCTCGCCGGATTCAATTGCCAGATCAAAATTATCAAATATTGCCTGTTTGCCAAAATTCTTGCTCATTCCCTTAAGTTCTACTTTCATATTAATAACCATTCCTTTTTTTATCTTGTCCAACTTCTTAATGCTGTCATATGCGCCACAATAAAAACGCGCAGCTATTTTTATTGTAACAGGAAAAATGGGTTTGTGCGGATCGAGGGAGTGAACGTGGCTAATGTAATCAATGAACGTGGAAAATGAGAATATTAGATTTGCTTACCCCTTACCCCTTACCTCTTCCTTTATCTTAACCGCTTCCTTGCATAACCTTGTGATTTCATCAAAATCACCGCGGTCAATCAAATCTTTTGTGACCATCCAGCTGCCGCCGCAAGCAATAATCCGGTCAAAAGCCAGATATTTGCCGAGATTGCCTGCGCTGATTCCGCCAGTCGGCATGAATTTAAGCCCGGAATAGGGGGCCGCTACTGCTTTGATAAAGTTAAGTCCGCCTGCCTGTTCAGCAGGGAAGAATTTTACTACCTCTAGCCCAAACTCTAAGGCGGCTTCCATATCTGATGGGGACATACAGCCCGGAGTGATAACGGCGTTTTTTTCAAGGCAATAAGAAACTATTTTCGGATTAAATCCAGGGCTGACTATGAATTTTGCCCCGGCTTCAATTGCTTGGTCAGCTTGTTCTTTTTTTAGGACTGTTCCTGCACCAACCAGGATTTTCGGGACATTCGCCGCTATCCGGCGGATAGATTCTAAGCCCTCCGCTGTCCGGAAAGTTATTTCCGCGCAGGGTATTCCGCCAGCAAGCAATGCTTTTGCTAAAGGCACGGCTTTTTCAGCATCGGATAAGGCAATGACTGGTACAATGCCAATTTCGTTGATTTGTTTTAAAATTTCATTCATATTATGCTCCCTCCCAAAACCTTCGAAAGCCCTTATTTCAGAGGATATCTAGGTTTTGTTACCGCTCAACTCTGGCATTGCTGCCTTTCATCAATTTCTCAACCTCTTTTCTTGCCGCCGTTGATGTATCACCAGCGGTTGTCATCGCCAAAGCTCCGTGGCAGATACCATAATTAAGTGCCGTCTGATAATCATTTCCATTTAACAGCCCAAAAATAAGTCCCGAAGCAAAGCTATCACCACCGCCAACCCGGTCAAGGATTTCGATATCATCAAAGGCAATGCCTTGATACACTTGCCCCTCGGCCCAGCAAATTGCCGACCAGCTGTTAATTGTTGCTGATTTAACTGTCCTAAGGGTCGTCCCAATCACTTTAAAATTGGGATATAAAGCAGAGGCTTGATGAATCATCTTTTTATAACCGTCCAAGTCCAATTCGTTAAGATGTTCGTCATTTCCTGAAACCGACAGGCCAAGGCAAGCAATAAAATCTTCTTCATTGCCAATCATGACATCGACATATTTTGCTATTTCTTTGTTAACTTCCTGGGCTTTTGCTTTTCCCCCGATATCTTTCCATAATGACGGGCGATAGTTTAGGTCGTAGCTGACAATTGTCCCATGTTTTTTGGCAATTTGCGCCGCTTCTAACACAACTTCGGCCGTGCTTTCAGAAAGGGCGGCAAAAATACCGCCAGTATGAAACCAGCGAACCCCGCATTCGCCAAAAATATGTTCCCAGTCAATATCACCTTGTTTTAATTTTGAAGCTGCGGTATTTGCCCGGTCACTAATCCCGATTGCCCCGCGAAGCCCATAACCGCGTTCAGTAAAGTTAAGCCCATTGCGGCTGCTCCGCCCGATTCCGTCAAAAGCGGCCCACTTGATGAAGCGGGTATCAACGCCGCCTTGCAAAATGAAATCTTCAATCAGCCAGCCGATATCGTTGTCAGCAAAAGCGGTTACAATTGCCGTATTTAGCTTAAAGCATTTCCTTAAGCCCCGGGCGACATTGTATTCGCCGCCCCCCTCCCAAGCCCGGAAATTCCGCGCCGTCCGGATGCGGCCTTCGCCGGGGTCAAGCCGGAGCATAACCTCGCCTAGTGATATTTCATCAAACATAGCGTTTTCTTTAATTTTCAACATTTGATTCTCCTCTTAATATTTCGCCGATATTTCCTTTAATAATTATATCCGCGTGTTCGTCACGCGGCGTAGCCGATTTATTGATGACAACAAGATGGCTGCCTTTAAAATAATCAATCAGCCCTGCTGCCGGATAAACCACCAAAGATGTGCCGCCGATAATTAAAACATCAGCATTGGCGATATAATTGACTGCTTCGGTCAATACGTTTTGGTTAAGTCCTTCTTCATATAAAACAACATCAGGCTTAACCTGTCCGCCGCAATGGCAGCGCGGAACTGAAACCGACTTTAGAATATATTCTGCTGAATAAAACTCGCCGCAAGTTTCACAATAATTGCGTAAAACTGAACCATGTAGTTCAAGGACTTTTTGGCTTCCGGCTGCTTGGTGAAGCCCATCGATATTTTGCGTAATAACCGCCGCCAATTTGCCCTCGCGTTCCCATTCTGCCAACTTATAATGGGCCGCATTCGGTTTCGCGTCAAGGCAAATCATCTTGTCACGATAAAAACGGAAAAATTCATCAGCATAATGGCGGTAAAAAGTATAGCTTAACATTTTTTCGGGCGGATAGTCGTATTTTTGGTTATACAGGCCATCAACGCTACGGAAATCCGGAATCCCGCTTTCCGTTGAAACCCCAGCCCCGCCGAAAAAAACCATCTTGCTCGCCTTGCTCGCGACCTTTTTTAGTTCTTCAATTGCTTTTAGGTTATCCATTCTCAATCCTATTTACGCTTCATAAAAATACATGACCCCTACGGGAATCGAACCCGTGTTACCGCCGTGAGAGGGCGGTGTCTTGACCGCTTGACCAAGGGGCCTAAAAGCTGCTAAAAATCCCTGCAACAAATCTTTATTTTAAGAAAATTATTAAGCAAACAATTTATCAATTGGAACCTCCAAAATTTCGGAAAATGCTTTTAACTCAAAATCGGTAACTGTTCTTTCGTAACTTTCAATTCTGCATATTGAGCCGCGGCATATGTAAATGGCATAAGCTTCAAGGCGTTCTGATAAATCCTGTTGGCTTAGGCCCATCTTAATACGGTACTTTCTTACGTTATCTCCAACTAAATTATATAGTTCAAGATCAATAATTCGCGCCATCATCCTTTCTCCTTTGTGACAATTATACCTTATTATCATAAAAAATAATAGTAAATAATGTCTTAAGAGAGGACAATTTTAACGGCCAATGCTATAATATTCAATTCCAGCCGCCCTCATCGCGTTTGGATCGCAGATATTCCTGCCATCATAAACTAAAGGCGTGTGCATTTTTTCTTTATATTTATCCGGAGTTATGCTAATTATTTCTGGCCATTCGGTAAAAATAAAACAAATATTAGCACCGGATAAGGCTTCAAGGGGATCATCTGCATAACTTATCGTCCCATTGCTATAGCTTCCGGCGGGAAACTCAAACTGCGCCCGGCTAATGGCTTTGGGGTCATAAGCAATAACATCAGCACCTTGGGCTAATAAAAGCCTCAAATTGTCGGCCGCCGGGGCTTCGCGCATATCGTCTGTCCCTGCTTTAAACGCCAAGCCCAGGACAGCGACTTTTAAGCCGTCAAAAGTAATCATCCGTTTTTTGGCTTTTTCAAAAAGCCGCGTTTTCTGGCGTTCATTTACAGAAACACACGCCTCAACTGTCTTAAGCTTATAGCCGTGATTCTGGGCAAGATAATCTAGGGCTTTTGTGTCTTTGGGGAAACAGCTTCCGCCAAACCCGATTCCGGCATTTAAGAAACGCGAGCCGATCCGCTCATCAAAGCGCATTCCCTCGGCAACATCAGTAATATCCGCGCCAACAAGTTCACAAAGATTGGCGATCTCATTCATATATGATATTTTTAGCGCAAGGAAATCATTACAAGCATATTTTATCATTTCCGCTGAGCGGCGTTTGACCGAAACAATCGGCAGGTTAAACGGCTCGTAAATCTTAAGAAGCAAGGCTTCGGCTTCTTTGCTTTCAGTCCCAATAATAATCCGCGCCGCGTTAAATGTATCATGGACCGCTGTTCCTTGTGCCAAAAATTCCGGATTGGAAGCAACAGAAACTTTCACGTCATTAACCAGGAAATCCTTGATAAATTGTTCTACTTTATCATTCGTCCCGACCGGAACTGTTGACTTGACGACAACAAGGCAATCTTTTTCAATTGTCTCCGCGATTTGGCGGGAAACACTTGCAATATAGCTAAGATTTGCACTTCCGTCAGGAAGCTCCGGCGTACCGACGCCAATAAAAATCGCATCGGCAAAACGATAGGCTTCACGATAATCAGTTGTGAAATGAAGTGTCCCGGCTTGATTGTTTTTCTTTATCAGCTCTTCAAGGCCCTCTTCAAAAATCGGCGAAATGCCCTCTTTCATCATTGCTACTTTTTTTTCATCTACATCAACGCAGGTGACATGATAACCCTTGTCGGCAAAACAAACACCCGCAACTAATCCGACATATCCAGTTCCAGCTATTGCAATATTCATATATCCATGCTCTCCTTTCAAAGTGTTTTATTTGGCGACGCTATTGTCCTATATAAAAAAGCGCAGTTGTGTAAATCCTTTGATTTGCGTCAGCTGCCGAGCGACACTATTTTCTCTTTTATGACATATTGCGGCGAATTGTTCATTGTAATATACATACGCCCGATATATTCACCAACCAGCCCAAGCATTAAAAGAATCAGGCCGCCGATTACCAAAATCGCCGAAATAAGGGCGGCAAACCCAATCACCATCCCCGGCGGGGCAATAAAAATCCTTCTTGCAATCGTATAAAGAGCATAAATAAAGCCATTAAACGCGCTAAAAGCCCCGACTAGGGTTGCAATCCGCAAAGGTTTAATGCTAAAAGCTGTAAATCCGTTAAGCCACAAGGCAAATAGTTTTCCGATCGTATAACCGGAAGCCCCGTTTATCCTGGCCCGGTGGCTGACATCAACATTAACAATGTTTTTTGTCGTCCGAAGTACCAAGCCGATTACATAAGGATAAGCCCCGTCATATCTTTTTATTTCCTCTGCAACAAAAGATTTGACGGCAAAATAGCTAGAAATATAAAGATTTTTGGGTTTGCTCAACATGATCCGCGTCATTAAATCATTAATCCGGCTGCCGATCTTGCGGAGGCCTGAATGCTGTTTGTGAATGTATTTTGCATATGCTGCGTCAGCTCCGGCTTCAAGGGCTTTGATTAATTTGCCCGCTTCCGCCGCCGGGGTCTGGCCATCATCATCAAGGCAGATGACGATCTCGCCTTTTGCTTCCTTAAAGCCAGCCATCAATGCAGCGTGTTGGCCAAAATTGCGGGCAAAATTTATGCCAATCAGATGGGATTTTTCTTGGCACAATGCTTTTATGACATCAAAAGTATTATCCGGCGAATCATCATTAACCAGAATAATTTCATAATCATAGCCTGTCATTAAGTTCATTGTTTCATCAATCTCATTGACCACCGCCCTTAGCGTTTCTGCGGATCGGTAGCAAGGAATGATATAGCTGATTTGCATTTTATAAAAGAGGCTCCTTCCAATGCCTGGAAACTTTGAGCGTAGCTCAAATTTCATCCCGAATCATGATTCGGGTTTACATCCTTCAATTTCGACATTAAGATAATATCTACAAATTCACCCTCGATTTTTACTTCATCTTTTAGATAAGCCTCCCGGATAAATCCAGCCTTGAGATAACTTTTTTCGGCCGCGGCATTCGTGGAAATAAGCCGGAGAAAAACTTTATGAAGCTTTAGGGCATTAAAAGCATAATCCAGCATAAGAAGCGCCGCTTCTGTGCCATACCCTAAGCCAATTGCGTCTTTTTCCCCAATAAAAACCCCAAATTCGGCTTTCTCATTGCCAGAATCGATGTCCCTAAGGAAAGTCACGCCAACCGGCCTTAGGCCCGTCTTTTCTAAGATAATGAACTGGGCTGCTTTTCCTGTCTCAATCATCAAACGAATCCATTCATGATGGCCGTCAACCGTAAAAGGCTTGCGGTAAATCATATTATCCCTTATAAAAGGCTGATTGCGCCAGTTAACAATCAAATCCGTATCAGCATAATCCGCCGGGCGTAAGCAAATTTTTTCGCCATCAATAATTGAACACTTCATTGTATCATACTTCATCTAAGCTTGTACACCTCCAATTTATCCGCAATCAAATCAATCCTTTCGGGTGCGATTATTTCCCCGCGTTCCGCATAATAAGCACTCAGCCAATCAATGTCAAATTTTATGTCATTGATAAAATAAACATTATCGTAGCGTAGCAAAGCTTCAAACATTGTTATTTCCGGGGCAATCAGGCGGTTAAGCTTTTTCTGGTGAAGCGGGCTATTTACTGCCCACCCCCCCATTATATCATAATTGGCAGGGCGCTTAACCATTTTTGCCAGTAGTTTTTCCGAATACTGAACCGAAGAATAAACATCGATAAAATAAAAATTACCGGGTCTAGTGCTTGTGTATTCCTGCATTAAAAGCCAAGCCTGGTTCGTGGTTTCGCGGGTCTCTAATTCGGCAGCGGTACGATTAAGCATTGCCGGAACATTCCCCAGAGCAATGATCAGCGCAACCAAAGCCATAACCGCCGGGAAAGATTTGTTAAAAGATTTCGCCTTTTTGTCGGCCGGAGTAACAGATTCAGCCAGAATCATTAACAGCAAAATGCCCATTTCGATAAAATAAAGGGAGTGGCTTAATCGGGGCGGATAACGCTCACCCATCAAAATAAAGAGCCATAGTAAGCTGCGGACACTTATGAGCAATGAAATAATGCCAATGCTGCGCCAAAAGCGGCTGTAAAAATTCGCCAGCCCAATTAACATCGCATAACCAAGCAGAATAAGGCTATTATAGGGATAATGGCCATGCTCACCCCCATTGGTCAACAAAAAAGCATAGAGGCGCAGCTGCTGGTTAAAACGTTCCTTAAAGGAAAGGTTTTCATTACGCCGTTCTCCGGCATAACCCGCAATTTCACCAAGCGTTCTTTCATCAATTTTGGCAGAGAGGCCAAAGTTATAGTTTTTTAGTAAATTTACCTCGCCATAAGTAAAACCAAGGCTGTGATAAAAAGTGACATTGGCGTCATATTCGGGAATGGACTGGAAATCATATAATTCCGTCCGGTTGGCAAAAAATTGATTAAACTTCCGCCACTCTTTGCTGCTGGTGGCAATTAAGTCAATTGTTTGCGAAGCAAGAAGCATTAGAAGCAAAACTCCAAACAGGGCAAAATATTTTGCAAAATTAAGTTTCGTAAAGGCTGGCTTTTCTTGGCTCAACTTAAAAATCCCGGCAACTAAGACAAAAGGAAGCAAAAGCAAAAGCATCCACGGCCGGAGCAAAAAGGCAATCAGTATAAGGATAATCGGCAAAAGATTGGCTTTAATAAATGCCTTGATTGGTGCAGATCCATCACTTGCAATAAAACAAAAAACAGCGGCCGTTGTGAGCATTGCGCTGGTAATCGTGTATTGGACAAAAACTAAATGCTCAAGCATTGTTGCGGTAATGATGATAAACTGCAAAACTAACAATAGTATTTTTTTAAAAATAGTACGGATAAATTTGAGGCTTAATAAGGCAATCAGAAAAATGCTGCCGAACTGGCAGAGCAAAAGAAACAGCCCATACCAAGGGACAGCAGGAATAACCCGGTAAAACAAGCTGATAAATAAGCTAAGCGGAAAAAGCATTTGAATATTGCGGGGTTCAGGCGTCCCGGTATAAATCCCGGCCAGGATGTCTTTCATCAGGACATCGTCATTTAGGGCAAAATAATAATCATAACGGGAGCTGACAAAAAAAATCAGCACTAGCAGATAAACCCCAGCAAGAATGTAATTTTGATATTTTCCCAAAAAAGTTTTCAATCCTTGTTCTCCAAAAATTTAATGATTAAACTGACAATCAAATCGATTTCTTCATCAGTTAAGCCATAATAAAGCGGTAAACGCAAAAGCCGTTCGCTTTCCTTTGTTGTGTACTTATCTTCGCCGTAAAATCGGCCAAATTTTTGCCCGGCCGGGGAGCTATGCAATGGCACATAATGAAATACTGACAGTATTTTATTTTGCTTAAGGTAATCAATTAATCTTGTCCGGGCGTTAATGTCCTTTAACTTGATATAAAACATATGACCGTTATGCTTGCATTCTTTGGGAATCACCGGAAGCGAAACCAACCCGGTATCTTGTAACGCTTTAAGGCCTTGATAATATCTGTTAAAGCTTTTTAACCGGTCAGCGGTTATTTCCTCAGCCATTTCCAGCTGCGCCCAAAGGTAGGCGGCATTTAACTCACTTGGCAAATAAGATGAACCGTGATCCTGCCAAGTATATTTATCAAGCTGGCCGCGGAAAAAGCGGCTCCGGTCCGTTCCTTTTTCGCGGATGATTTCTGCTTCATTAATGAAGTTAATATCATTTATCAATAAAGCCCCGCCCTCACCCATGCTGAAATTTTTGGTCTCATGGAAGCTAAAACAGCCAAAATCGCCGATTGTGCCAAGGGGTTTATCCTTGTAGCTGCCCATAATCCCTTGGGCAGCATCTTCAATAACAAAAAGCTTATTTCGTTTAGCAATTTCGTTAATCGTGTCCATCTCGCAGCTGATTCCGGCGTAATGGACCGGGACAATGGCTTTTGTTTGGCTGGTAACCGCTGCTTCGATGAGTTTTTCATCAATATTCATCGTGTCCGGCCGGATATCAACAAAAACTATCTTCGCCCCCCGGAGGGTAAAGGCATTTGCGGTTGAGACAAAGGTATATGAGGGCATGATAACCTCATCGCCCGGCTTTATTTTGCAAAGCAAAGCACTCATTTCCAAGGCGTGGGTACAGGAAGTGGTGAGTAAGCATTTATTAGTTTTGGTAAAATTTTCCAGCCATTCACTGCAAAGGCGGGTGAAAGAGCCATCACCGCTAATATGGTTATTTTTGATTGCTTCGGCAAGATAGGCAATGGCGTTTCTGCCGACTGGCGGATTATTAAAATTGGTTTTATACATTAGGTCTCCTTACAAAAAGACAATAAACTGTGCATTACGGAAAATCTCTTGATAATCGTTCTCATCGATAAACTCATCAAGGTAGGCTTTTTTATCCGCTAAAGCTTTACGCTCGGATAATCTTGCATTAACAATAATGACCGGGCGATGGGATATCCCGTCAAGCTCCCTTTTAAACTGGGCCGTGCTAAAGGTATCAAGATCCGGCCAGGCATTTGATATAACCGATGGGCGGTTAAGGTAATATGAAAGAGCCGGGATATCGCCATATAATATTAAATCATATTTTTCAATAAAATCAAGCAGGAAATCATTAAGTTCTTGTAAAGAGCGGGCGTTTTCTGCCGTTGTCCGCATTCCGCGAAGGATTTCATTCCTTGCAATCTGGCTATTTCGCGCTACCCCGTCCTCGCCGTCACGGAAAACATAAAAGCTGCCAACGCCAAGACTTTGGATAATAAAAATAATAATTATCGAAAGCTGCATTGCCTTAACCGGAAAGAGCGGGATCATGTTTGATTCAGTCCCGATATATTTCCGCCCATAAAGGGCGAGGCTGTAAACGCGCCAGATCGTAACCGGGGCAATGAAAAAGAGATTGTTTATCACCGGCCAAAGGCGGTTATTGCTTCCTAATGGGGTTATCAGGATAATCACAATGCCAATCGAAGCGATTAATTTCCAATGGACGTCAACTGATTTTGCATAAAGCATCCAGACCATATTGGCGAGCGATATCAACAAAAAGACAATCGACCATTGCAAAGCGGATTCTTTTTGATAATACTTAAAGTTGTACATTCCAATCCGGCTTAAGGCATAAAAAAGAAAAATAATCGCGGCGGAGTAAATAATTTTTTTCGCAATAATGATTTTTTCTTCGCTTATCCTGTTGCCGAAAAAACCGCTCAGCTTTATCATGAAAAAAGGAAAACCCGGCAAAATGCAAAGAACGATATAGATTAGCCACTTTGCTCCGCCAAAATATGCTTCGGCAATCATCACTAACATCTGGATAAAGTTATATTCGCTGCTGCTCGCCGAAATGTGAAAAAGGCCGCTTATCATTTCAAAGGGGGCGCTCACGCCATAATGGAGCATCATTATAATACTCATCACCAGGACCGCACCAAGATATCCCGACAGGCACAGCAAAGTTTCACGGACAACCTGCCGCATTTTTTTGCCGCGGATTAAGGCATAATACCATACACATAAAATTAGGGCCGCTTCCATGATATTGGGATTGCGGACAAAAACATTAAGGCCAAGGAAAACCCCGGCAAGGACTAAGCAATATGAATGATTTCCGGCCAAACCACGGAATAAAAGAATCGCGGCAATCAAGAAAAAGAGATAAGTCAGATAATTATATATAATCACCGTCGGACACCAGCACAAGCCGATGGCCGCCATCTGGCTAAGAAAGGCTATCCAGGCGGGCATTTTAGTGATAAAAAACCGATATCCTAATAATGCCATCAAACTAACGAACAGGGCAGTATAAAATTTCATGCCCAGCATCATTCCCCCAAAAGGTAGCTTAGTCAAGAAATAACCAACGACATTGCTTAGATAAGTATTAAGGACGAAGCTGTTTTCAGCGGACGGCAAAAAAACATAATTAGCCAAGCTATATCCAGTATCAGTAAGGTCAACCCCGGTATTTATGTTTAACAGCGGGAACAAAAATAAGATGAGCGGAAATAGATAAAGCCGGGTTATTTTTTCAAACTTATTCGCCATTTTGTCCTTTCAACGGTTATCCCGATTCTTTTTATTTGCTTCTTTAATTGCTTTTGCTGTCTCATATTGTTCAATCATGCTTTTATCGACTCCAGAAAAAATAAGGCTGCGGATAAAGTCAACTAAAATCCCGGCACTAAAAACAACTAAAACCGTGACAAGCATATTTAAAACAAGCCCAATAAATCCCATCTCCAAAAGACGGCCAAACAAGATTTTTGTCCAAGGATACCAGTTGTCCCTCAAATCGATATTCATATGCAGAAGATAGACCCCAAGGCATAAAGGGGCAATTCCCCTAATCAGCTTAGAAACCCTGCCTTCCTTTATCTCAATGCCAATAAAGGCATAAAAAAGCCCGATTGCCGCACAATAGACGAGGATAAAATTATAATGGAAAGGAACATCAAAAAAATACTTAAACAAGCCCGTTTTTGCATAAAGAAAATAACTGCCAATCTTTAAAGTAAAAATCAGGACAACCGAAACCAAATATAAAGATAATCCCCTGCCTTTGGGGGAAAGGGCTGCAAAGCCATAAATCCGGATATACGCCCCAGTCAAATAAAGCAAAATAAACCAGCCGAAATCATACCCATATGAATCAAGGTTAAGGGAAAAAGGGATAAAACTTTTGAAGCCGCAAAATAACACCAGCAAAATGACGATGATTTTTTGGAGGGCAACTTTTTCTATTTTTTCAAAGGCGGCGTTCAAAAAGGGGCTGATCAGGTAAAGCAGCAAGTAAGCGGTTATAAACCAATAGTGCATTGTGGAAATCGGCAAAAGATATTGGATTATCCCATAAACACCCTCTGTCTCGGCAATGACGGGCAAGCCAAAAATCGATAAAACCAGCGGAATCAGGAGCGTATAAAACAAGATTTGGAAAACCAAGCGAAAAAAACGGCGGAATTTGAATCGTGACTTAACCATAAAATAACCGCTAATCATCACAAAGACATTAACCGCAACAATCGAAAACGATTCGATGGCGAGGGCAAAAATATGCTGTTGACCGACCGAGTCAGTCAGCGTAAGCCGCATTCCAGAATAATAAAAATAATGGAGCGTTACCACCATCAACATTGCGAGGATTCGAAGCAGTTCAAAATTGGTTAAGCGTTTTTCATCTGACATGCACTAATAATATACTATTAAGGGGGCTTTCGTCAAGATGGGCGAGGAGATTTGACTATTTAAAGTGCTTATGGTTCTTGCTTGCGAGGTACCAGCCGGATTTGAACCGGCGAATAAAGGTGTTGCAGACCTTTGCCTTACCACTTGGCTATGGTACCGTTTAAAAATATTAATGTTCCAATGTAAGAAACTCTTTGCTAAAGCAAGAGTTATTATTGTTTTACTAAAATATGAAATGCTTAAAGACTTTATTCCTCCCCGAGTTGGGCTCGAACCAACAACCCCACGGTTAACAGCCGTGTGCTCTACCATTGAGCTATCGAGGAAAACCGGGGGCCTTGCCCGGGGGACACATCCCGCTGCCCGTGCCCTCAAAACCGAAAACGAAAACCTTCCCCACCCGTAAAATCCATGCCTGGCCGGGATTTAGCTGCCCTTGGCGCCGGCGCCATTGCGCATTTTGCACGTTGCGCGTTTTGCGCGTTGCGCCAAGCTTTAGGGCTGCTTCCCGGGTTTTAGATAAGCATTCGGCCTATTAGTGCCGGTCAGCTGAGCGCATTGCTGCGCTTGCACCCCCGGCCTATCCACCTCGTCGTCTGCAAGGGGCCTT
>WRLH01000029.1 GCA_009777715.1 Lachnospiraceae bacterium
AGGGAACTGTGCGTAACTGGATCTCCACCCTGTTCGGGAAAAGGATAAAGCCGCATATTATGCACAAAAGGAGAGCGTAAAAGAAACTATTGCTGACATCTATCATGGGTATTGCGGAAGGCCGGGTTATAGGATGATGGCTGTATTCCTGTCCAGGCGCGGCATTATGCTCAGCAAGCAGACAGTCCATAAATATATGAAGGAACTAAAGCTCCGCTCCATTAGGGCGCCCAAGAAGCCGCGTATCATAAAGGCGAATGCCATAAGAAGTTTGAGGACCTGCTGAACCAGGATTTCACGGCTGGTTCGCCAAACGAAAAATGGTGTACTGGCCGGATTGGGGATAAGGCAGAGCATGAGCAGGGCCGGCTGTCCATATGACAATTCGCCGATGGAAGGTTTTTACGGCATCTTCAAGAGCGAGTTTGTAAATGAGCATTCTTTTGAAACGGATGACGATTTGAATAATGGCACACTAGATTATATTTATTGTTATTATAACCACATACGACCGCATTCATACAATGGATAACTGACACCATTTGAGAAGAGGAATTCTTACAGGTAAATATTTCAGCGTAAGTGTTACAAAAAAGCTTGACCAGATCAAATATTCTATAGGTCCACAAATTAAAAAATAAAAATTGCGTCCCAATATATTGACAAATGTCCCAAAGCTTGATATACTTATATTTATCATCATCAACCTTGGAGGTGTTTTATGAAAAAGAAAAACATATTAAATTTAATTAAATATTATTCCGAGGACAATGATGCAGGATTTAGAAGTGAGGCATATGAAATAGCACAATATTTTGATTCAATCGGCGATTTCCAATTAGCTGAATATGTTATGGCACTTATGTCAAATGCGAACACCTTCATACCTCAGATAAATGCTAATGAATCATGTTTTTTTGAGAGGGTGAGCGTTGGTAATGATCCTCTCCCGTTGCCAACATTAATAGAGCAAGATGTACTAGGATTAATTAATGCAATTGGTCGCAATTTAGGAATAAACAAGTTTTTATTTCAAGGAGCACCCGGAACAGGTAAAACCGAATCAGTAAAACAGATTGCTCGTATTTTAGATAGGGAATTATATATGGTTGATTTTTCTTCAGTAATTGATAGTAAACTTGGGCAGACACAAAAAAATATTGTAGCTTTATTTAAGGAAGTAAATGGCTTCACACATCCAGGTAAAGTAATCATATTGTTCGATGAAATAGATGCCATTGCGCTAGATCGTACAAACTCAAATGATTTAAGAGAAATGGGACGGGCGACTTCAACAATACTTAAGGAAATGGACAGGATTGATGATCGGATTGTTTTTATAGCTACAACTAATTTATTTAAATACTTTGATAAAGCTATGATTAGAAGATTTGACTCAATAATTGATTTTAGTCGATATTGTAAAGAAGATTTATTGGAAGTTGCAGAAGTTTTGCTGAATGATTTTTTAAATAAATTCAAATGTGCTGGTAGAAACGTACGATTATTTCGTAAAATAATTAACTTGATGGATCCTATCCCATATCCTGGTGATTTGAAAAATATAATTAGAACAGCTATTGCTTTTTGTGAACCAAGCGATGATTTTAGTTATCTAAGAAGACTTTATAATGCAATTACAGAAAATAAAGTATGTTTGAAAACGCTTCAGGAAAATAACTTTACCGTACGAGAAATAGAGATAGTTACTGGTGTTTCAAAAAGCCAAGTATCACGAGATTTAAGAGGGCAGGTTAAATGAATAATATACTGCAATTAAAAGGACAATTTAATAAAAAACCTTATAGGGGTAAAATTGGTTCACCGAGGCTTCCTGTTGGCTCAAAAGTGTCATCGGAACATATGAAAGCGTTGATGAGTGATTTGCAAAATATATTAAATTATTGGGAAGATGATATAACAATCCAAGGTGCTTTGATAAGCGTATATTATAAAGATGTTGTTGCTAAGAGTAATAGAGTGAAGGGTCTATTATGCAAAGGAAGTGCAGATCCAAGTGATTCTATATGCGGTTCTAGATTTGAGGGTGAAAAACCATATGAAAAACATGTTTTTACTCACTATTTGCAACTTGATGTACTAAGAGAATCAATTAAGCGATTGAAAATATGTATAAATATAATCGATAAAGACTATAAAGGTATTATAACTTGGGAAGATATTAACTCAATTAACGATAAAACGGTGGACTACAAACATGATATTGAGTTAGCTAGAACGAATTTTCTTAAAGTAATTGTAGATGCCAATTATCTAGAGAAATTCCGTATTGACAGAGATGAAAATCAAGTGGAGGAGCGTTCGATTGTCACTATATTTAAGACAGTCATAAAAACGGCTGATTTATTAAGCAAATTAGGCATTAATATGATAGATGCCAAAGCAATTAACGAAACAACATTTCGTTTGAATCCGGACGAGCTAGAGTTACTTAGAAATAAAGCGCCTTACTTAATTGCAATGAGAGTAAATGATATATCAAAACTTACACATGAAGATATTATTGAATTTGATTCTGAAGTTATTCGAATCCCATCTCCTGAAAATGAACCAACAATTGGTGTTATTGATTCATTGTTTTATGAAAAAGTATATTTTAAGGAGTGGGTAGAATATCAATGCATGGTGCCAAGAGAAATTAAAACCGACACACAGGATTGCTATCATGGTACAGCAGTGTCATCGATAATAGTCGATGGACCATCTATTAATCCGGAATGGGATGATGGTTGTGGTAGATTTAAGGTTAAGCATTTTGGAGTGGCAACCAAAGGACCTTTTAGCTCATTTACAATATTAAGAGCTATTCGGGAAATAGTCATTAAAAACCGGAATATAAAAGTATGGAATTTATCTCTCGGTTCAGCTTTGCAGATACATAGGAACTTCATATCTCCAGAAGCTGCTGAACTTGACAGAATTCAATGTGAGTATGATGTGATTTTTGTAGTTGCAGGAACTAACAAAATTAAAGGTTCCCCTAATGTAATGAGGCTTGGAGCTCCAGCTGATTCATTAAATTCTATTGTTGTAAATTCTGTAGATTCTAATGGAAATGCGGCATCTTATCACAGGGTTGGACCGGTGCTCTCGTTCTTTCATAAGCCGGACATTAGCTATTATGGTGGCGATAGCAATGATAAAATGAAGGTATGTACACCATTTGGAGAAGGACATGTTTCGGGAACATCATTTGCAGCACCGTGGATTTCGAGGAAGGTAGCATTTCTTATTCACAATATGGGATTTACAAGAGAAGTGGCAAAGGCACTAATTGTTGATTCGGCGGCAAACTGGAATCCTATGGATGATGTATCGCACTCTATTGGTTATGGTATTGTGCCAAGAAGAATCGAAAACATCGTACAAACAGTTAACGATGAGATAAGGTTTATACTGACTGGAACGTCTGATTCTTATGAAACTTATGTTTATAATATTCCGATTCCAGTTTATGATGGCAAACATCCTTTTTTTGCAAGAGCAACGCTCTGTTATTTCCCGAAATGTGTTAGAGATCAAGGAGTTGACTATACGACTACTGAAATGGATATACATTTCGGTAGAGTTATGGGAAGTAATAATAAAACTGCAATTAAGTCTGTTAACGAAAACAAACAAGGAAGTGAAGTTGCCTTGTATTTACCTGAAGGAAATGCACGAAGATTATATAGAAAGTGGGATAATATCAAGCATATATCAGATATAATAAAGACTTCTTCAAGGCCTAGAAAATCGTATGGCGGTATGTGGGGAATCAGCATTAAGACTAAAGAAAGATTACGCACAAAGCATGGAAAGGGTCTTCAATTTGGAGTAGTAATAACTTTGAAAGAAATGAATGGTGAAAATAGGATTAATGACTTTATTAAGCTTTGTATGGTTCGTGGCTGGGTGGTAAATCAAATTGATTTACAGGATAAAATTGACGTTTATCATAAGGCTGAAGAAAATATTGAATTGGAGTGACGTTCCATATATTAAGTGAAGTCTTGGCTTAGTTAGCTAAGTGAAGATGATATATCATAATTATATATGTTTAGGTTTTATCACCTTAACATAAAACCGAGCATCAAAAGATGCTCGGTAGTTGCCGAAAGCATTCGCTTACGACTGGTTGTAATTCTTTCTCGACAATTGGATTATAGCATGGCGATAATGCGATTTGCAACTAGAAAATTTTGCAAAGGAGGCGTGATTACGGGAAAAAAGCTTTCCGTATTTGGATTGGCTCAAAAAAGAATCAATATCTAAGTAACTGATGGATTATAGGCACGCCAACCAGTCGCGTGCTTCGTAGTATAGGAAAAACATATGGCAAAAACAAAACAAGTGTAAGAGGTAAACAAAACAAGAAAATCGTTCCAGTAAAAAGTTACAGAAAAAAAGATGGAACAAGAGTAGGTTGCACCGAAGATCAACGCCTAGTTAGATTCATTAAAACCTTTCAAAGTACAAGGTACTGAGAAAGGTTTTGCTTTTTGGAAAGAACCTTAAATGCAAAAAGGAGATGTGACAAATGAAGCGAAATAGAAATCGCTATCCCAAATATATCCGAGGAATCAATAATGATATTGGTAAGGCTGCAAATTATTTGAATCTGCATTTTTGGATAGGCACAAGTTCACGGTTGTTTAGGAAACAATTCATTGATTAATAATACCATTATACATTACTTATTAAAACCGATTTTAACCTATTTGAGCTTACATAATCGCTAATAGCCTTTAAATGGTTTGATTTGTCAATAGATATTGATATTTTCTTGAACATTTCAAATAATCTTGTCATATTTCCCGCGGTACTTTCACTACTTGCGATTATCATTTCCCTTGCTTCTGTCTTGGTGAAATCGAGCTTGATTCCATTGACCTTTGCCAGCCCGCCGATAAATTCTCTTTGCGTTCTGCCGTTGCCCTCTCTAAAAGGGTGCAAGGCGATAATATCAGCAAATAATTCCGCAAGGGCAGTAATTTTGCTATCATAATCTAAGCCAAGATAATAATTGCTTTTATTAATCTTGCCGAAGACATCTTCTGCATAAGCATCAATATGCTGCGCTAAGCAAAACCAATTAGTTTTTGCGATATTGCATTTTCGGCTTTTGCCAGCCCAATGGAAAACATCTTGAAATAAATGCTTGTGAATAGCTTTCAAATGCTTAAAATCAAAATTACCTTTCATGGGTTTATCTAATAATAATGCAACCCGATAAGAAACAAACTCACGCTCCGCAATAAAAAGCTCTTTGCTGTCCTTGATATTCAGCTTATTTATTAAAACATCTGAATCAGGATAGCAATAATCAGCCGTTCTTTCATAACTGTAAGAGTATTTATTATCCATGTATTTGCTTATATTTTTCCTTTAGTTTTTCAATTTCAAGTTCGGGGGAAGTTAAGCCATAATAACATTTCTTTAAGGTTTCCTTTATAGCTTTGGTTAAAGGCATACCCTCTAAAGCCATTGTGCAATCAATTTCCTTGATTTTTTGCGCTATTTCTTTTTCAAAGACAACGTTTTCTTCTTTGCTCATGAGATATCCTTTCATAGCTCCTGCTAATAGTATACTATAAAATCGCGGATTATTACAGCCTTAAAACAAGAAAGATAGCAATGATATCCTGGGTTATATATTTTCAAGGCTCTCATATATTTTACAAAGCCAGCATAAAGGGAAAAATATATGAGTAAAAATGGGATTAAAAGCAAAGATAAGACCATACATATAGACCAGCTCAGTAAGGAAAAAATGAATTTCAAAGTAATTAATAATTATCCGGAGCATAATTTGGCAAATATGAAATCGATAGAAAAAAAACTGTTTGAAGTGTTTAAAAAATATGAATCTTAAGTTGATTTGCAGGGTCAAATAGGAGATGTCGATGTATGACGCAATATATACAAGGCAGTCATTAGATAAAAAAGATAGCATATCAATTGAGAGCCAATTTTCAATGTGTGAACATGAAACGCATGGAAGCAAGGTAAGAAAATACAGCGATAAAGGATTTAGCGGAAAAAACCTAAATCGTCCCGATTTTGAGCGGTTACGTGAAGATATAATAAATGGATTAATCAAGAGAGTTATTGTCTATAAGTTAGACCGTATCAGCCGTTCAATCCTTGACTTCTCTAACTTAATGATTTTCTTTGAAGAACATGGGGTTGAATTTGTTTCAACAACTGAAAAATTTGATACAAGCACTCCGGTAGGCCGGGCAATGCTAAATATTTGTATCGTTTTCGCCCAGCTTGAAAGAGAGACAATCCAACAAAGGGTATCAGACGCTTATCATTCAAGAAGCCAAAAAGGGTTTTTCATGGGCGGCCATCTTCCTTATGGTTTTAAGAAAGAAGCAACAGCAATAGACGGAAAAAAAACATCGATGTATGTTGCCCATGAAGAAGAAGCCTCACACGTTAAACTGCTTTATTCATTATATGCAAATGAAAGCTATTCTTTAGGCATGATATTAAGCTACCTTGTCGAAAACAATATCCAAAATCCCAAGCGAAAACCTTGGACAACGGCAAGGATAAGCGAAGTGTTACGCTGCCCAGCATATGTCAAATCTGATGCATCAGTTTATCAGTTTTTTAAGAGTCAAGGGGCTAATGTCATAAATCCCCCTGCTGATTTTGACGGAAGAGGTTGCTATCTTTATACCGGAGACGTTTCCAAAACAAAGAAAAAATCTGATTTAAAAGACAAGGTTGTTGTTATAGCACCGCATGAGGGATTTATATCATCAGATGTATGGCTAAAATGTAGAATACGTTGCTTGAATAATAGAAATTCTGCAACAACTTGTAAGGCAAAAAATTCATGGATTGTCGGTAAAACAAAATGCGGAAACTGTGGATATGCTCTTGTAATAAAAAAGTCTAGGGGCAAAATGTATTCATTTTGCAGTAATCAGCTAAATATGAGAGTATGCAAAGGTATAGGCAAATCTTTATATAATGGTGTGTTAGAAGA
Organism: Lachnospiraceae bacterium; assembly: GCA_009777715.1. Taxonomy (GTDB): domain Bacteria; phylum Bacillota; class Clostridia; order Lachnospirales; family Lachnospiraceae; genus UBA935. Next base: position 7,004 of record WRLH01000029.1, read on the forward strand.
TTACATATCAAATGCAATCAAAGATAAATTAGCTAAATTCGATGAACTATCGGGAGAAACTGAAAACCAAGCTAACCCTAAGATAGAAAAAAACAAGCTAAGAGTTATTGAGATTGACAACGAGATTAATGGTTTACTAAGCAAAGTCGCAAATGCCAACAACATATTAATGGATTACATTAATAAAAAAGCTGAAGAATTAGCTAAGAAGAAAAAAGAGTTGCTTCAAGAAAACCTGTCAATGGCACAAATGACTAAAAAAACCAATATGGATATTGTACGAAATCATGTTCAGAATTGGGATAAGACTAAAATGGAAGATAAGCAAGTCATTATTGATATTTTTATCAAGGTAATTCATGTGAAGAAAGAGGAAATTATCATCAATTGGAATATTTGATCCGTTTCCATCTTCACTTCTCGGCGGAGCGACAACATGGCGGAAGCTTTATGATGTTTATTGGGGGATTATGCAAAATACCGTGCCGCCGCGCCCGCCGGGAAACCCGCAGCCGCCAGAAAATATTCCGCCTTTCCCCGGCGTTTCTCTTAGGGTTGGCTCAACAGGTGCTTCGGTAAGGCAGGTGCAGGAAGCAATTAACAAGCTGGCGCAGATAACGCCGGGTATGTGGCAGATAGCGGCCGATGGGATTTTCGGGAATGGCACGCGGGACGCAGTCATGGCGTTCCAGCGGATTTTTGGCTTAACTGTTGATGGAATTGTCGGGCCGATTACCTGGAACCGCCTAATGCAGGAAGCAAATATAACAACCCAGACTCCCCAAATTCCCCCTTTCCCGGGTACGAATCTGGGTGTCGGCTCAAGCGGGACGAATGTCCGGCTCATTCAGGAAGCACTTAATACGCTAGCTCCGTTTTATCAGGGCCGTTTATGGATGCTGACGGTTGACGGAATGTATGGGAATATGACCCGTGACGCGATTTACGCATTCCAAAGCATTTTCGGGCTTCCATTGACCGGAGTGGTCAATGAAGCGACATGGAATCGCCTAATGCAAGAGGCTTTTAATGTTACCAGCAGCGGCGGCGGAGGTGGCGGCGGGACAGCAACAAATCCAGCTTTTCCGGGAAATTTGAGCATTGGGTCAACAGGAGTGAATGTCAGGCTGGTGCAGGAAGCAATTAATGCCCTTGCCCCTCACCATCAAGGCAGGTTATGGATACTGACCGTTGATGGGAACTATGGCCCGATGACAAGAGATGCAATTTATACTTTCCAAAGCATTTTTGGGCTGCCGATAACAGGCGTAGTTAATGAAACAACGTGGAATCGCCTAATGCAAGAAGCTGAAAGTGTGCGTGGCAGCAGCAGTAGCAGTAGCATGGGCAACAGCATGGGCAGTAGCATGGGCAGTAACATGAGCAGCAGCATGGGCAATAGTGACATGATAGCACCGCAAAAGGACTGGGCCAGGCCGATGGATTGCCAAGCACCAAAAGCAGACGCATGGACAGAAGTAAAGCCGATGGATTGCCAAGTACCAAAAGCAGACACATGGGCAGAAGTAAAGCCGATGGATATGGAAAAACCCAAAACGGATATGGACATGGAAGCACCAAAAGATGACATGAAGCCAATGGAAAAAGAAAAACCGGAAAATGCCATGAAGCCAATCGATATTGCGAAGCCGCACCCTTATGATTCTTTGCCGTATGGCACAGGGGTTTCGCAAGTTGAGCCAATGGGCATGAAATTCTCGGAAAGGGAACTAGACCGGGATTTAGACCGGGAGCTTAACCGTGAGCTGGATCGGCGCGACCACGATTATGACTACCGCGACCGCTTTTATGACAGGGCCCCGGATCGCAGGGGTTATGGTTACGGTTACAGGGAACGCAACTATTGCGATGTTCGCGGCCGCTATGATGGGCGGTGCAGCTACTGCGGCCTTTTAAGGAAAGACTGCACTTGCGGGCGGCGCTAGTAGGGGCGCGATAGAATATACCAACCCAAGGGACTGCCGCCGGGCAGTCCCTTTTTTGGGGAGAAAAATATGCCACAGAATAAAATTAGTTCAATAAGAATGAAAGTACGCGCAAGTGCTTTCATTCTTGCTAGGGACTGCCGCCGGGCAGTCCCTTTTTGCCGAATCAAAAACTTTGCTGAAGTTTCTTAGATTATTTTATTGAGTTTTGCTTCTGAATATGCAATAATGGAGATGGTAAAGGATAACTAAGGGGCCGGAGTCAAAGATGTTCAGTATTGCGATATGCGACGATGAAAAATATTTCCGGGAGGAAATAGAAAGTATTATTAGGGAGCGAATGGCTAAGAAAGATATGTTATTTGAAATAGATACATATAGTTCCGGCTTAGAATTTGCTAAATTAGGCTTTGCGATGAAAAAGTATGACGTTGTTTTTCTGGATATCAATATGGAAAAGTATGACGGAATCATGACTGCCCAGAAAATCCGCGAAATAAGCAATAATATTTTTATTGTTTTTATCACAGCTTATATAGATTTTTCGGTTCATGGATATATATTTGATGCCGTGAGATATATTCTCAAAAAAGAGGGTAATTTGGCGGAGTCGATTTTTGAGGCCCTGGATACGATCTTTAAAAAGAAGAATTATAAAGCAATATCAATGGATTTTTGTTTTATCCAAGGTCAAAAGACTGTCGCATTAGATAATATTTTGTATATTGACAGCTATATGCGGAAGCTCACATTTTATGTCATGGAAGATCGGCTTAAGAAATATTTAATGTATGCGCAATTGGCGAAAATAGAAGAAGATCTTAAGGGACATGATTTTATCCGGATTCATCAAAGTCATTTGGTGAACATGAAGTATATCGAACAAGTCAGCCGCTATAAAGCGTGCCTGGGCAATGATATAGAGCTTGCAATTGCAAAGAACAGATATAAAATGGTGGAAGAAAAATTTGTGCAATATAGAGGGGATATCTAATTATGTTTATGTATATTCAAGGTTTTTGCATTGTTATTCTAGAAATTCTATGTTGCAAGCTATTTTTTGAGACATTTGCCGAACGGCGGAATGAAAACCAAAAATGGCGCAATCGCGGTATTATTACGGGTTTGATAGTAGCAACATATTTTCTGGCGGTTTTATTCCAGAATTATTTTCTGGCAAAGCAGTTTTTTATTGTCATTGCGACATCAATCTTAATGCTGGCTTATGTAAAAGTCAGCATCATCAAATCGCTAGTTATAGCAGGTTTCTTTCAAGGTTTGGTGCTGATAATTGATTTTGCCTGTCTTATCTTAAGTGCTGCCATTTTTAAAAGCGTAATTGTATTAGATGAAGTTCATTTCGTCCATGGTAATATTTTTATTGTCTTGACAAAATCGATTCTCTTTTTAGGTGTCATGATTATTAGGAAAGCAATGGGCGAGGATTCGGCATATATGCTAAGTGGGGCAGAATGGCTTAAGTATATCAGCTTTCCTATTTTTACGATTGGGGTAATCGCCACTTTGATTGCCACTACTGGCGGGATAGAGAACCATGATCAGGACGCAGTTTTATTTGCTATCGCAGTTGGTTTGGCGGGGCTTAATGTCATGATTTTTTATTTGCTGCTTGATACGGTGAAACGTGAGCGGAAACTCAAAGAAGCAGAGTTATATCGCCTTAATATTGAAAATAAAACGGAATCTTACCGTTCAATTTTTGAAAGCTTTGATAAGCAGCGGAAAAAAACGCATGAGTTTAATGCCAGATTAATGTGTATTGAAGCCTTAGTAAAGAAAGAAAAATACGAAGAGCTGAAACAGTATGTCGATAGCATATACAATAATTTGCAGGATTCCCCTACTTACATCAACACGAAAAATGCCATTATTGATGCGGTTTTGAATGTCAAGTTTGAAGAAATAGCGGCAAAAAATATTGCTTTTCTTTTTGAGGTAAACGATTTGGCGAAAATCAAGCTTTGTGATGAAGATATTGTTGTTATTTTAACGAACTTACTAAATAACGCGATTGAAGCTTGTGATAAATGTGCGGGCAAAAAGGTAATCAAGCTAAGGTTTTTCATAAAAGGCAATGATATTATCATCGCGGTAAAAAATACCTACGAAAACGATATTATCATAAAAGAAGGAAAGTTCCTGACCACAAAAACTGTCGATATTGAAGAGCATGGCCTGGGAATTATTAATATAATTGACACAATCAAAAAATACAATGGCAAATATGTAATCCGCCATGAAGCAAACGAATTCCTTTTTTCAATTGTCATTCCGCAAGCGTAAGAATGGAGATTTACTCGCAAAGGAAGAGCAGTGATTTATTTAAGATTATTCAATAACAAGAAAAGCATAATAAAATTAAGCATTTTAGTTTTGATGGTTTTGTCATTCAGACCTATTCAGAGTTTTATTCAGCAGAGCATGGAGCAGGATTATTTTTCTAATAACGCAATATACTTTTTGCGGTTATCCACAGTTATTACCGTGCTGTCAATGATAATAATAACATATATAAAACTATGCAAATTTAAGAACTATAGCAACCAGAGCTTGACTTTATTAGGATTTTCTCAAATGAAAATATATTGGCTTGCGTTTCTAAAATGCAGTGATTTGCTAATAGGTTATGTCTTTATATCATGCTTAATATATGGGTCAATAAACAATAGTGCCAGCAACATCCTTTGGGGAAGCATATGTAATTATATTCTTATTTTCATTATTTGCGGTTATATACGAAGTTTTAGCTTCTTCATAAAACCATTAATTATATTGAGCGGTTTGCTTTATGTGATTGGCTTTGGCATAGCTGGTTTTAGCTTTGTAATTGCCAAGGAAATACTTTTTGCTGATTGGTTCAATATTTTCTTTGCATGGTATTATGGGATGGGCTTAAATCTGGCTAAGATTTTTATGATTCCTTTGCTTATCCCATTGGTTCAGATGGAAAAAAATCCATGGCTTTGCGCAAAAGAAAAAATCAAAAAGCGGAAATTTTTAGGTGATTTTATTCATAAATACTGCAATGCAATTGAAATTATTTCAATATATAGGCGGATGCTACGAAATTTTGAATTTATTGCTTGGAAAATATTTTCTTCAACACTAGTTATTTTTACGATGATTTACCTTGAATCAACTCATGTCTTAGTTGGTCTGTTTTTAGTGATTAACTTAGTCCAATTTTTTTACTCATATGACATCTACAAAATTGAAGTTAGGAATATCCATATATACCAATTTTCAAATATGAGCTATCGTTCCTTTATCATTAAGCAAATAATTAAAAACTTATTTATCAAGCAGGATATATTATGGGCTGCTTTTTTTGTTTATTTACTTAGGTTAAATTATGAAATGGTTTTTAGCCTTGCAATTATTTTTGTCCTTGTAACAATGTGGGAAATATGCTCAAATATATTTATTTATAGTAATTACCCAAGAAAAATTATCCCAATAATACTAGTGCCAATATTCTTAATATGTAATATGCCGTTGCTAAATATTATTTTTGCATTTTATTACTATACTAAGGGTGCTAGGAACTGGGAAAGCGCAGGAGGTATGCTAAATGCTAAAGATTGAAGGAATTACAAAGTTATACGACGCTAAGCATGGCATAAAAAATATCAAGCTGGAAGCCTATGAAGGAGATGTTATTTCTTTTATTGGCCCAAATGGTGCTGGCAAAACAACATTAGTAAAATGTATAGCCGGATTGCTTTATTCCCAAAAAGGAAAAATTTCATTAAATGAATTAGATGTGCTAGACAGAAACTGCAAAAGAAAGATTGGCTATATGGAAGAATCATTAAATTTTTATTACGACATGACTATATATGAGTTGCTTGATTTCATATATAAAATCAAGTATCGGTCTAAAAACATAAGTGAAGTTGATGGCCTTTTGAATGATTTTAATTTATATAGTGAAAGGAATCGTCTCGTCAAATTGCTTTCAGTAGGCATGAAGAGAAAACTATCAATAATTATTGCCTTATTAGGCAGTCCGCAGCTTGTTATCCTAGATGAACCAACCAATGGGATTGATACGTCAGGGCTTATGTTTTTAAAAAGACATATTAAGCTCTTATCACAAAGAGGCTCAATTATTATTCTTACCAGCCATGTATTAGATTTTGTTGAATCAATAAGTAAGAAATGTATATTTCTCGATGAGGGGCAAATAGCTAAGGAAATTTGCGCAGGGGAATTAAATCTTGAAGAGGAATATGAAAAACTTTATTTGCTGCCGCCGTTTTCGAGCTAATTTTCATTTATTACCAAAAAATTTCCAAAATATGGAAAAAATTTTGGGCGAAATTTTTCATTTATTAGGCTTTGTCGGCTCTTTTTGTCCTAATTCTTACATATTATTCCCAATTCTGCAAAGGGTATTGTATTTATTATTTAGATGATTATAATTAAAGTAGGAGATAAAAAACCGAGTCATGGATTCAAAAGACTTTGAAAGGAGCGTGGAGATAATAATTGAGAAAATGGCAGCGGGCATTGTCAGCCAGATGACACATGAAAATATTATCGATGAAGCTAAGGCCGATGAATACATATATATCCTGACAATTCTGGCCGAGAAGTTTATCGCGGTTGGCAGCATTATCCTGATTAGCTTGATAGTTGGTAATTTTGTCCCGGCAATGTTATTCTTGGCATTTATCTTATCACTTAGGAAATTTACAGGCGGCTTTCATCTTCCGAGTTTTGGGCTTTGTTACATGGGAACGCTTGCGCTTTACATAATAGCTTCCGGGATAAGCTTGATAATGGTTGATTATCTAAACCTGCTCTTGATGATATTGGCAATTTCAGTTGGCATTATTGGCATGATAGGAACGATTAACCACCCTAACGTAAAGATGAATGAAGCAGAGTTTAAAGCTTCCAAGAAATGGGCAAGGATAGTGCTTTTCATTCAAAGCTTGATAATTGCCGTATTTGTAATTTTGGACATACACCATTTATATATATGCTATATGTCAGTCGCTATTGTAAGCTGCGCAGTATTATTATGCGTTGCGAAAATTATTAAACAGGAGGTATCAGTAAATGAAGAAATTGGATAGGAAAGTGCTAAAAGCCATTGAGAGGGTAACAAGCATGGAAATGAAAAAGGGCAGTAGCCGTTGGCCGATATGCTCAGGCATAATTCATCAGCCGAAAAGGCCGGTCGCAAAGAAAAAGTAGTTTTGCATGACCCGAGAGGATTGTAAAGTGAAAGGAAGTTTTGAAAAAACTCCCGGAAACTAGCGGAACCGGAAAAGCTTACGCTTGTTCCGGCTCCACTGTAAAAGGGGAATTTTACAATTCTTATTATAATACGCTTTTTAGGGCTTGTCAAGCGTTTTTTTAAAATTTTTTAAAATTTTTTTAATTTTTTTTTCAAGCAACGAAAAAGCCGTAAAAGGGTTGATATTATAGGCTTTTTATGATTTTGATTAATCATCAAAGGCCTATTTTTGCGGAAATCATCCCGAAAATTTTTGGGGAAGCAAAGTAATTGGAAAAAATGGGCTTAAATACATATATTAGGTAAGACTTAGTTATACTATCCATATTAAATTTATGGAGGTAAATATATGTTTAGACCCTTTGATGAAAAGCCAATGAATCTCTTTGACGGCATTATGGATTGGAAATGCGTCTATCCAAAATCTTACTCGAAGCATGAAATTGACCCTTATACCAAAATCAGGATTGTCCTGATGAATGGTATCGAAACAGAGGCAGCAATGTTTGGCCACCAATTTCATCGGCATTGTCCCGATAATGATATCCGCCGTGATTTGGCCATGCTGCGGCGTGTCGAGCAATTACAGCAAAAGCATCTCAATTGGCTAAAGCCGCTCGATGAGTCACAAATAGAAACGACAATCGGTTATGAGCACGTTGCCGTTGACTTGACCGCGTGGCTTGCGCAAAATGAGCCGGATAAAAATGTAAAGGAAGCTTTGGATTTCGCCTTGCTTGAAGACTTTGACCATCTGTTCCGCTTTTCCAACCTTCTTAATCTGGATAAAAATATCCCAGCCCACAGCCTGACTAAGAGTTATCTTGATATTACGCCGGGGCGGCCGACGATTGCCGAGCATCGCCATCCTAATGATACCGTGCGTTACCATATCAACGCAAAAACCGCTGATATCCGGACAAAGCTTAATGCCCTCATCATTACTGCGGGCGAGCAGCAGACGATGAACTTTTATAATAACTTAGGAAATAGCTATGATAATGACTATGGCCGCAAGCTGTATCTTGAAATTGCAATGATTGAAGAAGAACACGTCACGCAATATGGCTCATTGCTTGACCCTAACAGCACTTGGCTGGAAAATTTGCTGCTCCATGAATATATGGAATGCTATCTTTATTATTCATTCTATCAAGATGAGCTTGATGAGCATTTAAAGAAAGTTTGGGAGCTTCATTTAAATCAAGAAATTGCCCATTTGCATAAAGCAGCCGAGTTACTAAGCAAATATGAGAAGAAACATTGGGACGAAGTAGTCACCGCCGATTTCCCGGATTTGCTGGAATTTCATGATACTAAAGATTATGTCCGCAAGGTGTTGGCTGAGCAAATTGAGTTAACAGCCTGCAAGGAAACGCTTAAAAACGTTAATTCACTTCCGGCGGAGCATGATTTTTTTGCATATCAAAAGAAAGTTAACCATGATGTTAATGCTGTTGAATCCCATGTCATAATTGAACGCCATATTAAGCAAAAGGGCGAGGATTACCGCGATGAAGAAAAGCCAAACCCTGTTCCTGGCTTGGCGGACCGGAAAAGTGATAATGCCGAAATTGCGCGGACAAAAAAAGCCTAGAAAAACCCAAAAAACATCTTGACATCTTTTCCCAATTACGATAAACTAAAATTAGAACTCAAGTTTTCTATAGAAAGCATCTAAAAGGTGGCTGACTGTAGAAAGAGGCTTGGCCGGATTACTGACCCGGGCCCAAGTCGCCCAACGGGAAAACCGTTGAAGGCCTCCCGCATTCTAAAATCGGGGGGCATACTTTTAGGAGGAATTTTTATGATCCTGTATATCCAATATCCGCTGCTAGATTTACGCTCACTAATCGATGATAAAGATCCGCAAAAATACTTTTTTCCCACCAGCTGGCTGCAAAATAATAAGTATGTAAAAAGCTTTGGCGAATCATGCGAAAGAGATGAAAAAAGCGGGCTTTTTGGCACGCAAAGAGAATTTGTCCATGCAAGAAGGGCGATGCGTTTCCGCGATTTGGACCAAGTCAGGATAAATCCGGCTGACGGATTCAAGGTAAGGCCGCAGATAAAATCACGCACGTTTTTTACCGATGGGACGATCTCGCATTACGATATCTGCCTTTCCTTTAAGGAAGTTACATCAAATACAAAATCCCTGCACCCTGATTTGCTGGCACGGTTCCTGGGCGGCATTTTTCAAATCCCAGTCTACATACCAACCGGAGAGGCAGCCCGCCCAGATGGGAAACCTGAATATATACGTAAATTCAAAAAAGCAAAGCTTCTTACGGCGGGGAGACAGATGGCTTCGCTTTATTATGGGGCGACCCTCACCGATATTAATAAGCTTTCCTCGGCAAAACATCAGCAGCTAGTCATCGATGGCACTCCCCTGGTTATCTTGCATTATTGTGAAGAGGATTTGGAGTTTATTCCTGATACATTCACCCGGATTGAATGCGAAAATGAAATAAGCTTATCTTATACCTGTTTGCAAATCAATTCATGGAACTATGATGTCTGGCTGATCAAGGATGACGAATCAAAAGGGGACGCGATCAGAAGATTAATTAATTGCCTTTCAAAGCTGCACCACGAAAAAGACGGCTTGATGAGAGTCATTAAATGGCTGGATTTAAACCATGGCCATGTCCTTTTTAAAAGGAACTTGATGAGATTCCTTAATAAAAACATCAGCCGCCTTGCAAGGCTTTTAGATTTTGGCTATGACAAGCAAAAGCTGATTGCGGCGATATATAAAGGCAATTTGTCGCTGACAAGTGAACAGCTTAACCGTGTTTTAGAAGAAATTAATATCCAAATCGAAATGGATTTAATCAACAAACTATTTGAAGGAGGTATTACAGTGAATAATAATAGTGTAAGTGTCGGCGGGGACAATTATGGGCAAATTGTGACAGGCAAGATAAGCGGAGATGTAATAAATGAATTTAGCATTGGCATGGGCAAAACAATTGATTGCGCCAATGACAGAATTAAAGCCGATTTGGAGAATCTGAAGCAAAAGGTGTTGGAGCTGGCACAGGGTTTTGTCGGCACAGATGATGAAATAAAGAAAGTCCAAAAAATGTTAAAGCAGATTGAGGTTTTTAGTGACGAAGCGGCTAGTGAAGAGCCGGATAAAACACTTTGCCAGTCAATTGTCGAGACAGTCGGAAAAGTGGCGGAAGCAGTCACCGCGGTTACGACTTTGGGCATACCCAAAATCGTGGAGGGAATCATGGGCAAGCTTTTTGAGGCGCTTAAAAAAGATACCCCACGAAAAGCGGACAAACAGCCAACAATTGACATACCTCCGATTGTGTAGCTTAATTTTAATGAGCGAATTTTTTCAAGCGGAGGGCATTTAACAGCACGGAAATGCTGGACAGGCTCATTGCCGCCGCCGCAATGACCGGAGAGAGGAGCGGGCCGCCGAAAAGATAAAGCAGCCCGGCCGCGATTGGAATCCCAGCCGTATTATAAGCAAAAGCCCAAAATAAATTCTGCTTGATATTGCGGATTGTCGCCCGCGAAAGGTTAAGCGCGTATACTAAGGCGGTTAAATTATTTTGCATTAAGACAATGTCGGCACTTTCCATCGCGATATCTGTTCCGCTGCCAATTGCGATTCCGACATCGGCTTGGGCGAGGGCTGGCGCATCATTGATTCCGTCGCCAACCATTGCCACAAGATACGGCTTTTCGCCCCCGCTTTCTTGCAATGCCTTTATTTCTTTTGCTTTATCATGCGGAAGGACTTCAGATAAAACCCGCTTTATTCCTGCTTGCCTTGCTATTTCTAAAGCCGTCCGGTGATTGTCGCCGGTCACCATCACAACCTCGATATCCATTGCCGACAGTTTTTTGATTGCTTCACAGCTGTCTTTTTTTAAGACATCAGCAACGGCAATAATCCCGGCCAGCCCAAAAGGCCCATTATCCTTTTTAAATGCGATATAAACAGGGGTTTTACCCTCGCTGGCCAAGCGGTTTGCTTCATTTTCCGCTTCAATTAGAAGTACATTTCTTTCCGTCATCAAGCGCAGGTTGCCAACAAGGACTTCCCAAGCAGAATCCCCTTTTATCCCGCTTTCGACCCGGCAGATTATCCCTTGCCCTGGCAAAGCAGTAAACTCATTAATGGAAAATAATGGTAATTTCCTATGCTCTGCTTCTTTTACAAGGGCTTCCCCCAGCGGATGCTCACTTCCTTTTTCGGCGGAAGCGGCAAGCGTAAGCAGAAGTTCAGGCGATGCAAAAGAATCGTGGGCATGAACAATAATATCCGTAACCTCAAGTTTCCCCTCGGTGATAGTTCCGGTTTTGTCAAAAACAACGGTCTTAATTTTGTGGGCTATTTCCAGTGCTTCGCCGCTTTTGATGAGAATGCCGTGTTCGGCTCCTTTGCCAGTCCCGACCATTATCGCCGTTGGCGTTGCAAGGCCAAGGGCGCAAGGGCAAGCAATTACCAGCACAGAAATAAATGCTTTTAGGGCAAAACTAAAATCATTGGCCGCAATCAGCCAGCCGATAAAAGTAATGACGGCGATTAAAACCACAACCGGGACAAAAACGCCGGAAACCTTGTCGGCAACTTGGGTTATCGGTGCTTTTTTCGTCTGGGCATCAAGAACGAGTTTGATTATTTGGGCAAGAACGGTATCAGCCCCGACTTTTTCCGCTTTTATTTTGATAAAACCGTTTTTATTAATGCTGGCCGCAAAAACATTATCGCCGGGTTTTTTGTCAACAGGCATACTTTCACCAGTCAGCATTGCCTCATCAATTGCCGTGACTCCGTGCGTGATGACACCGTCAACCGGAATTTTGCCGCCGGGCTTAACAAGGACAATGTCGCCAATTAAAACATCTTCAAGCGGAATTTCCGTTTCTTCGTTTCCCCTTAATACAATTGCGGTTTTTGGCTTTAGCCCGATCAGCTTTTTGATGGCCTCGCTGGTTTTGCCTTTGGAATGGGCTTCAAGCGTTTTACCCAGCAAAATCAAAGCAATGATTACGGAAGCAGTCTCAAAATAAAGCTGCTCGGCGTATTCAGGCCTTCCATTTAATATTTGCGTGACCGAATACAGGCTATAACCAAAGGCGGCCGAAGTTCCCAGCGCAATCAGGCTGTCCATGTTTGGCGCGCGAAAAAAGATGGCCCGGAAACCGACATAATAAAAACGGTATCCGGCAGCGATGACTGGAATCGTTAAAAAAAGCTGGGCGTAAGCAAAATTTAAGGGGTTATGATGGTGATTAAATGCTTCCGGTGTTGGGAGCGTCAAGCCAAAGGGCAGCATATGCCCCATGGCTAAGTATAGAAGCGGGACAGTAAAAATAACGGCAATCATCAGCTTGGCTTTAAGGGCTTTTAGTTCTTTTTCTTTTTGCGACTTAATTTGAAGCAGGGCGTCTTTTTTGGGTTCTTCCCAGCCAAATCCGCTTTTGATGATTATTTCCTTGATGATGTCAAGGCTTATCTTGGTGCGGTCATAGCTTAGGGTTAAACGCTCAACCGCCAGATTAACCGAACAATGCTCTATGCCATCAAGCTTTTTTATTTCTTTTTCAAGAAACGCCGAGCAAGCGGCGCAAGTCATCCCGGTAATATTAAGGCTTTGTTTTTCCATATCATAATAATAGGGCATTAGGCGGATAATGTAAATTACTTTTACTTTTTATTTCGCTTGCATCAAATCCATGTAAAAATTCGCCAGCGTCACTTTGACATAAGGGATTACCCAGATAAAACCGAGACAGCAGGAAAAAATGCTTAGGATAAAAAGCGGGACAAACGAAAGCCAGAGCAAAAACAAACGCTTTTTATGCCCATTCATAATTAAATGGCTTTTCATCAGCAATTCCGTGGCATTTTTGTCTTCAAAATCAAGAAGCAGGAAAAAAGCTTGCGAAAGCACTAATGAGACGAAAAAATAGACAGAAAATCCAGCAAGATAAAAAATTATCATCAGCGGGAGATAATCCCTGTCGCCTGTATTTCCATAAATAAACCGAAGAACCGTAGCAGGAAGCATGGCAGCGAGATTCACTCCGCTTAGGACGGCTTGGATCGTCACAATTTTCTTCGGATGATAATTAAAGCCATATAAAAGGTCATTTAAGCCAATCGCCTCATTGCAAGAAATTTTCAAGGCCATAAATAAAACGCCGACATTAACGACCCCAAAGAGCAAGCTGATGGCAAAAGACGTTAACTGCGACAAAATAAGCCCAAACGTTCCGCTGGCACTAAAAAAAGCAGCAGTTAAAAGCTGGACGATAATAAATGCCATAAAAACGGCAATAAATGCGGCGGCAGCCAGTGGGTATTTTCCAAGCAATTGTCCCCTTGCCATGCTTCTTAACATAGCGGGAGAGCGATAAGAGGGCATATGAAATTCCTTGTCATAAAATTTGGGGATTAAACAGCTTCATCAAAGTTCATGCCGATCACACCTGCGGCATCATTTTGTTTTTTGTTTTTTTGGTAGGGATTGGCTTCATCACTATATCTGATTTTGGTCGTTGTTGTTCCCCCTGAAACATAACTTCGCCCGCATTCACTGCAAACGGCCATATGAATTGTCACATTAGCTGAAATAACTTCGCCATTATTCATGGCGGCTTTTTTGTAGGCATTTGAAACGTGTTCCTGCTCATGCGCCCTTACTGCCCCGGCCGCAGCTTCGGGTGATATCTTGGTCGGGGACTTAAAGGAAACATTTTCGTCCGAACCGTCTTGATAAGTGCGGTTAGCGCAGGTCTGGCAGTCAGACGGGGATACCCGCCCGGTCTTTCCTGCTTCATCGGCATTAGGAGAGCCGCCGATACCGCCGACCGGCCCAGTCCCGGCTATGCCAAAAGCATTTCCGGCATCGCCAATAACGCCAGCACCGAAACTGGCGGAATAAGGATTAAAGCCATATGTTCCGAGATTGTTGATCCCATTAATCATCGGCACCTCGCAAATCAGCCCAAAATAGTTTGCGTAATATATATCGGCAAAGCCTTATCATCAACTTTAGCTTTTATTTGAATAAATTAATAAGAAGGCTTACCGTTTCTTCATATGAAAAGCCAATCTCCCTTGCCGGGCCATTCATGTCAAGCAGTCTTGCAGCTTCTAAAAACCGCTCCGGATTGTGATAAAGGAAAAAAGCCCCGCCAAGCAAAATCGTCAAGCAAGCCGTAAAACCAACCGCTGAAAAAATTAGCCCCATTTTGGCATTGCTTGATAGCTTTTTTTCGAATCCGAGCGAAAGGAAACCAAAAATAACCCCTAAAGCGCCAACGATGATCGGAAGATATAGCGTCCATAAAGTAACCAAACAGATAATGCCGGCCACCATTGCGGCGGCCGACATCTTCTGCCCAGTCGGATGTGTTGGCTGGTCATAATAGCCATAATCTCGCCCCTGGTTAAAATAGATAATAGGCAAATCTCCATATTTTTCGCTACACACCAGCTCCCCAAGCTGGTTATTTTTAATGATACCATCATTTGGAGGGAAATGCAAGAGATTTTTGAAACATTTTTTGTTTTTTTTGGTTTTTGATTTTTTTGGTTGTCATAAGGCGATTAATTAATTATAATATTAAAGTTGAAAGAAAAATGCGGGGGTTACACATGGACATAAGCCAAAAATTAAAAACCGAACTAAAAATCGAAAAATGGCAAGCTGACGCGGCCATAAAACTAATCGATGAGGGTAATACCGTTCCATTTATTGCTCGTTACCGCAAAGAAATGACCGGGTCACTTGATGACGAAAAACTGCGCAATTTGTCAGAACGCCTAACCTATCTTCGGAATCTTTTGGACAAAAAAAACCAGGTCCTTGCTTCGATTGAAGAGCAAGGCAAGCTGACCGATGAGCTTAGGGAAAGGATTCTGGCGGCGGAAACCTTGGTGGTTGTTGAGGACCTGTACCGCCCTTACCGCCCGAAAAGGAAGACCCGCGCCAGCGTTGCCCGTGAGCGGGGGCTTCTTCCTCTGGCGGAATATATCCTGAGCCAGACTGGTGAAGTTCTTGCCATTATTTATGCGGAAAAATTCATTGACCCGGATAAAGGGGTAAACAATGCCTTAGAGGCGGTTCAGGGGGCAAAAGATATTATTGCCGAAAATATTTCCGATGATGCCGACCACCGCATTTTTATCCGCAAAATAACCCTGTCCGAGGGAATGATAACCAGCGTTTCCAAGGATGCCAAAACCGCCAGCGTATATGAAATGTATTATGAATATGAAGAGCCGCTTAAGAAAATTGCCGGACATAGAACCCTTGCCCTTAACAGAGGTGAGGCCGAAAAGATTTTGACGGTCAAAATAACCGCCCCCGAAGAGCGGATCATCAACTATCTTAAGAAAAGCATCATTAAAAATGAAAACCCAGATACAGCCCTTTTATTAACTGAAGCGGTAACTGATAGCTATGACCGCCTGATTGGCCCGGCAATTGAACGTGAAATCCGCAATATTTTGACCGAAACGGCAGAGGATAGCGCAATTAATGTCTTTGGCAAAAATCTGGAACAGCTGCTTATGCAGCCGCCAATCGGCGGGAAAATCGTTTTGGGCTGGGACCCGGCTTTTCGGACTGGCTGCAAGCTTGCCGTTGTTGACCCAACCGGGAAAGTCATCTATACGCGGGTCATTTTCCCCACCGCTCCCCAAAATAACCTAAACGAAGCGAAGCAAGTATTGACTGAATTGGTCAATAAATATGGGATTAGCTTAATCAGCATCGGGAACGGCACAGCTTCCCGTGAATCAGAAAAAATTATCGCCGCAATTATTAAAGAATTAAAGCTTCCGCTAAGTTACGTCATTGTTAATGAAGCCGGGGCAAGCGTTTATTCGGCAAGCAAATTAGCAACGGAGGAATTTCCCCGGCTTAATGTTGGTGAAAGAAGTGCGGTCTCGATTGCAAGGCGTTTACAAGACCCATTGGCTGAACTGGTAAAAATCGACCCCAAATCAATTGGAGTCGGCCAGTACCAGCACGACATGGACCAAAAAAAATTAAGCGAAGCCTTAACTGGCGTGGTCGAAAATTGTGTTAATAAAGTCGGGGTTGATTTAAATACCGCTTCGGTCTCGCTGCTTACATATATTTCTGGAATCAATAAAACAATCGCAAAAAATATCGTTTTATACCGTGAGGAAAATGGCCGCTTTAATGACCGTAAGCAACTATTAAAAGTCGCAAAACTTGGGCCAAAAGCCTATCAGCAATGTGCAGGTTTCATGCGCATTACCGATGGGAAAAATCCGCTTGACGCAACCAGCGTCCACCCGGAAAGCTACGAAGCCGCGCTAAAGATAATCGCGAAAATGGGTAAAACCCTAGATGATGTGAAAAAAGCTTTGCCCGGCGGCAACGCTGGCAAGAATGCAAAGCACTCTTTATGGACTGATAGCTCTGGCGTAAAAGCCCTTGCCGCCGAAATTGGCATTGGCGAAATTACCTTAACCGATATTTTAAAAGAGCTGGACAAACCTGCCCGCGACCCCCGCGAGAGTATGCCGGTCCCTATTTTAAGGAGCGATATCTTAGAAATGAAAGACTTAAGCCCCGGAATGATTTTAAAAGGCACAGTGCGGAATGTTATTGATTTTGGCGCGTTTGTTGATATCGGAGTCCACCAGGACGGCCTTGTCCACATTTCCCAGCTGACCAGACGCTTCATCAAGCACCCCTTGGAAGCGGTCAGCGTTGGTGATGTCGTTGAGGTTCAGGTGCTTAGTATCGATGAAGCAAAAAAGCGCATCAGCTTGACGATGAAAATAAATAATAATCAAAATAAAGGAGCAGAACATGAAAATTAAGATCGGCATTTGCGGTTACGGGAATCTCGGGCGAGGTGTTGAATCAGAGATAAAGAAACATAATGACATGGAACTGGCTGCCATTTTTACCCGCCGTAACCCGGCAGAAAATTTAAAGACAAATAGTGCAGTCCCGGTCGTCCATCTTGACCATGCCGTCTTGTGGGAGTCAAAAATAGACGTCATGATTTTATGCGGCGGTTCGGCTACGGATCTTCCCGTCCAGAGCCCACAGCTTGCCCGCCTATTTAATATTGTGGATAGCTTTGATACCCATGCAAAAATACCGGAGTTTAAAGAAAAGGTTGACTCTTCCGCAAGAGCTGGCGGAAAATGTGCGGTTATTTCCGCTGGCTGGGACCCAGGCCTTTTTTCCCTAATCAGGCTGTATGCCGGGACGATTATTCCGGCTGGGACAACCGGGAGCTTTTGGGGGCATGGCGTAAGCCAGGGGCATTCCGACGCTGTCCGCCGAATTAAAGGAGTGGTAAATGCGATTCAGTACACCATTCCCCAAGATGAAGCGATTAAGAGGGCAAGGCAGGGCGAGGCAGCAGGTTTAACAACCCGCGAAAAGCATAAACGCTTGTGTTATGTTGTTGCCGAACAAGGCGCGGATCTTTTACGGATTGAAAAAGAAATTAAAGAAATGCCAAATTATTTTGCAGATTATGACACCGATGTCATTTTTATCACGCTTGAAGAATTGAAAAAAAATCATTCCCAGCTTCCGCATGGCGGCTACGTAATCCATGCCGGGGAAACTGGCGATGGCAATAAACATCTGATTGAATTTACCCTAAAGCTTGACTCCAATCCCGAATTTACCGCGTCAATCTTACTCGCCTGTGCCCGTGCCGCATTTAGGATGCATAAAGAAGGCATGAGCGGGGCAAAAACCATTTTCGATATCCCGCCAATTTATTTATCCGCTTTAGATGATGATGAGGCGGTGAGGTTATTGCTATAGATTCAACAAATATATTGGGCGAGCATATAATGTATTATTATGCCGTTGAAATATTGGCCTAACTGTGGTATGATGTTCACACCATGTTGTAATTAAAATCAAGGAGAAGTATGGTGAACTTTAATCTGGAAGTAGAACAGCTTTCCAACCAGTCAATTGACAATTTTTTTGAAGAAAATAATATTTCTGATTATATGAAAAGAGTCCATATGCTGAATAAGTACATGGGTGCTTGCGATAATGGGGAATGCTTGGGGGCTGAATTGAATGAGTTTAATTTATATGAGCTTACCAAAGAGATAATTCTTGACAAAGATTGGTTAGCATTTCAGTAAATTCCACCAAATTCATTTTATTGCGTTTAAGTGTTGATTCAGGACAATATTCGCTTGTGATATACGCTGAACCAACCTTATTTATGTGTGTTTTACTTGTTAAGGAGCTTGCTTGGATGACAAAGACACAAATCGAGTTATTATATAGAGCAGTTTTTAACTTAGCCGTAGCTAATAAAAAAGGCAATAAGCTAGATGATTTAATCCATGCTACAGAGAATTTTATGACATTAAGATTAGGACACGGTGTCAGCTTTGAAATAAAAATATCTTTATCTCCGATTCTTAGCAAGACCTGTTCAAAAACATTTGGCAATGGCGGCGGCGCAGTAGGTTTTATCCACGCTTATCCCGGCGGCGGAGCAACCAAAAAATGCGGCGTGATTATTAAATATTCTGAAGAAACCCAAAGCGGTGAACCAATAAATGATTTACAAAAATGGATAATAATTTTACACGAGGTCGCGCATACGCTTTTACATTTTACATTCCATTATAAAAAGCGGGTAGATAAAGGCAATCTTGGCGATCCGCTCCGTGAAACAGAAGCTTCATATTTTGCCAAATATGCGATTTGCAATAATGAAGTTCTTGCATATAAAGAGAAAAAAGTGGTTGCGACAATTCTAATGATGCATTCACCTAGAAAGCCATATTTAGAGGCTGATTTGCCAGCCTAAATTTTGGTAAAGGCTTGGTTTAGAGAGGAGAAAAATGAATAACGAGTTATGGAAATCAATTTCCGAAAATGTTTTATTTCTAGTGCAGTTCTTTGGTATCGTCATCGCAATGTTTATCATTGCTTATGCTGCCGAAAAAATCATCAAAAAGCGCAATAATGATACCGAACGGGTTTTTGCGACAAGAAAAGTTGTTGTAATTGGGATGTTTTCAGCTTTGGCAGCTATTTTGCACATTTTTAAGTTTTCCGTTCCGTTTATTGCCCCAGCTTTTTATGAAATGGATTTATCCGAGGTTCCGGTCATTATCGGCGCGTTTGCATTTGGCCCGGTCGCCGGAGTGATGATTGAATTTTGCAAAATTTTGCTAAAGCTTTTGCTGACCGGGACTTCAACGGCTTTTGTCGGTGATTTGGCAAATTTCGTGATTGGCTGTAGTTATGTGCTGCCAGCTTCGATTATTTATGCCTTTAGGAAAAGCAGGAAAAGGGCGATTATCGGTTGCGTGGTTGGCACGGCAAGCATTGGAGTCTTTGGGATGGCCTTTAATGCGCTATATCTGATTCCGACTTTTGCGAAGATGTTCTTCGGGAACAATATTGACGTCATCATTGGGATGGGCAACGCGGTTCATTCCGTGATTGATTCGGTCTGGACGCTGGCTTTGTTCGCGGTCCTGCCCTTTAATCTCTTAAAAGGTTTAATTGTTTCGGTGATTACGCTTCTTGTATACAAAAAGCTGAGTCCGCTTTTGAAGAAGCAGTAGTTTCATGACTTCCATCGTGAATGAGCATTTCTGACTTCGCCGCAGACACGCTTAAAACATTGGTAAACCTGGTCGAACGAAATCATGAGAAATTATGACTTCCATCGTGAATGAGCATTTCTGACTTTGCAAGCAAACCGTTGTAAAACGTCGGCACTTGGCGGCGTACTGTGCCGCCTTAGTGTCCGTTACGTTTTACAGAGCGAGAGCGTGTTTGCGGCGAAGTACAGAGAATGCTCATACGCGGATTTACCTATCTCACTCACAGAGAATGCTCATACGCGGATTTCCCTCACGGATTTCCCTCACGGGATTTCCCTCACGGATTTCCCTCACGGATTTCCCTCTTGGATTTCCCTCACTCCAAATTCAACCGCTTACTCGTCACATAGTACGTTAAGAAATAAAGCAAAACCGCCCCAACAACGGCCAAAACAAGAAAAGTAAACCCAATCAAATTTATGCCGCGGAAGATATAGAAATATTCACCGAACTTGTCGCGGTTAATAATTAAAGCATTAACCGCCAGAGCAAACGTTCCGACAACATTAATTACCATCGTCATCGCAAAATAAAAACCAAGCGTCGCAAAAACCCGATTTTTCTTTGCCAATTGCCCTAATGCAGATGAACCATACATCATCATAACGCTAAAAATAATGGCGGCAACCGCTAACGAAAAATAAAGCACAATTGTCCAAGGGACAGAAATTCTGCTTTCCCGGAGCAAAGCAGCAAGCTCAGGCAAATTATTGTTGGTCTTAGCCCCGGAAGCATTAGCCGTTGCAGTTGCTAAAACCATAATACTGCCGATTAATAATAAAATGCTTGCGCTGACCCAAGTCACGGCAGTTATCATTTTTGCCATGATTAACTTGGCTGGTGTTGTTGGCAAAGTATTAGTCAAATAGCCTTGATGGCCATACATACTATTATGGAAGCGTATCCATAGATAAATATAAGTTCCGGCCGTCAGCAAAAACGCGCTGGCAAAATATGCCAAAACATATAATGAGGTCATAATCTCGGCAAAAAAGCTAAGATTTTGCGTTCCATCGATAGTAATCCCATTCAAATAGAAATACAAATGCGGCGTAAAAACATAGATTCCGATTGCCCCAACCAGCGTAAGGCAGACCATAAAGGACGCAACAATGGTAAGAAACTTCCCGACCGCCTTAAATTCGTGTTTAATCAATTTCCCTAACATGAGAACACCTCCCTAAAATATGCGTCAATCGATTTGCCCTTTTGCTCCCGGATTTCTTCAACGGTCGAGTGGACAATTGCTTTGCCGTTTTCTAAAATAACTACCTCATCAAGGATATTTTCAATATCAGTGATAATATGGGTCGAAAGCAAAATCGTTGCATTTTCATTGTAATTTGCCAAAATCGTTTTAATAATGTAATCACGGGCGGCCGGGTCAACTCCGGCAATCGGCTCATCAAGGATAAAAAGCTTTGCGTCACGGCTCATTACCAAAATAAGCTGGACTTTTTCCTTTGTTCCCTTAGAAAGCGTTTTCAGATAGGAATTTTGCCCGATTTGCAAAGAGCTTAGCATTTCATAAGCCCGCTCAGTCTTAAAATCAGCATAAAAATCAGCAAAATACTCAATTACATCTTTGACCTTCATATTCTCCGGCAGATAAGTATGTTCCGGCAAATAAGAGACGATTTTTTTGGTCACTTCGCCGGGACGGTTTCCGTCAATTAAGATAGTTCCGGAAGAAGGCTTTAATAATCCATTCAGCATTTTAATAAGGGTAGTTTTGCCGCTGCCATTGGGGCCAAGCAAGCCGATGATTTTCCCGGACTCAAGCCTTAGGGAAACATCATTAACTGCCATCGGGCCAGCCGGGTATTTTTTGGACAAGTTTTTGAGCCTGACCAGTGATACGGTTTCGTTTGTGTTAGTCATTTTCAGTTTCCTCCTTTATTTCAATAGTTTTGCTTTCAGCGTTTTTGCTTTCAGCATTTAGCAGGGAGACGACTTCTTTTTTTTCAAAGCCGAGCTCGCCCATCCGGCTTAAAAAATCGCGGACCTGGGTTTGAGCTAATTCGTTTCTGGTTTTTTGGATCATTTCTGTTTCCTCCGTGACTTGGCGGCCCGTGCTGCGATTTGTAGTAACCAGGCCAAGGCGTTCAAGCTCCGTAAAAGCACGCTGCATAGTGTTGGGGTTAACCCCTGCTTCCATCGCCATATCCCGGACACTTTTAAGCCGTGAGCCGGGGGCAAATTCACCGGCAACGATTTGGATTTGTAACCGCTCGACGATTTGCGTATAAATCGGCCGGTCAGAATCTAATTTCCATGACATTGACTTTTCCTTTCTCTTCGTATCATTGTACTAAGCGCTTAATACAATAGTACATCACTATTTTTGCATTGTCAAGCGTTTTTTGAAGAATTTGCTTATGTACCATTTCAGAGATTGCGGAGCAAGTCCGCAATGACTTCCTAACGAAACACTTTACCGTGCGACAGAGAGTGCGATTCATAAGACCGACCCTTGAGAAATGTCGTTACTTATGCGGTGTACTTTACCGCATTATGTAACGCAACATTTCTCTCGGAGCGAAAGCGGGTCGGGCGATGAATTGACACTCTCAAACGCGCGGAGAATCTCGGAGCGAAAGCGGGTCGGGCGATGAATTGACACTCTCAAACGCGCGGATTTAAATATGAAAATCAATTTCTTAACTTACCCTTTTCGCCTTTAAAAAACTATGCTAAAATAAGAATATGAATATTGAAGTTAAGATGACGACAGAGATTTTGTACAATTACTTGCTCCGGCACACTTATAAAAGCATTTCCGGCTGGCTTAACATATTTTTTGCGTTAATTTTGCTCGTGGCTTATTTCTTTGACGGCAATATATTGATTGTTATCGGCGGCGCGTTTATCCTGATTCATATGCCTTTATCCCTTTTTTCAAAAGCAAAAAAGCAAATGCTGCTTAATAAAGCATTCAAAAACCCGCTGAAATACCATGCTGATGAAGAGGGGGTAAAAGCTTACCAGAACGAAGAAACGGTTTTGATTAGCTGGGAGCATTTTTTAAAGGCGGTGATGACCAAAAAAAGCATCATCCTTTACACATCACCAGTTAAGGCCTTGATTTTTCCCTTTAAGGACCTTGGCGCAAACCAAGAAAAACTAAAAGAACTGATTAGAACTTATATGCCGCCAGCAAAGGTAAAGATGTAGCATGAAAACATTCGAAACAAATAATGCCCACGAAACTTTTTTACTGGGGGAAAAAATTGGCAAAGAAGCAAAAAGCGGCGCAGTGATTGCTTTAATTGGCGACCTTGGCTGCGGAAAAACAGTATTAACAAAAGGAATTGCCGCCGGGCTAGGGATTAAAGAAGTCGTTAGCAGCCCAACGTTTGTTATTTTGCAAGGATATGAAAGCGGACGGCTTCCTCTTTACCATTTTGATGTTTACCGGGTCAGTGATGTCCGGGAAATGGACGAAACCGGATATTTTGAATATGTTTATGGTGACGGAGTGACCTTGATTGAATGGGCGAACCTGATTGAGGAAATTTTGCCCGCGGAATATATGCGGATTGAGATCAAAAAAGACTTGGACAAAGGCTTTGATTACCGCCGGATTAATGTGAGGTATCCATGAAAATTGTCGCAATTGACAGCTCCGGCCTTGTTGCATCGGTTGCCATCGTTGAAGATGAGATCTTGGTTGCGGAATACAATATCCAATACAAAAAAACCCATTCCCAGACCCTGCTCCCGATGCTTGATGAGATAAAGAGGATAACAGAGCTTTCCTTTGATAGTGTTGACGCGATTGCAATTGCCGCTGGCCCAGGCTCATTTACTGGCCTTAGGATTGGCTCTGCCACGGCAAAGGCCCTTGGTTTTGCGCTGGAAATCCCCTTAGTTGAGATTCCGACCCTTGAGGGAATGGCTTTTAATCTATATGGGACGGATAAGCTTGTTTGCCCGCTGATGGACGCGCGGCGCAACCAAGTGTATACCGGAGTTTACGCATTTAGTCCGGGGAATATTTTAACAGCATTAGTTCCCCAGTGCGTTGTCCCGATTGATGAAATTGCGGAAATCATCAACAAAATGGGACGCGAAGTGATATTTTCCGGCGATGGAGTGCCGATTTATGCGGAGCAATTAGCTTCCTTAATTAAAGTGCCATTTAGTTTTGCCCCGGCTCATTTAAATCGCCAAAGGGCTGCTTCATTGGCGGTTTTGGCTTTTGAATACATGAAAGCGGGGAAAACAGTTAGCGCAGGGGCCCATCAGCCGCATTATTTTCGCTTATCGCAAGCCGAGCAAGCCAAAATGGCCGCTTTTTCCGTCCTTATCCGCCCGATGAATGAAGCTGATATCGA
The DNA here is from genome assembly GCA_009777715.1 of Lachnospiraceae bacterium. Taxonomy (GTDB): domain Bacteria; phylum Bacillota; class Clostridia; order Lachnospirales; family Lachnospiraceae; genus UBA935. Next base: position 31,190 of record WRLH01000029.1, read on the forward strand.
AGCAATCAGTGAAATTGAAAGCCGTACTTTTTCAATGCCTTGGAAAGCAGCTGATTTTTTGGCAATGATTACCGCGGATTTTGCCCATTATTATGTCGCGGAAATCGTTAATCCCAATGGGGAAAAATTGGCTGGCACACTAGCTGGTGCAATAGGAATGCGTAATATTTCCGGGGACGGCCAGATCACGAATATTTTAGTTGATGTTCCTTATCGGCGAAATGGAATCGGCGAGAAGCTTCTTAAATATATGCTCAAAGATTTAGGGAATGAAGTGGAAGTTTATTCCTTGGAAGTTAGGGCTGGAAATAGCGCGGCGATTAGTTTATATGAGAAATTGGGCTTTAAAAAAGTCGGAAGCCGCCCGGATTTTTATGAAGCCCCGGTTGAGGATGCGCTGCTTTATGCCAAAACACGTGCCTAGCAGCAATGCCAATTCTGCTACAATTTACCTCTGGATTTTGTCGTGATTTGCGATATAATTAAAGCAGGTCAATAACACAGGCCCAAAGGAGGGAAGATAATGCGTATATTTGAAGAAAATAACCCCAAAAAAATCCTTGCCATCAACTGCAACAAATGCAAGAAAACCATCATGGCAGAAGATAATATTATCAAGGAAGGAATATTTGAAGCTTCTTACCGCTTCGGTTATTTCAGCAAAAAGGACGGCGAAATCCATTCTTTTGATTTGTGCGAAGACTGCTACGATGAAATAACGGGCGATTTCTTGATTCCCCCTTTAGTAACGGAATTGAAAGAGATTATTTAGCCAACCATAAGCAGCTAAAATTAAATTAAAGGCGATTACCAAATTAGGTGATCGCCTTATTGCCTTTTTACCCAAAATGGTGCATAATGGAAGTAGATTATTAAAAACAAAGAGGCTCTTATGCTAGACGTATGTTTACTTGGAACCGGCGGAATGATGCCCTTGCCATATCGCTGGCTGACATCACTCATGGTGCGGTATAACGGAAAAAATATTTTAATTGACTGCGGCGAGGGAACGCAAATTGCTTTAAAAGAAAAAGGCTGGAGTCCCAACCCAATCGATGTGATTTGCTTTACCCATTATCACGCTGACCATATCAGCGGCTTGCCCGGAATGCTTCTCACGATGGGAAACGCCGAGCGGACCGAACCGTTGCTTTGCATTGGGCCAAAAGGCCTAAGAAGAGTAGTTTCTGCCCTTAGGACGATTGCCCCGGACCTGCCTTTTGAGATAAATTTTCATGAGCTTACCGAAAAAGAAGAAAGCATAAGGCTTGCTGGTGATTTCTGGCTTGAAGCTTTCCGCGTTGCCCACAACGTTGCTTGTTATGGTTATTCGGTCAAAGTTTCGCGGATTGGCCGCTTTAGCGTTGAACGTGCCGAGGCGGCGAACATTGATAAATCATATTGGAACCGCTTGCAAAAAGGCGAGGTGGTCACAAAAGAAGACGGCACTTTGTTTACCCCGGACATGGTTCTTGGGCCAGCTCGGAAAGGATTGCACGTTACATACTGCACCGACACCCGCCCCATCGAAGCGATTGTAAAAAATGCAAAAAATGCTGATTTATTTATCTGCGAGGGTATGTATGGGGAATACGAGAAACAGGATAAGGCCAAAGAATACAAACATATGACCTTTTACGAAGCCGCCCGCTTGGCAAGGGCTGCCAAGGTAAAATCATTATGGCTTACTCATTACAGCCCTTCTTTACTCCGCCCAGACCCTTTTATGAAAGCGGTCCGCGAAATTTTCCCCCCGGCCGAGGCCGGAAAGGATGGCAAAACAATAGAGTTACTATTTGAAGAAAGTTAGTAATTGGTATGATAGGAGCAAGTGAGCAATGAAAAATCTCAAAGCCATTGTTTTATTCATAATGATAATTGCGTTAGTGCTTGGCTTTTTTTACTATATTTCCAATATTAAAGAGAGAAGCTCAAGCGAAGAAGCAGTCAGGGCATCAAGAGTTACTGAAACCCTGATGCGCAATTTGGATGCCCGCTACCCTCCGACCCCCAAAGAAGTAGTCCGCTTTTTCGCGGAAATTACCCAATGCCTGTACAATGAAGATTATACGGACCAAGATTTTAACGAGCTTGGTATGCAGCTGTACCGCTTATATGATGATGAATTAGCCGAAAATAACCCTTGGGAGGAGTATGTAAAAGAACTCCGCTTAGATATTGATTCATACCGCAATCGGGAATTTACCATTTCATCTTTCCTTGTTTCAAGCGCAACAGATGTGGCTTATTTTCAAGATGATGGCTTTGAATATGCCAGCTTGCATTGCTTATTTACCCTAAGGAAAGGCACGGATTTGTATCAGCTTGACCACCAATTTCTGTTAAGGCGCGGCGAAAATGGACGTTGGAAAATTCTTGGCTGGCAGAAAGAAGAACCCGAAATATGAAATCAGAAGTCCTAATCCTCGCATTTGAAACATCTTGTGACGAAACGGCTGTGGCAGTAGCCAGAGACGGCAACGAGATTTTATCAGATATTATTTATTCACAAATCAAATTCCATAACGAATACGGCGGAGTTGTCCCCGAAATTGCTTCACGTAAGCATATCGAAAAAATAAATCTTGTCACCGAAAAGGCCCTCGCCGAAGCCGGGGCCGAATTAAAAGACATTAACGCGATTGCGGTAACATATGGGCCAGGGCTGGTCGGCCCTTTGCTTATTGGCGTGTCATTCGCAAAAGCCTTGGCGTTTGCAACGGATATACCTTTGATTGGCGTTCATCATATCGAAGGACATATTTGCGCCAATTTTATCGAACATAAAAATTTGCGTCCGCCCTTTATCTCCTTGGTTGTATCCGGCGGCCATTCCCATCTGGTCATCGTAAAAGACTACGGCGAGTATGAGGTAATTGGCAGGACCCGTGACGACGCGGCCGGGGAGGCTTTTGACAAAGCGGCCCGGGCTATGGGCTTACCCTACCCCGGCGGGCCGCATATTGACCGTTTGGCGGCGGCGGGTGACCCGCGGGCTATCCGCTTCCCCAGGCCGCGCTTGCAGGACGGTAATAAGCTGGACTTTAGCTTCAGCGGTTTAAAAACGGCTCTGCGGCAGTATGTGGAGGGCCATGGGGACGGCGCTTTTTCATCTGTGGAGGGCCATGGGGGTAGCGCTTTTTCGATAGAGGACATAGCGGCTTCCTTCCAGCAGGCCGTGGTGGATGTGTTGGTGGCGCATACGATGTTAGCCGCCAAACAAACAGGCTATAAACGCTTAGCCTTAGCCGGCGGGGTCGCCTGCAACCAAG
>WRLH01000030.1 GCA_009777715.1 Lachnospiraceae bacterium
AATATGGCAGGGCAAATATCGCTGTTTGATATTGCCAGCAGTGAGAAAAAAGAAGAATTCGAGCTTCGTCTACCTGATGTTGGCGAATACAATAAAGAAATGAAGCTGGCTTTTGAAAAAGAAGTGCTTGGCATTTATATCAGCGGACACCCCCTTGAAGAATTTGAAGAGATGTGGCGGTCCGCAATAACTAATACCTGTGCTGATTTTTATCTTGACCCGGAAACCGGACTGACGGCAGTAAGTGATAATAAACCAGCGGTGATCGGGGGGATTATTGCTGACAAGACGATTAAGTATACCCGTAATGACAAAATAATGTGTTTCCTTATGATTGAAGACTTGGCAGGAGTTTGCGAGGTTATTGTTTTTCCAAAAGATTATGAAAAATACGGCAATGACTTGGCGGAAGATAATAAAGTTTTTGTCCGCGGGCGGGTTTCCCTTGAAGAGGATAAAGACGGAAAGCTTATTTGTGAGCGGATTCAGAGTTTTGCTGATGTCCCGAAAAAATTGTGGATTAAATTCCCCGACAAAGAAGCATATGACCGCAAAAGCGAACATATGTTCGAAATGCTTGCGCCGTCAGACGGCAATGATACCGTCAATATTTATATCGAGGACTCAAAGCAGATAAAACGTCTTCCGCCCGGCAAAAATGTTTGCTGCGACCAATTATTATTGGATAGCCTTGCGGCGAGCTTTGGGGCGGATAATATTAAGGTTACGTATGGTTTTAGGGACTAAAAAAATGATGGGTTAATCCCGCAAACATCCAATTGGCACAACCCATACACCATTTTTCAATTGGAAAGCGTGTTCTGTTGCAGTCATTACCATCAAAAAAGATGGTGCTGGCATTTTTGCTGTATCAATATTATTACTGAATTTTAGTAAGTTTTCCGCCGCGCTTTCGATTTCCCCTGCTCCCATCTTGATTTCCACAGCAGCCCAACGCTCATCCTTTAGTTGAATAATTGCATCGACTTCAAAATTCAACTGATCACGATAATGATATACTGCACCATCCATACTATCCGCATAAATCCGCAAATCACGGATGCACATAGATTCAAATAAATAGCCAAAAGTTCTGAAATCATTTAACAATTTTCCGCTGTCGGCACGCAATGCTGCCGTTGCTATCGATGGGTCAATAAAATGCCTTTTCGCAGTAGTTCGGATGGCTCTTTTTGAACGCAAATGCGGACTCCAGGCAAGCAAATCCTCTAGGACATATAATTTCTTTAGAGCGGTAAGATAATCGTTAATCGTTTTATCTGACAAGCTTTCATCATTAAATACCAAGTCGTTAAATAATGTCGCATTATTGGCCTGTGTGGAAATATTCCGGGCTATTGATCGAAGCAGCGCATAAACTCGATCTGAATTACGTTCAATATCGTCTATTCTTGATATATCTTGATTTGCGACAGCGTCTAAGTAGTGGTATACCATTCGCAGTGCATATTTTTCATTTTTTTCATTTACTGCTTCCGGCCAGCCGCCGCGGGTCAATATGAAAGCAATTTTATCAATAGACTGCTTGCTTTCACCAAACATATCCTTTCTTCCATCAAAAAGACCATTCAGAGAAATTTCCCCGGTCGATTCTTTTGATTCAAAAAGGGACATCGTCCGCATTGTCATTCTGCTGATACGCCCAGTCCCGGTGTGCATTTCAGAGGTTTCAGGTGGAACAACAGAACCAGTAAGAATAAACTGGCCGCGCTCTTTTCTTTTGTCAACAGCAAAACGCACTGCGTTCCATAAAACTGGTGCTGTTTGCCATTCATCAATAAGCCTAGGTGTTTTACCTTCTAATAATTTTGATGGCTTCGCATCGGCAAGAAGCCGATAAGCTTCAGCATGGTCGGGATCTTGCATATATAAAATACTTTTTGATATTTGCTCAGCGGTACGTGTTTTTCCGCACCATTTTGGGCCGACAATTAAAACAGCTCCGGAAGTCGCTAGCTCAAGTTTTAGTTTCTCATCTGCAATACGTGGCAAATATTTTTCATTCATAAACTTACCAACCCTTAGTTTGTTTAACTATTATATTAGCAAGTTCTATATTTGTCAAGGATTTACTTCCTGGTTTGTCATGGTTTTACTTCCATATTTGTCATGGTTTTACTTCCGGATTTGTCATGGTTTTACTTCCGGATTTGTCATGGTTTTACTTCCGGATTTGTCATGGTTTTACTTCCGGATTTGTCATGGTTTTACTTCCGGATTTGTCATGGTTTTACTTCCGGATTTGTCACCCAAACAGCGGCATAACCTTAAGCGACTCAACCAACGTCTCAAAAGCCATAAAGCGCGAAGCCTTTATTAAGATTGTGTCATCAGCCGATAAAATTTGCCCAGCCGAGTTTAAGAAACTTTCTTTGTCGGCAAAATAATAAATATGCTTAGCATTTCCCCCGGCCGCCGCTTTTGCTCCTGCAAACATTTTTTTTGAAAACTCGCCAATGCAAACCAAAATATCTGCCCCGGCACTTACCGCCTCCTGCCCGACCTTTTCGTGGAGTTTTAATTTATCCGTGCCAAGTTCGCCCATATCACCAAGGATGGCTACCTTACGCCCCGGAGAGCTTGCCAATAACCGTAAGGCTGATTTCATGGAATACGGGTTAGCGTTATAGCAATCGTCTATTATGATGCCCGCGGGCAAGCGGATGATATTGCTCCGCCCCGGCACTGACTTAAGGCTTTTAAACCCTTGACTCATTTCAGCCGGGCTAATGCCAAAAAGATTTCCGACCGCTATCGCGGAAAGAGCGTTATAAATCATATGCTCGCCGGGCAAGGGAATCCTGATTTCAAAAATTTCATTCGTTTTTTTGATCCTGATTTGTGCCGATGTTCCATCCAAGCCCAAATTTGTGACCGCCTCGGCAATAATATCATTTTCGGCCCCGATTCCATAACAAAGCTTTGCTTTTCCATTTATATCCGGAATCGTCCTTAACAATATGTCATCACCATTGACAATGGCATTTCCATCACTGGCAAGAAAGTCAAAAATCTCCGACTTTGCCTTAAGGACACCGCTCCTGTCTTTAAGCCGTTCCAAATGGCAATCACCGATATTGGTTAAGACTGCGATATCCGGACGCACCATTTCTGAAAGGCGGTGCATTTCGCCAAAGTCATTGATTCCCATTTCCAGCACCGCTATCTGATGTTCGGCACGGATTTTGAGAATTGTTAACGGCACGCCGATTTCGTTATTATGGTTTCCCTCTGTTAAGTGAGTCTTAAAACGAGTTGATAACACCGCCGCGATAAATTCCTTAGTGCTGGTTTTCCCTACGCTTCCCGTAATCCCAATCATCGGAATGTCAAGCTGGTTACGATAAAAAACCGCAATGTCCTTTAGGGCCTTAAGGGAATCCTTGATGACAATATGGGGAATCGGGGCGGCCGACATTTCTTCACAGACAACAGCTACTGCCCCCTTTTCTTTTGCTTTGCCGATAAATGAGTGGCCATCTACCCTTTCTCCGCGGGTTGCAATAAATAAATGCCCCGGTTCAATTAAACGCGAGTCAATAATAACACCTGTTATTTTATTATCCGGGGCATAGTCGCAGCCTCCGGGCAGATGGAGTTCGCCTTTTGTTGCTTCAATGATGTTTTTGATGGTCATATGATACCTCTGTTCTTTGCCAGTGCGTCTTTGATTATCCCCTCACATAAATCGCCAAACCCGATTCCTTTTACGGCTGCTTCCTGCGGCAATAGTGATGTTGGCGCCATTCCCGGCAATGTATTTGCTTCAAGGCAATAAAAATTGCCCGCCTTATCCATCATAAAATCAACCCGCGCGTAATTGCTTAACCGCAAAATCTGATAGACTTTTTCCGCATATTGCTTTAGCGTTTCTGCTGCCTCTTCCGGTATTTTTGCCGGGCAGGTCTCAACTGTCGCCCCCGGCTGGTATTTATTGTGATAATCAAAAAATCCCTGTTTTGGGGCAATCTCTACGACTGGCAAAGCTTTCCCAAAAAGAATCGCAATCGAAAATTCGCGTCCCTCAATATATTTTTCGACTAAGGCAATCTCATCATATTGAAAAGCCAAATCCACAGCCAAAGCAAACTCATCATCAGTTCTGGCGATGGTCATGCCAACGCTAGAGCCGCCATTATTTGCTTTTACTATTAACGGATATTCGATTAAAGCTGCTGGCTTTTTTTCACCTTTTTTCAACGCAAAGCTTTGAGGGGTCGGTATCTTGTGGAAGCCGAATAATTCTTTTGCCAGCATTTTATCCATTGCAATTGCTGAACTCATATGGCCGCTTCCGGTATAACAAATCCCCATCAGGTCAAAGAAAGCTTGAATTTTGCCGTTTTCGCCGCTTTCACCATGCAGGGCAATAAAAACGACATCGGCGGCTTGGCACAAGCCAATTACATTCGGGCCAAAAAAACTTTTATCTTTATCTGGCCGCCTTAATTTGACTGCCGCAATATCCGGGCTTTCACTTTTAATCGCAACTATATCCGCCGCCCAATCAATGTTTTGCGAAAAAATAGCCGCAACATCGCCGACAATTTCCGCTTGGTATCCCAAATAGACATCAAGCAAAATAACCTGGTGTTCTTTTTGCTTTAGCGCGTCATAAATCATTTTCCCCGAATTTAGTGATACATCTCGCTCAGGACTGATACCGCCAGCCAGGACTACTATTTTCATGAATCTTAACCTTTCGTGAACTCTAGTATCATTGTATGTTAGGATTGCTTTTTATTTCACTAATCATAAAAATCAATTTCGCGTTTGACTCAATCTGGTTCATAATTCCCAAGCGGCTGTCAAGATCCTTATAATTTAATGCGCCAACATCGTCAATATAACTTATCCCGGCTGAATTTCTGCCCATAAAATAATGAAGATGGTTTTCGATGATAGTTCCATACTCAAGATTTGGGATAATATTGTTTATTATCGTCAGATAAAACATATCCCTTAAAAGTTCGTTATTATTATCTTGGCTAGCATTTCCTTTCGCCAAATATTGTGAAGTTCTGGCTTTTTCCGATATTTCCTCTGCGATCAGCATGATATTTTTCATAATCTCGCTGCATAAAATGCGGTCAACTCTTTTCCTTGTCATCAAATAAGTAACTGCCCCCATCATCACCGTTTCTTGGCGATTATCCCATGTGCTGTCCTTGCTTCCGGCAGCAAATAAGGATAGATACTCCTCACTCCTAAGATACCGGACGATAATATTGTGGTAAACTTGATAGCCGGAGGCACGGTACATTTCCGCGGCCGCAAAAAAATAAATTTCATCTAATAAATCCGTATGGTTTCTGTCAAGATACCGCCATGCCCGGTCCGCAGCTTTTAAGCATTCCGTTGCATAAGCTGTATCGATATCTTGATACAAATAGCTGAATTTTGCCATTGTCGCACAAAATAACTTGGTTGCTTCATTTGTTGCTGCTTCCACATAAGCCGAGTAAGTTTCATTATTTTCACTTGGATAAACAGAAACTCCGGAATAAACCGCACCAGTCAGGGCGTCCTGCATTTTCATTAGCCAATCAACCGCATAACGGATTTCATCAAGAATATCGGGGATAAGATTACCGCTTTCGGGAATATTCGTTTCATCATTAAATTCATCGCTGTTAAATTCATATGAAAGCAGTAAAAGATTGACGACATTACAAGCTGTCACCACGTCCTTTGAGCCGCTGCTATCCTGATGCCAGCCCCCGCTCACGTCCAGGCTTATCGAAGCGTCTGCGCGAAGCTCTGCTTCGGCGGTATGGCAAGCACTCTGGGGATTCTCTATAGCAAACTGTTCCGTTAAGCTAACTGTGCAGCGATTAAGATAATACTGGCGCAAAGCCGCACCAAAAACTGGGTCATATAAATTGTTTTCGATCGTAAATGTATAAGAGCGGCCAACCCTTTGGGCTTCGATGTAATAAGTCCCCGGCATATCAAGCTCGGTAAAAAAACCATGGCTTAAATATTCATCAGTCACCGGATTATAACCGCGATCTTCTATTTTTCCGGTAAAAACTGTCTGCTCCGCTTCATTTACCACGCGAAACTCGCTTGGCAGATTTTCACCGCGAAAAACTGCCATTTTTACGCTGTCAGGGAGATAACCAAGCTGATTTATCATGATGTTTGGCATACTGGCTGGGATGGCATAATTTATTTCCGCTTCGCTCATCAGGCTTTCAAATTGATGTTCGCTAGATTCGGCTGCCATTTCCACATCTTCTGCTTGGTCCGCGCAACCGGAAAGAACAGAAAGAAGAAGCAATAATATTAAACTCGTCATTGCGGACTTGACCCGCAATCTAAAAATACTGTTTACCATAATACCCCATCATACAGTAAATTCATTACCTATTCAACCTCTTCACGCAAAAAGAGCCGCCAACAGGCAGGCCCTTTTTGAAAAGACCGCGCCGCGCAAACTCTTTTTTACGTCCACAAGAATTACGAAGTAATTCTCAAAGACCGCGCCAGTGGTCTTTTTTTAACTCAACTTGCTTAGAGGATTAACCGGAACACCGTTTTTAGTCAGTTTAAAGTAAACATTCGTTCCCTCAACACTAAAGTATTTTGTGGGAGCTGCTACTTCGGCAATGATATCTCCGGCCGAAACGAAGCTTCCTTCCGAGACCAAAATATTTTGCAATTGCCCATAAGTGATTTCAAATCCATTGCCAAGGTCAATCTGAACCGTATTGCCGATTTCGCGGTCATTATAGATTTTTGTCACCTTGCCTGCTGCGGCCGCGGAAATGATATCACCCTCTTTTGCTTGGATAATAATTGCCGGATTATACTTATACTGTTTCAAAGTCGGGAAATAAACGGATTTATCCATGCTGTAATTTATCAATACATTTCCGACGATTGGCCAAGCCAAATTATCACCATCTTTGAAAGCAAGGGCTGGCTGGACAACGGAGGACATTGCCGGAACAATTGGAGCAGTCGGAGCAGTCGTTGCCGGAGATTCCGCCGGACTAGGGGACGGGCCAGGAGACGAGGTTACGCTGCCTTGAGTTTCCCGGACAGGTTCTTTCGTTTCTTCCCTCAAATCATCAGCCCCTGACCTCTCTTCGGCCGCCATCACCAACTCACCGATTTCTAAATCGCTTGAGGTTATTCCTTCCATGACAGCATTGCTGTTGGCAATGAAAAGATCCGGGTCAGGCCCGCCGATTTGCTCGATTACCTCACTGGATAAAGTGGCAGCCGGCTGGGAATCCACGCCCCGGCTGCTAGTTTCTTGATAAAAGGGATCGTAATCCAAATCATCCGATGGCATTAAATTATCAATGATTTGCAATCCGTCACCATCGGGGAATGATTCCGTCTGGGCCATTTGCCTGTCCCAATCTTCAAGCGTTGTCAAGTCAATGATATACCCATCATAACTTTGATTGCTTATATTCCGGACATACAGCCCGGTTAATGTAAGCGCCCCCAGCACAATTACCGAACCGGCAGCCATAATCCAGCGTTCCCTTGCAAGCCCGGATCTATTTCTTTTCTGAAATCTTCTCATAAAATGCTCCTTTCAAAAATCACCTAAAGATAGCTTTTCCAATTTTTAGATGATTATTCAAATTTTGTCAGCATTAATCCAGAAAAAAAATATTCCAGTATTGAAATGTAATCATTTCCATTTTTTGCCATTTCATTGGCAGCAAATTGGCTCATTCCCAGTCCATGTCCAATCCCCCTTACCGAAAAGACAATCCTGTTCCGGTTTTCGTCAATGCTAAATGAGGAAGAGGAAAGCCCCCAGATTTGACGGCACTCCTCACCGCTTAAAACAACTGCTTCGGTTTGGTTATTAATCGTCACGTCAATGACATATCCGCTTAAATCACGATTTATAGATATATCATCTAATGAAAAATCATTCGTCAGGCTAATTAAAGCATGGCTTTCAATCGCAGCCGTAAATTCATTTTTTGTCATTGTTTTTTGCGAAGTAAAATTTTCGGCAAGGAAGTCACGGTTGCAGTCAACCGCTTTAAAATAAGGAAGCACCCCTTGCCCGAAAGCCTCACTTCCATCCCTTGTCCGCCCATTGCTGACAGCAAAATACGCCACCTTTGCCGGCTTATCATCGTAGGTCAAGAAAACTCCCCTTGTGGAAGCTATTGCTATTACAATATCTTCATTTAAAAGGCCCTGGCCATATTCATGGTCATTGATTCTGACCGTGCCGCGGATATTGCCGCTATTTTCCCATAATTCTTCCATTAAGGCTGTCCTTAATAAAATGGCTTGCGCCTTAAGGGCTTCAAGCTGATAATCCGGATTAATCGAACGGCTTAGCTTGTCAAGCAGATAAATTTCCAGCGGCAAACGCTCCCGCCCGGCCGTAGTTGTATTTTCAATATAAATACTGCTGTCCGCCAAGTCTTTTTCAAGGCCATTAAGAAGCAGGTTTAGCGTTCCACCTATTGTGCTATGATTGACATTGCCAAACAGGGAAGTAATAATATAAGGAAGCAAAAATAAAAATAAAAGAACCGTGCCGAGAATTTTTGCAAATAATCTATTGTTTCCCGGTACGGTTCTTTTTTGATTTAAAATGCTTTCATAGACTCTCTGACCCATGACATATTGTATGTTCAGGCCTCAAATTTTACCACATCGATCTGCTGGACGCTGCCGACCGCCCCCGACTCGTAAAGGAACAGCCCAGTATTCCTAATCATGCCTTTTACCTCATTTTCCTCATCGGTCAGGGCAAACTCGGTTGGCAGGTTGCCAAGATAAATCGCGCCAACGCCTTTTTCGGAAAGGCTATAAAGGCTTGAGCTTCCATCTTGCTCCATAATCCAAATCCGCAGATATTTCCAGATATCATCACCCTCGTCAATCCAGCCATTCCCATCAAGGTCATGAAGCGCAAGATCTAAAAAGCCATTGCCTGAGGCCGTGCCAAAAAGCTGGCTGCCGTCCTTAATGATTCCTGAGCCGCATTTGTCAAGGGCAAGATAACCGCTGCTTGATGACAAAATTGGCACGTTGCTCATTAAACCATTTGCTTCAAGGTCAAAGATAAAGGTCTGGTCTGTTAATTCGGCGATGAAACCATCCAGATTAATGACCAGAGGATCAGCAAAAATCTGGGAAACTTGCGTATAAGTTTCCTCAAAAACAGCTTTGAACTCCCGCGTCATAATAAGATTCAAGTTGAATTCAATTTCCCTGCCGTCTTCTGTTTTTACAGTTCCGGCCGTCGTATAGCTAGTTTCTTCGAATTCGTGATACTCAAATCTTGTCCGTGTCTCTTGAATTAAAAATTCAGTCGGCACGGGGCGGAAAAATACTGCTGCCTCATTTTGATTCTTAACCCCCTCTTGATTCTTAACCCCCTCGCCAAAATTGCCAACTTTTCTTCCATTTCCGCGAAAAAGCATTTGGAATAAAAAATCGATGCATTGCTGCCTTATGCTTCTTAGCTGGCTTGCTTGGCTGCGGCTCATTAACGCCATTGGCCGCCCAAATAACCGCTCGGTGTTAAAACCATTAAGCCTGCCCCGGATATCTTCGAGCCGGTCGGCCATGTTGATTGGTTCATTTTCTGCTGTGGATTCTTGTTCGTCATTGCCGCTTGGAAGCAAATCAGCAAAGCCAAAGTCTGAAAGCTGGCCAACTGCCAAAAAAGTGCTGGCAATTTGTGTGCTTTGGGTAGAGAAAGTTCTGGCGGACTCCATTCCGATTGTACTGGAATCAATTCGCATTAAAAACTCCTTTCTGTATTTGGTCTCGCCTTTTGCCAAGCTTCGCGAAAGCTCTTTTCTCCTCCATGACTTAAGCGGATTTTAATCCGTAACAAAAAACAGATGGTCATCGGGGATTCCATATCCCTGAGTTTCCATCCGTGGGGTCAACCATTTTTTGTGCCTCATGTCCATATTGGCCGATATGAACATGAGTCTACTTTGTATATCGGAGTTTTGGGGGAAAACTTTATAATTTATTAAAGTTTATTAAACAGCCGCTCAAGATAATCTGGCGTTCTTCGTTCGTCAGGTCGCCAAGACGAATATGAAATTCGTCTCGACGGAGTAAAAATTCGTCTCGGTGAAGTGAAAAATCGTCTTGGTGAAGTTTAAATTCACTGTTTGCTTCTCTTAACGTATAAGCTTTGATGATGTCATGTTTTTCTGCGACTGCCTTACGGATGCCGGGGATAAAAATGTAATCACCTTTCTGGAACGGAAGCTCGCCCGCTTCAATCAGGAATGGCAGCATACCCCAGTTAATCAGATTGGAGCGGTAACGTTTGGTTGCATAATCATGGCTTAAATTCGCCCAGCCCCCAAGGACTTTCTGGCAGGAAGCGGCTTGCTCGCGGGCAGAGCCGTCACCGGGCTTGACGGCAAAGATGGTTGAGCCAATTCCGGTATTATCTGAACCAGCAGCGGCAAATTTTTTATTAATTGCTGAAAATAATTGTTTTATTTTAACGGAAAGATTGCCGTTACGCCGTGCCTCTTCCAAGCTCCGCACTTCTTTTGCCAACCCGACATAATCAGGGCAGCGGCGTGATAATGTGTATTCAGCCAGCCCCAAAGGATTAGAGCGGTATGACGATGTCTCGCCAGAGGGGATAAGCTCATCTGTTGTCGTGACTGGGTCATGGATTTCGGCAACTACTTTAAGAATCAGGTTTTCGGTCAGCCCAATCATCTCCGGCCAATCCTTTATGCCCGGGCCAAGCTTTAATTCGGCCGTCTCGTCCGCTTTGCCATAAGCGTCAAAAACCCGGTTTTCATATATTTTTTTATCAAAATAATATTTGTACTTTCCAATCGGAATATCCAAATCGGCCGCCGAAGTCAAACGTCCGCCGTTAGCTGCGGTGGCGGCGATTGAGCGGGCGTCCATTAACGCAACCGAGGATATTTGCCCATTTCCAAGCTTTGAACCCTCACGGTTGGGGAAGTTGCGGGTTGAATGGCGAATGCTTAACGCATTATTGGCTGGCGTATCTCCTGCCCCAAAGCAAGGCCCGCAAAATGCGGTTTTGATGATTGCGCCAGATTCAAGTATTGCCGCCGCACAGCCATTTTTAATTAATTCCATATAGATCGGGGTTGAAGCCGGATAAACATTTAAGGTAAAAATGCCGTTCCCGGTGAATTTGCCTTTCATAATATCAGCGGCAGCGCAAATACTTTCAAAGCCGCCCCCAGCACAGCCTGCGATAACGCCTTGGTCAACATGAAGTAAGCCATTCCGCACTTTATCCCGCAGGGAAAATGTGACGGAATCACCAAGGCTTTGCTTTGCCATTTCTTCAACTTTTGCCAAGATGTCAAGGGGATTTTGATTCACTTCGGCGATTGTAAAGGTATTGCTTGGGTGAAAAGGCATTGCCATCATTGGCTCGATTTCATCAAGCTTTATCTCGATTGCCCCATCATAATAGGCAAGCTGTCCCGGCTTTAATTCTTTGTATTCAGCGGGGCGGTTATGGATTTCATAATATTCCCGGATCATTTCATCGGTTTGCCAGATTGATGAAAGGCAGGTTGTTTCCGTTGTCATTACATCAATGCCAATCCGGAAATCGGCGCTCAAATTCTTAACACCGGGCCCGGCAAATTCCATAATCTTATTTTTCACATAACCCTTATCAAAAACTTCCCCGATAATCGCTAGGGCTACGTCCTGCGGGCCGACTCCGTAAGCTGTGTTTCCCGTCAGGTAAACTAACACAACTTCCGGCATATTGATGTCATAGGTCTGGCCGAGGAGCTGTTTAACCAGCTCAGGGCCGCCCTCACCCATCGCCAGAGTGCCTAACGCCCCATAGCGGGTATGGGAATCGCTGCCCAGAATCATTTTTCCGCCGCCAGCCATCATTTCCCTTGCATATTGGTGGATAACTGCTTGGTGGGGCGGGACGTAGATTCCGCCGTATTTTTGGGCGCAAGATAAACCATACATATGATCGTCTTCGTTGATTGTTCCGCCAACGGCGCAAAGTGAGTTGTGGCAATTGGTCAGGACATAAGGCAAGGGAAATTCCTTAAGCCCTGATGCCCTTGCGGTCTGGATAATGCCAACAAAGGTGATGTCATGGCTGGTCAGTTTATCAAATTTGATTTTCAGGCTTACGTCATTATCCGAGGTATTATGCGCCATGAGGATATCATAAGCAATGGTTGCTTTTCTTGCTTTTGCTTTATCTAAAGCTTTTGTTTCTACGCTTTCTGGTATGATGGTCGTTCCGCCCTCAAGGTAAACGCCGCTTTCGTGTAATTTCATTTACACCCCTTCTCCGCTTTCAGCGGACTAAGAATCAATAGTTGAAAGTGTTTTTCTTTCATTTCTTGCCCCCTGCCCCCGGTATCACCACTTTGTCGAGCTGCCAAATCTCATCAACATATTCCTTAATCGTCCGGTCAGAGGAAAATTTGCCCGCGCAAGCAATATTAAGAATCGCGCTTCTGGCCCATTTTTTTTCGTGAGCGTATACATCGGAAACCTGTTTTTGGGCTTGGGCATAAGCCTTAAAGTCTTTTAAGACAAAATAAGCATCGGCTTTGCTGGTGCTAAGGGTATTAAGCAATGAATTATAAAGGGTGCGGAATAATTCGGTATCACCCGGCGAGTAAGTCCCGTTAATAAGTTGCATTAAAACCTTGCGGATATCGGGGTCATTATTAAAAATATCCATCGGATTATAACCGCCGTGTTTTTCGAAATGAATAATTTCATCTGAGCTTGTGCCGAAAATAAAGGCATTTTCCGAACCGACCTCTTCGACTATTTCAACGTTTGCTCCGTCCATTGTGCCGATTGTTAATGCGCCGTTTAGCATGAATTTCATGTTCCCTGTCCCGGACGCTTCTTTGCTTGCCGTTGAAATCTGCTCTGAAACATCAGCGGCGGCAAAAAGCAGTTCCGCATTTGAGACCCGGTAATCTTCAATAAAAACCACCTTTATCCGTCCGGCAACTACTGGGTCGTTATTTACCGCTTCGCCAACAGCATTGATTAACTTAATCGTCAGCTTGGCATTTTCATAGGCTGCTGCCGCTTTGCCCCCGAAGATGAAAGTGCGGGGGTAAAAATCCATGTCCGGGTGTTCCTTAATCTCATTATATAAGTACATGACGTGCAAAATATTCATCAGCTGGCGTTTGTATTCGTGCATCCGCTTGACTTGGATATCAAAAATCGAACGCGGGTCAATTACAATGCCGTTGTTCTTAAGGATATAATCCGCCAGGCGAAGCTTGTTTTTATATTTGATATTCATAAATTCTTGGCGGGCCTTTGAATCGTCAGCATAAATCTCTAGTTTTTTTATTTTCGCAAGGTCAGTTACCCAATCATCACCAATCAGATTCGTAATCCAGTTAGCTAAAAGCGGATTGCCATGAAGCAAAAAGCGGCGCTGGGTGATCCCATTAGTTTTGTTATTGAATTTATCCGGCATCAGCTCGTAAAAATCTTTTAATTCTTGGTTCTTGAGGATTTCGGTATGTAAGCGGGCCACGCCATTTACTGAATAACCGGAAGCAATCGCCAGATGGGCCATTTTGACTTGTCCGTCATAAATAATCGCCATTTTCCGCACTTTTTCTTGGTTGCCCGGATAAGCTTGGTCAATTTTGGCAATGAAACGGCGGTTAATCTCTTCAATAATTTGGTAAATTCTGGGTAAAATCCGGCTAAACAATTCAATCGGCCATTTTTCCAAGGCTTCTGACATAATCGTGTGGTTGGTATAAGCGCAGGTTTTAGTTGTCACCGCCCATGCTTCGTCCCAAGTCAAATATAGGTCGTCCATCAAAATCCGCATTAATTCGGCAATCGCCACGGTCGGGTGGGTATCGTTAAGCTGGAACGTGACTTTTTCGTAAAATTTCCTGATATCTGAATGGGTACGCAAAAATTTTGCCACTGCTTCTTGGACAGAGGCGGAAATAAAGAAATATTGCTGTTTTAACCGCAATTCTTTTCCGGCATAATGGTTGTCGTTAGGATAAAGGACTTCAACAATGCTGCGGGCAAGATGTTCCTGCTCTTTTGCTTTTTGGTAATCTTTTTTGTCCGAGGAATCAAGCAGGAAAAATTCCATCGGCTGGGCATCCCAAATCCTTAGGGTATTTACTATTCCGCTTCCATAACCAACAATTGGCATATCATATGGGATTGCCTGGACGGACAGATAGTCTTTTTGGACAAAATTGCTCCTGCCGCTTTCGTCAACATATACATCAGTATAGCCGCCAAATTTTACTTCTTTGGCATATTCAGGACGGCGAAGCTCAAACGGATTGTTGGTATCAAGCCAGTTATCCGGCACTTCTTCTTGGAAGCCGTTTACGATTTGCTGTTTGAACATCCCAAAGCGGTAGCGGATTCCGCAGCCATAGGCCGCATATCCTAACGTTGCAAGCGAATCAAGGAAACAAGCCGCCAGCCTGCCAAGCCCGCCATTGCCTAAAGCAGCGTCCGGCTCTTGGTCTTCAATTAAGTTAAGGTCGAGGCCAAGCTCGGTCAGGGCTTCGTTAATTGGCTTAAGCGCCTTTAGGTTGATGATATTGTTTCCTAAAGCGCGTCCCATCAGAAATTCCATTGAAAGGTAGTAGACCATCTTGGGGTCTTGCTTGTCATATTCTTGCTGGGTATCCATCCAATAGCCGATAATAGCGTCTTTTAAAGCGTAAGATACGGCTTGGAAAACTTGCTGCTCGCTTGCTTCTTCCATTGTTTTACGGTATAAAGTGCGGACATTATAAACAACGCTCCGCTTGAATAAATCTTTATCGAATGTGAGGGGGGGAGGGGTCTGTTTCTTTGGCATAAAAATACTCCTTCATAAATATGCTATTTTACAGAGTTTAGTATAATATATATTTATGAGGATAGCAACAGTGAAAGAGTAAATTGAGGAAGGCAAAAATAACTCGCAGTGATATCTTGGCCGTCTTCTATCCATAGAAAACTTTTGTTTCAAAGCCAATTAGGACACAATATCACGGCGAGTTATATTTTGACTGACTAATTAAACAGTTACTCCCCGCTTGCTTTTTTGCGGGTCCGCTTTGCCGGTTTCTTATTTTGCTCAACGCTTTGCTTTAAGGCTTCCATCAAATCAATGATATTGGTGCGTTCGGCTTCTTTTGGCGCAACAATTTCTTTTCCGGCGACTTTGTCATCAAGCAATTGCTTTAGCCGGGTCTGGTATTCATTAACGTAATTTTCTGGCTCAAAGGGCGTATTCATTGAGTCAATCAACAGCTTTGCCATCTTTAGCTCATCATTGGCAACATCTGATTTTTGGTAAGATTTGGGAATTTCTTTTATTTCATCTTCAAAAAACATTGTCTGGATGACGATGCCATCTTCGCGGGGGATTATTGCCATCAGTTTTTCTTTTGTGCCAAGGACGGTTTTGCCGATTGCGATTTTCTGTTCGTCAAATAAAGCGGTGCGGAATAGCTCAAAGGCTTTATTTCCGCCTTTATCCGGCAGGACATGGTAGGCTTTGTCGTAATAAATCGGTGAAATCTGGTTAAGGTTTGCAAAGTGGAGAATTTGGATTGATTTATCCTTTGCGGTTTTAATTTTTTCAATTTCTTCATCGCTAACGGTGACATAATGGTCTTTGTCGTACTGGTAGCCTTTGATGATGTCTTCTTGTTTTACTTCTTTTTCACAATGGGCGCAGACTTTTTTGTAGCGGATGCGGCTTTCGTCTTCTTTATGGAGCTGGTTAAAATGGATGTCGTTGTCTTGGACGGCGGTATACATCGCAATGGGGATTGCGACTAGGCCGAATGAGATGACGCTTTTATTTGCAACTGGCATTTTTTATCCTCCGAGTTATTTTTGCCTTCCTGTCCTTAGTAGTATTGGCTAGATAAAGAAAAAATATAAAATTATTGCCCAATTTCTTATTTCATGGTATAATTTTTTTTATGAAAACTATTTTTATTGTCGATGACAATGATGTTAATCTTTTGTCAGCGGAAGAAGCTTTATCCGATGATTACCGTGTCTTTACGCTTCCATCAGCGGCGGATATGTTTTCTTTTTTGGAAAAGGTCAAACCTGACCTCATTCTCCTTGATATTGAAATGCCAGCAATGAATGGTTTCGAAGCTCTCCAAAAGCTAAAAGAGGACGAGCGTTTTTCTGATATTTTTGTCATCTTCCTGACCAGCAGGAAAGACACGACTGCCGAGGTCCGCGGGTTTGAGCTAGGCGCGGTCGATTTTATCCATAAGCCTTTTACGAAACCGATTCTTTTAAACCGGATTAAGACCCATCTTGAAATAGAAGCAATCATCAACGAACAGACAAGCGAATTAAGGGCGCTTCGCAACAGCACCGTTTCAGCCCTAGCCCGCGTAGTGGAAAACCGTGACGATTTTACCGGAAACCATATCGAACGGACAGCGATGTTTATGGAAATATTGCTAAAGGCCATGCTCCGGCTTGGCGTATATGCCGATACGATCAGCAAGTGGGACATGGATGCGGTTATCCTGGCTTCGCGCTTGCATGATGTTGGCAAGGTCACTATCTCTGACCTTATCCTTAACAAGCCGGGCAAGCTTACGATTGAAGAATTTGAAGCCATGAAAAAACATACGCTTGAGGGCGAAAGAATCATTAATGAAATCATCGTTGATTCCGGCTACCAAGATTTACTGCACCATGCCAAGCTTTTTGCCGGATTCCATCATGAGCGGTTCGACGGAAGCGGTTATCCCCATGGCAAAAAGGGCGAGGATATCCCCTTGCAGGGGCGGGTGATGGCGATTGTTGATGTTTATGACGCGCTTATTTCCGAGCGTCCTTACAAAGGGGCATTTTCCCATGACAAAGCCCTTGATATTATTATCGAAAGCAAAGGATCTCACTTTGATCCCAAAATAGTAAATGTTTTTCTGGAAGTTAGCGATCTTTTCGCTGAGGTAGAACCGTGAAGTTATCTAAAAGTACATTGATTTCATTTCTTGTGACCTTGATATTATCATTTGTGATAATATTTATTGTTATATTCAACCGCTCCGAAAATGAAAAGCTCCAAGTCGAGCAAATTACCCTAGGATCAATTATTAACCTAAGCGACAGCATTACATCATTGCTTACCAAAATCGAAACCTTAGCCTTAATCGCAAAAAATCCCGATTATGGAAAAGAGTTTAATAATATGGCCCCGCTTTTGCTTGACAACCCGGTCATCCTTAATTTCCTCTTAGCCCCTAATGGGGTTGTTGAACACGTTTATACGCCATATGAGGGGGGCGAAAGTGTGCTTGGGTTCGATTTTTTCCAGGAAAGCAGCGGCAATCTTGAGGCGATGATGGCAATTGAGCTTCGCCAGACAGTCATTGCCGGCCCTTTTTTATCGGTGCAAGGTCAAGAGGTGCTGGCAGCAAGAAGGGCTGTTTTTGTCAATACGCCTGATGGCGGTGAGGAGTTATGGGGGATTGTTTCTGTTACGCTGAAATTCCCCGAAGTTTTTGATTCCTTAAACATCGGCAACTGGTCCAATGAGAGCCATCCCTTTGAATTATGGCGGATTAATCCCGATACCGGCGAACGCCAAGTCCTGTTAAGCAATGATGAAAAAGCCAAAAAAACAGCACAAACAATGGTTAAGCATTTTCCGATCCTCCATGCTGATTGGTATCTGGATGTAACTTACGGCGGGGCATGGTATACTTATCTTGAGAACTGGCTGCTTCTTTGCGTCGGCTTAATTGTCAGCTTTTTTGTTTTGGCCCTGCTTCACAAAAATGACAGCTTTAACCGCATGAAACGGCGGCTAAAAGAAGAAGAACGGATTCTCCTCATGCTGGATTCAGCTCCAATCTGCTGCCAAATTTGGAATAAAGAACGAAAGACGATTGGCTGTAACGAAGCCGCAGTAAAATTATATGACTTATCGAGCAAGGAAGAATATGCAGAGCGTTTCCTTGATTTTTCGCCCGAGTTCCAGCCCGATGGCCAAAGGTCGCTTGAAAAAGCGATTGCCCTTGTTAACAAAGCTTTCGAAGGCCAGACTGTTGAATTTGAATGGCTTCACCTGCATCCTAATGGGACCCTTATCCCAGCGGAGATAACCCTTATTGGCGTTCCCTATGGTGATGAGCGGGTTGTGCTTGGTTATACAAGGGATCTGCGCAAGCAAAAAGAGCTGACCGACAAGCTTTCCGAAGCCCTAGACCAAGCCTTGGCTGCCAGCAATACCAAAAGCATTTTTCTGGCAAATATGAGCCACGAAATACGCACTCCGCTTAACGCAATCCTGGGCATGAGTGAAATCCAATTGCAAAAAGAAACGCTTCCCCCGAATACGGAAGAGGCTTTTAATATCATTTATGATTCGGCGGAATTGCTGGGCAATATCATCAATGACATTCTTGACTTTTCCAAAATCGAAACCGGAAAGCTTGAATTTAATCCGACCATTTATGATATAACTGATTTAATTAATGATTGCGTTGGGATAACCCGGATGCGTTATGAGTCAAAGCCGATTGACTTTGTCCTGAAAGCTGATCCGAATACCCCGCTTTCACTAAAGGGCGATGAGCTTCGGTTAAAGCAGATCCTTAACAACCTTTTATCCAATGCTTACAAATATACTGACAGGGGTTCAGTCAAACTGGAAATTTTTACCATTGAGACCGATGAAAATAATATAATTCTGACATTCCGGGTCAGCGATTCCGGGCAGGGCATGACTGAAGAAGAAATTGCCGCTATTTTCGAAGAATATGCCCGTTTCAATTTGAAGAAAAATATCGCCGTTTCCGGGGCTGGGCTGGGCATGAGCATTACCAAGCGGCTTCTTGACTTAATGAACGGCACTATTTCGGTCGAAAGTAAGCCTGGCAAGGGCAGCGTTTTCACGGTTGAAATTCCCCAGGAGCGGGCAGGAACAGAAGTAATCGGCCCCGCTTTCGAAGAAAACTTTAAAGTTAACCACCTTGAATATAATCTCCGCTCAAATAAAACGCAGTTTACCCGCGAATATATGCCATATGGCAAGGTGCTTATCGTTGACGATGTCGAAACGAACCTTTTTGTCGCCAAGGGGCTGCTTGTCCCTTATGGCCTGATGATTGATACAGTCACCAGCGGCTTTGAGGCGATTGAGCTGGTAAAAAGCGGCCATACTTACGACATCATTTTTATGGACCATATGATGCCGCAATTAGACGGAATGGAAACAGCCAAATTTTTGCGCGAATCCGGATATAACCAGCCGATCGTTGCCTTGACCGCCAATGCCGCCGCCGGACAAGCGGATTATTTCCTTGCCAATGGTTTTGACGCATTTATTCCCAAACCAATTGACATGAACGAGCTTAATATCGTTCTTAACGAGTTAATCCGTGATAAGCAGCCAAGTGAAATGATTGAAGCGGCTAGGCGCGAAAACAAAGAAACGGTTGTTCCGGCCGAAAAAATATATACCTTGGCGGAATCTGTCATTGCCGCTTTTTTAAGAGATGCCAAAAAAGCACTGGCTGTCCTTGATGTTTTGTACGCAAAGCTGACATTTGAAGATGAAAAGGATATCCAGCTTTATATTACAAGTGTCCACGGCATGAAAAATGCCCTTGAAATCATCGGCGAACAAGACTTATCGGCTTTTGCCTTTGATTTGGAGCAAGCTGGCCGCGAACGCAATATGGAACTTCTGCTCAAAAAAACGCCAACTCTGTTAGATAATATCCGCTCTTTGGTCTCAAAAATCAATTTACTGGAAGACCATGAAAACGAGGGCGAATTTGATATTGATGAAGTTTTTCTCGTTAAGAAGATGGCAGCTATTAAAGAAGCCTGTGCCGAGTTTGACAAAAAAACGATTAAGCAAGCCTTAACTGAATTAAAGGGAAAGGTTTGGTCGCATCAAACTGTCAGCGATCTTGAAAGTCGCCGCGATTGCCGGGAATGTGATTAAACGGTGCAATGATTAGGTTGCTTGGGTTCGTCATTGCGAGTATGATGTATTGCGCTTAATATCAAAAATGACTTCCTCTATGACGGCAACACATTCTTCTATCTTTTTTTCAATATCGGCTCCCCAAAAGCGGATAACCGTCCAGTTTTCGAATAGCAGACGCTTATTTACCTCATCGTCCCGCTCCATATTGCGGGTAATTTTCTGTACCCAATATTCGCTGTTTTTCCCTTTTATCAGCCTTGGCTTCAATATCTCCCAATCTTTGCCGTGGAAAAACTCGCTGTCACAGAAAATGGCAATCCGGTATTTCGTAAGGGCAATATCCGGCGTTCCGGGCAGCGAAGAATAATTTTTCCGGTAACGGTAGCCGCGTGTCCACAATGCTTTCCTAAGCAAAAGCTCAATCGTTGTGTCTTTGCTCTTTATGCTCTTCATGTTTTTGGATCGCTGCGTGGCGGTCAGGTTGGGCATGGGCACTCCTTGGCGGGTGAGTGGGGATGTTGATACCTTTACTTAACTATAAATGTTGGAGGACAAAATTGCAACTTGATTTTAATGAATTAATTATATTATGACTACTCAAAAGATTGGTTTTAAGCAAAAATTTTTAAGGGGCAGTGCATGATTTTGCGGAAAAAATAAAAGTCCTTGGATTTTTTGTAGAGTTTGCCGAAAAGTCCTTGCATATTTTGCTCTGGCAAGGGAAACAAGAAGTTCGCTTAAAAGTTTACAGGGAAAAATACAACCCGCCCATTTCCCTTAGAACCTCAATGAGGGATTACCGTGAGGAAAGCTGGCTTATAAATGTCCCCCTGTATGCGATTGGCGTTAAGGGCTGTTCTGTAATCACTTAAGGTAAGTAGTCTTTTTCCTACTCCCACTCAATCGTTGCCACTGGCTTAGGGCTCAAATCATAGCAGACGCGGTTTACATTTTTTACTTCATATAGGATTCTTGCTGTTATTTTCTGGAGCAGCGGCCATTCGATTTCCTCTATTGATGCTGTCATTGCGTCAATGGTATTGATGGCGCGGATGATGACGGTGTATTCGTAAGTGCGGGTGTGGTTGCGGACGCCAACGGATTTAAAGTCGGGGATTGCGGTGAAATATTGCCAGACTTTTTTGTCGAGGCCAGCGCGTTTAAATTCTTCGCGGAGAATCGCGTCTGATTCGCGGACTGCATAAAGGCGGTCGCGGGTGATCGCGCCAAGGCAGCGGACACCGAGGCCGGGGCCGGGGAATGGCTGACGGAAAACCATTTCGTCCGGCAAGCCAAGCTCAAGCCCGCAAGCGCGGACTTCATCTTTAAAAAGCTGGCGGATAGGTTCGACCAAATCAAACTGCATATCTGCGGGCAGGCCGCCGACATTGTGATGGGATTTGATTACTGTGGCGGTTTTTGTGCCGCTTTCAACGATATCCGGATAAATAGTTCCTTGGGCTAAAAAGCTGATTGCGCAAGTTCCGCCGAGGCGGCGGGCTTCTTCTTCAAAAATGCGGATAAATTCAATGCCGATTATTTTTCTTTTTTCTTCTGGTTCAGCGATTCCTTCTAACTTCGTTAAAATGCGTTCGGTTGCGTCAACATAAACGAGGTTGGCAGCAAGCTGTTTTTCGAAAACTTCGATAACATATTCCGACTCGTCTTTGCGCATTAAGCCGTTGTTGACATGGACACAAACTAAGTTGCTTCCAATTGCCTTAATCAGCAAGGCCGCAACAACAGAACTATCAACGCCGCCGGACAAAGCTAATAATACTTTTTTATCGCCTACTTGGCTACGGATTAATTCGATTTGATCAGCAACGAAGTTTTTCATATTCCAGTTCGCTGTTGCTTTGCAGGTATCAAAAATAAAATCCTTTAAATGGGGGGCAGCCGTTTCCCAATCCGGATATTCGGCATTCCAGTTGCCTGGGCGATATGCTATCGCCATAATGGGGTAGCCGCTTTCGGCAAGGTGGGCTCCCACGCTTATAGGCTCGCCATCAATGATATTATTCGGCCCGCCATAGATAATAATGCCCTTGGCATTCGTTAATGCCCTAAGCTCCGAAGCGGATATATCATGGGGGTATATTTCGCTGTAAACGCCCAAGGCCCTGATTTCACGCGCTAAGCTGGTATTCTCGGTACTGCCCAAATCAAGGATAATAATCATGTCTTGTTTCATACTGAATGTAAACTCCTAGCCACTAAAATTATTTCATTCCGAGGCAAAATTCTCAAAGTAGCCTGACACCAAAATAATTGGCGTTCCTTTGTCGCCGCTTCCGCCCATCAAATCACACAGGCTGCCAATCAAATCGGTATAACGCCGCGGGGTAGTGCCAAGGGCCTTGTCGCCCAGCTCGCTATCTTTGCTTTTTATGGCTGCGGTCATGGCATTTCGCGCTTCCGCTTCTGATTTTCCGGCTAAATCATTATCGAGCAAGTATTTTAACTTTAGCTCGTTTGGTGTTCCGATAAGGCCCTTGGTATAAGCAGGGGAAACAACCGGGTCGGCCAATTCCCATATTTTTCCAACCGGATCTTTGAATGCCCCATCACCGTAAACCATCACTTCGATTTTTTTGCCTGTTTTTTCAAGAATGAGTGTTTGGATTTCTTCGACTAAAGCTTGGCAGTCACGGGGAAACAGCTTAACTTTGTTCTCCGTTGCCATATTTGAGCCAAGCAAGCCATATAGTTCATTGTAGCCGCTGCCATCAACGCTTTGCGCCAAAACATCATCAAGCCCATAAACAATCTTCGCTCCGGCTTCCTTTAGCAAACGCTTAGTCCGGTGTCTTGTATGAATGTCGCAAGCTAATACATTCGGGGTATATTTGAGAATTGCCCGCGGATCATTGGCAAAAATCAGCTCAATATTCTCACCGAGGCTTTTATAGTATTCGGCATAATCCATTCCTGTAAAAGGATGCTTTACATCATAACCAAATAGCTCGCGATAACGCTTTTCATCTAGCACGTCAGTATAAGGGTTAATTCCGGCTTCATCGAGCATATCCCAATTAATCAGTTCGTTGCCAACTTCATCGGCAGGATAAGATAGCATGATGTATAGCTTCGTACAGCCACCGGCAATGCCCCGGAGCATATTCGCAAAACGGTTGCGGGAAAGAATCGGGAAAACGATTGCTAATTCCTGGCCGCCGAATTTTGCGCGGATATCCGCGGCAATCTGGCTGATTTCTGCGTAGTTGCCCTGTGACCTGGCAACCACGGCTTCAGTAATACCAATTACGTCCTTGTCGTTAAGCGAGAAATTCTCTTCCTCGGCCGCCGAAAGTACGCAATTTACGACAATATTTGCAAGGTCGTCACCCGACCTGATTAATGGGGCCCTTATGCCTCGGGCAATTGTTCCTATTTTCCTCATAAAATCTCCCGCTTTGGTTTATTTGGGATTATTCCCACGAAAAGTATCATAACATAAAAAAGATGATAAGTATATATTTTTGCTGATTTTATTTTGTGACGACAAAACGCCACAATCGGTCACGGTCTTCAGGCTCGGCATAGTCGATTCCGATTCTTTTCGTAGCTTTGTACAGGGGCTTGAAACCATCGTCTTCCAGCCAAAGCTGGTCTGACTTAACCAGATCGATGCCGTATAGACTGCGGTCGATTCCTAATGCCTTGGTCAAGCGGCCAGGGCCGGAGTAACCCTCAACCCCGCGAATCAGCACGCCTCCGGGGAAGCCGCTATCCCCGGCGACAATATTAAATAAGTGATGGATTCCATAGCACAAATAAATATAGGCTATCCCGCCCTGCTCATATAAAGCCTTCGTCCGCGGGGTCTTCCCCCGGCTGGCGTGGCAAGCGGTATCCGTTTCGCCATGATAACACTCCGTTTCGGTAATCCGAAGACGGACAATTTCATCACCAAGCTGGCGGCAAAGAATTTTCCCCAGCAGGTCCGGGGCCAAAACCGTTGCCGGCTGCCGATAATAGTCATACATAATACGGTGCATAATCCTAATCCTTATGCCAGAAATTCTGGATAAATCTTCATGCCGCCTCGGCAAAGTATTCCCGATAGTCATCTTCGCTGGCAAACAGCATATAAATCCCTCTGACAAATCCCATGTAACCTTCGCTGACAGTATATCCTTTCATAAATGCTACCTCCATATCCTGAGGATATTTTCCATTGCGGATTTATCCGCTTTGGTAATAATAGCGTAACATTTATGTAGTCCGATAAAAAGGACTTTCAAACACTTGTTCGAAAAAAATTTGAATTGATAATGTCCGGTAATTGAATAAAGTTCAGCCAAGCTCGATTTTGCTTTGCAAAACCTCGCTTTGGCAGAGTGCCAAATGGATTGTATCGTCATATGTTTCCGGAAGCAAGCTTCCGTCTCCTATGACAATCCAATCCGCTTGGCTGAACTGTAAAGTAATATTTTATAGGAAATTAAGCAGTTATGCAAATCAAAAAGCTCTCTCGCCAGAAGTCCTTTTTTTTCAAGTAAGTCTTGATTTTTTCTCAAAAATAGTTTATGATATAAATCATGCCAATAGAAAGAAGAGGATAATATTATGTGGACCAGAGCTGAATTAAAGAATAATGCAAAAATTGTTTTGACACAGAATTATTGGAAGTCTGTCTTAGCCGCGTTTTTACTCATCATCGTCGGTGGTGGCGCCCAAGGCAATAACAGCAGCAATTTTTTTAGGAATGCAGATGTGAGCGTATCGGGCGGTTATGGTCTCTTTTACATAACAGAGATTTTTGCCAAATTGGGAATTATCTTAGGCCTTGTGATGATTTCATTCATTATTACGCTGGCGGTTTCCCTTTTCCTTTTAAACCCGCTGGAAATCGGCTGCCGGAGATACTTTATCTCTGCCCGCTTAGCCCCTGGCGATTTATCGCTAATCGGATTTGGCTTTAAGCATTCATATATGAATATTGTGATAACCCAATTCCTGCGCGGATTATTTGTTTTCCTTTGGAGCCTGCTTTTGATAATCCCCGGAATTATCAAATATTATGAATACCGGATGATGCCTTTTATTCTAGCTGAAAACCCTGGCCTTGACACAAAATCGGTTTTTGCCAAGTCCAAGGAAATGATGACGGGGAACAAATGGAACGCTTTTGTCCTTGATTTGTCCTTTATCGGCTGGCATTTCCTAGGCATATTCACCTGCGGTTTGCTGAACATATTTTATTCATTCCCTTACCAGCAGTCAACAAATGCTGAGCTTTATGAAGCTTTAAGAAGCAAGTAAAACAAGAATCTTAAACGATTCTTGTTAAAATAATTACATAACCGCATTTTCCGCTGGAAATCAAACTAGCTCTTTCATGATTTCCAGCATTTCTTCGGTCTTTTTTAATAGCGTGGCAACATCGCGTTCGACAAGGCCGCATTTTTTGTAGCGTACTGCAAAATAAGGCGTTCCTTTATGGCTAAAGCGGATTGTTTGATGACGCTTCAAAAAGAGCGGGATAATTTCAGCTTTTATTTTTGCGTCAGGACGAAGATAAAAGATTATTTCATCAGTTTTACCCTTAATTTCAGTAATATAAAGGGCATTCGCTTCAATGCGGATTAAGGCAATGCGCAGCAAATTTTCAACCGAGGTTGGAATGTTGCCGAAACGGTCAATCAGTTCTTCTTTCATGTCGTCACATTCGGATTTGCTTTCAATTCCGGCAATCCGCTTATAAATATCAAGCTTTTGAATTTCGTTGACAATATAACTTTCGGGGATAAAAGCGTCAACATCAAGATCAACAGTCGTGGCAAAATCATCTAAAGTGCTGATTCCTTTGAGGTTTTTAACCGCTTCATCAAGCATTTTGCAGTAAAGATCATAACCAACCGCTTCCATATGTCCATGCTGTTTCTGTCCCAGCAGATTTCCCGCGCCGCGGATTTCCAAGTCACGCATTGCGATCTTGAAGCCGCTGCCCAAGTCGGTAAATTCCTTTATCGCCGCAAGGCGTTTTTCCGCAATTTCCTTTAACATTTTGTCGCGCTTATACATTAGGAAAGCGTAGGCCGTGCGGTTGCTCCGCCCAACCCGGCCGCGCAGCTGGTAAAGCTGGGCAAGGCCCATATTGTCAGAATCATGGATAATCATTGTATTCACGTTCGAAATATCAAGGCCCGTTTCAATGATGGTCGTTGCAACTAAAACATCGATTTCATGATTGATAAAATCGTACATAATCCGCTCAAGCTCGCGTTCCTGCATCTGGCCATGGGCAAACGCAACGCTTGCTTCGGGCACAAGGTTTTGGATAGCCGCCGCAACATCGGCGATATTGGCAACCCGATTATAAACATAGTATATCTGGCCTTCGCGGCTTAGCTCGCGGACAATTGCTTCACGAACCATTTCTTCATTATATTCACAGACAAAAGTCTGAATCGGCATCCGGTCGATTGGGGCCTCTTCAAGGACACTCATGTCACGGATTCCGACCAAACTCATATGCAGGGTGCGGGGAATCGGGGTCGCGGTCAAGGTCAGGACATCAACGCTATCTTTCATATGTTTGATTTTTTCTTTGTGGGTAACGCCAAAGCGTTGTTCTTCATCGATAATCAAAAGGCCAAGGTCTTGGAAACCAACATCTTTTGAGAGGACGCGGTGAGTGCCAATCACAATATCAACCTGCCCTTTCCGCAAATCAGCAATTGTTTTCTTCTGCTCGGCCGCAGTCCGGAAGCGGGAAAGCAGCTCAATCCGGACCGGAAAATCTTTCATGCGCTGGATAAAGGTATTGTAGTGCTGCTGCGCCAAAATCGTCGTTGGGACAAGGTAAACGACTTGCTTGTTTTCCTGGACGGCTTTAAAAGCAGCCCGGATGGCAATTTCTGTTTTGCCGTAACCAACATCGCCGCAAATCAAGCGATCCATGATTTTGGTGCTTTCCATATCCTCTTTGGTATCATGAATAGCGGCCAATTGGTCTTCGGTTTCCTCAAAAGGAAAAAGCTCTTCAAATTCACGCTGCCAGACGGTATCTTTGTCATATTGGAAGCCTGATTTTTGCTGACGGTAAGCATAAAGCTCAACCAGCTCTTTTGCAACCTCGCTGACTGCCTCTTTGACCCTGGTTTTGGTGCGTCCCCACTCGACCGAGCCAAGTTTGTTGAGTTTTGGCTTTCTGGCATCGGAAGAAGCGTATTTTTGGATGACATTAAAAGCCGTTGCGATAATATAAAGATTGCCGCCGTCACGGTATTCAATCTTCATATAATCTTTGACTACTTTTTCAACTTCTATTTTTTCTATGCCGCGGTAAATGCCCAAGCCGTGGTTTTCGTGGACAATATAATCGCCCACTTTTAGCTCCGCAAAATCGGCAATTTTCCGTCCCTCATAGCGTTTTCTTTTTTTGCGTTTTTTCTCCGCCCCAAAAATGTCGCTTTCCGCAATAATGGCATATTTAATCAGCGGATATTCAAAACCGCGAAGAACCCGGCCGTACCATGTCATAATTTCCCCCGGATTTATTTCGCGGTCGGCATCTTCGCTGTAAAAAGCCGTCAAGCCGTGGTCGCGCAAATCAGAAGCCAGCCGGGCTGCGCGAGTGCGTGAACCCGAAAGGAGCAAAATACGGTAACCGCTTTTTTTAAGGCGTGCCATATCTTTTACCAAAGCTTCAAAACTATTATTATATGAAGAGATCGTTTTGACCGTCAGGTCAATTTTGCGGGCGGCCGGAACAATCGGGTTTTTCATATCGAGGGCGGATAAGGTGACAACACGTTTCCTTGATAACCCGGCGGCGATAGCGTCCACGCCAAACAATAACTCGGTCTGGCTAGGAAGCAAATAGCCTTTCTCAAGGCGGCTGCTCATGCTTTCGTTAAATTCCATCTCAATTGCCGTGGCATGGTCGCGGACGCGGGTTGGTTCATCTATAAAAAAGATTGTTTCATCTTTATCAAAAATATCAATAAAAGAAACGATATTTTCATAAAAAAAGCGGATATAGCTTTCAAGGTTAACCGTTGTTTCAAATTCAAACAGCTGTTCCTTGATTTCGCGAATCTGGGTTGCAAGGCGGTGGGCTTCTGCGGTAAAAAATGCGGCGCGGAGTTTTTTTACTTGCTGATCACATTCGGCCTCTATTTTTTCCATTCCGGCGTGAAGCTGGGCTTTTGAAAGCACCATCTCTGTTGCCGGGTAAATTGTGATGCAATTTAATTTTTCAATTGAGCGTTGACTGAGTGAGTCAAAAGCGCGGATTGATTCAACATCATCACCCCACAATTCAATCCGGTAGGGGTTGTCTTCCGTAAAATCAAAAATATCAATAATTCCGCCCCTGATAGAAAACTGCCCTTGGGTTTCGGCTTGATAATTTTTCTCATAGCCAAGCTTTATCAGCTTTAAAGCGAGTTTGTCTTTGTCAATTGTACTGGAAGTGCCGATATTAATAATATTTTCTTTTAAATAATCAAGGGAAATAATCGGCGACATCAGGCTGGAAAAAGTCGTCACAATAGTATGAGGCCCGCCCTCAATGATATTCCTTAGGCAGCCTACCCGTTCCTTTGTGAGCAAATTGCCGTGGACATCAGCTTGGTAAAAAATAAGGTCTTTGGCAGGAAACATACTAATATTCCGGTCATAAAAACGGTATTCTTCATAAATTTCCTTCATTTTGATATCAGAAAAGGTGACGATGATTTTGTAACGGAAATCCTCGCTTAAGCCATAGGCCATATGGAGTTTTTGCGAATCGGCGCAGCCAGAAAGGGCTAAGGTTTTGCCCGGTTTCCGAAGCAGGGTTTTCATCTCGTCAAATTCGCCAAGTTCGTGGATAGGGGTTAAGAGGGGTTTCATTGGGAATCCTTTATTTCGTCTATTTTGCGGTTATATACATTCATCGCCTTGTCTAGCCCGTCCTCAATGATGGCTTCAATCGCGGCAACAGCGTTTTTGGTGCATTCGCGCATTATTTTTTTGTCACTTCCGGAGAAGTGGCCAAGGACATGGCCGATAAGGTCACCATCTTTTTTATCGCCGACGCCAATTTTCATGCGGATAAATTCGTTGTGGCCGAAGTTGTTGATAATGCTTTTCAGGCCGTTATGGCCTCCGTCGCTGCCTTTTTTGCGCATCCGGATTTGGCCGGTCGGAAGGCTTATATCATCAGCAATCACGATCAGCTCATTCTTTTCATCAAGATGATAATATTCTATGATCCGGCGGACAGGTTCACCACTCAAATTCATATAAGTAAAGGGCTTGGCAAGAAAAACTTTATGTCCATAAATCGAACCTTTTCCCATTATCGTCTTGTGCTTTAAGCTTTTGACTTTTATGTTGTGCTTTTTTGCCAGGGCATCAACAATATCAAAGCCAATATTGTGGCGCGTTCCAGCGTATTTCATGCCCGGATTGCCAAGGCCAATGATGATGAACATATTTTCTCCTATTTCCATTTATTTCCATTTTATTACCAGGTGATTACCCCATCATCATCAATATTTACCCGCGGCGAAAGGTCGCGCATTATATTAAGGACGCGCTCTTTTTCACCGTCATGTAAAAGAGATGTGACGCAATTATGCTGAATCGCCGGGATAAAACGAAGGCTTTTCAGGCCGTTTACATCAAAAATCGCTTCAAGCAGTCCCGTGTCAACCGTCCGGGAGCTAAACCAAAAATCGCCAAGGCTGTAAGCAACCGGGGTGTTGCCGTGGGCTGATATTTCCTGCAAAACATGGGGGTGGGCCCCAACGATTAAGTCAGCTCCGGCGGCGGCAATTTTCATGCTTTGTTCGAGCTGTGACCAATCCGGCTCTTCGGCTCTTTCGCTGCCCCAATGAAGAAATACAACAACAAAATCGCTGTTTTCTTTGGCTTCGGCGACAGTATCAAGAAGCCTTTCATTATTAAGGAAGCGGAAAACACCGGGCAGGGTTTCCGTTGCCCCGCGGGTATCAGGATTGGACATTCGCTCAATTTGGGTGGCGGCGACAAAAGCAATTTTTATGTCGCTGATGATAAAATAAACCGGGGCTTTGGCTTCATCGATATTGCGGCCCGCTCCGACATAAGGGACTCCGTAGGCGGAAAGGGTATCAAGCGTATCTAAAAGGCTGATTTCACCATAATCAAAGGTGTGGTTGTTGGCAAGGGAAACAAGGTTTACGCCCATGTCATTAAGCCAATCCGCTTTCTCAGGCTTGGCGCGGAAAGTATAAAGTTTTTCCGGGAACGGAGTTCCCCTTGTCGTATAGGTAAATTCGTTATTCAGCATCATCACATCTGCGTCACGCATTATTTTCAAAGTATCGGGGCAAAAAGCCGCGTCAACTGTATCACCGCGCTTGATGGCGTTAGCCATGACAGCATAATAAGAATCAAAAAGAATATCTCCGGCAAAAAGAAGCCTTGCTTCACCCGGAACAATTGCGTCTTTGGCATAGATACGGTTCTCGCGCATATATTCGGGGTCGTTTAAAACATTGACATAGCGGGCAGGGATAGGCAAATCCGCTGGCTCATCAGCTTCTTCATTGACTGATTCGGTCAATTCGCTGGCTGAAACAGGCTCATTTGGGGAATTAAGCTCGGCCAGAAAGTTTGCCATATTATCAGAATGCTCCCTCAACTCGTTTGTCCGGGCAAAATGGTGGTTAAGAAAAAGTGCCAAAAGGCCGACCAGCAAAACGATTGTAAGGGTCGAAATAAAGGTTATTAATAGGCGGATATTTTTTTTCTTGCGGTTTCTTTTCCTTTTTGTGGCCATGGGAACATTATACCATAATCTACACACATGAGCCAAGTAAATCTTTTCAAAGGAAATGCGAAGCATTTTCATAAATCCACACGCACGAGCCCACGCACGAGCCAAGTAAATAATTTACAGCACTGATTTAATTATTTTAAACATTGCTTTCCCTGCTGCCTGATGTCCTTGCCCATTGGCTTGGTTAGCCGTTCCGGTGAAGTACAAATCGGTATCGGAATTATACCATGCAAAAGAACCAGTTTGTCCCCAGAACCCGATAATTTCATTGATGGGCTTTTTAATCGAAATAAACCTCGGCGTGGGTTGTTTTTCTAATCCTATCCCATAATAAAACAAGCTGGGAGGCGGAAAGAGTAAATTCCACTTTTTCAAGTCCTTTATTTTTTCTTGCGGGAAAAAATGGCCATCAAAGAATTTTTTCAAGAAAATCATAACTTCTTCCGCTGTAGATACAATGCCGCCTTCAACGGAAATTGATGCCATATAATTAGGCAACCATAATTTTCTTGCTTTATGGTAAAATGCTGTCGGCTCATTATCGGCGGTATCCTTATACACGTAAGTATTACGAAACCCAAGCTTATCAAAAATATACTCTGAAAAAACCTTGTCAATTTCTTTTTCCGTAACAGTCTCAATGACTTTCCCTAATATTTGATAATTTGTATCTGAATATGCCACTTTTCCTTTTTGCCCCGGAGCAAATTTAGGATTCATCTGCTTTACGCTTTGAATTGCCTGTTCAAATCCCCATGAATCGTCCCTGCCCTGCAACAGCAAGTTAAACGCTGAACCAGTGAAATAATCGGGCAAGCCCGATGTGTTAGAAATAAGATGCCTGACTGTTATTTGGGAAGAATAATCGAAGCCCTTATAAATATGAAGCCTTTCCATATCATTTAAAATATATTTTGAAATTTTATCATCAAGGCTTAATTTTCGTTCTTCAATTAAGGACATGATAACCGCTGTAACATATAGTTTTGTGACACTCGCAATAAAATACTTGCTGTCAGGCTTCATCTCCCCTCTTGAACTCATCCAAGAAAAAGAGCCATCGCCGCTTTCAACGCGCAAAACTGTACTAAATACATATTTTTGGCTGATTATGTTATCTAAACAGTTATTCAGTAAGCTTTCACTGATTTGCATTATTGACCTCCTTGAATCTATGTTACTTGGCTTTTGTAATCACCAAACACAAGGAATGTCATACTTACATACGTTTTTGTCAACGGATATAAGCGTTAATCCGTTGCTTTTTGCAGTAGCGATAATAATCCTGTCGAATGGGTCATTATGAATAAACGGCAAGGATTCAACGATCTTGACTTCTTCGGCGGTTATTCCAAGTATTTCCACGCCGTTTTCGCGGAGCTTATCTATAAAGACCGCAACGCCGCTCATGTCCGT
This sequence comes from Lachnospiraceae bacterium, assembly GCA_009777715.1. Lineage (GTDB taxonomy): Bacteria > Bacillota > Clostridia > Lachnospirales > Lachnospiraceae > UBA935. Next base: position 32,139 of record WRLH01000030.1, read on the forward strand.
AATTTTGCCGCCTTTGCTGATTTTAATGGCAATTTCCCAAGCGGATGCAATGCTGACGGCAAGTTCAACGGTCTTGTCGGCTATTATATCCCTTGCTCTTACAGACAGCTTTTCATCATCGCCCAACAATGCCCATATCGCGGTATGT
>WRLH01000031.1 GCA_009777715.1 Lachnospiraceae bacterium
TTTGTTTGTCATGCAATTATCAAGGTACGTTTTATCTAAAATGCTGCTAAGCAGTTTATTTGAAAATATTTCATTTTAGGTATTGACATTTAATAGTTAGTCTTTCTTGCTTTTACCGCCTATTTGCCGTGGTATCTTTCCAGCTGTGCCGACAATTCCAAAACCTTGGACGCATAATCTGAAATTTGTCCTGTCCGCTCGGCATACTCCGCTGGTTTCCTAAATCCGTTGTAAGCCATAAGAACTATTGCTATGTCATGGTGGAGTTCCTTTAACTCCATGATGTAATCAGCCGCCATCAAAATGCTCTGGTATGGGTCGTATAGGTCAGTAACCCCCAGACGGTTCATGCGTTCCCGGTGAAAAGGCTCGTTTATCTGCATTAAGCCTATGCAAGTGCCGTTTTTTGCTTCCGGGCGGAAACTGCTTTCATAAAATGCTATTGCTTGCAATATTTCCGGGCAAAGACCATATGAATACCCAATTTTTTCAGTCATTTCCTTAATGTCTTCCGGCACTTTGACCGGGGCATTGCCTGTCTGGGCCGCAACGGTGATTGAAGCTAATAAAAATGCTGCTATCAATATCAGCAAGTATATTTTTTTCATTATGTATTTTTCCTTTCTTGGGCGGCTAAATAATCAATATAATCCCTTTCATCGGCAAATAGCATATATTCGCCGCCAACCAGCCCCATATAACCATTTTCCGTGAAATATCCTTTCATTCTCATTGTCCCTCTTCATCTTCGCTTTCGTCCTCATCATTGCCGCAACACAAATCTAAAAACCATTCGTTAAAGTTTTCAATTGTTTTTAAATGCTTTCCGATGCTTTCTTAAAACTGCTGAAATCGTTCATTGAATCCAGAATTGTTTTTTCCTCACCGCCCACGGTGGCCGCAGGTGAAACTTTGCAAAGGTCAATCGCCATTATTACAAATCCTTCTTTGACAAACTTCGGGTCATCAAAAATATAGGTTATTTCAAATAATGCGGCGCGTCCGGTATAGCCGTCTTTTTCCGTGTATTCATTGAGTGCAAGATAGTCCCCAACAGAATAATCGCGGTCGTTTATCCTAGATTCAAAATTTTTGCGGCAAGCGGCTGACTCTTCAAAAAATTCCGGCAAGCATTTTAGTGTATGGATCATTTTTTTGTCTCCTTTACTAGAAACTCTTCACGCTCTTTTTTATTTTTAAACATTTTCCGTTTCCTCTCTTCCTGCCACTAAGGGCTTGAATATTTCCACCATCACGTTAAGGACGATGGAATTACCTGCCTGTTTGTATAGCTGGGTATCGCTTGTCCTTTCAATCCGCCCATGTTTTTCGAACTGCTTTCTTTTCTTTTTGTGGCCTGGGTGTTTTTTTAGGTATTCCTCGGCTTCTTTGCCTACCATCCATTTTGCCTTATGAAAGTCCTCGTCCGAGAAGCCCATCAGCCGCCAGCATTCAAGGGGTGTCAGCTTCCTTATCCTGTAATCGGCTTCCGTGGTCATTGCCGGGGTCATTATTTTGGGCTGGTGGCCGCCGCCGGAGCAGGTGTCCAATGCCGGGGAGCTTCCGTCAGTAGCTATGACACGTCCCGGCTGCGGGTTTTCAAATTTACGCCTATTTGCTCCGGCTGTCAGCAGATTTCCTATCTGGTTTATTTTCGGTCTTGGCATTTTTTCCTCTATTATCTTGATGGGGTCTTTGTAGTCCCTTGATAGGAGCGTTGTGCTGACGCTGTCTGTTTGCAGGACTAGATATCCGTTATGGCAGTTCCCATCTTTCCCCAGCGTCCCGGCGTGTTTTATCTTCATAGGATTATCCTCATTGGGTCTGTGCCGTCATGGGCGGTGAGCGTCCTCGCCGTGCCGTCTGTGCCGTATACTTTGTTGGACTGGTGCTTGCCTGTCCCTTTTTCCAGATGCCCCGCTTCGTTGATGTTGGTTTTATTGGCTTTCCGCGCCTGTTTATTAGCTTGTTTCTCTTTGTATTTTTCGACCAGCAGCCGGGCGGCTTCCGTGTTTATGTAGTATTTTTCGCTAACTTTTTCTTCCAGATAGTCCGCGATTGTCTTGCCTAATGCTATGGGTTCGGGGAAGCTGTAGCTAAAATCACCGAGGAGCGAGGCCATGAAGCACCTATTGCGGTTCTGCGCGACTCCGTAATCGGCAGCATTCATCATCCGGACATAATTTTTATATCCTTTGGCGGCAAGGAAGTCCTGCCAGTCGTGGAATTGGCTGATGTTTTTCCTGTTGGCGACATCCGGGACGTTTTCCATGAGCAAAATGTCCGGAAGCTCCGTGGTTTCGTTTAGCAGCCGCTCGACTTCCCATAGAAGCCCGGAACGTGTCTTTGCCCCTTTTGCCATGCCTTTTCTTTTGCCCGCCGGGGAGAGGTCTTGGCATGGGAATGAGTAGGTCATGATGTAGGAGTATTTTTCTTTTTCGGTTATCCCTAAGTATTTGCCCTTGACCTTGGTTATGTCCGCTGGCTTGAATGCCGTGCCATGGATGGCGTTGTATGCGGCCATGGCGGGCTTGTCAATTTCGATGGCGCGGTAGTGTTCGAAATCAGCCCCCAGCTCCCTTAATGCCATCGCCTGTGACCCTATCCCGGCGAACAGCTCAATCAGCCGGATTGGCTTGCTGATGATGTATTTTGGGTATAAGACATCAAATATGGTCATCTGCATTTAATTTGCCCCCATGTAATCAAAGATGTTCATCTGCCCCCCCCCTTATGTAATCAAAGATGTTCATCTGCGAACGGTGCTGTGAAAGCCTTTCGTCCGCCAGCTCATAATATTTTTTGTCAATCTCGAAGCCCACGGCATCGAGGTTCATATCATGGCAAGCGATTAGGCTTGACGCGCTTCCGGCATGGGTATCAAGGATTCTCCAGCCGGGCTTTGCGTATTTTGCCAATATCCATCCGTAGAGGGCGATGGGCTTCTGGCAGGGGTGTATCTTGCGAAACCTTTTCCTTTCGCCTTGGATTTTATGGATTGGGTATCTGAATACTTTGGCGGGCATTTTTATGTTCGTCCACATATATTCCGCGCTTGCGAAGTTGTCCACGCTCTGCATTTTATCCCAGACGATGAAGTATTCGCTTGGCGGCAGTTTGAAGTTGTTCGCGCCAAATATTATCTGGTATCTGCTCACCCGGAAAAGTTCTTTAAAGTATGCCTCTTCCGGCTTCCTGTCCCAGCTGTTTATTTTTGCCTCACCACATATCCTGTTATGGGTTTCGTTTTTCCGCTCGAACCTTTTAAGCCCATATGGCGGATCTGTGATTGCCAAGTCAAAGTGCTTGTCCGGGTATTTCGCCATCCCGGCCATGCAGTCCATGTTGTGAAATTCTATGTTGCCCATGCTTTGCGCCGCTCCTTATTTATCTATGTAGTCTTTGAAATCCTTGACTTTCTGGAAAGTTGCCCTCATGTTTACCCACCGGGAAGTTATGGCTGTCAACGTCTATCAGCCCTATCCGCATATTCCGTATCTCCTTTCGCTTTGCTCATGAAAAATCGAAAATAGTCATTTGGCCGGGGATTTCGGTTTCTTCCCGCTTGCCTTTGGTCATGGTTGAGACGATGGTGCGGTCTCCGGCATAGGGCTTGCCGGGGAAAAGGCCGCAAGCGGCAAATCCGGCGTTCCAGTCGGTGGCCTCGGAACGGCTTTCGCCGTACACCCGGCATTTCCGGTATTTTTTCAAGTTATGCTTTTCGCTGGTGAAGTGTCTGCAATCCTTGCAAAATCCATCGCCGATTCCGAAAAGCTTGTGCATGAGGTGGATTTTATTCATAACTTGCCTTGCTCTTTCTTGACTGTGCTTCCGGCTTTCATGGACACCGCTGGGAGAATCACGGTGTCCACGTGCCGGCCGTGATATAACTGGCAGCCCGCATTGGGCCGATAGTTACCGATGGTGAATTATTGATTACATCACTTGGAGCTTGTCGGCATCCATAATGCACAGGGCATCGGATAGCCGCCACCATTCTTCAATCGTCATTTTTCCCGGCTCTTTTTTCCTATTCTGCCATGTCCGGACGGTGAAATGGGCTTTTATTGCCAATTCTTCATCGCTTAAATCATGGTATCGCTGAAATTTTTCGATTGTGCCGATTAATAAGCGGCCGCGCTTTTCGCTGTTTATATGCTTACCTCTGGCTATTCTTATACTGCTGCCGGGTGGCTGATTAATTTAATTTAATTATTTAGGTGTCTTTGTTTAGCTTCTATCACTCCCCGCTTTCAAAATATGTTTTCTGGCTCGTATTTGATTCTGTAATCGCTGATGATTTCGGACAATCTTTCACGCTCTTCACCCAAGGCTTCAAACCTTGTCATTGCGTTTTTATATCTCCGGTATTCTGTCAGCCTGTCGCTTGCTTCAATCATAAAGTCCCACTTGGATTCATTGTTAAGGAATGCCATCATGTCAGCATGGGCTAATTTTGCGAATATGTATTTGTCAAGGTCAAGGGCGATATAGGGCTTTTTCAAGGATGGCGTATTCCTCATCGTTCATGTAGATTTGCCTGCTGCATTCGCCACATTTCCGGTTCAATTCCTCAAGTCTTTCTTGGAGTTCTATTTTTGTCATGTGCTTGTCCTTTCTGCCGGGTTAGGCTGTTGGTTTCTTATGGGTTCATTTTTTAAGCTAATACTCCTGTCCAGCCGGGCAGATGGTTCTTGTATGTTCAATATCGCTGGGTTCGCAACCCCACTCCTCGGCTTTCTGCTCAATCCATAAAGTGATCAAGTGATTTTTTATATGTTCTTGGGTTTCATATGGGATTATTGGTTTCATTTTGACCTCTTGCTAATTTTATGCCATATGGCTTGTATAGGTTTCTTGTTTTCGGTGTGATTTCTGCTACTGGGCAACTGATTTTTAATTAATGAATTTGTGTCAAGCTTATGTGTCGTTAAGGAAGCTTAACTTATTGTCGAAAAAAAAAATCTTTTAATTCGTCTGTTTTTACGTGCAAAAGCTCGATGATTTTTTGCATTTCCGATTGTGAAAATCCTACTGAATTATTTAATTTACAAGATAAAGAAGCTTTGGACAAATTCATTGCTTTTGCAAAAGCCCCTTCTGTCTTATATTTTTCTCTTATGCGACCTCTTAATTTTGAATAATCATATGGCATTTTTACAAATTCCTTTCTATTATTTTAAAATTTGAATTTTCTTTTCGTATAGGCCTAAGTTTTAACGAATCTAGTTAATGTACCTTAACAGTTTAGCATCCTTAACAGTTGCTTGTCAAGCATTATTTTTAAGTTTCATTAACTTTTTTTAATTTCCCTTGACTTTATGTTAAACACCTTTTATTATTAAGCGTAGCGAGGTGTATTATGAATAATAAACGAGTGGATACTTTTAAAAATAGATTAAGCATGGCAATGAACTCATGTGGAATAAATACTACTGAATTGGCGGAAAAAACAGGATATTCAAAAGCTAGCATTAGCCAATGGGTTAATGGTATATACGAAGCAAAACAAGATGGGGTTTATCAGCTTGCACAAGCATTAAATGTAAGTGAAGCATGGTTAATGGGATATGATGTTCCGATGGCAAAAAAAATAGTAAGAATTTCCCCAAACTATTCATCTGAACTTTCAGAAATAATAAATTATTATGAAAAATTAAATGATGATGGCCGCGAACAAGCATACATAGCATTGCGCAACTTAGCCGACATAGACCGTTATTTACTGAAAAGGGATTCATTATCAGCTTTAGTGGATACAAACGCAAAAAAGGCATGATGTGATTTAGTGGGTGGGACTTTGATAATATAAATGAGCTATATGCAAACATTAGAAAATTGAAGGAAAACAAGCCCGGTAGGGCAAATTATAAAAAGAGGGAGTGGACGTGAAAGTATTTTAATACTACTGTGATACAATAACTCACGCAAAAGAAAGGAGTTTATATGAAAATTACTAAAAAATTGTCGGCAATCGTGATTACGCTGATTTCACTTGCCATGCTTTCAGCTTGTGGTCAAGAAACGCCAGCGGATATTTTAGAATATCCCATCGACCTAATTTTAGAAGTCGAGGTAGAAGTTGCTGACGGCTTCGCTTTTACCAGCATCCGTTCCAATCTGCCTAACGGGATTTCACTAATGGCGACCGTGGTGGGAGACAACTACATAGGGCAGGACAGCGAAGAACTTAGTGGCGGCATGGCTCTGCCGGGGCCGTTTTCGTCGGGTGGCGATCCTTTGCCTCCGGGAGACTATACCATTCGCATTACCACGGGTGTATCAGAGGTCCTCACCGAGGAAATAAGGGCTGCTATCGGCGATAATTATTCAAATTACCGAGGTGAGTATTTCAAAGAAAACGACATTGGACAAAGAAGCATTTCCTATTTAACTTCTTTTAAAGTTGACGTAGGGGGCGACATCCCATAAACCACACACATTGCTGCCAAAAACATCACAAACAATGAAAGTCAAACGTAGCTGACCGAAAATTTCGTGAACCTTTGGAATATAGCATCTATAAAAAACCTGCTGCCAAACCCAATGAATGGAATATAATGATTAATGAGGTCGGATAAATAAATAGGACGAGGCTAACCATGGGAAAATTAAAACGCTGTGCAATTTATATACGTGTATCTCACGAAGAGCAGAAATTAGAGGGTCTATCGTTGATGGCTCAGAGAATGGCTCTGACTGATTATGCGGCCAAAAACGGATATTTAATAGCGGATTATTACGCCGATGAAGGTATTTCAGCGCGGAAGCCAATGAAATACAGAAAAGAGCTGCTAAGGTTGCTAAATGATGTCAGGGATGGCAACATCGACATGATACTGGTAACCAAGCTTGACCGATGGTTTAGGAATATCCGGGACTATAACATTACCGAGGATATATTAGCAAAAAATAATTGCCATTGGAAAACTATCTTCGAGAATTACGATTCCTCAACCGCCAATGGCCAGATGGTTATAAACATAATGCTGTCAGTCAACCAAGCGGAATGCGACCGGACAAGCGAACGGATAAAAGCGGTGTTCAAGTACAAAATAGATAAAAGACTTCACGTCAATGGGGCTCTGTCATACGGCTATAAGACAGACGAAAACGGTTTCATAATCAAAGATGACTCCACCAGTCATATCGTAGATGAAATAGTTTCCAGATATTTTGTCACATATTCCAAGCGCGAAGTGAGGAATTACATAGAAAGCAAAAATTACGATAACCCGCCAACCGTCTATCAGGTAAACAGGATTTTAGGCAATGAAGTTTACACGGGACGCAAGTTCGGCAAAGATGATTACTGCCCGGCCTACATGACCAGAAAGCAATTCGAGATGATCAAGTCAATCACACAAACCAAAACTCATTTTAATAACCATAACAGCGTTTATTATTTTTCATCGCTGATTGTATGTCCTGTGTGCGGGAATAAATTCACAGGATTTACCAAAAAACAGGAGTTGAAAAGCGGCGGCTATAGCTATTATAAACGTTACAGGTGCGAAAATAAATGGAGCAGACATGGAACGGCGTGCATAACAGAAAGCGTGATTGAAAAATATCTTATTGACAATATCATGCTAAATATTGATAACGAAATTAATAGTTTGAAGGAAAAGAAGGCAAAAGTCAAAGTTGACAAATCCCATATTTTAAAAGCGGAAATTGAAAGGCTTAATATCCAGTTCCAAAAAGGCAGAATAAGCGAACAATATTATGATGAGCAGTATGAAATATTATCGGATAAACTAGAACTATATAAGGGAAATGACATTGATTTAAAGCCATTGATGGCATTAAAATCCCAATTTAATGATGGTTGGCTGAAAATGTACCGTGATCTGAACGATGAGAGAAAAAAGGCATTTTGGAAAGGTGCATTAAGAGAAATAACAATTGATGCCCACTCAAGAAAAGTAAACGGCTTTACTTTTTTAGTGTAGGTGTAGTAAATCATGCTTTACAGTCGAGTTCGAGCCTCATGCGACTGCGCTTGAGCTAAAAGGTGACGGTTATGTCATTGCTTCATTGGGCGAAAGCTCCGGTTTTATCCCTTACACGGCTTTTTCCGCCAAGCTAAGTTATATTGAAGCCAATGAGGACGTGATAAAAAGTTTTACCAAAGCCTTGCAAAAAGGAATGGACTTTGTTAATTCGCATTCCCCGGCTGAAATTGCCGCCGCAATAAAAGGGCAATTTCCTGAAACTGATGATGAAGCATTAACGATGATTGTAACCCGGTATTATGAGCAGGGTTCATGGAAAAAAGATTTGATTTTTACCGAGGAGGCTTTTACGCTTTTACAAAATATCTTGGAAGAGGCCGGCGAATTGGCACAGCGCGTACCTTATAATGAGTTGGTCATCACTGCCTATGCTGAAGAAGCCGCGAAGGATTAAACTGCCTCTTTAATTTGAAAGGCACGGTTTTAAAATGTCCAAAAAAATAATTGCAATTGCTATCTTCATTACTTTACTATCGGGGTGTAGTCTTCCTGCCGAGCCGGAAGATACGTTAAATGCTGAACCTGACGAACAGGTACAGAGTTTGGTACTCGCAAGCTGGGCGGATTCTTATCCCGATATAAAAACGCTGGCAAAGGATAGTGATTTTATCGGCATTGTTGAGATAACTGGCGAAGCTGACAGAATCATTGTTCCTGATGGCGTTGATACAAACAAAGGAGATGCTTATACCATTCCGCTGACTGTGTTCTCGGCGAGGGTAATAGAGGGTATCATCTCAGATGAACAGGAGCTTCACATCGTGATGACCGGAAAAACAGGGGTAATGGCAATCGCCGACGACCCATTGCTTAAGCCCGGTGAAATCTGGATGATTTTTGCCGATCGTAATGAAAATAACACTTATGCGATTCTGGGCGGACCGCAAGGACGCTTTTACTATGATGAGACAAACGGCACAATATCACAGCTAAGCGCGGTCATTCATGGGTCTAAAAGCCCGCTGGCGGAGCTTAAGCTAGCCGATGTAAAAGAAGAGATTGAAAGGTTAAATTAATTTATTAAGGTTAAAGGGGCTGCACACTGTGCAATTGCACTATGCAGCCCCTTTTTATAGCCGCCTAAACGCTGGCAATAGAATCTGATCGTAACGTATCGCAAGCGCCTCTTTAAGATATGTTTTTCTGATTTCAGTCATTTGCGGAGTCGAATCAATAATATTACATATTTCTGCTATCCTGATTCTAGGAACAATGCGTTCTATGGCTTCAATTAAATCAGTCGGCGGACTTTTAAATATTTCGTGATAGCGTACTCGTTCGCCACGCATATAATATACCGATGCCAAATTATATTCTGTGTTTTTTAGTTCATTTGGCATATTCAATAATTGCTTCATTTCATCATCGTCCAGCAAAGCACTAAGCGATGAACCGCAGTCATAAATAGGTGCGAATGCTATCTCGTTGTTTTTTACGAGAATGCCCCAGTTGCCAAAATGCCTGTCCTTATTACCGATTAATGCATCAACCACAAACATATTCCAAAAACCATCTTTGATGGATTTTTTATCTTTGATGAGTTCCGTTTCATCAATTATGCGATTGACATTTTCGATAGTTGCCTTAAGCTTTTCTTCGTCTGGTGCTATGTCGTTTGCTAATTTATCAATTTCATAAAGCACTCCGCCGTCATGAGTGAAATCTTTGCAGCCGACCACAACTTTTCTTTTCCCTGATGTATCAGTATAATAACCCAAAACAGTTTCTTGAGCTATAATTCCGCATGAATTGAATATGCGTGAGCCAATGTATTCCGAAAACTGGTTGTTCTTATAGCTGATTGCAGCTTTAAGTTTTGCAGCTCTGATTGGGTCTGGATATTTTAGCATATAAATATTACCATCAAAAAAAATTGTTGTTTTTTTCTCAGATCCGGTAAATTTATTTAACTGCTTTTGCCCCTTATCAAAATCAATCATTAACCAAGCTCTCCAAATATCCTTGGATTTCCTGCGCCATTACTGGGTTCAAGTTTCCCTCAACTCCCCTTGCTTTCAGTAAAAAGAATAACTCTTCCCAGTGTCGTCTGAGAGGAAACCATGTCTCGCTATTTTTGTTATCCCGATAGGTTTCAAGCAGTTCATAAAAGTAATTTAATTCTTCTGGTATGCCAAGTATGCCGCTAAAATCACTAGGACTATATTTGTAAACAGCTTTCATAATATCACTTCCGCCTTGGGCTCAAATATCGTTATAATTATATTTTACTTTAAACCCATAAAAATGCAAGACATATATTATAGCAGTTAATACCACCAAAGCCCGATCTCATGCCTAACCGCCCATTCTGCAAATGCCAGCATAAAGGCAACAAACAATGTAATGCCCATCATAATCACCGCCGGAATGTCATAAATGACTTTGTTTTGCTCGATTACCTGGCCATCGGGGCGGATCACCTCCGTGCTTTTGAACTGGCTGCCAATCAGCACTTCAACCCCAAGGATAACCAAAATCAGCGGCCAAAACCTAAACAGCATATTAATATTTAGTGAGGGAAAGATGACATTAAGCGACATCAATAGCCCTGTGCCGATAAGGACAATGCCAAATGTAACTGAACCTAAACGGCGGATTCTGATTGTTTTGTTTCCATTTTCCATTTAGCTTTCCCCCTCTTCCCCAGGCAGGGTTTTCTTTTTACCGCGCATGATTTTCGTGCCAATAACAATCACCGCTATCCCGGCAACAAGCTGGGGGACTAAATTCCTAAGCTGCCAAAAGACAGCGTTGGGAAAATCCGGAAAATGATGAAGGATGCGGGGAATAAACATATTCATGCTGATATTCCATATTAGGATAATGCCAAACATAATTAATCCAATCCCAAAATATTTGCGCCATTTCTCTTCTGTCATTTTTTTCCCGATTGCTAAATTTCCCTCGAAGAGAAATTTGTCTTCAACTTTGGCGAATTCTTCATCAGGTGATGATGCCAAATTGTTGGCGAGGAAAAAGCTGTACACCCAGATGATGATACAGGCAAAACCCAGCATCACCATATTTAATATGCTTGCGACAGCAACGGTGATAAAAAACAAGCTCATCAAGCTTAGCCCTATCTTCATAAATCCCATATACATATGGGCTGCCCCCGGAAATAGTGAAAGCATAAAAGTTAAAAATCCGTTCTTTTTTACAGTTTTCATAATGCTCCTTTCATTAATTGCGATTAAATAATCCATCAAAAATATTTAGTTTGTCTAAAATAATCCTGTTAGTCTCATTGATTGCCGTGGTGCTAATGCGGAAAAATTTTTCAATTTCACTTTCGGTTTCTGCTTGCTCTGCGGCGAAACTAGTTTCTTCCATTCCAATCCGCGGGCCTACATCAAGGGGCAGGGTAAAAATCAATATCAAAGCCGCCGCCATCCCGGCAATAACTTTCATATTGTAAGCCGAATTTCCCTGCCACCACCTAAGCCTCTTTCCGGAAGCAGGCAGCGTGATTTTATCGATTTCGGCCATGATGTTTCCTTTAAGGTGCGGCGGCGCAAACAGCGGCTCTGCTTCAAGATTTTCAATCAGGCTTGATAATTCCTCATCGGTTGGATATCTCATCACTAAACTCCTTTCCGTACTTTTGCTTTAATTTTTCCCTGGCCCTAAAAATCTGGGTCTGGACCGTCTTCAGATTCTGCTTACGCGCGTTAGCAATTTCCTGCGGCGTTTTTTCTTCCAGATAGTATGCCACGGCTATTTCATCATATGGCGGCTTAAGTTCTTTTATTAAGCGATGAAGCTCAAAAAGTATTTCGTTTCTAAGATAAGCTGCTTCTGGCTGACTAGTGTCTGGTTGACTATCATGGTCAATCTGTGCTTGGAAAAATGAATCTTCCGTTGGTACTTGGCGGTTTACGGCATTTCGCAGGTAGTCAATGCTTTTGTTGGTGGCAATCCGGGCTAAGTAAGCTTTTTCATTCGTTTCGGCAAATTTATTAAGGTTTTTGTAGACGGAGATAAATGTCTCCTGGGTCAAATCCTCGGCTATAAAATAATCGGCTGTTATCTTATAGCAAATGGAAAAAATGAGCCTTTGATAGTCGTCAATTAAGCGAACTATTTTTTCTTTTTCATTAATATAACCACCCACTTCCTGCCTTAAAAACCCTGCTTTTAGACTTGCTTACTTGCACCTGCAATTAATATAACGGATTTGGATAACGATTGTCTTCAAGATTTTGAGAATTTTTTTAATTTCTATGAATTTCATTTCTATGAAATTTTATTATCATTCATTGAATCAATTACTTTTTCAATCAGCAGCCGCTTTACATAGACATCATAACTAAGCAGGCAGATAAAAGAAAACAAGCGGAGAAATTCTTGATGTTCCGGCGGCGCGTCAGCAAAGGTTTCCTGCGATATTTCGAATTTTTTCACGATATCATCTTTCAGGCCATTCACCTGCTCTTTTTCAAGGGCAAAAACCTGGCGGTAAATATCGCCAAGATCTAGCTCGCCATCTGTATGGAAAAAACTATCCGTCAAAGGGCCAAGCAAGGTTTGAATGTCGTGGATTGATAAAATGCCTTTGTAGTAATAAATGAAGATTAGCAAAATAATATGGTCCTTGGTATATTTTTTGCGTTCCGGCGGCGGGAGAAGGTCGTTTTTTGTATAGTTGTTAATCATTGTTTTGGTCAGGATTTTGTCTTCTTCTTGGTGGCGGGTCGTTTTTTTGAGCTTCCTGTCCATGAAAGTGGTCAATTGGTCCATGTACAGGTCGATATTGGGAATATCTTCCAATTTTATATATTGGATGCGGTTAAGGCTTTCCATAATGCTGGCCAGCAAATTATCTTTATCGATGGTCATTTTGCGCCTCCTTTCTAGGTAGTGAAGCCAGTCAGGCAAAACACACTAATGTCACTAACATTATAACTTAAGCAAAGTTTTCTTGCAAGTGCAAAAAATTGCAAATTTCTTTACTTTAAAACTTTAGTGTGCTAAACTTGGATTAAGAAAATTATAAAGCACTTTTCTTAATTGCCCACTGCGGAGGAAGCTGATGAATAAAAAAATCCAAACTAAAGCTGTTGACCATATGTTTGAAGCAATTCTTACTTTGGAAAATAAAGAGGACTGCTATCGTTTTTTTGAGGATTTATGTACCGTAAATGAGCTGCTTTCGATTTCCCAGCGTTATGAAGTGGCTTCAATGCTAAAGCAGAAACATACTTATCTGGAAATTGCCGAAAAAACCGGGGCTTCAACGGCAACCATCAGCCGGGTGAACCGGTCCTTAATTTATGGGAATGATGGGTATGAGCTGGCCTTTTCCCGCCTAGGCTTACCCTGATATCTCCATGACGTCCATCGGGTCAATCTGATTCTCATTCTCCGTTACTTGAAAGCCTAAGTTTTTGTTGTCGCTTCCAACCAAGAATAAAATATATCCTTTGCCTAGCTCCGCGCCGATTCTGACCAGCGGCTGCCCTTGGTTTAAGTAAATCGACTTGTAACCGTTTTGGTGGTCTATTATCAAGCGGTTCCCATATCTTTCATCGGGTTCAATCGCTTCAACGATTCCTGCCCCCACCGTGATGATGGTGTTTCCCTCCGAAGCCGTAAAAATCAAGGTCAGCGCATCCTCCTCTTCTTCTTGTACCGTTGACGCGCCGAAACTGCCCAGCGGAAAACCGCTCGGCAAGCTAAGAAGCATTCCTTCCTCTTCCCTGACCTCCGCAACCGCTACTTGGGTCGCAACCGTTTCTGAAAGAACTGATAATTTATTTGACAAATCATAATTCTCGCGTTGGAGGCTATTAAGCTCATCACTTAATTCTTCAACCTTAACTTCATATTCAGCCAGTTCCGAAAGGCGTTTCGTGCTGCTGCCTGCCGTAATAAACGAAATCAAAGTTACGGCTATGACAAGGAAAGACAGGGCGGAAAAAATTAAAATGGCATTCTTAATCCGGCCTTGGCGGATAGTTCCGTCTTTTCTTTCACGCACTAATAAAACGGCTATTTTACTTTTATTTTGGTTTTGGTTTTTTATTTTTTTCATCTATACCCCTGCATTTCACAAGCAAAGCTTGTGAAAACTGCAAAAAACTTTAGTTTTTTATGGAAAATGGAAATTCATTTCCATCTACACCCGTGCATTTCACAAGCGGAGCTTGTGAAACTGCTTAAATAAGAAGTGGAATTTATTCCACACTATACCCGTGCATTTCACAAGCGGAGCTTGTGAAACTGCTTAAATAAGAAGTGGAATTTATTCCACACTACTACCACTTTAACATATTCGTAACAATTGCGCAACATTTATTATTGCTTTGCTTGCTTCTTGCTCCTGCCATGCCGAAAAACCCCGGCTAAACCTTGTTTTTTATCCGTTTAAAATTTCCTGTCAACACCGAATTTCATCGGCTTTTCTGCCCAAATTTTATCCCCAATAATATATTATGAAAATTTTTTGCAAAAATATCCTTTTTTCTACTTTACTTTTGTTAAAAGGTATGTTATCCTTGATTTGTAGCACGGCTTTATGCCATAGTTTTAATATTTTTTTGGAGGAGTACAATGAACAAAGGTACAGTAAAATGGTTTAACAACCAAAAAGGTTACGGCTTCATCTCTGATGAGCAGGGCAATGATGTGTTCGTACATTATTCAGGTCTTGTAATGGACGGCTTTAAGTCTTTGGAAGAAGGCGTCGCTGTTGAATTCGAAGTAGTTAACGGCGAAAAAGGCCCCCAGGCTGTAAATGTCAACAAAATCTAGTCGTTGACATGGTCAACTACGGTTGACACGACATTTAATCAGTAATACGATGTGCCTTTTCTAATAAACTTAGCTTTATATGGGATTCGCAATTGTTATTCGATTAAAACTAAGAACCTGCCTTTTAAGGCAGGTTCTTTTTTTATGGTGAAGTATGACGAAGGCGCGGTAAGATTGCGTAAATGCGATGAAGCATGACGATGGCGCGGTAAGATTGCATAACTCCAAGCTGGGACACGCTTTCGCTCCATGAGCAGCGTTGCGCTACATAAGACGGCACAATACGCCGTCTAAGTAGCGACGCTCCTCAAGGGTCCGCTTTGGAGTTTGCATCTTCCCACGCCAATTATCTTTAGAGCTATTTATCCTTAACACTAAGAAGGCAAAATAGCTTTGGAGTTTGCATTTCCCACGCCACCTTACTCCTGCTACTCTTTTACTCCGCCCAGCTGTACGCCAGCAATAATATGGCGGGCTAAGGCAAAATAAATAATGAACAGGGGCAATATCGACAGGGTAAGACCAAGGTAAATCGCACCAAACTCAACCCGGTAAATATTGCCGCGAAGCTGGCTGACCATGACCGGCATGGTAAACTTGCTTGAGTCCGTTAAAAGGACAAGCGGCATGAACAAATTATTCCACGTTGAGACAAAGATAAATATCGCCTGAATTGCCATGGCCGGCTTCATCATCGGAAGCACGATAAAATTAAAAGTATAAAGCTCCTTTGCCCCATCGATCCGCGCCGAATTGACAATGTCAATTGAAAAAGTCGCAAGCAGGTACTGGCGCATGAAGAAAACTATCGCCGGGGAAGCAATCGCCGGAATGATAAAGGGGATAAAACTGTTCGTCATGTCCATCTGGTAAACGAGCTGGTAAAAACCAATCGCCGAAACCTGCGCCGGGATCATCATGACCGCAACGATGAAAGTAAAAAACGGCTGCCTGAACCGCCAATCATAAGCCATCAGGGCATAAGCGGTCAAACAGGAAAAATAAACGGCACAAACTGTCGCGCCAACGGAAACAATCATTGAATTTTGCAAGCCGATCCAAGCGTTAAATACGCCACGCTCCATATAAGCCAGATTGTCAAAAAAATAAACCGATGGAATCAGTGATACCGCCGATGCCCTTATTTCCGGAGTTGAGCGGGTCGCATTGATAATCATGATAATAAAAGGAAAAAGGCTCAAAGCGGATAAAAAGACGCACAATACATACATGAATCCTTTTGAAATCATCGAAAAAACGTTTGTTTTTGAACGGTCCATATATTCACCCCATTCTTTCTTTTTTCAGAGCTTTAATCCTGCTTCGCTCAAGCTTTTTCGCCTGTGCCGCGTCCTTGTCACGCATAAGATAAAAGATGATTCCTGATAAAATCGCCGTAATGGCAAAAATTATCAAACTGGCAGCGGAAGCAAGATTATAGCGGTACGTACCCTCAAAAGCCTGGCCATAAATAAATAAGCTGGTCGTCTGGGTCTTGCCGTCAGGACCGCCAAGGGAATAAAGCCGGGGAATGTCAAACATATTAAGGCCGCCAATCAGGCTGGTAATCAGGACATAAAGCATTACCGTCTTGATATTCGGAATCGTTATGTAGATAAACTGTTTAAAGCTGTTTGCTCCGTCAATATCCGCCGACTCATACATTTCCGGGTTGATGCCCATGATACCAGCGATGACAATCAGCATTGTATAACCGTACCACATCCAAAATTGGATAAAAGCAATCGTCAGGCGTGAAGCCCAAGCGTCAAGCTCAAAATTCATCGGGTCACTTAATAAGCCTAATGATATCAAGGTATCATTCACTACGCCTTGTGGAAAGCCAAATAAAGCCCGGAATAACAAGGCGATCGAGGCGGCCGTGATGATGTTTGGCATATAGAAAACAATTTTGAAAAACCCTTGCCCCTTTACCTTGTTGCGGCGGAGCGTAAACCAATTGGCCAAAATAATGGCAAGCAAAAGCTGCGGGACAAAATTTATCCCCCAGATCAAAAAAGTATTGCCCAGCGACGTCCGGAAAGCCATATTGCTGGCCAGCAAGCGGAAATTGCCAAATGGGTCAAGCTTCGTGGTTGTGTTTCCTGCTTCATCGGTAACCGTGGTCTTAAGAATGCTGTATTCGCGGCCGGGAAGATTCGGGCCCGCCCGGTCGGTAAAAGCAATTGAGGTTGTAAAAATCAACGGATATAAAGAGAAAATAAGAAAAATCACTACAAAAGGAATGCAGAATAAATATCCGTATTTGGCATAACTGAAATTTTTATGCTTCATATGCACCTGCCTTTCATTCCCACCATAAAACAAAATAATTCAGGGCGGACGTTTCCATCCGCCCCGAAAAAGAAAAAGGAGTGTGTAGAAGGAATACTATTCGAACCCTAGTTCGTCAGTAATCTTTTGCTTAAAGTCAGCAATTGCTTGTTCTTTGGACTTGTTGCCCATATAGAACATCCGGACTTGGTCGAGATACCATTCATCAATGTAACGGTCATGCTCGGTCCAGTGGTCAGCCCTTGCTGCTGCTGCTGCCGGGATAAAATAATCAAACATATTCTGTCCGGCAAGGAAATCTAAAGTTCCGTCTGATTTCTCCATGACTACGCGGGAAGCAACCGTATCTTTTGTGCCGGGCTCATCATAAAGTGTGCCGTTAGCAAAGAAATACTGGAAGCCTGTATCGGAAGTATCAAGGGTAACCCATTCGATCAGCTTGCCGACTGCTTCTCTTTTTTCCATGGAGTCAATGGCCTGGTTCGCAATTAACCATGTTCCGCCCCAAGTAAAGGGGACAGGAGGCATTGTAACAGCCCAGTCGCCATAAGTAGAACCTGCATTATCGGCCATGACATAGTTGATCAGCCAAGCCGGGCCTAAGAAAGCAAAGACCGGGCGGATGCCGTTGTCGCTCATGTCAGCATTCCATGATTCGTTCCAAGCAACTGAACCATTCCAATAATTGTTGCTATGCATGACTTCGGCTAAATCAAATAAGTATTCGCGGTTAGGGTCGATGGTGATTTTCCCGTCAACGAGCCAGCCTTGAGCAGCTCCGTCTTTTAAAACTTTGTAAATATCGTCATCACCTGAAACGATTGAATAACCTTTTGCATTTAGTTCAGCTGCTGCTACTAAGAATTGATCCCAGCCCGGGCCGGTAATCTTTTCGATTTCGGCAGGGTTGTCAGTTCCCCAGGTATCAATTGCAATTGAGCGGCGGTAAATCAAGCAAGCTCCTGTTTCCTGGAAGCGCATTCCGACGATTTCGCCGTTCCTTGTCCCAACATCAACAGCATATTGGGCAACCTGCGCCGCGGCAATTTTGCTGTCCAGATCGTCAATCAAATACGAATAAGGAATCGCAAAGCTGGAAAAGCCGCCTTGGGTGAACTTCATGACGAACGCTTGCTCGGCCGTGTACAAATCCGGAGCGGAAGCGCCGCCAGCAACTAGTGCTTGTTCTAAAGCTACTTCATAAGCACCGTCTTGGTCATTGATGACCGTCACGTTGATTTCCCAGTCAAAACTAGGGTTAAACTCTTTGTAACGGTTAATCGCATCGGGTATCTCTGGTGTAAATGCCCAAACATTAATGACACGGTTGTCAGAAAGCTGGGGAACGCTGGGCACGTCTCCCGAACCGCTGCTGCCACATCCTTGCAGAACTGAGATTGACAGGATTGACACTAGTAAAAGCGCAATAAATTTTTTCATATTTCCCTCCCTATAAATTTGAATATGATTAGGTACTTTCATATATAAATGTATCAAAAAATGTTTAATGTTGCTTAGCAAAAATTGCTTACTATTGCCTAATTATTGCCAATATTTCTTTGAGGGAGAAATTCACAGATATTTTGCCATAGTAATGCCTTATTTTACATTTATTGCTAAATACTGCTAAATCTTGCTAATATTCAGCTTTTGAGGGGTAAAATCGCGATGAAAAAGCAATATTTAATATAAAACCCTTGCCTTATATTAATAATATAAGTATAATTAGTATTGTAGGAGGTATATTTTATGATTGAAACACTTAATGGAATCCGCGAAACAGTCAATTTCAAATCGAATACTCATTTGCGATTGTATAACAATGATGAGACTGCCTTTTACCCTAATCATTGGCATGCGCCGCTTGAAATTATTATGCCCCTCGAAAACGCATATCCGGTTACGTGCAGCAACAAATCATACATAATCAAAGAAAGCGAGCTTTTATTCATTACTCCCGGCGCGCTTCACAATATGGGCGGGACTCCCGGCAAACGGCTTATTTTCCAAGCCGATTTTACTATTTTATACAGTATCAAGGAACTGGCGGCCACCCTGACCCTCATCTCCCCTGCCCTTCATGTTACCGCCGAGAACTCCCCGGCGATCCATGAGCCGGCCCGGAAGCTGCTGTTAGAAATTGCCGATGAGTATTTTGAAGACCTTCCGCTTAGCGAAGCGTCTATTTACGCCAAGGTAATTGAATTATTTGTTTTAATCGCAAGACACCATTCCAAGGTTTCCATCCCGATGAACAACAGCGAAAACAAGCAAAGAGAGTACATCGAGCGGTTTTTATTCGTCTGCGATTATATCAATGAGCATTTTAATGAAAATCTGTCCCTTGATGAAGTCGCCGCTTTATCCGGTTTCAGCAAATACCATTTTAGCCGCTTATTCAAGCAATTCACGAATACCTCTTTTTATAAATATCTCAATAAGAAAAGAATTGAAAATGCCGTTGACCTTTTGATGGACAGCCAGCATACTATTACTGACGTGGCCCTGCGCTGCGGCTTTAGCAGCTTGTCGGCCTTTATCCGGATGTTCAAAATAACCAGGGGCTGTACGCCAAGCGAATTTAAAGCCCTTTATTCGATTAAGTGGGGCGAGGTCCGCAACGAAGATTTGCCTGACGAAAACGAAAATTTTTATGGATAAGTCCGCCGGAGCGGAATATATATAATGAAAGCAAAGAGGAGGATAAAAAATGCTTTACATCGGAATTGACTTAGGGACAAGTGCGGTAAAACTACTTTTAATGAATGGCGAGGGGGAAATCATCAACATCGTTTCCAAGGATTACCCGCTTTATTTTCCCAAGCCGGGCTGGTCGGAGCAAAGCCCAATTGACTGGTATAGTCAATCGATTGCCGGGATAAAAGAACTGATAAAAGATGTGGACAAATCACAAGTCGCCGGGATCAGTTTTGGCGGCCAAATGCACGGCCTTGTCATTCTTGACGAAGCTGACGAGGTAATCCGCCCGGCCATTCTTTGGAATGACGGCCGGACAACGGTTGAATGTGAATATCTCAACGGCCAAATCGGGCAGGACAAATTATCCGCATATACGGCCAATATCGCTTTTGCCGGATTTACCGCCCCCAAAATTCTCTGGGTCAAGAATAATGAGCCGGAAAACTTTGCCCGGATCAAAAAGATTATGTTGCCAAAGGATTATCTTGCCTACCGCTTGACCGGGGTCTTTTCTTCGGATGTCTCTGACGCTTCCGGAATGCTGCTTTTAGATGTCAAAAACCGGTGCTGGTCGCAAGAAATGTGTGATATTTGCGGCATTACAACCGATATGTTGCCAAAGCTTTTTGAAAGCTATGAAGTGACCGGGTGTGTTACGCCCGCTCTCGCCGCAGAGCTTGGCCTTGGCCCAGCAGTCAAAGTCGCTGCCGGAGCTGGTGACAATGCGGCGGCGGCGGTGGGGACGGGGACAGTCGGCGATGGAATGTGCAATATTTCCCTTGGGACGAGCGGGACGATTTTCATCTCGTCCAAGCATTTTGGCGTGGACAAATATAACGCCCTCCACGCATTCGCCCACGCCGACGGCAATTACCATTTAATGGGCTGTATGCTTTCAGCGGCAGCCGCCAACAAATGGTGGATTGAAGACATCATTGGCACGACCGATTATTACACCGAAGAAAAAGAAATCAAGGACCTTGGCGACAACCGCGTCTTTTTCCTGCCTTATTTGATGGGCGAACGCTCACCGCACAACAATCCCGATGCCCGCGGCGTATTCATTGGAATGTCGATGGACACGACCAAGACATTAATGAACCAAGCCGCGCTTGAGGGCGTCATTTTTGGCCTGCGTGATTCTTTTGAAGTCGCAAAATCACTGGGAATCAAAATCGAGCGGACAAAGGTTTGCGGCGGCGGGGCCAAAAGTGCCTTATGGCTTTCGATGATTGCCAACATCATGAACCTAAAGGTTGACGTCCTCGAAATAGAAGAAGGGCCAGCCCTTGGCGGGGCAATGCTGGCGGCGGTTGCTTGCGGTGAATATCCTGATGTTGTTGCCGCGAGTAAGCAAATTGTCAAAATCAAAAAAACCGTTGAACCCGACCCGGCCATTGTCGCCAAATACGAAGCCCGTTACCAGCAATTCAAAAGCATTTATCCGGCCCTAAAGCCGGTCTTTGCGATACTGGGGGACAAGAAAGCATAATTTGGTATCGCGATAAAATGAGCAAGCCGTAAGGCTTGCGGGCTAAAACTAAAACTAATTAATTCCACAAGGAGGAACAAATGAACAACATCCCCAAAGTCAAAATCGGAATCGTCGCCGTCAGCCGCGACTGCTTCCCCGAATCCCTTTCCGTCGGCAGAAGAAAAGCCCTGGTTAACGCTTATGAAGCCAAATACGGCAAAGACGACATTTACGAATGCCCCATCTGTATCGTTGAAAGCGAAATCCATATGGTTGAGGCCCTAAAAGACGTGAAAGCGGCCGGGTGTGATGCCTTATGCGTCTACCTTGGCAATTTTGGCCCCGAAATATCCGAGACCCTCTTAGCCAAACACTTTGACGGCCCGGCAATGTTCGTTGCGGCAGCCGAAGAATCACAGGACAGATTAGTTAACGACCGCGGCGACGCTTACTGCGGAATGCTTAATGCCAGCTACAACCTTAAGCTTCGCAATATCCGCGCTTACATACCGGAATATCCGGTTGGCACAGCCAGTGAATGCGCTGACATGATTAATGAGTTTGTCCCCATTGCCCGCGCTATTGTCGGTCTTAAAAGCCTCAAAATCATTACTTTTGGCCCGCGCCCGCACAACTTCCTTGCTTGCAATGCCCCGATTAAACAGCTTTTCAATCTCGGCGTTGAAGTCCAGGAAAATTCCGAGCTTGATTTATTTGAAGCATTCAAGAAGCTGGAAAATGATGACCGCATTCCTGCCAAAGTAAAAGAAATGGAAGCAGAGCTTGGCGAAGGGAACATGAAGCCAACTATTTTACCCAAGCTTGCCCAATTCGAGCTCACTATCCTTGACTGGATCGAAGCGAACAGGGGCTATCGCAAATATGTTGCGATTGCAAGCAAATGCTGGCCTGCTTTCCAGACCCAGTTTGGTTTTGTTCCATGTTATGTAAACAGCCGCCTGACCGGAATGGGCATCCCGGTTTCTTGCGAAGTTGATATTTACGGGGCATTAAGTGAATTTATCGGCGCTTCCGTCAGCGAAGATGTTGTTACCTTGCTTGACATCAACAATACCGTCCCCGATGATATGTATGCCGAAGCAATCAAAGGTAAATTTGACTACACCCATCAAGATACCTTTATGGGCTTCCATTGCGGCAATACCTGCTCGAAGAAATTATCCGCTTCAACGATGAAACACCAGCTGATTATGGCACGTGCCTTGCCCGAAGAAGTGACCCAAGGGACGCTAGAGGGTGACATCATTCCCGGCGACATCACTTTCTTCCGCCTCCAGTCAACCGCTGACAATATCCTTAGGGCTTATATCGCCCACGGTGAAGTGCTTCCGGTTGCGACCCGCTCTTTTGGCGGCATCGGCGTGTTTGCGATTCCCGAAATGGGGCGTTTTTACCGCCATGTCTTGATTGAGGGAAATTATCCCCACCATGGCGCGGTTGCCTTTGGCCATTATGGCAAAGCTTTGTATGAGGTATTTAAGTATCTTGGCGTATGCCCATGTGAAATCGGCTATAATCAGCCTAAGAACGTAAGATATAAGACGGAGAATCCGTTCTAAATGCCTAAGAAAATTACCTTAATAGAAAAAATGCTTACCGAAGGATGGGCTTCCGATGAAAAGGAAGCCCTTGCTTTGGTGATGTGCGGAAGTGTCTTAGTTAATGATTATCCCGCTTCAAGCATTAAGGAAAAAGTGCCAACTGACAGCCTAATCCGGATTCGCGGGAAAAATAACACCCGTTATGTTACCCGGGCAGGAATGAAGCTGGAAAAGGGGCTAAGCCATTTTTCAGTCTTGGCAAAGGGGAAAACCTGTCTTGATATTGGGGCCAGTGAGGGCGGTTTTACTGATTGCCTATTAAAACACGGCGCGGCAAAAATTTATGCGGTTGATGTCGCTTATGGCATTCTTGACTGGTCACTTAGAAATAATGAAAAAGTCATTGTCTTGGAACGGACGAACGCCCGCTATCTTGATGAAAAACTTATCCCAGAGCCAATTGATTTACTGGTTAGTGATGTTTCTTTTATTTCATTAAAAAAAATCCTGCCTATTGCGGCAAAACTGTTAAAGCCAGAGGGTCTTTTCATCGTTTTATATAAACCACAGTTTGAGCTTTTGCCAGAACTGCTGGGGAAAAATGGCAATGTTTTAAATCCCGCCGAAATTAGCGAGGGGATAAATGAAATGAGGGTTTTTCTGGAAAAAAATGGTATTTTTGTCCGCAGGACAGCCGAATCGCCAATCCGCGGAAGCAATGGGAATGTCGAGTATTTATTATATGGGGATATTATGGCTTAGTTAATTCTGGTCTAATACCGTTGTCTGGTACTCAATCGAAATCACGGTATCACCATCAAGGATAAAGCAAAGCCGCATTCCATCTTTATCATAAATAAGCTGGCCATTGTCATTAAGGCGCGGATTGCCGTACAACGCTTCCATCTCCGCCCGGCTTGAGCCGATTTTTAGCCCCTCTTCTGTTTTGACCGTATCATCTTTTAAGACAATCGCCGAGACAAAATCATTGTCCCCTTGGGGATAGGTGTCAATTTCAAACCCCAGATAGGTATATAGCTTATCAAGCCCCGGAAAGGCACAGCTTTCAGCTTCAAAATAAGCCCGCGGTTCGCCCAGGGCCAACAGCAGCGGGCCAAAATCAGCGTCAATGGCAATCGTAGTGCCAAAATGGGTAAAGGTAAAGCCTTTTACAGGCTGCGCCTTACCAGTTTCACCAGCATTCGCCGTCTCCGGCTCTTTAATTTCTGTATTTCCTGTCCCGCCGCCTTGGTTAATATTCGTCACATCACCGGAAATGCGGCCGGCCTCGTTTCCGCCACAGGCAGTGACGCAGGTGGTTAAGAGGGCCGCAAATAAAATGAGCATGGGTTTTAATTGTTTTTTCATGAGTTTAGGATATCATAATTATGTGGGCAGCTCAAGAGGTTTCTTTGATTTACGTCATTGCGGACTTGCTCCGGATTACGTCATTGCGGACTCGATCCGGATTTCGTCATTGCGGACTTGATCAAGATTACGTCATTGCGGGCTTGACCCGCAATCTCTCCTATTCTTCCTCCCCCCTCTTCCTCTCAACTTCCTGATCATAAGCCGCCAGCTTCTTTTCCCACTCCGCCCTTAATGAAGCCTCACCACGGCGGTCAGCCAAGCTGGTATTATTAAGCAAAAACTCGCCAAGATAATGGGTGATTTTTTCCGCGCCGCTTAGGTTAAGATGAAGCCCGGCATTATAAGTATCGGTCATGAAGTCAAGGCCTGTCTCTTCTATTAAAGCAAGGAAATTAAGGTATTTTAAATCATGCGCCTGTGCATAAGCCTTAACCTGCTCTTCCCATTCATCGTACCAGTATGGATAAAGGCTGGGGGCCTTAACGAGGATTAATTCGATTCCGTTTTCGCGGCAAAGAGCCGTCATTTTGTCAAGGTATGCCATTGCTTTTTCGCCAAAATCATAGTTCCCCAAAATCCGCCCTTCAGGGACGTTTATCGCTGGCCTGACGCCAACATTGATAAAAAAGCCGTTATGTGAGACTTTATCCCTTGTAAAGATCCGCGTAAAATCGGTAACATCAAGCTCTTTCCACCGCGAGTGATAGCGTAGCAGCGGGAAAACATAATCAAGGAAGTGTTCGCTTCCCATCATTGATGAGCTGATTGCCCTTACTTTTGCAGGTGTCCAACGCATTCCTTCAAGTGACATCCGGTTATATGCTTCGCGTTGCGGTTCATTATACATCAGCGACAAAACATTAAAAATCACGACTGCTGGTTTCTCATGATAAAGGGTATCTTCAAGCAGATAATAAGATTGCCAGGCCAGCTGCTGGGCGCTGCCGCGGATATAGCTATTGATTCCATAATCTTGCCATAGTACGGCCGGAGAAAAATTATCATAAACTTCGCAGTCGCCGATGAAAATAAGGTCATGGTCTTTTATCTCATCATAGTATTCCGCTACTAATGCCCCTTCGGTGACACCGATGTCATATTTGGGCATCATCAAGCGCGTCAGCAAGAATAGGGTGCTTACGATGATAAGGATGGTTGCGATTAAACGAGTGTAGGTGACACGTGTGTCATTTTTCATGGTTTGTCCTCTTTCTCACTACTAGTGTCCCGGCTGCGAGATAGATATTTTAATTATCCGCGAAACGAGAGTGTGATTCATACGCACGACCCTTGAGAAGCGTCGTTACTTATTTCGCGTCTTTTGCGAAATTACGTAACGTAACGCTTCTCTCGGAGCGAAAGCGTGTCGGGCATTGAATCAGCAGCTCTCGTAAGCGGATAGCAAAACTATGATTTAGTATCGCAAGTGGGCGGCGGTTGCTAGAACTGGTTGTAAATAAACTGACTCGCGTCATACCCAACCCCATACGCCCCAAAAATCAACACCATCAAGAAAAGCCCATACCACAAAACAAACTTCACCCAATACGGCTTTGTGCTTAAGTACTCACGTACCGGCCCTTTTCTTTGCTTTAAGCTGACCCAAACGATTAGCAAAACCCCAAAACCTAAAATAATAAAATCCGCAAGACTAAGCCCTAACCCCAAAAGCGACCCATCCCACAAAATCCGTACATTCCTTTCCGTCACCATCGTCCCCCACATCTTAAACGTAATCGGCACGTCACGATAACAATTAAAAGAGCGGATAAAACACATCAGCGTGAAAGTCCGTAGGATTTGGAAAAATTTAAAAGACAATTTCCCTTTAAGCGCGGGAAAGCTTTTGTGAAACCGATTGTACAACGGCTCAAGCTCTTGCGAAACCATAATCACCGTCCAGTTCGCCAAGCCCCACACAATAAAATTCCAGCTTGCTCCATGCCAAAGCCCAGTCAGAAACCAGACAATAAATGAAGAAAGGTAAATTGGCACACGCTTGCCCAACGCCTGGCCTAAATTTCTTCGTGACCATTTTGAAAGGCGGAGCATTGGTTTTGACACGGTGACCGGATAAAAGACATAGTCGGTAAACCAAGCCCCCATGCTGATATGCCAGCGTTTCCAAAATTCTTTGATTGACTTGGAAAAATAGGGGCGGCGGAAGTTTTCGGCCACTTTTATCCCCAGTACCTCTGCTACACCAATCGTGATGTCAATCCCGCCAGTAAAATCCGCATATAACTCAAGGGCAAAAAAGAGCATTCCCACGAATACATATGCCCCGCCATAAAGATCTGGTTCGCGGATTATTTCTGAAACCCCGGCCGCAATCCGGTCAGCAATAACTAATTTCTTGAAAAAACCCCACAGAATCCTTTGCAAGCCAGAGCTTATTTGCTTTGAGTCAAATGAATGCCCTGAAAACAAGGTTTTTTTCAAATCGCCAAAACGGCTAATCGGCCCTTGGATCAACTGCGGGAAAAAGGAGACAAAAAGGGCAAAGCGGAAGAAATTCCGTTCCGCGCTTATTGTGCCGCGGTAAACGTCAAACAGGTAAGACAGGGCCTGAAAAGTGTAAAATGATATTCCCAGCGGCACGATGATATTTCGCAAGCCGAACTGGCTTTCGCTGCCAACAGCCCGTAAAAGGGAATTTGCATTGGCAATGGCAAAATTGGTATATTTGGAAACTGCCAGAATGCCAAGGTTAATCAATAAGGCCAGAAACAAAAGCCGCCATTTTTTACTTTTTATGATAGTTTTGTAGAATTTTTTATCATATTCCTTTTGCCGGAGCGTAAAATTATCTATTTTCCGCGCAAAGAAAAAAATGGTGGCGGTTGTGGCGGCGATATAAAGCAAATAAACCGGGCCGGCGATAAAATAAAAAAGATAGCTAAAGGCAAGCAGCAGTTTCCACTGGTGCTTTTTGGGGATAAGGTAATATGAAGTAAATAAAACCAGCAAAAAGCCGATAAATTCATATGAAGTAAATAACATGGTCTTCCTTATTCCTTAATTAGCTTTTCAATTAAGGCCCACAATGCCTTGGCGGAATTAAAATTTTCGGGAATGATATATTCCGCGGAAATTGCCACATCAAAACGGTCATGGACTTCAGCGATAATTGTTACGACATCAAATGAATCAATGATTTTATTGTCGAAAATGGCTTCCGCCGTCGAAAAATCAACATCTTCATGGAGTTCCGCTAAAATTTCCAGTAGTTCATTCATATTTGCCCTTGCCTTTCCAGATAAAAAACAAACCATAGAGTCCAAACGAATCATCGATTCAAACGAATCATGGACTCGAACGAATTAGATTAGTTTCCATCGTTTCCGATTTTGTAACCAAGTCATGATACTGTGTCCTAAGTTCCCCACATTCAAGCACTGCCCGCCTGGCCAGCACGTAAAGCACATCAAGGTATCCTACAGGAAAGCTTGGACCGCGCTTTAAGGTTGATAATTCAGAGCAGCCAAGCAAAATAATTTCTGCGCCCTCATTAAATAAAAGTTGCGATATTTCCGCAAAATTATCAACATTGACTGAATGCCCGCTTTTTATTCCATAAATCAAATCCGCGACTTGCTTTTGCTCTTTTGCTGCTGGGATAAGCGCGTCAATTCCTGCTTTATTTAGCTTATCTTGATAAAGCTGCTTTTGGATTGTGCCGTCAGTTGCCAAAATCCCCGCCGACTTTATCCCTAATTCTTTTAAATATGAAACTGTTTCGTCAATCGCATCAATGACCGGGATTCCGGCCGCTTTGCGGATTGCTTCCATAAAATAATGGGCCGTAAAACAAGGAATCGCTAATATTTCCGCGCCATCTTGTGCCAATTTTTTGCCAATATTTACCAAATCCATCTCCGGGCTTAGGTCTGATTTCCCGGCGATAAAAGCGGAACGGTCGGGAATCTGCGGACGGCTATGCAATAAAATCTCGATATGGTCTTGGTCTTTTGCTGCGTTACTCATTTTGGTAATGAGGGCCAAAAAATGGGCTGTTGCCATCGGGCCAAGGCCGCCGATAATGCCGAGTACTTTCATTCTTATATCCTTTTCAAAACCTGGAGATTTTGAGCATAGCTCAAATCTCCGGTTGAAAGAATGAAATTCTTTCAACTTTTTACCGTATCTCTCTCCTGTCCCGCGGGAAAATATCCGGGTCATAACGATGGGAGCGATATCTGGTTTCTTCCATCAATTCATTAATCTGCGCGGTCGTCCACATAAAAATCACCGCCTTATCACTGCGGGGAGTTGTGTCAAAATGATGCCAGCCGTCACCTAAGTCAACCAAATGCCAATAATGCCGGGAAGACGTCACAATTTTCTCGATATCTTCGTTTTTTATCCCGGCGCGGTCAAGTAAAACCTTTGCTGTCATTGCATAAACATAACAATCCCCCCGGCGGTTAAAAAGCCCGTCATATGCTGCTTGCAGCCAGGTTACTTTTTCCCAGACGGCCTCAAAGAAAATATTGTTCGCATTATAGCGGTAAATCGCCCACAATTTTTCCCGCTCGGTCATCTCATCGGTGAAAATGCGCTCAAGGATTTCATCAGCCCGCAAATAAATATCCTCGATGTCATACACCTTTTCAATCACGGTCAAGGTAATGGTGACGATTGTCTCATTTCCGGCAAAATCGCGGGCTATATAACGGACCGGATAAGCACCGGGCGTATTAGGGTCGGCCGCGCTTTGGTCAACGAAAAACTCCAAGCCGATGGGGTCATTGTCAATCGCCGCCGCATTTTTGAGATAGGCAACCGAATCACCGGCCTGAACCGTAAAATCAACCGCGCCTTTAATAACCGGACGCTCCGTATCAGCTAAAAGCGTAAGAAAAGCACTTTCAACCGCTTCATTTCCGCCGCTGTCCCTGGCGATAATTTTAACTTCTTGAGTGCCAAGATATGTAAAATCCGGCTCGTCCAGGAAATGAAAGGTAACCGGGGTAATATCATCATATTCCGTCACAAAATCTGCTGCCGCGCGGATATGCAAGGAAAAACTAGTGATGTCATGGATGGCAAAAATCGGCGGAATGGTATCAACAATGGTGAAAAATGTTTCATAAATCCCGCCGTCTATGCTTAAGATCACCGGATATTCGCCAACTTCTGTATTATCAAGCAGGTTTATGTCACTAATGAAATAAGCTTCTTCGGCATCAGACACAAAATCACTTATCGATGGCAACGGATCGCCAGCTTCAATCATGACCATGTCAAATATTTCGGCGATAAATAATGCCGCCGTCAGGATTGTTTGGTTTCCGCCCAAGTCAGTCAGGCGGAGCTTAACTTCTTGGCGGCCGGGAATGCTCGTGTCAGGCAGTTCCACAAAATCAAGGCTTACTAAAGTCGCGTCAATTATTTCTGTCACAAAATCGAAAGGGCTTAGCTCACTGCCAACCAGCCGATTAAGGGCAGCAACGCTTCCCGCGGGGGGAATCGTATCTTCGATAATTAATGTTGACTTAAAACTAAGCCAGCCCTTTTTTAACCTAATCTGGTATTCGCCGGGAACATCGATGGCAAATAGCTCACTTTCAGCGGTAAAAAATGCTTCTTGGCCGCCTTTCTTAAAGAAATCGGCCGGATTAACGATTACCCCAGCCTCGCTATAGCAAACTTTATATACTTGATTGTATTGATTAAGTATATTTCCGCCAAAAAGCCCTAACAGCAAAGAAGCAACAACAATAATAAAAAGTGCCAGATAATTCTTCTTTTTCATAGAATTAATTTTATCATATCTCCACTTTAAAGGCAAATTTATAAATCAAAATTATGAAGCATAATTATGGAGCATAATTATGGAGCAAAATTAATTACTTTTTCCATTTAATGAAACCACGCCTTTTAAGCATAATCAGCGTCGGCACACCCATCGCAGGCACAACTAGCGCGGATATAACGCCTATCCTAAGCCATGGTATGGAAATGGAAGTTTTTGTATCGCCATCCGGGAAGTCAGCGGCAGGTGCAGGGGTTATCGGCGGGTCGCCGTTTGTTTCGTCACCATCCTGTTCCCCTAAGTCTTCGAGTTCCTCTAAAGATTCGCCGCCCGGCAAAGTTGGCAAGGTTTCCGGGTCATTATTCGGAGGGTTTGCCGGGTCATTACTCGGAGTATTTGACGGCGTTGGGCTTGGTTGCAAGTTCGTAATCAGCACATTGCCCGCCGCTACTTGGCCAATAGGCGCATAGGTTTCTGATTCTGTATCTGTAATCGGTGGTGATGGTTGGGGTGTTTCCGGAATCGACGGCGAGACAGGAACAGACGGTGACGGCTTCTCCGGAATTGATGGCGGCACAGGCTCATTTATGTCGATTTTGTAGGCTACGCTCGCCATTTCCGATATGTCGCCTGTGGCGGTATCTTTTACATAAAACTCCGCTTTGCCGTTATTCGTATTCACGCTCCATGTAAGCGAAGTTTGCCAGCCGTCCGCTTCGTTTAAGTTTTTGCTAACTAAATAGCCGCTAGTGGCATAAATGACAAAGTCGCTGTCCGTTTGGCCCTCTGGGTCAAGCTCCGTGGCAGTGAAATGTGTATCTTTGAGGGGGGTGAAATTGCTCGCCGTAATCTCGCCGTCTGCAAATGACGGCTGTGCTGATGGGGCGGTGTACTTCCATGAATCATCACCTGCGATTCCAAAACCAGCCGCTGTGACTGCCCTTGTTCCCACGTTTGCGTTTACGAAAGAAACCGTGCCGTTCTTGACCGTTACGGTATCGGCCCCTATGACACCGTTAAGAGTCGGAGCGGTTGCGATCGTTGCAGCGGTACTGCCGCTGATAAAACTTCTGCTTGCCACCGTTCCGTCTGCGTTCCATGTAAGGGGTTTTGGCGAGATTGTGAAATCTTCGCTGTCGCTGCCCATATGCGTATTGCTGACAAGCGTGGCCGTTACGGTGTATTCGCCGGGATTTAGAGGCTTTTCGGCTGAATCGTAGGGCGTTTCGTTTTCCATTGTTCCCGTGTAGCGGAATGTGAACGTACTTGCGCCCTCGTCTGCTGTTGCAATCGGGTCGTCAAGCGTTTCGCCGTAAATTATGTCATCGGGAGAGGTTACGGTGACCGTAGTTTGGATTTTATCTGCTATTCTGTAAGTAAACGTAGCAATCCCACTTTCCAATAGTGAGTCGTCTTTCATTACAGCTTGGGCATTGACGGTGAATGCACCTCCCGCAGTTCCTGTTACTGTAATACCATCGGCAGCATTATAGGGCAAATCGGGCAGCATAACACCAATGCCATATAAAATATCAGCATTAGGGTGGTTGCTTAACAGCGTAATTTTATCGCCGAGTTTTACTGTGGCGATTGAAGAAGGCGAAGTCGCAGGAAGAGCAGTCGGCGCGGCAAGCTTAAAAAGCTTCGTTACTTCCAAATCATAAGTCCTAAGGGCAAGGCTAACGTCCTCTCTTATGTAAATCGTGCCGCCGTCTGCGCTTTCAAGCGGAGCAGTTAAGCCCATGACGGCATTATTGTCATCAGCCACAACAAAGGCCGGGTCAAACGGCAGGGTATACTTAAGGCCCGCTATCAGTTCACCTACCGTAACATCATCACTCGCATAGTAAGACACGCTGATTTTATTATCCACGTTGTCAATTTCAACCGATTGCAAGCTGCCTGTGCCAGCCCCGGCAGACCATGTTAATTCCTGCCGGGTGGTGAATTGCTCACTTGTTTCAATCTTATAGCTGCCGCCAATGGGGATAGAGATTGCGTTCGCGCCGCCATTGCGGTCGCCCCATTGCAGATAATAGCCGGTATCAACTAAACTGCCTGTCGAGGTTGCGTTGCTTAAACTGTTTCCTACTTGTGCAGCGCTGTGCCCTTCCGTGTTCCTCGCCGCGTAATAAGAAGTCGGGGCGGTTATGCCGCGCAGGGACATGATAATCTCGCCCACATTACGGTAGACAAACGCCGTGCCGGTATCGGTGTTGATGCTGCCGTAAGAATTGTATGTGAACGTGTCGCCGCCTATATATAAACGCACGTCTTCCAAATCTTTAATACTTCCC